>JBDGYA010000023.1:0-53474 GCA_039584325.1 Gemmatimonadota bacterium
CGCACTCGAGATCAATGCCGGCAGGTTCACCTTCATGGAGCACACCAACCAGCCGCAGTGGACCATACCCGAGGATCGCGTCCGCCTGAACGAGCGAGGGATGTACGACGTGCTGGGTCATCCCAACCTCGGACCGCAGCAGCCCGTGGACCCGGTCTTCGCCGGCGATGTCATCATCCTCATCGACGGCGGGAGCTTCTCGGCCACCGGCGAGTTCACCTCTGTGGTGCATCACCTCGGCCGCGCCACGTTCGTGGGTGAAGAAGGAGCTGCGGGGTACTACGGCAACACGTCGGGTGTGGGTGCGCGCTTGACCTTGCCCCACACGGCACTGCGGGTGCGTATCCCGTTCGAGCGATACAGTTGCGCGGTTTCCGGCTACGAGCCCAGGGACCGTGGACTGATACCGGACCACGTGGTGACACCGACGATCGAGGACCTGCTCGCGGAGCGCGATCCCGCACTCGATCTGGCCCTGGAGCTGGCGCGGCGCCCGGAGTGAACGGCGGGATACGGGGGAAAGAGAAAAGGAGAAGGGAAAAGGATAGGTGCAACGTACAACGTGCAACGTGCAGTGGCGGGCGGTAAGGATGGACGGATAGTCGGCGTTCTCAAACCCCTCCCGCGACGTACCCCATCGGTCCATCCGCCTGACCACCTGAGCGCCTATCCGCCTCCACCCGGTTCGTGCCCTACCTGGACATTCATCATTCCCCCATTGGACATGGGATATCCCCCCCTCAGCGGTTCACACCACCGCACGCGAATCAGGGGGAACGCCAACGACGACGCTGTGCCGGAATCCCTGGGGCTACATGCTACCGTTGTGCTTCAGTGCGAGGTTTAACGTGAAGCCGGTCGCAGCGTTCACGAATGTCTCGAACAATCCCGTCCCCGCTTCACCCTCTCGCTCAAAGAACAGCGAGAAGAAACGGGCGTCGGCTGGGGACACCTGCCACTCCATTTCTTCCAGGCCGCTGGCCATCGGGCCAAAGCAGGTGACGCCCATCTCACCGGTCATGACACGCAGGCATGTCGTCTCGGGCCACGTCTCAGCCATCGCAGGCTGGATGTGATTCCAGAAGACGGCTGTGGCAGAGTCTGCGTCCGCGCCCGTGAATTGCCAGCTCATCACCACGTACCACTCGACGTTCTCCCACCTCTGGGCGGTTGGCATTTGTGCGGATGTGCGAAGTGGTAGAACGAGGGCGAGGGCGAGGACGGCGAATACGATGCGACGCATTGCACGCTCCTTGGCGGGGGAGTGCAGATAACCTACGGTCCGGGTCCCGTGAGCAATAGGGACAGGGTTGTCGGGAAACGAGATCGCCCGGCGCGACGCCGGGCGGCAGGGGAGCACGAAGGGCTGGGAACGCGCCGGCGATTGAGGCAGGCCAATCCTGCAACGCTGCGGCGGTACTGTGGGCGGGTCACGGGGATGACCCCCTGTTCCCTCACCCGTGAAGGGTACCAGGCGACGGAACCGTCGGCCAGCGCGCCCGTGTCGGTGCGGGAGGCGTCGGATTCCAGATCTCCGCCGCTCCACGTCGTCCCCGGTTTCTGAGGCGGCCGAGGTACTATACTCTACATGTGCCCCATGATGCGGATGCGCCACGGTACGATGGCCGACGCCATGGCGAGGAACGGAGTCGGCGGCAATGCGGGGTTGGACACTGCCTCCAGTTCGGGAGCCGACCAAGACCAAGGATGAGTTCCAGCGCGAACGAGCCGCGAAGGTCGACGAACTCGTACGGTCGGGCTATCTGAGGTCGGAGCGGATACGAAGAGCACTCCTCACGGTCTGCCGCGAGGACTTCATCCCGCGTCCGTATCGAGACTATGCGTATTGTGAGGTTCCGCTACCGCTCCCAGGCGAGCGGTCCACCATATCTTGCCCCCACAGCTATCCGCTCTTCTATGAACCGCTCGGGTTGGACGCCAGCCAACGGTTCCTGGAAGTCGGCCTCGGGTCCGGGTACGGCGCAGCGGTTGCGCGAGAGGTCGTCGGAGATGGCGGCTTGGTGGTCGCCACGGAGATCGATGCGGTAACCTTCGAGTATGCCAAGGCCAACCTGCAACGGGCTGGCTACGATGATGTGCTCCTCGTCAGGGCCGACGGCGCGTTGGGCTATCCGCCGCTTCAACCGTTCGACAGCATCTCCATCACCGCAGCGTGCAAGACCGTGCCTCCGCCGTTGCTTGACCAACTCTCACCCGGGGGGAAACTGATCGGACCGCTCTTCGCGGGTGACAGACAGGAACTGGTGCTCGTGGCACGAACGGCGGCGGGCATACGCACCAGGACTATCTGTGATGTGCTCTACGTTCCTCTGCGAGGGGGGTACGGCGCATGAAGAAGGAGGCGCAGCTCTTCGAACGACTCGGTGGAGGAACCGTGCGCTGCGGCTGTTGCCAGAGAAGATGTGTCATTCCGCCAGGCAATGAGGGATGGTGCAGGACGCGGAGGAACGAGGACGGGACGCTGTACAGCCTGATCTATGGTGAAGTGTCGGCGATGTCGATCAATCCGATCGAGAAGAAGCCCGTCTACCACTTCTATCCGGGATCGCGGTGGCTCTCGTTGGGGAGCCTGGGCTGCAATTTCCGCTGCCCCGGTTGCCAGAACTGGGACATTTCTCACTGGACAGGTGGGAACGGAGGCGGGCGGTATCTCTCGCCCGAGGATGCTGTGACCGCCGCCAAAGCTGCCGGTTGCATCGGCCTCTCATGGACATTCAACGAGCCCACCCTCTGGTTCGAGTACACGTTGGACGGGGCGACGGTGGCGAAGCGGCACGGACTCTACACGAACTACGTCACGAACGGCTCACTGAGCCCTGAAGCGCTCGCGGCGATCGCACCGGTGCTCGATGTGTTCCGGGTGGATGTCAAGGGGTTTTCCGATGCCACCTACAAACGCATGGGCCACACGGAACACACAGCGGGGATTCTCGCGAGCGTCCGCCAAGCGAAGACCTCTGGGATGCATATGGAGGTCGTGACGAACATCATTCCGGGCATCAACGACAGCGACGACGAGCTGCGTGGCATAGCACGGTGGATCACCAGCGCCCTCGGTGCCGAGACTCCCTGGCATGTCACCCGCTTCTTCCCCCAGTGGCAGCTTGCGGACCTACCGCCCACTCCGATCTCGAGGCTCGAGACGGCGAGGACCATTGGGACGGATGCCGGTCTCCGGTACGTGTACGTCGGCAATGTTCCCGGCCACGAGTGGGAGAACACCTATTGCCATTCCTGCGGCGCTCTGTTGATCGAGCGATACGGCTTCGACATCATCAAGAGCACCGTCAACGGTGGCAGTTGCCCGGCATGTGGCGAACTCATCCATGGCGCGTTCTGAGGCGTTTCTGCGCGGCGCGTCAGCCCATCGCGCTGAGCCTCGACATGCCGCTGTGTGGGAGCGAGTTTGGGTTCGCACTCGCCGTTTCCCGTGGGAGAGGATTGCCGTGACGCTGCGGCGTACGCTCTGCGGCAGCCTCGTCGTGTTGGCCGCATGCGGTTGGGGAGAAACAGGGACAGAACTCCGGGTACAGGCGGCCGACAGCCTGGTGGCCGCCGCGGTGGTAGATGGCACGGTCCCCGGCGCCGTGATCCTCGTGGCCCGGGATGGTGAGGTCCTGTTGGAACGGGCACACGGACTCGCGCAGGTGATGGAGTTCCAGGTGGGGACCGCGAATCCTACGGAGGCGAGCCATCCCTACGCCCAGCCGCCGCGAGTGCTCACTCAAGCCCGACCGATGACTGCCACCACCGTCTTCGATCTGGCGTCAGTCACCAAAGTCTTGGCCACCACCATGGCCGTGATGTTGCTGGTGGATCGCGGGCAGGTCGCGTTGGACGCTCCGGTGCGCGTCTATCTTCCCGAGTTCCGCGGGACCCACAAGGACTCCGTCACCGTCCGGCATCTCCTCACCCACTCAGCCGGCCTGGCCCAATGGCAGCCGATCTACTACTCGGCCACCACGAGCGAGGAGGCGTTCGAGGTCATCCGTGAGATGCCCCTGGAGTGGGGCGTTGGAGACGAGCGGCACTACAGCGATCTGGGCTTCATGCTGCTCGGCTATCTGGTCGAGCGGGTGTCGGGTGTGCGGTTGAATCGGTTCGTGGCTGAAGAGCTGTACCGGCCGCTGGGACTGGAACGCACTGGCTTTCGGGAACCGGACTGCCATGCCTGCCCGGCAGGGCCGTTCGCCGCTACCTCCCACGGGAATCCCTTTGAGCGCCGCATGGTGCATGACCCGTCGTTCGGGTACCTGTATGCGGGGGATCCGGATTCCTGGGATGGGTGGCGGCGGTACACGCTGCTGGGAGAGGTGAACGACGGGAACGCGTTTCACGCGCACGGAGGTGTCGCCGGACACGCGGGCTTGTTCTCCACCGCCGGAGAGCTCGCACGTCTGCTCGAGCTGCTGCTGAACGAGGGCGAACTCCACGGCCGGCGGTTCCTCATACGTGAGACGGTCGCCGCCTTCCTCCAGCGAACGGAGTACGGTCAGGCGCTGGGGTGGCAGACGCCCGATTGGGCGCCGGACAAGAGCTTCTCGCACACAGGCTTCACCGGCACTTTCGTCATGGGCATCCCCTCGGAGCGACTGGCCCTGGTCCTGCTCACCAACCGGCAGAACCTGGGGGTGGACGACGATACCCGGTATCCCGACCTCGGAGCGCTTCAACGGGCGGTGGTGGAGGCGATCGCTGCGCGGCCGGACACGGCGAGATAGGGGGAAAGGGGAAGGGGAAGGGTCGGTGCAACGTCCAACGTGCAGCGGCGGGCGGTGAGGGGGACGGATGGTCGGGAGCGTGCTCGGTCCGTCCTACACCGTACCCCATCCGTCCATGCGTCTGATTGCCCTTCCGACTCTCCCGCTCAGAACGGTACTGTCACCGTGTCGGGCCGCTCGACGGGCTCGAGTCCCTGCAGCACGAGCCAGCGATCCGTGCCCGGCTCGCCAATCCGCACCGTGTACGGACCGGACGCGAATACCGGCGGAGTGAAGCGGTCCCCTCGGATACGCAGTGTGTAGACGATCGCGTCCCCGTCCTCGCGCACGACTTGAACGACGGGATCGATCGTCCCCGCAGCGACGAGCGTGGGCAGATGGCCGATCGGCGTGCGACCGCCAGAGTCCCGCTGATCGAACGTCACGGGCCAGCCGTCGTACGGCTCGTCGCCCGCCAATGGATCGGCCCAGCGCGGCCAGGCCTCGAACGTGATGCGCCGAGTCGCGCGCTCGAATCGCGCGATGCCGTAGCCTGGAGCGCGCTCGTGCAGCCTGGATGGCATGCGGTCGGTCTGGGTCGGGTTGGAGACGGCGAAGACGGTGATGCGGTTGCCGAATCCATCCACGAAATCCCCAGTGTACCGGGGCGCACCGGGCTCGCTGCTGGCTCCACGCTCGGGCGGGTACCACCGCCGCGGCCAGAAGTTCGCGATCGAGGGGACGCAAAGCGCGAAGGCGGCATCGTTCCACTCCTCCACGCCGTACTGCACCGTGCTGCCAAGGTGCTGATCGCCGGCGAGGTGCACCGCGAATCCTTTGCGCATCGCGCGTAGTGCCCGGTTACGGCCCCTCTGCGGCCAGCCGTTGGAGTCCATGTCGGCGACCTGGCGCTCGCCGACGGCGTAGTCTCCCTCCGCGAGAATCGGGAGGGAGGGGATGACCGAGCCCGTGCGGGCAGTGTCGGGCAGGGTGGCGACGTTGGCGAAGATCGTCTGTGAGAGGACGACCTTCATCCACGTCCCGTCGCGCCAGTCGGCGGCCCACGTGTCGAGAAACGCCAGCTGGCGCTCGCCGAGCAGGACGGCGTCAGGGTGTTCGGCATGGGTTACCGGGTCGAACGCCGGGTTCAGCGGCCAGCCGTTCCACACGTCCGCCCGGGGCAGCAACGGCTTGGGCGCCGACTTGAACTTGCGATCCTCGATCACCGCGAAGCTCACGCCACCGTACAGCATGTCGGTGTAGTAGACACCGATGCCCTGCTCGACGGGAGTGGGGTCGAACGGGTCGGGCAGGTGACTCGTCTGGGTGCGCTGCACCATGTTCACCCAGTCGGCCGGCAGCTTGTACCCGCCCGCGTCCTGCGCTGCGGCGCCATTGGTCCCCGGAGGGGTCGCCCGGCCGCCCGCGCCCCAGACGTTGCCGTGAAACACATCGTGGTCGTCGGGAATCGTGATCGCCGGGATCTCTGCCGTCAGCTCGCCGAACGCCCAGAGCCACAGGTACCATTTGTAGAGGTAGTCCTCGTAGGGCTGGCTGAAATCGGCCCGCGTCGGGCTCGCGCCCTCGTACACCTGGTCACCGCTGAAGAAGAGGACATCCGGTGCGTGCGCGCGCACGTGCTCGACGATGTCGGCGTGCGGAAACCAGATGTCGTCTGCCCAATCGAACGTAGCCCGGTTGACGCCGCCGGCCACGTTGTGATTGCCGGTGAACGCGGCAACCACGATGGAGTCCTTGTCGTCGGGCTCTCGGCGAACGGTACCGTGATGCTCGTAGGTCGTGGATGTCCCGTCGGTCGCTGACAACGCGTACGTCACCCGGAACGGCGTGTCTGCCGTGCTCTCCCAGTGGTGCACGGTGAAGGTGGCGGTGTAACCAGGAACGATGATGTCGGCGGTTGCCACACTGGTCCATGTCCCGTTGCGCTGAATCTCCAGTGTGGCGGAGCGCTCGTCGCCCGGACCGATCGGCATCAGCTGTGCCGTGAGCCTCAGAGTGCCGCGGCTCAGTGTGTGCTGCGTGCCGAGGATCGGCCCGGCGGTCCTTTCGTCATGCCGCTCGAGTTTCGATCCCGTTGCCTCGATGCTGGAGAACCAGAATGTCGTTCCCGCATCGCCGCGACCGTCCGACACCAGCGCCACACTGCCGACCAGGCGATCCGGCGGGATCCCTCCGGTCGTGACGCGCACGGTATCGCGCGCGGCATTCCACAGCGCTGCCTCGACCACGATCTCGTAGTCCGTCTCGTGCGGTCGGGCCGCCAGCACGATCGAGACGGAGTCGACGGGTCCGCGCGGCGTGTCGGTGGCGATGATGGGGAGATCGTCGCGCTCGAGGTCGCGCAGGAACAGCCGACCCTCGGTATCGACGCCCGCGTACAGACCCGCCGAGGGCCCGGAGGCGTGATGGATCAGCGCAGCGGCGCGATAGTCGAGTCCACGGCCGGCACCGATCAGCAGACCAGCCGAGCTGCGCCCGGTGTCCGCCGCCGTCGCGCCGGCCGGCCCGAACGTGGTGGACAGCCACAGTCGGCCCTCCTCCGGTCCGAGTCTCGTCGTGAGGAGGTGGACGGTGCGCATTGGCAGCGCAGCCGTTGCTTCGAGTCGCCCCTCGGTCACCCTCCAGTCCTGCAGCCGGTTGGCCCACAGGCCGGGACCGACCCAGCGGCGGTCGGGGTTGGTGTGCCAATCGGCCGAGATACCGCGGTCCCCACCGATCTCGCATCCCGCCAGCGCGGCCGTCGTCGCGACGACGAGTGGCATCGCGATTCGTCGATTCAGCACGGGGTGGCCTTTCCCGAAATCACCTCCCCAGTTTGCGCGACGTGCCGAGGTATGGGAAGAGTGCGTGCACACCGGCAGGGCGCTGTTGTGCGTCCCCTGGCCCTCCCGCAGCCCTCCGGATATGCTATGCGTCGACAGGTTCACTGAGGCGGGGGAACGGCACAATGTGGGGTGTGATGCGCGTTGGCGGGCTGCTGGGTCTGCTCGCCGTTGCGACTGCGAATCCGGTGAGGGTCGCGGCCCAGGACAGGGAGCGTGAGGTTGTGAAAGCGGCGCTCGTCAAGATGCCCTACTCGAGCGCCCGCAACGTCGCCGAGCTGTCGGAGGTCCCCGATTATCTGGAGCGGGGCGGCCTCTCCGGTCTCCTGGCCCGACTGGATGTGGAGCTCGCTCCCATTGGGACGGTTGTGCTCACGCCCGACGAGCAGCGGCAATACGGCGAGTGGCACCGGCTTGGCCTGGCGAACAAGCACCTCGCCGGACTCGTGGCCGAGAACACGAAGGCAGGGTTCATCTCCGTCGGCCTCCTCGCCAACTGCAGCTCGCTGATGGGCATGCTCGGCGGTCTTCAACACGCCGGGCGCGATGACCAGCTGCTGCGCGTCGGACTCGTGTGGATCGACGCGCACGGTGACTTCAACACGCCGGAGACCACCCTCTCGGGGATGCTCGGCGGCATGCCCGTCGCCATCTCCGCCGGGCTGGCACTGCACCGGCTGCGGGTGAAGTCCGGTCTCGACCCCGCGCTCGATCCGGAGCAGATTGTGATGGTGGGCGTGCGTGATCTCGATCCCCTGGAGCGCGAGCTCGTCGAGGCGCACCACGTAGCTCGGCTCTCGGTGGACGACGTCCGCGATCGCAGCGCGGCCCTCCTGGTGCAGATGGAGCGGCTCTCGGAGATCACCGACATCATCTACGTGCACGTCGACATGGATGTGCTGGATCCGGCAGAGGTCCCGGGCCACGGCCTCACGGTGTCCGATGGCCCGACGAGTCGCGAGCTGGCGCTGGCGATCGGCGACATGTTCCGCTACGAGAAGGTCGCGGCACTCGGCATCGCATCGACACCGGCCGGCGACCGCGATCCCGACAGGGTCTCCCGCCAGGCAGCATACAACCTGATCGTCGGTGCACTAGAAGGGGCGAGGCTGCGTAAGCACTGAAGACCGACCACCGACTCTCTCCACCGGAGCAAACCATGGGCTGGGTACCGCGGCGGTTGAGGATTCTCGCGATGGTGACGGCGGCTGCGGTGCTGCCGTGGACGCTTGCGGGGCAGGTCTCTGACGCATCCCTGCTCCAGGCCTTCCGCGCCCGGAACCTCGGTCCCGCCAACATGGGTGGCCGGGTCGTGGACATCGAGGCCGTCGAGCGTGACTTCGCCACCGTCTACGTCGCATCGGCGTCGGGCGGGGTGTGGAAGTCCACCAACGCCGGCAATACCTGGACGCCGATCTTCGACAGCTACGCCTCGGCATCGATCGGCGACATCGGGCTGTTCCAGCCGAACCCGGACATCGTCTGGGTGGGGACCGGTGAGGCGAACAATCGGAACTCCGTCGCCTGGGGCGATGGGATCTACAAGTCCACCGACGGCGGGGCGACGTTCGTGAACAGAGGTCTCGAGACGACACACCAGATCGCGCGTGTGGTGACGCACCTCAGCGATCCCGACGTGGTCTACGTCTGCGCCATCGGACATCTCTGGGGCTACTCCGGCGATCGCGGGCTGTTCATGACCGCGGACGGCGGTGACACGTGGACCAAGCTCGGTGGCGGGCTGCCGGATGACGGGAGGACGGGATGCATCGATCTGGTCATGCACCCCACCGACCCGAACATGCTGTACGCGGCCTTCTATCACCGGCTGCGGCAACCGTGGACGTTCCACAGCGGTGGACCGAACGGCGGGATTTTCCGGTCTACCGACGGCGGGCAGACCTGGCGTAAGCTCACCGAGGGCCTCCCCCCCGGCGAGACGGGCCGCATCGGCCTCGCGCTCTACCGACGAGATCCTCGCATCGTCATGGCATTCGTGGAGGCTGAGCGCAGGAACGACCTGAGCACGCCCGGGTCGGGCGTGTACCGCTCGGAGGACGCCGGCGAGAGCTGGACCTATGTCAACACGTACAACAACCGGCCGTTCTACTACTCGCAGATCCGGGTCAATCCGACCGATGACCAACGGGTGTACCTGCTCACCACAAGGTTCATGGTGTCGGAGGACGGCGGGACGACGATTGAGAATGGGAGCGAGGATCAGGAGATCCATGGCGACTTTCACGCCATGTGGATCGACCCGAACGACGGCGATCGCTACTACATCGGCGACGACAAGGGATTCCACCTCACGTTCGATCACGGCGAGCACTTCTTCTTCCTCGACAACCTGCCAATCGCCCAGTACTACCGGATCGGTCTGGATATGCGGGACCCGTACTATGTGTACGGCGGCCTGCAGGACAATGGCACCTATGGGGGCCCGAGCTTTGCGCGGGACAATCGCGGCATCCTGAGCGACTACAACTGGAAGCTGCACTGGGGCGACGGCATGTACGTGTCCGTCGATCCGTACGACTGGCGGATGCTGTACACCGAGGCCGAGAACGGCAGCTTCCGGCGCTATGACGTGCTGACGCATCAGGTCGAATACTCGGCGCCGAGTCCGGCGAATGTCGTGAACTATCAGGCGGTGGTCCCCGAGGAGGAACGGAGCGGCGGCGACGAGTTCCGCTACAACTGGGCGGCGCCGATGGTGATGTCGCCGCACGACCCGGCCACGGTGTACCTGGGTGCGCACTATCTCTTCCGGAGCAACGACCGTGGGGAGACGTGGACCATCATCAGTCCGGATCTCACCGCCGCGAGGGGCGAGACGTGCGTGCAGGGGGAGAGCGGCGGCATCACGCCCGACAACACCGGTGCCGAGTACCACTGCTCGATCACATCGATCGCGTTGTCCCCGATCACGCCGAACGTGATCTGGGTGGGCACCGACGACGGCAACGTACAGGTGACGCGCAATGGGGGGCGCACGTGGACCAACCTGCGCGGCAACGTGCCGGGCGTGCCCGAGGGCATCTGGGTCGGGCGGATCGAGGCCTCGCACCACAATCCGGCGGTGGCCTACGCCGTGTTCGACGGACATCGCAGCGACGTGTTCATGCCCTGGGTGTTCAGGACTGCCGACTACGGACAGACGTGGTCGAGCTTGAGCAACAGCCTGCCGGATGGCGAGGTCGCGTACGTGATCCGGGAGGACCCGCGCAACCCGGATCTCCTCTTCCTCGGCACGGAGTTTGGGCTGTTCGTCTCGCTCGACGCCGGGGTGCAGTGGACGAAGTTCACCAACGGATTCCCCACGGTGGCTGTACACGACCTCAAGATCCACCCCAGGGACAACGATCTCGTGATCGGCACCCACGGGCGCGGGATCTGGATCGTGGACGACATCACGCCGTTGCAGCAGCTCGGCAACGTGCGCGACGATGCACAGGATCATCTGTTCGAGCAGCGCGTCGCCACGCTGTGGGAGAACACGGGCCGCGGCGGACAGCGGGGCCACTTCTGGTTCGCCGGGGAGAACCCGCCGACGATCGAGGCGGTGGGCAGCCTCCCTCGGGGAAGATTCCGCAACACCGCGTTCATCACGTACTACCTCGCCCCGGACGTCCAGGAGCCGGTCACCCTCGAGATTGTCGATCCGGCTAGGGAACGGAGCCGTACCGTCACCCTCGACCCCACGCCGGGGATCCAGAGGTATCGCTGGGATCTCGACTTCGATGCCGAGCCCTACACCGCCGAGCAGCTCGCCCGGGTGGAGGAGACATTCGAGCGACTGGTCGCAGACTTCCCCGGGAGTAGTGCGCTACAGCGCCTGTACGACCGGTTCCAAGCGGCGCAGACTCCCGAGGAACAGCGTGCGGCGGTGCAGCAGCTGCTCGGTCGGCCCGGGACGGTCGGCCTGGGGGAAGAGTATGGACTACCAAGAGCCGGCCCAGGGTCGTACCAGCTTCGGATGACCGTGGCGGGGCATCGAGCGACCGGGAGCTTGCACGTGAGGGCGGATCCGCTGCTCGGCACTCAGTGAGTAGCGGTAACGTGCCGTTGTCCAGTTATCGACATGTGGAATGAGCACGGCAGCTAGGATGAGCTATATTCATATGTGACATATACTTATGTCTTACTGCGGTGCTCTCTCGGTGTCTTTGATGTTCGGTTGATGTCGCGATACTGATCTTGGATTTTCCACATGAGGCTCCCGTTTCGCCTGCCAGGCGGCGTGCCCGAGGAGATTTCCACATTCGTGCGGTGGAGGAGATGATGGAACGGCTTATCCGCGGGCTGATCGGCGCTCTGCTTCTGACCACACTTGCCATCGAGGTTCGAGCGCAGGGTATCCCTGCCCCTAAGGACTACTTCGGCTTCGAGATCGGTGCCGATCGGATGCTGGCGGACTGGAGTCAGCTGACCGGGTGGTACGAGGTGCTCGCCCGGCAGTCGCCCAGGGTACGGGTGGATACGCTTGGGCAAACCACGCTCGGATCCCCGTTTATCATGCTCACGGTAACAAGCGCCGAGAACCACGCTCACTTGGACGAGCTGCACGAGATCCAGATGACGCTGGCCGATCCCAGGCGCGTGTCGGATGAAGCGGAGCTGCAACGGCTGGTCGACGCGGGCCGCACGGTAGCGCTGGTGACGCATGGGATCCATGCTACCGAAGTCGGCGGTCCCCAGATGGCCGCGCGGCTGCTGCACCGGCTCGCCACGTCAAACGATCCTCGAATCCGCGAGATCCTCGACAACGTCATCCTGCTCGACATCCCCTCGCTCAATCCCGACGGGCTCGAGATGATCGTGGACTGGTACCGGCGCTGGGTTAGGACGGAGTACGAGGGTGCGGCGCTGCCCTGGCTGTACCACTTCTACATCGGCCACGACAACAACCGCGACTGGTACGCCTTCACCCAGATCGAGACCGAGCTGACGGTCACGAAGGCGCACAACGCGTGGCACCCGCAGATCGTCCACGACATCCACCAGATGGGGGCGAGCGGCGCGCGGGTCTTTTTCCCGCCGTACATCGAGCCGTGGGAGGAGAACGTCGATCCCGGGCTCACGGCCGCCGCGAACCAGCTGGGGAGCTACATGGCGGCTGAGCTGATCGCGCAGGGCAAGGCGGGCGTCGTGATCAATGCGCAGTACGACGCCTACACGCCGGCCCGCGCCTACCAGCACTACCATGGCGGCGTGCGCATCCTGAGTGAGACGGCGTCCGCCAGGCTGGCGACGCCCGTCGCAGTCGGCTACGAGGATCTGCGTGGCCGGCGCGGCTTCGACGCCACCGGCCGGTCCTGGAACTTCCCGGTGGTGTGGGATGGCGGGAGGTGGAAACTGTCGGACATCGTCGACTACATGGAAGCCGGCGTGATGGCGCTCCTCACCAACGCCGCGAAGAACCGGCGCTACTGGCTGGAGAACTTCTATCGCATCAATGAGCGGGCCGTGCGTGGGTGGACGACGTGGCCCGCAGCCTGGGTGCTGCCGGGCGACCAGCAGAGCATCGGGCTCGACGCGGTGCTCCGGATCCTGACACTCGGTGACGTCGAGGTACACCGGGCCGAGTCCGCGTTCGCAGCGGATGGCCGCAGGTACCCGGCAGGGACCTACGTGATCCCGCTGCGACAGCCGTACGCATCCTTTGCGCACACGCTGCTGTCACGCCAGCTGTATCCCGATCTCCGCCAGTATCCCGGCGGCCCGCCGCGGCCGCCGTACGACGTCACGGCGCACACCCTGCCCCTGCTGATGGATGTGGAGGCGGTGTCGGTGAGCGAGATGCCGGACGTTTCGCTGTCGGATGCGATTCCGCCGCACAGTGTCGAGTACCGCACGCCGCCGGCGCTGCTCACCCGCCGTGCCACGGACATCGCGCTGTACAAGTCGTGGGACGAGCCGATGACCGAGGGCTGGACCCGTTGGGTGTTCGACCGGCACGCGATCCCGTACGACACGCTGCACGACGCCGACATCCACAGTGGCGAGCTGGACCGTTACCGCGTGTTGATCTTCGAGGATCAGCAGGCTCGGGAGATCGTCGACGGGCGGTCGGCCGATGCGATGCCGGCTGAGTACGTGGGTGGGCTGGGCGCGGAAGGTGTCGCCGCCGTACGCCGCTTCGTCGAGCGGGGCGGGCGTGTCATTGCGATTGGCGAGGCCAGTGACTTCGCCATCGAGACGTTCGGCCTCCAGGTCGGCAACCTCGTGAATGAGTTGCCGTCGGAGGAGTTCTTCATCCCGGGATCCATTCTACGGCTCGCGCTCGATCCGGAGCATGCCATGGCTCAGGGCATGGGGGAGGAAACCATCGCCTGGTACTGGCGTAGCAGCCGTGCCTTCGAGGTGAACGACGAGCGGGCCACCGTAGTCGCGCGGTACGGCGATGGCGACCCGCTCCTTTCCGGCTGGGCGCTGGGGCAGGATCGCATCGCGGGCCAGCCGGCCATCGTGGAGGTGCGGGTCGGCGAGGGCTCGGTGGTGCTGTTCGGCTTCCCGCCGAACTACCGGGGGCAGACGATTGCGACGTGGCCGTTGCTGTTCAATGCGATGGTGGGAGGGAGGTAGGCGAGGGGCTCAGCGCGGCGATCGATTGATCGTGCGATCGGGAATGACGACGATCGACACGCCACCGCTCGATCTCACGATCGAACGATCAACGAGTTCCTGTATCAGATCGGCCGGAATAGCTCCTGCAATTCGAGGACGCACGCCGTCGAGGTTCCCTCCGGGATCCACTCGACCCGTTCACGCGCGATAGCGGGCAGCGTATCGCTCGGCCTCCACATCTCGACCTGACGTCCGTCCGGGTCGACCAGCCAATAGGCCGGCACGCCCACCTCCTGATACAATCGGCGTTTCGTGAAGCGGTCCGCACGCACAGAAGAGGGGCTGAGCACCTCGACCGCGAGCAGGAGGTGCTGCATCCGGCTCCAGTCGAGGGTACGGGCCTCGGCGAGGTCCACAACGAACACGTCGGGCTGCACCAACGTGTCCGGGGTCCAGGAGATGTCGGCGGGGGATGCAAAGACCTGACCGATCGGATTGTGATCGAGGTAGTGCGACAAAGCCATGGTCAGTCGCTGCACGACCAGTTGATGCCACGCACGCGGCGCAGGCGTCACCAGCAACTCCCCGTGTACCGTCTCGTAGCGGTTGCCGTCGTCCGGGAGCGCGCGGACCATGTCCGCCGAGTAGTACGTCGACGCTGCCATATCCATAAGCTGGGCTCGGCGCTGAAGGAAACGCAAGGTGGCATGGCCGAGTGTAAGGCCGATGCCGTAGCACGACGGTACCCAAGTCACACGCTGCGGTACGTTTCCGTTCGTCTACTGCTGGTGACGGACGCACCAGGTCGGCTGGCGCAACCGCGTGCCACACGAGAGAATAGAGTATCCGTCAACCTGCGACCGTTTCTATGGCTCTCATGATCCGACGCCGCTACACGGTGGCACTCGCACTCCTCGTCCTGGCCTGCGAGCCCGCGCCGATCTCCGAAGCCATACCGGCGGACTGGCCGTTCCCCCTCGATACGGAACCGGTGCGTGCTGCAACTGGCATGGTTGTCTCGACCGACGCGTACGCCAGCAAGGTGGGTGTCGAGATCCTCCAGGCGGGTGGCAACGCGGTCGATGCGGCCATCGCCACGTCGTTTGCTCTCGCGGTGGTGAATCCGGAAGCCGGCAACATCGGTGGCGGTGGATTCATGCTTGTCCGCTTCGCCGACGGTCGCACGGCCGCCCTCGACTACCGCGAGAAGGCGCCGCTCGGCGCCCGCCGCGACATGTACCTCGATGCCGATGGCAATCTCACCGACGCATCGGTCGTCGGCCACCTGGCGGTCGGCGTGCCCGGCGCGGTCGCGGGTCTGTGGAAGGCGTATCAGGAGCACGGCTCGCTGGAGTGGCGCCGGCTGGTCGAGCCCGCGATCCGTTTGGCCGAAGGGTTCGACATACGGGAGCGGCAGGCACGATCGCTCCGCGGCGCGGAGGACAACCTGCGACTGTACGCGACGACTGAGGCGACGTTCCTGCCGGATGGCCGGGTGCCAACGGCGGGCGAGCGGTTCAGTCAGCCCGAGCTGGCCGCGACGCTGCGTCGCATCGCCGATGAGGGCCGCGACGGCTTCTACCGCGGGGTGACTGCGGATCTGATCGTGCAGGAGATGGAGCACGGCGGCGGCCTCATCACGCATGAGGATCTGGCGCAGTATGATGCCGCGTGGCGCGACCCGATCGCGTTCGGGTACCGCGGGCACACGATTCTGTCGATGCCACCCGTGTCGTCCGGCGGCGCGACCCTCGCCGAAATCGCCAGCATCCTGGAGGGCTACGAGCTGGGCGCGATGCCGTGGCACTCGGCCGAGGCGATTCACCTCATGGCCGAAGCGTGGAAGCGCGCGTACGCCGACCGGAACTCCTACCTTGCCGATCCGGACTTCGTCTCGATGCCGCTCGAGCGGATGATCTCCGACGCGTACGCCGCCGAGCGACGCGGCACCATCAGCAAGGACAGCGCAACGCCGGCCACGACGATCGGCCCCGGACTCGGCACGCCAGAGCGGGAGCGGAACACGACCCATCTCTCCATCGTCGATGCGCAGGGGAATGCCGTCGCCCTGACGACGACCATCAACTCGTTCTATGGCAGCCGGGTAACGGTGACCGGTGCGGGCTTTGTGCTCAACAACGAGATGGACGACTTCGCCGCGCGTCCTGGGCACGCGAACCAGTTCGGCCTGGTCCAGGGCGAGAACAACGCCATCGAGCCCGGCAAGCGCATGCTCTCGGCGATGACGCCCACCATCGTGGTCGAACCGGATGGTCGCCTCCTCCTGGTGACCGGCAGTCCCGGAGGCGCCACGATCATCACGAACGTGTTTCAGAACATCTCGAACGTGATCGACTACGGGATGGACATTCGGGCAGCCGTGAATGCCCCTCGACTGCATCATCAGCACCTGCCTGACCGGTTGCAGTACGAGCCGGGCTCGCTTGCCACAGAGACGGTCCGCGCACTCGAAGCCATGGGGCACGAGGTGGTCGAGCGGCTACGGCCGGACGCCACCTATCCGTACATCGGCGACATTCAGGCGATCATGGTCATGCCCGACGGCACGCTCGAGGGGGCGTCGGATCCGAGAAGAGGGGGAACGGCGGTGGGGTATTGAGTGCAGAGTGCAGAGTGAGACGACGATGGCGACGCGGTACCGCCCGCCCGCCGACCCACAGGGGAGGAAGTCGGGCGCGAGCCCCACTCGAAAGAACGTGAACTGGGAGCCGAGGCGTCGACGCGGATCGTTCGTGTCCGCTACGATGCCGGTGAGCTATCACCACTCAGTCCTATGGCAGGCGGCACCATCCGGCAGACCACGACCGTCACGTTATCGCTCCCTCCGCCCTCGAGCGCCGCGTCGACCAGCGCGCGACACGTGGACTCGGCCGTTGTCTCACGCTGCAGGATCGCCGCGATCTCTTCGTCCGATACGTGCTTCGTCAGCCCATCCGTGCACAGGAGCAGCACGTCGTCGACGCGAAAGTCAATGAGCCCGATTGACGGGATGTAGTCAGCGCCGAGCGCGCTGGAAAGCACGTTCTCCATGCCCGAGTCCCGTGCCTGCTCCTCGGTCATGACCCCCTCGTCGACCAGGAGCTCACTCATCGTTTGATCCTGGGTGAACTGCCGCAGCCGTCCGGCGCGCCAGTGATAGCCTCGGCTGTCGCCGACGTGGATCACGTACCCCCGCGGCCACACCAGCGTCACCATCGTGAGCGTGGTGGCGGGACCGCGGCCCTTGGGGGTGTGTGATCGGACCCGCTCGTGTGCCTTCCGTACCGCTGCCTCGAGCTGATCGAGAAACTCGTGCTCCGTGTCGACGTCCAACCTGTAGTAGCAGCCCGCGGTCTGGCCGACGTATTCCGTCAGTGCCTCTACAGCGGACCTGCTCGCCAGGCCGCCTCCGGCGCTTCCGCCGACTCCGTCGGCAACCATCAGCAGCCGCGCGGCCGACTGGCCGAGCTGGTTGAGGGATGCGGTGTCGTCCAGGCTCGTGTGCTCGAGCTCCAACGAGTTCCGCATCAATGCGACGACGAACTGATCCTCGTTGGTCTCGCGCTTCCTCCCGACGTCGGTGAGGCCGTAGACATCGAGAACGCTTCCGTCCATCGCAGGGCTCGACCGGTCGTTCACGATTGGCCGCCTTTCAGCATGGCGTGCGCGAGCCACGAGAAGGTTTCCTCGACTCCCTGGCCCGTCTTGGCGCTGGTCTTCAACTGGTGCCACTGTGACGCGTCGAGCGTATCGAGCTCCTCATCGGTGATCTGCCACTGGTCTGTCAGGTCGGCTTTGTTTACCGCGACGATTGAAGGCACCGCTCCGATCGCGCTGTTGACCGCGGTGCGGAGCTCGAAGAGCTGATCAAAGGTCTCCCGTCGCGTTCCGTCCACCACGTAGAGGATTCCGGCGGCACCTCGCAGATAGCTGGTCTGAAGCTCTTGATGTCCATCTCGGCCCTCGAGGTCCCACAGCAAGAGCCTCACGGTCGTACCCTGCACGTCCACATCCTTGCGGTCGACCTTTACTCCCACAGTGGAGTGGTACTTCTCGGAATACTTTGAGAAGACGAACTGCCGCACCATGCTGGTCTTTCCGGTTGCGAAGACACCCACCATGCAGATCTTCTTCTGAATCACTGTCGCTCTCCCTCGCCTGATCCCGCACGTGTGAGGCGCACCGCGAACGACACACTGCGATTCTCCCGTGCCGCGGCCTCTGGGCTGTCGGCCGACACAGGGTCGGCCGTTCCGATTCCAGTCGGGTGCACCACTTCCCCGGTGACTCCCAAGGTCACCAGTGCCCGAGCGACTGCATCGGCGCGCACCTGACTCAGCACCTGATTGGTCTCGTTCGATCCGGTGCTATCCGTCCGTCCCACCAGCTCGAGTTCGGCTCGGTAGGAGAGATCCCCCGCCCACGTCCGAAGCTCGACCACCGCATCCGCCAACCTACGGAGTTGGGTCCGAGTGCCTGGAGGCAGTGCCGCCGACCCGACGGCGAATCGAATTCGCTCTCCCTCGACCAGCATCCGTAGTCGGGTGATCTCGGTCGGGAACTCGGGGTTCACGTTGGTCAGATCCAGGTGGACAACACCGGGCACGGAGGGCGCGGACACTGAGGTGCGGCCGACCCACGATGCTGGTGCCGTTCCACGACCCTCCAGCGTGTCGCCTGTGAGACTGAAGGTCACCGACACCGGGGCTCCGAGTAGCTGCCGTCCACGCTCGACAACCAGATCTGGATCGAATGACAGGTACGGCTCCCAGTCGGCGGTGATGCGCGACGAATCGACGCCGAGTGTCGACAGGAGCGTCATTGGGTCGGCGGCGACCGGATCGCGTAGGCCGGAAAAGCGCCACCGTCGGAACGATCGATCTGCTTCGAGCAGGACGATACCCGGTTCGCGGTCGAGCGTTGCCACCGCAGTGTTCCAGCGACGGTTTGAGCGGATCCACAGGACTCCGAGTAGCACCACGAGGATTCCCAGGACGGCCCAGGCGATTCTCGGGGCGACGCTGCGCGTCTGCGACTGGTCCGTCGTCACGACCGTCTCGAGCAGATCTTCCATCAGGGGCTTGGCGGTCTCGAACGGACTCGCGTCACCGTCGTAGCGCTGCAGCGCCTTCGAGAACTGCAGGTGAATCGTCTCGAGCGTCGCTTGCATCTGGCTCAACAGATGGTCGGGAGGTTGCCCGCGCACCTTGGCGGCCAGCTGCGCGTAGGGTCCCGGCTCGACGAGCACGGTGGACTCGTCCACCATGAAGTGCCGCAGTCCCTGGCTCGAGCGGCTATGCCACGAGTCACGAACAAAGTCCCGAATAGCCGTGAGCATGCCCGAGATCACGTCCGGATCCTGTGCCTCGAGGTCCTCGACAGTCACGCTGGCCAGCAGCAGGCCTGTCTGCGCATGGATCAGGTACACCTCCTCCACCCGATAGACCAGACCGTGCTTGATGACGACCTGCGCGTATGACACTCCGGTGCGCCACGCTTCGAGGCGCCACTTGATGCCCTGCCAGGACAGGCTGTGCTCGAAAGCGCGGTTGATGGTGTTGACGAGGCCGGCCATCGTGTCGGCGATGGCCTTGCGGATCGCCGGCCCCAGGATCGGGTAGATGGCGGTGGCGATCTGATCGGGATTGCGGTGGACGGATTCCGTGAACGCTCCCTCGAGCGTAGGCGCGAGCGCCCGAGCGAGCTTCTCGTCGCTCCCGGTGCGCAGCGCGACGGCCTCCGGTAGATGCTCCGCCAGCTCTTCTGGCGTGAGCCCCATCGCCTCGATGCGCTGCCTGAGTTCCTCCAGCTCATGCTGCTCGTAGCTCAGCAGCAGCCGTCGGAGCTCGGCAAATTCTGCCGAGCGCAGTGGGTCGGACCGCTCTTCGGACGCGTCCAAACCGGTCTGAAGCGGGTCGTCCGCCACGATGCGCAGCTACTCGTCGGTTGAGGCTTGGAGGTCTTCGCTCAGCCGCACCGCCATGTCGGAGAAGACCTCTATGAGCGAGGCCGTATCCGTCTTCTCCGCGCGAAGCTCCCGCACGGCGCGAGTGAGCTGGGCTGAGAACTCGTCACTCAACGTCTTCATCTGTCCAGACATCGCCTTAGAGTGTTCGAGCAGCTGCGTTCGTAGCTCGGCGTCCGCGGTACTTGTCGCTTCGTCCACTGTCGCCAGGCGTCTGTCGAGACTCTTGAAGCTGGCATTGAGCTCGTCGCCGATGGCCTTGACCTCATCCGCTCGGCGAGACCGCTCCGCGTCGAGCTTCTCGCTCAACGCGCTCACCTCCTTTTTTGAGAAGGACTCGAGACTGGCGAGCTGCTTCTCGAGATCCTTCTTGAGCGCTTGCTGCTCGTGGAGCAGCCGCTCCTCGATTCGGGCGAGGCGGGACTCGACGGCCCGCATCTGCCCGCCAAAGAGGATGTCCCGAACCTTGTCCAGATTCTCGGGGGTCTCGTCGGGGGCTACGGGCACCTCGGGATTTGACGACTTCTTCTTTCGACTTTTCGACTGGGCCATGACGGTGGTCCCGTGCGTGATCGTCTGCAGGTGGGTGTGGACCGACAAAGCCTGTCGGCAGGGGAGAGAGTATCTCCCGAACAGGCCGCGCGTCAAGCGCGGTCGAAGGGGACGGGGCAGTCGGTCATCGCTGCGCTCAGAACTCGACGTTCACGCCGATGGTCGGCAACACGCCCAGCGACTCGTTGGCTTCGGGTGCAGCGATGCGGGGGTTCCAGATGTATTGCGAGACGTTCGGACGACCGTAGACGTTCTGCACGTCGAGGTAAACGTCCAGTTGCCATCCGCGGAAGCTCCACCGCCGGTCGATCCGGATGTCGAGCGCGTGGAACGTCGGTAGCCGTGGCCCGGCATTGTACCGACGGAAGTCGAGCTGGCCGGTGTTGGGCCCCGACTCGATGAACGGAGTCGTGGGCAATCCGGTGGCGAGACGGAACTTGCCGCTTACCTCCCACGCGCGATTGATCCGCCATCCAGCGAGGAGGTTGCCGATCACCCGGCCATCGTAGGCTCCGGGCCGCCTGATACCGTCGACCGACTCGAACTCCGCGCGTGCCACGGCGATGCTGGCGAGACCGTACACGGGGATCGCACTGAGCCGCTTCTGCAGAAACAGCTCGGCACCGTAGACGAGTCCCTGGCCCACGCTGCCCAGCGGCTCGAGTCCGAAGGGAATGTCGTTCGTCGCGTCCTCGAACCCCGAGGGCGCGAGGACAGCCTGCGGCCGAAACACACGCGCAGGATAGTCGCCGTACCGCTTCACGTAGCCCTCGAGCTGCAGCTTAACGTCCTGCCGCAGCTCCCGCACGATTCCCACCACTGCCTGATCCGCCCTGATGGGCTCGAGCGACTCGGGGTTGGCGGGGTCACCTACGAGCCAAATGTACGACGGGGCTTGGTAGGTCCTTCCGTAGGCAAGCGTGACAGCCGTCCTCGGGTCGGTCTCGAGACGCAATCCGATCCTCGGTGCGATGCGGAAGGCGTCGAGGAACCCGTAGTAGTTGCCGCGCACCCCGGCGGTGATGCGGAGTGACGGTGTCAGGTAATACCGTGCCTCTGCATAGGCTGCTGTGCGGAAGGCGGTGAACGACGTGTCCACGGTCAGGGGCTGCGGTGTGCCGTCCTGGTCGAGCCGCAGATCTCCCTCCAGGAAGACGTCGTAGCGCAGCCTGCTCGCAAACCGACTGACGCTTCCGAGGTTGACGTCGAGTCGACGTGTGGGCTCGACCAGCAGGTCCACGCGGAGGCTGTTCTCACCCTCGGTGGAGAAGCTCCGGAAGATGTCGTTCGGGGGCACGAGTGAGTCCCGCTGCACGGACTGGAACTTCACGTAGGTACGGCCCAGCGTGACGGTGAGCAGGCCCTCGTTCAGGAATCGCTTCCAGGTGAGTCCTCCGAAGTATTGGTTCTGCTCGGGTGAGAGAATGCGGCTGTTGTCGTACCGGTCGTCCGCGGTCTCGTTGGTGAAGCTCACCGTGTTGGTGGCCCCGATGCCGAGAAAGGACAGTGTGTTGGCTGCATCGAGCCGATGTGTGGTCTTGAGCTGGAAGTCCCAGTAGGCCGGGACGAAGCTGAACCCTGCCGCTTTGAACAGCAGGTCGAGGTAGCTGCGCCGCGCACTGAGCAGGAACGACCCGCCGCGTCCGAGCGGACCTTCCATGATCGCTCCGAAGCCGGTCGCCGACAGGTTCACCTCGCCCGAGAGGGCGTCGTCGCTCCCCTCGCGCAGGGTGATGTTTGTGAAGGAGGCCGTGCGGTCACCCCACTTGGCGGCGAGCCCCCCGGAGGAGAACGCGGCATCCTGCACGAAGTCGATGTTGATGAGCGACAGCGGTCCGCCGGTCGAGCCCTGCGAGCCGAAGTGGTTGATGTTGGGGACTTCGATCCCGTCCACCACGAACAGGTTCTCGTACGGGGCTCCACCGCGAACGATGAGATCGTTCCGCCCGGCCGCGGTGACGGCGACGCCGGGTAAGAGTGCCACGGCGCGCACCACATCCTCTTGCACCCCGGGGGCACGTCGCACCTCCTCGGCGCCCAGTTCCTGCGTGCTCGTGATGGCCTGGGTCGGTGCAAGGAAGTACGATGGCTGCACCTCCACGGCCTCGAGCACGATGGCTTGTGGAGTGAGGGGCACCGTCACCTCGAGCGGCTTGCCGCTCCCGACCACCACCTCCGCGAGGACATAGGGACGGTACCCGATGGCACGCACGCTCAGACTGTAGATGTCCGGCGGCACGGCCGGCAGGGTGAATTCCCCTTGTCCGTCGGTTCGGGCGCTCAGGTCCGTCCCCTCCAGCTGCACTACCGCCCCGTCGATGGGCCGTTGCGTGCTCGCGTTGATGACCCTACCGCTCACCCGACCCTGGGGAAGATCCTGGGCGCCCGCTGTCGCCGGGTGACTCGGCACCGACAGCAACGCCAACCACAGGGGGGCCAGGGCGAGCGAAGGCAGGTTTCGCATGGTCGCGTGGAAGCTAGTGGAGGACCCCGCCGTACGCGGGGAGCGTCGTCCTGCTTCTCCCGCCAGGGCCCGTCACCGACGCTGGCGCAGCAGGAACTCGGCGATGGTCTCGTTCGCTGGGAAGACGGTCACCGGCCAGATGTGTCCAGCGTCCACCATGGCGTACAGCTCTACCTCGAGCCCTGCGGCGCAGTCCGGATATCGCTCCCGGCGGGTCGTGATTCCGAAGACGGGATCCTCGTAGGCGGTCGAGGTCTCCGGCGTTGTCTCGCAGCCGTTGCGCCGCGCCCACGTCTCCATCGTCGCTGCCGCCGACAGCAGGGAGAGGTCACCCGTGGCCGTGTCGCCGTCAAAAGGGATGAGCGGATCGCCTGTGCCGAGAATCGAGATTACCGAGAACGGTGCACGGCGGCTGATCACCGAGAGGCACTGGTCCTGGATTCGGTGCGGTAGGGTGGCGCCTACGACGGCAGCACCGGCGAGCCGTCCGGGAACAGTGCAGGCCAGCTTCTGCGCCATCATGCCCCCGGCCGAGAATCCCGTGACGTAGACCCGGTAACGATCGATGGAGAGCTGGCCATCCAGGCGATCGAGCAACCGCGTGAGGAACTTTACGTCGTCGATCTCGTCGGAGAAGCTCGCGTCCCACACCCAACCACCATCGACGCCGTCCGCGTACGCCACGATGAATCCGTGCCGATCGGCGGTGGTATCCAGACCGGTCGTCGAGCGCATGCCGTCCGCGCCGAACCCGCTGCCGTGGAGGGCTAGAAGGAGTGGGTGCTCCTCCTCCCCCGTATAGCCCTCGGGGACGTGCACCTCGTAGGACCGGAGGAGACCGTCCACTTCGAGCACGGCCTCGAAGTCCTCGGTCCGCTCGGGGATGGGGGCCGCGGTCGAGCAGGCCCCGGCGGCGAGAGCCATCAGGAGAGCTGCCGTCCCAAGGACCAGCATCGGTGTTCCGCGGCGTGTGGCATACATGAGTGAAAGATCGCGGATGGAGCGACACTGCCGCTACAGGGCTGACAGGAGACGGGGTTATCGGCGTTGGCGGTCTATCCCATCGATGCACGGCGGCGGCGCGGCTGCGCTGATCAACCCTGATCCCGCTGCCGTGCCAGGAGTCGCTCCATGAACTCGAGCCGCTCCTCCAGCTCAGCGATCCGGTTCGCGTTGTCGTCGATCCCCGCCAGCTCACGCCGTGTCTCGTCCCGCACTTCGGTGAGTTGACGCACGACCGACTCGTCGAGCTTCCCGACGCCGGTGAACGGCCCCAGGCGGTGTGCCTTCCGCGCCTTGAGGTACAACGGCAGGGCCGATCCCCAGGCCACGAGCGACAGGATGATGACGGGTGGAGCATCGAACCCGATACCGCTGGCGAACAGCAGGCCGCCGAACAGCAGTCGGCCGACGATCGACTTCGTGACGTCCAGCACGGTGAACGGTATGAGCGGAACGCTGCTGCGTGCACCATGCGTGGCGTGAGCGCCGAGCCGCTTGATGGGGAAACCGCACTGGGGGCAGAACGTCGCCTCGGTGGAGGCGGCGGTGCCGCATTCGGGACAGTCGATGAGCGCCATGCGAGAATTCTATCGCCGGGCCGCGGTTGGGGTACCCCTGCCCCCTCCGTGGGTGAGGCACGACGGTGCCGCCGTGTTGGGCTGGCCGCCGCTCCGTTCGAAGTGTAACGTGCCTGCGATACCCGGAGGTCTCATGCATGTCGCGCGGATGATCACCGCCGTCGATGCCCACGCGGCCGGCGAGCCGGGCCGCGTCATTACCGGGGGCGTGCTCGACGTTCCCGGCGCCACGATGTTCGAGAAGCAGCGATATCTCGAACGTCACGCCGATTGGCTGCGCAAGCTCATGCTGCGCGAGCCGCGCGGCTATCCCGCGCTCTGCTGCAACGTGATTCTGCCCCCGACGGATCCGCGCGCGGACGCCGGGTTCGTGATCATGGAGCAGACCGAGTACCCGGCGATGTCCGGCAGCAACACCATCTGCGTCGTGACGGTGCTGCTGGAAACCGGTATGCTGCCGGCCGTCGAGCCGGTGACCGAGCTGACCCTCGAGACCCCAGGCGGGCTCGTGGGCGTGCAGGCCAGCGTGCGGGATGGCAAGGTGCTCGACGTGACGTTCGAGAACGTCCCGGCGTTTGTGGTGCACCTGGACGCCGACATCGATGTCCCGGAGCTGGGACGGGTGACGGTGGACGTCGCGTGGGGGGGGATGTTCTACGTGCTGGCCGACGCCGCCCAATTCGAGCTCGAGCTGACGCCGGCGAACGGCGCCCGGCTCGCGCGGGTCGGTGAAATGCTCCGCGCGGCCGCGAGCGAGCAGCTGCCGGTCACCCACCCCAAGAATCCCGAGTTCGGAGGGGTGTCGATCTCCCAGCTGTTCGGCCCGCCGCATCGTGACGACGCCGATGGTAGAAATGTGGTGGTCGTGCCCACTGGCCGCCTCGACTGGCGCCGGCCCGACACGTGGACGGGAGCGATCGACCGGTCGCCATGTGGCACGGGGACCTGTGCCAGGATGGCCACCCTCTACGAGCGGGGGGAGCTGCCGCTGGGTCGCTACTTTCGGTACGAGGGCATACTCGGCACCGTGTTCACTGGACGACTGCAGCGAGAGACGACCGTCGGCGACTATCGCGCGGTGATCCCCACGCTCACCGGCTCCGCGTGGATCACTGGAGTCGGTCAGTACGTGCTCGATCCGTCGGACCCCTTCCCAGAGGGGTTCCGCTTGGGCGACATCTGGGGGGCGATCGACGCGCCCTGATCGCGTTACGTTTCCTCACGCAAGGCGTCTCTCAGTATGACGCGTGTGTGATCTATGTCACACCGGCGACCCGCCGTCATCGAGTGGCTTAACAAGTGGAGTCCACAGACGTCGAACGGTCCAGAACGGCGGCACGAGCCGCCCCGACTCTGGATCTGTATTACTGGGGGTAGACATGTCGATGTTCAAGCACCGCAAGATCTTGGCGCTCCTTCCCGGGCTGCTGATCGCGGCGGCCTGTAGCGATTCCGGCGAGCCACTGAGCCAGGCCGATCTGCAGCTCAACGAGGATGTGGCGCTGTACGTGGCGGACATGACCGCCGACGATTTGTACCTGTTCGACATACAGGCGGGCGGTATTCTGGTCGATGGGGTGTTTGCCTCGCCGCCCCCGCCCCCGCGGTTTTCCGACCTGACGGTCACGCGCGAGGTCACCTTCTACGGCGACAGCGACGGCGACGGTGTCGGCGACGTCGAGCAGGACGGCTACCACTGGCTCGAGACGGCCAGCATCCACTTCGTGTTCCATATGGAAGGCAGCCACAGCCGCACCGGTGAGATGGGCACGCTCGATGTCTCGGTCAATCGCGATCGCGACATGTGGCTCACGGGGCTCCTGGATCAGGAGACCGAGCGCACCTGGAACGGAACCGGCAGCTCCGCGGTCAGCCGCAACGTGGTGTCGGACGAGAGGGGCGACCGGCAGTACGATATGAGCTCGACATCACTGGTCGAGGATGTGGTGGTCAAGCTTCCGCGGAACGAGTTCCCGTGGCCGCAGTCGGGGACCATCACTCGCACCGTGCATGTCGAGGTCGTGTCCGCTGAAGGGACCGTCGTGCGCGACAAGACGGTGGTCATCACGTTCGACGGCGATCAGTACGTGACGATGAACGTTGACGGAGAGGACTTCGAGCTGGACCTGGCGCAGCGGCACGCGCACCGGCGCGACCGGAATCGAGGGTAGCAGCCCCGCAGACGCTGCTCGGGATCATCGCGAACCCCGCTTTCCTCACGGAGGGCGGGGTTTCGCTCTCGTGCGTCCGTGAGGTGTCGGGACCCGAGTCCTCTACGCCGTCAACGCCGGGTAGTCCTCAGCCAAAACCGTGTCGAGAACCTGCACCAGCCGGTCGGCGTCCTTCTCCTCGAACACCAACGGCGGCTTGATCTTGATCACGTTCCGGTCGGGTCCGTCGGTGCTGAGCAGGATGCCGTGGTCCTTCATCCGCTCGACCACGTAACGGGCCTCGTCCGTGGCCGGCTGGCGTGTGGTCCGATCCCCCACCAGCTCCACGCCGAGAAAGAGGCCGCGTCCACGCACGTCGCCCACGATACCGTGTGACGCCATCAGACCGGCGAGTGCCTGGCGCAGGTGCGTGCCCACCACGTGGGCCCGTTCCTGGAGTCGCTCGTCACGCATCACGTCCAGCACTGCAAGCCCGACCGCACAGGAGACGGGATTGCCGCCGTACGTGTTGAAGTACTCCATGCCTGTGTCGAACGCGCGCGCAACCTCCGGCGTGGTGACCACGGCACCGAGTGGGTGGCCGTTCCCAATCGGCTTGCCCATGGTGACGATGTCGGGCACGACGTCCTGGGTTTCGAAGCCCCAGAAATGCGTGCCGATGCGCCCGAACCCAACCTGCACTTCATCGGCGATGCAGAGCGCGCCGGCATCCCGTACGAGGCGGTACGTCTCGGGCAGATATCCGGGCGGCAGCTCGATCTGCCCACCGCAACTGAGCATGGTCTCGCTGATGAACGCGGCGGGCTGCGCACCCCGCGACCGGATGTCTGCGAGGGCGGCGGCCACCTGTGCGGCGTAGCGCGCACCGCACTCAGCATCCTCGCGCCGGTATGGACCCCGGTAATCGTCCGGCATGACGACCGAGCGGACATGCGGCGGTGCGCCCGCCCCACCAGGACCGTCGTGCTTGTATGGGCTCACGTCGATCAGGGCCGCCGTGTGACCGTGGTAGGCGCCCTGCAACACGACGAAGTGGTCGCCACCGCTGACCGCGCGCGCCATGCGGAGCGCCAGGTCGTTCGCCTCGCTTCCGGAGTTCACGAAGTAGCACACACGCAGCGGTGCCGGTAGCAACTCGCGGAGCGCGTCCGCGTACTGCAGGATGTTCTCGTGCAGGTAGCGCGTATTGGTGTTGAGCACGGCCACCTGCCGCATCGCTGCCTCCACGACGCGCGGGTGTGC
Source organism: Gemmatimonadota bacterium (assembly GCA_039584325.1). Taxonomy (GTDB): domain Bacteria; phylum Gemmatimonadota; class Gemmatimonadetes; order Gemmatimonadales; family GWC2-71-9; genus JAOTVV01. Next base: position 28,109 of record JBDGYA010000023.1, read on the forward strand.
GTGACCAACGTGGCACACGTTGTTCACGCAGTCGAGATACGCGCGCCCATCGCCGTCATAGAGGAACTGTCCCCGTCCCCGTACAATGTGCAGGGGGCGCTCGTACGAGAGGCTCAGATTGGGACCGAGGCGCTCGCGTCGGCGCGTGAGGAGCTCCGCCGCCTCGACCCGGCCCGCCCGTGACTCGGCCCGGAGCCCCAGCAGGGCGCTCGGATCCGGTGACAGGCTGAGCCACACGGCGCGCTCCGAGGGTGCCGCCACGCCCGGAAACTCCCCATCACGATCCAGCAAGTCGGTGATGATCTGGAGGTGCAGGTGTGGCGGCCAGTGACCGTTGTCCTCGAAGCAGCCGATGTGGGCGAATACCTCGCCACCGCCGATGGCGCTCCCGGGCTCACGTGCCAGACAGTCCGGGTTGAGATGCCCGTAGAGGGTGTAGAACCGCGGTCCATCCTCGGGCTCGTGCCGCAGGATGACCGTGGGTCCGTAGTCGAGTGGTGCCTGGTTGTCGCGCACCGCATGCACGATGCCATCCATGGGGGCGCAGACGGGAGTGTCCGCTTCCATGAACAGATCGATGCCGAGGTGCACCGTGCGGCGCTCGGGATGCTCGCCGTCCGGCCCGGCGAACGCGTCGGTGAGGTAGAGGAGCCGCGCTTCGTCGTACCGACCGATGCCGATCCTCGCGTGCTGCTGCGCGATCCAGCGGAAGATGGGCGCGACCGATCGCTCGGATCCTGTGGCGCGGTCGGCATCGGGGAAGTCGGTCGAACCGACGCTCAGGTCGAGCGTTGCCGTCGGAACCGATCGCGGGTCGGGATCCACGACAGGGGCAAACGTGCCGAGGTTACGATCGATCCAGCTCGTGACGGCAGCGCTCGCCGGGCAAGGCGCCAGACCGCATGCATCGCGCAGCACGTTGCGCGCGAAGCGATGGTGCACGCCTGTCAGCCGCTCGAGCGCTTCCCAGGCCGAGCCCTCGCTGACGGTGAGGTACGTGTTGTCCGGTGCCTCCTTTCGGCGCGCCGCCGACAGGCACACGCTCACCGCCAGCCGTCCGAGTGCCAACGGAAACAGCGCGTCGAGCTCTTCGTCCGTGAGGGGGAGCACGGCGTGATAGCCTCGGACGACGTCCGCAGCCGCGGTGAGGGGTGCGCGCTTGTCGAGCATGGCGTATGCCACGGCGATCGCCGGGTCGGCGACGACATACGACTCCAACATGTCACCGAAATCGACGAAGCCGCCGATACGCTGTTCGGGACCGGACGCACGAACCAGCACGTTGTGATCATTGGCGTCGTTGTAAATCACCTGACGGCGCAGAGCCGCCCGCACCGGCTCGACCCCACGCTCCCAGAGGCGGAGCACGTGATCGAGGATCGGCTGCCGGTTCGCCTCGACGGCGTCCCGCTGCCCCGCGATCACGTCTGGCGCGCGCCCGAGATCCCAGACGAACTCCCGCTGCGCAGCCTGGTGGCGAAAGTCTCGCAGCGCGGCATCCATCGTCGCGAGTCGGCGTCCGAGGTCCCGGAGCAGGGCGGGTGTGTGAGGCCGCGATCGCGCGAGTGGCCGGCCGGGCAGATAGGTGAGCAGCCGCACGCCATGTGCGAGGCGGTCGCGTCCGGCTATGGTGATGAGGGTGGCGCCGGAGTCGGCCGGAACGAGTCGGGGCACAGGGAGGTCGGGCGCCCGGTCGGCGAGCCACTGGAGCGCCGCCTGCTGCATCTCGAGGTGCCCCGCGGGCTCGTCGGCGCCGGCGATCTTGAGCACGAACCTGCCCCGATCCGTCGCCACGCGGAAGTTCTGATCCCGCTCGCTGGGAAGCGGGTGCAGGTCGCCGCGCAGCCCAAACCGGGAATCGAGCACGGACAGGGCGTCGTCTTCCGTGAAGGCCGGGCGTTGCGTCTCGAGCGTCATTGGCGTGTCGTCGGTACGTGAGTCCGGGAACCGGCATCCGCCGGCCTGACTACAATATGGGGGTCGTGACAGTGAGTTCGAAATCGCCCAGGCCGGAGGACGCCGATGCCCAGTCGCCCACACTTTACGCCGCAGCTATTCACCTTCCTTCGACAGCTGAGTCGTAACAACACTCGCGAGTGGTTTCAGACCAACAAGGCCCGATACGAGCGGGACGTGCGTGATCCGCTACTCCGGTTCATCGAGGACTTCGCGCCGCACCTGCGGCGGATCTCTCCGCACTTCGTGGCCGATCCACGGCCAGTCGGCGGCTCGATGTTTCGCATCTACCGGGACACCAGATTCTCGCGTGACAAACGGCCGTACAAGACCGTCGCCGCCGCGCAGTTTCGCCACGAGCGGGGGAAGGACGTGCACGCGCCCGGATTCTATCTGCACCTCGAGCCGGGCAACGTATTCGCCGGAGTCGGGTTGTGGCATCCCGATGTCCATACACTGAGCACAGTGCGGAATGCCATTGTCGAAAAGCCGGCGGACTGGAAGCGCGCGGTGAACGCCAAGGCGTTCCGCGCGCGGTTCGAGGTTGGGGGGGACGTGTTGAAGCGCCCGCCACGCGGCTATCCCGCTGACCATCCCTTGATCGATGACCTGAAGCGCAAAGACTTCGTTGCCATGGCGACGTTCGATGACGGCGAGGTCTTCGAGGCCGACTTCCTCGAGCGCTACGGATCGGTTGCGCGCGCGGCCAAGCCCTTCATGCGGTTCCTGACCCGTGCGGCGGGCCTGCCGTTCTAGGCGATCGTACCGGTTGTGTCGTCAACAGCGGGGCGTGCTGTGGACCCTTCCGCGGACTGCGGTTCGCCCATCGCATGGAGATCCCAAGCCAGGGTGCCGCTCACCGACGTCCGCTGCAGGGCGCGCAGCACGCCCCGCCTCCGCGTGCGCGACTTGGGCGCTGACGTCGCTACGCGCTAGTCCCGGGCGGGATGCTAGCGACGCGCCGTCCCGGTCTCTGCCATGCCGTGGGACCTGAGACCGTCCCACGCGAGCGTCCCCGGTCCGGCCACAAGCCACAGCATCGCGGTCATAATGAGCGCCGATGACAGACACCACAGGCAGGTGGCGCCGATGACGAACGGCTCCAGGATGGTCAGGTAGATCGAGAACACGACTCCGATGAACACCATCACGAGCTGCGCGAAGCTGCCCCAAGTGGCGAGACGCCCCGTTCCCCGGCCCATGAGCCATGCGGCGACGATCGCCACGTACCCCGCGAGCCCGAGGAGGCCGACCGGAATGCCGAGCACCCGAGCGTACGGACTCTGCTGCACGGCGTTGCAGTCGCCGACCGGCCCACACACGGCGACTCCGCCACTCGTCTCGACGTACGAGAGGTAGCCGGCCACGAGCATGCCGCCCACCGCCAGCACCGGCACCAGCACCGAGGTCGACTCCCGGGCATGCCACGTCGGCGCGCGCGCCGAGACGAGGAACACGCTCAGGGTCATGAGGGCCAGGACGACCACCGAGAGCCCGTTGCCCACCGGGTCGCGACTGAAGCGCGACCACACGGTATCCTGCTCCCGCGGGATGGCGTCGAGCGTCGACTCCACGACCTGTGGGGGAGCGCCTGCGCGCTCATCCGCGGAATCCGCTGTCGTGTTCGGCTCGCTATCACCACCAGCGGCGATGGCAGTTGCGGTATCGACGGGAGGTACCGAATCGGCCGCGGCACGTGGGGACGCCGTGTCCTCCCGCTGCGCCGGACTTGCCTCGGGTTCGGGGACCGTGTCCGTCCTCGAGGTCGGCACGTCGGGGGCGGTGGAATCCGGAGCGGTTTGGCCGGCCTGAGCGACTGGAGCAGGGACCGCAGGGATCTGCTCCGCCAAACCGTCGATCGAGGGCCAATCCAGGCCGCCCGATGCCGCGGCCCGCTGGATCAGTTCCGGAAACTGTGTGGGGATCTCGAGCGAGCCGACCAGCACGGAGTCCCCGACCACCAGTCGTGGAACCCCTTGCCGCGGCCGCGGCACGCCGAACTGCTCGGTCGCCCGGTCATACAGGATACCGCCGGCCGGTCGCGATGCGTCGATGAGCAGGACCTCGAGCTGCCCGTTCGTGATGTAGTAAAACGCGCGCTGCTCGGCGGGTACGGCCTGATCGACCCACACCCGCGCCTCTCCGCCGAACCGCTCGAAGATGACGGGGAGGTCCTCGTTGATGACCTGGTGACAGTGCGGGCAGGTCGGGGAGAAGAAGAGGACCGCGCGCACCGGCCACCCCTGCGCAGACAGCGCCGCCGTGTGGCCGAGACTGAGTCCGATGACGAAGGCCGTCAGGACGACGGATTGCCGCAAGTGCTGCACGTCGAACACTCCCCGTCTCTACTGAACGCAACCTAGCCGCCCGCCCTGCACCCGTACAGTGACGTGGGCACCACTCGCGGCCTACCGCCCACGGGCTCATCTTTCAGCGATCGTGAGAGTCCGAGATCGTCAATCCTCGGGGGAAAGCCATGCGGAACGTCTTGTTCATTGGTGCCATCCTCTGCGTCCACGCCACGGTGCTCGTCGGTCAGGAGCGTGACAAGCATCCGCTGGACCACGATGTGTACGACAGCTGGAACCGGATCATGGACTCGCGCCTGTCCGACGACGGACGGTGGATGCTCTACGCGCTGGTTCCGCAGGAGGGTGACGCGGAGCTGCATGTTCGTGCCGTGGACGGCGGATCGGCGTACGTCGTACCCCGGGGCCGCTCGGCCCGCTTCTCACCCGACGGCAGCTCGGTCGTCTTCCTGATCAAGCCCGAACTGGCACTCGAGCGGGAGGCCAAGCGGGAGAAGAAGAAGCCCGACGAGCAGCCTAAGGACTCGCTGGGAATTCTGAATCTCGCGAGCGGTGACCTCGTCCGCGTGGAGCGGGTGAAGTCCTTTGCGGTGCCGGAGGATGCTGGAAGCTGGGTAGCCTATTTGCTGGAAGAAGCGCCGGAGGAAAAGCCCGAGCCCGACGATAGTGCGGCTGCGGAGCCCGAGGAGCCTGCCGAGCCCGAGGAGCCGGAAGCCGAGGAGCAGGAGGAAGAGGAGGACGAGGAGGAGAAGGAAAAGGAGGACGGCACGACGCTCGTGCTCCGCGACCTGCGAACTGGAGACGAGCGCCGCTACGAGTTCGTGACGGAGTACGTGTTCGCCGAGGATGGTGAGCTGCTCGCGTATACGACCTCGACCAAGGACGGATCGAGCGACGGGGCGTTCCTGGTGGACCCGAGTCAGGGTGATGCTGTTGCCGTGATGGAAGGGGAGGGCAACTACAAATCGATTGCGGTCGACAAGGCCGGTGATCAATTGGCGTTCCTCACCGACCGTGACGACTACGACGCCGATCAGCCGGCGTTCGGGCTGGTCCACTGGCGGGACGGACAGGACGGCAGGGTCGTGGCAACGGAGGGAACGGATGGCGTTCCCGACGGTTGGTGGGTGAGCGAGCACGGAGACCTCTCCTTCTCAGAGAACGGACGTCGGCTGTTCTTCGGTACGGCGCCACGCCCGGAGCCCGAGCCGGAGGAGGAGACTCCGGAGTGGGAGGAGGTGAAGGTCGACGTCTGGAACTGGAAGGACCCGCTGCTCCAGCCCATGCAGTTGGTGCAGCGCGACGACGAGCTGGAGCGGACCTACGAAGCGGTCGTCCACCTGGACCACGGGCGGATCGTACAGTTGGCCGATGAAGCTCTGCCGGAGATCTCGGTGATCCGGGACGGGGACGGCGATGTCGCGTTCGGGGCCTCGAACGAGCCGTACCGCCAGCAGATCTCCTGGGATTGGCCCCGCTACGTCGATGCCTGGGTGGTCGACGTGGAGACGGGTGCGCGCCGGATGCTGGTGGAGAGAGTCCAGGGTGCTGTGCAGATCGCTCCCGAGGGCCGGTATGTGGCGTGGTGGGACGGGCACGAGCGGGCCTGGTTCGCGGTGCCGACCGATGGTGGTGCGCCGGTGAATATCTCGGCGGCGATCCCCCATCGTCTGGACAACGAACTCCACGACTGGCCCATGATCCCGTCGTCCTACGGTAGTGCCGGATGGACCGAAGGGGACGACCAACTGCTGGTCTACGACCGGCACGACGTCTGGGCGATCGATCCGGCAGGGCGCGAGGCGCCGCGCAGTGTCACCGAGAGTGTCGGCCGGGAGCGCAACCTCCAGTTCCGCTACGTGCGCCTGGATCCGGAACAGGATGCCATCGATCCGGATGAGCCCATGACCCTACGCGCATTCGACCGGTCGTCGAAGACAGCCGGATTCCATCGGGACCAGGTGGACGGGTCGCAACTGCCTCAGGAACTGGTGATGCAGGATCGGTCGTTCGGGTTCTCCGTGACGAAGGCTGAGGATGCGGATGTCGTCATGTTCACCCGCTCGAGCTTCGTGGAGTTTCCCGACCTTTGGGTGAGCGATCTGTCGTTTACTGACATGCGAAGGATGAGCGAGGCGAACCCGCAGCAGGCCGACTACCTGTGGGGGACCGCCGAGCTAGTGCACTGGCGCTCGACGGACGGCAAGCCCCTGGACGGCATTCTGTACAAGCCGGAGAACTTCGATCCGTCCGGACAATACCCCATGATGGTCTACTTCTACGAGAAGATGTCGGACGGATTACACCAGTACCGCAGCCCCGGCCCGGGAGGCTCGAGCGTCAGCGTGAGCTTCTACGTGAGCCGCGGGTACGTCGTGTTCATCCCAGACATCCAGTACCGCGTCGGGTATCCGGGCGAGAGCGCGCTCGACTGCGTGGTCTCCGGTGTGCTGAGCGTGCTCGAGAAGGGGTTCGTCGATCCCGAGCGGGTCGGCGTGCAGGGACACAGCTGGGGCGGGTACCAGATCGCCCACATGGTGACCCAGACGAGCATCTTCGCCGCCGCCGAGGCCGGAGCGCCTGTCTCGAACATGACGAGTGCCTACGGGGGCATCCGGTGGGGGAGCGGCATGAGCCGGATGTTCCAGTACGAGAAGTCGCAGAGCCGGATCGGGGGAACGCTCTGGGAGGCCCGGCCTCAGTACATCGAGAATTCACCGCTGTTCTGGGCGGACAAGATCGAGACGCCCGTCCTGATGCTGCACAACGACGATGATGGTGCCGTCCCTTGGTACCAGGGCATCGAGTTCTTCGTAGCCTTGCGGCGGCTCGGTAAGCCGGTGTGGATGCTGAACTACAATGGCGAGCCGCACGGGCTGCGGAAGTATCAGAACCGCAAGGACTGGGCGGTGCGGATGCAGCAGTTCTTCGATCACTACCTTATGGATGCGCCGCCTCCGGTCTGGCTCGCCGAGGGCGTGCCGGCGGTGGAGAAGGGCAAGACGCTCGGGCTGGACCTGCTCGGCGAGGCGTCCGCGCCAACCGCGCGCCGCTAGCCGGATCCCGCGTTCCCTATCACCGAAGCCCGGGCGGATCGGCCCGGGCTTCTTCTGTGCGATATCGCCGCGACGCGCCCTAATCAGATTCGGAAGTCGTACCTTCGCCAGTGCCACCTGCCTCCCGACCCGCCTGCTCCCGCAGACGCTCGAGTGACGCCTCCACCTCTTGGGGAACGAACATGTCGTCCGAGATCCGCGCGATCTCCTCGGCCTCGCGCCAGGCCGTCTCCAGATCCAGCAACTCACCCATCAGCGCGCGCATCTCCTGCTCTTCGTGGAGTGCCATCTCCAGCGCGAGTCGGGTTGGTGCGGGGAGCTTGTGCACCATTCCGGACTTCCCTGGAAAGAGCGGACGGCCGTACCCACGTGGGGGATCGGTGGGGGCAATCTCCCTGGAGAGCCTCGCGAGATACTGCTCGGGATCGCCCGCGGTCTCGATCCGCCCCACGGCGGTGCGGACGGTTTCCTTCGACCCCGACATGTAGTTGATGGCGGGCAGGATCTGAGTCGCCACGCGGCGTGCCTCGTCTCCCTCGAGGGTCTCCTTGCCCTTTTTGTGCTTGACGGCGAGCACCCAGTGGCTCGACCCCGGTTCCATCAGGAACCGGGACTTCTGGAGATCGGGTCGCTTGAACTTGAGCACGCGCCCGTCGCGCAGGCGGACCTTTGCGCGTACGGGTAGGTTGAGAACGATATTGGGAATCTGCGGCACGAAGCCGGCGCCCGCACCGATCGCGACGCTTCCGGCGGTCACCGCCCCGACTGCCGCGATTCCTGCCGCCGTCCAGAGCATTGCGCGCCTCCTCCTCCGCCCGAACTGGTCGCCGTAACGCCAGGCGGCGAACTCCGGCCGCAGTGGCGTTCCGATACGGACGATCTCCAAGCCCTCCGGCAGCTTGGCGAGCCCGACGTTGTCCGTCGATGCCCTGAGCCTGGTGTTGCGGAACAGCCGCTCGCAGTCCTCGCAGGCCTCCCACCGCTCCTCCAGCGGCGACAGGTTCCAGCGCTCGCAACGGCGACAGACCACCCACAGTCGGCCCTTCGTGGGATCGAACGCGAGCCGGCGGCCCACGGGGAAGGACTCGAGAACCGTATTGGCCCCGAGGTCGCGCTTGCAGTAGATGCAGGTGGAGTACATATCGGTGCACCTCCACGAACGGCACCTGCGAGTCTGCATCCCGGCTCGGTTCGCCCAGCCGGGTGCCTTCTTCCGCTCCCCGGCCGGTTGTCCCCCCCGCCCTCGTCGGCCTGGGGTTGCGGCAGGTCCTGGTTCAGGCCTCGACGGGATCAGGTGACCCCGCCAATGTAGGACCAGACCCACGGCCCGCCCAGTCGCCGTCGCGCCGTGCGGTCGATGCTTGGATCGGAGGCAAAGAGAGCTGGGAGAAACTCGCCGCCGGGCGCAGAGTGCGTGGAGCCGGGTCGGTTGACGTGGTCCCGCTCGCCCCCTCCTGCGAGATCACTGCCGGGCGGCAGGGATGCTCCACGCACCGGTTGCGCTCGACCGAACAGCCGTTCCTTCGGACGTGCCTACGTACCCGATTATAATAACACAGCATGTGTAAATTGTAAATAGTGATCGTCCGATGTCCTTCGCAGCAGGGGCGCGGCTTGGATCTTGCCATTTCCTGTCCGTGCGCAGCGCTCGTCGTAAATACTGGGGACCTGCCCGGTTCCCCTTCTGAGGATATGGATTTATAGTATACAGATACGGAGCATCTGGATCTCGGTAGTCACATCGTGTGAGGTTCCTGTGAACGACGCCTCCGAACAGAGGACCCCGAACATCGAGGGCCACCTACCGCTCACTCCGCTCTCGATTCACATCCTGCTGTCGCTCGTCGACGAAGAACGTCACGGCTACGGCATCATGAAAGAGATCGAGCAGCTGACGGATGGGCTCGCCACATCGGCGACCGGGCCCGTCTACCTCGCCGCCCAGCGCCTGCTCGAAGGTGGGCTCATCGAAGAGTCCGAGAACCGACCCGCGCCGGAGTTCGACGATCAGCGCCGCAAGTACTACCGGCTCACGGAGCTCGGGCAGCGCGTGGCGCGGGCGGAGATCGAGCGCATGGGCCGACTGGTTCGGGTCGCCTTCGACAAGGGCCTGCTCGAGGGCAGCCTGACGCTGACGAAGGGCTAGACCCTCACAGGCCTGCTCGTGCTCGGTGCACGTCAGTCGGAGTGCGTGAGCACCGCCGACACTCGGGCATGGCCATTCCGTCGTGAGCGCGGGGCACCTCTCCGCGTGCCTTCCTTCCCACTGCCCCTCGCCGGATACTCGAGCGCAAATCCCAACACGATCCGAGCGCCGTCGCAGGGTAGGGGTAGAGTGCGCGATGCAGATACTGATCGGAGGGGAGTGGTGTTATTGCCGAGCGCCGGATTCCGGTCCGCGACCCGTTCGACGATTCCCTGATTGACGAGATCCCCAGCGTATCGGAGGGCGACGCCCTGGGTGATGTGCGGCGATCCGGGCTCGGTCGGGAGGGTATCCGGTTCACCCTCCAGGAGATGACCGGGCCCAAGACGGTCTGCCCAGCCCTTCAGACGCCACCGCCCGGCGCTCTGTAGAGCGACCCCGATCCAACTCCGGCCTCACCCGATCCTTCTAGATTTCGCCTGTGCCACCGGGTCGGGCGGCACCATGCAACCCTTTTCCTCGGTGAGGACACTCACGGGTGTGAGCGACGTGATGGCAGCAGCGGTGCCGGCGGATCGGCTCCTGGCCGACCGGGTCCGGCGCGACGGGGACGAAGAGGCGTTTCGCACGCTCTATCGCCGGCACACGCCCGGGCTTTACCGGTTCGTCCTACGGCTCCTCGGCGGCAACGAGTTCGATGCCGAGGACATCGTGCAGCAGGCCTGGCTGAAAGCCGTCGAAGGCCTGGGGGATTTCCGCTGGGAGGCCAGCTTCCGCACCTGGCTGCACGGGATCGCATTGAACTGCTGCCGCGGTCTATTCCGTCGGAAGGAACCGCGCTGGCTCGCGCTGGAGGAGGGACCACTGCTCGCGGGGCCGATGACCAACCCCGACGAACGGATGGATTTGGAGACCGCCCTGAAGCGGCTCCCGTCCGGGTACCGAACGGTGATCGTGCTGCATGACGTGGAAGGGTACACGCACGAGGAGATCGGTCACCAGCTCGGGATCTCGGCCAATACCTCCAAGAGCCAGCTGTCACGCGGGCGACGGGTGCTACGATCGCTCCTTGCGCCCGGAGAAGAACACGAAGCGAGGGTATGAGCATGCGGCACGAGGACCCAATGGACCTGACACCGCAGGAGCGGGCGGCGTTCGATGCGCTGCCACGAGAGGCGGAGCCGAGTCGGCTGTTGGAGGAACGCACCGTCCAGGCGCTGCGCGAGCGCGGTATGCTCGGCGGCCGACGCGCCGAGAGCAGACGCTGGTCGGGTCCGATAGTGGCAGCGGCCGTCGCCGCCTCGATCGCGCTGTTCGTGAGTGGGTTGGCCGTCGGTCAGTGGCTCGGAACGCGCACGATCGCCACGTCCGTAGCCGAGGCCAATCACCAGACGGCGATGCAGGCGGCGGCGGCGGTGCAACGTGCCGGCTCGGCGTACGTCACGGCCCTGGCAACCTTGGTGCAACTCGCCGACTCATCGGATGCGTCGTCGGTGGAGCAGGGTCGCGAGGCCGCGCTGGCGGCACTGTACGCGGCGGTCGGCGAACTGGTACTGCTGGCTCCCGACGACCCTGTGTCGGTGTCGGTGCGCGAGCTGCTCGAGCCTCGGATCCAAACCGAGGGCACCGGTCAACCGGAGATTCGCAATGTCGTCTGGTTCTGAGGCGATGAAGGAGATGGAGGTAACGATGCGTGGATTGCGATGGTACCTCAGAAGCCTACCCGTGCTGGTGATCCTCGGCACCTGGGCAGCGGCAGCCGAGGCACAGGAGCGGACCGTCCTGTGCTCGGCCGACCAGATCGTGGTGGGGGATCTCGGCTACAGTGGGCTCAAGTGCAACTGCTCCTTCACGTTGCGGAAGGACGGCACGGAACGCCAATGGCGGTTCCGCTCGGAACCCGTCATCAACGGAATCAAGACCGGCGGGCCGGCCGACGGGAAGCTGCGCGCCGGCGACTTCATCACCTCGATCGACGGCTTCCTCATCACGACGAGTGAGGGTGGACGGCGCCTTGCCATGGTGGAACCTGGCCGCGGGGTCACCCTTGGGGTGCGGCGTGATGGCCGGGAATTCGAGACGACGATCGTACCCGTGGTCGACTGCGTTCGGATCGAGACCGCTCCGGCGCTCGACGTCGCGGTCCCGCTGCCTCCGGTGCCTCCGAAGGGGGAGCGCATGGACACAGGGATCCCGGCCCCGGCCGCGGCTCGTGCGCCCCATGTCGCTGTACCGTTGCCGCCGGCACCACCGAAAGCCTCGCCGCGAGGGAGGCTGGGATTCAGCCTGACGTGCTCCGAATGCACGGTGGAGGTCTACAAGACGGATGAGGGGCCGCGGTGGACGTTCTCCTCCTACCCGGAAGTGAGTCGTGTTGAGTCCGGTAGCCCGGCCGAGCGGGCGGGGTTGCGGGCAGGTGATGTCTTGACCCACATCGATGGTATCCCGATGACGACCGCAGAGGCGGGGCTGCGCTTCGGGCAGGTTGCCCCGGGTGACACGGTCGTGTTCCGTTACGAACGCAACGCGCAGGGTGGGGAGGCCGTGGTTGTCGCCGGGGAGCGGGAGTGGACGGTAGTGGCACCAGCACCCAAGACACCACGCCCGACCCGGCCGGCCCGGCCACCACGGCCCGACGCACCGGCGCCGGAGCTGGAGACCACACGCTTTTCCGGAGTGCTAGGCGATACGCACATCATGGTGACGGGGGGGCCGATCACCGTGACGCGCACCGAGAGCGAGATCGTGATTCGCAGTCAGGACATCGTCGTCCGGGTCAAGCGAACCGGCGGGCAGCGGGAGCCGAGCTAGACGGAGGATCGGTCTGGATGCGGAACGCCCCCGGTCGCATCGCACGGCCGGGGGCGTTCGTACGTCAAGGCCAGGTGTCAGCTTTCGACCCGCTTGGCCGTCCATGGACGTTCGCCCCTCGGAGTAGTGATCGTGCCTTGGAGGGTACCGTCATCCTGCAGCGTTCCCTTGTACGCCAAGGTGAACGTCTGGTCCCCCCGCACCATCTCGAGGACGAAGGACATGTCCGAGCCGCTGACCTTCCCATCCTTGATGTCCTGCCAGCCTCCCCGGGTCTCGACCTTACCGGTGAGTGCCTCGCCATCCTGCTTCAGCTCCATAGTCATGGTCATGGGGCCACGGGGGGTCTCCCAGTTGACCTCCCACTGTCCGGACATCACGGCCTTGGCCGCGCCGGCTTCCTGCGCGTGGGTGAGCGAGCCGATCCCGGCCACCAGTACGCCGAGCAGCAAGGGTATTCGCTTGAGCATCGTGCAGTTCTCCTGCCTGTTCGCTGAGTGGCGGTTGCGCTTGTCTGTTCTACGCGGGAGAGCACCGAGGCGTTGACCCGGGAGCCCGGCTGGTCCCGCCTCCGGCGGAGGGTCATATTCGGGCGTCGCCGGGACGCCAGACCGTCCGGTGGCTCCGCCGCTCCCGAGCCGTGAACCCAGCTACCGGAGCCGACCCATGCGAGCACGAGCCAGATTCCTCGTTTCGGTTATCGCAGTGTGCGCCGCCTGCCAGCCCGCCCCGCCCCCGAACATCATCTTCGTGTTCACGGACGACCACGCGACTCAGGCGATCGGGGCCTACGGGGGCCGGCTGGCCGGGCTGGATCCCACGCCGAACATCGATCGCCTGGCCCGCGAGGGGATGCGGTTCGACAATGCCTTCGTCACCAATGGGATCTGCGCGCCGAGTCGGGCGGTGATTCTCACCGGGAAGCACAGTCATCTCAACGGCATCCTCACCAACGCCGAGCGGTTCGACTCGAGCCAGGTCACGTTCCCCCAGCTGTTGCGGGAGGCGGGCTATCAGACGGCGCTGGTCGGGAAGTGGCACCTGAAGACCGATCCGGTGGGGTTCGACTACTGGGAGGTCCTGCCCGGGCAGGGGCAGTACTACAACCCCGACTTCCGCACGCCCGCTGGCGTCGTGCGCGATACTGGATACACGACGGACGTCATCACCGACAAGGTGTTGACCTGGCTCGGGAGCGGACGGGATCCGTCGATGCCGTTTCTGCTCATGTACCAGCACAAGGCACCGCACCGCGAGTGGTCGCCCGGTCCCGCCCACCTGACGACCTACGACGATGTCGAAATCCCCGAGCCGCCGACGCTGTTCGACGACTACGCCGGCCGCACGAGTGCCGCGCAGACCCAGGAGATGACGATCGCGCGCCACATGCACTACGGGTTCGATCTCAAGCTGTGGCCCAATACCATGGAGCCCGACGATCCCGCGAACGCGTGGGTCGAGAACCGCCGAGAACGGATGACGCCGGCGCAACTGGCGCAGTGGGATGCGGCCTACGGGCCAAAGAGCGAGGCATTCCGGAGCGCAGAACCGACGGACGCCGATCTCGTCCGCTGGAAGTACCGCCGCTACATGGAGGACTACCTCGCGTCGATTGCCTCGGTGGATGACAACCTCGGCAGGCTACTCGCCTATCTCGACGAGTCAGGATTGGCCGAGAACACGGTGGTGGTGTACGCCTCCGACCAGGGCTTCTTCCTCGGCGAGCACGGGTGGTACGACAAACGCTGGATGTATGAGGAATCATCGCGCATGCCGCTCATCGTGCGCTGGCCCGAGGTCGTCGAGACCGGCAGCACCAATGGTGATTTGGTGCAGAACCTCGATCTGGCACAGACGTTTCTCGACGTAGCCGGTGTAGCTGCGCCGGCGGACATGCAGGGCCAGAGCATGGTACCCCTCTTTCAGGGCGAGCGGCCGGCGGGTTGGCGCGACGCGATCTACTACCACTACTACGAGTTCCCCGGCGTCCACGCGGTGCAGCGGCACTACGGTGTCCGGACCGACCGGCACAAGTTGATCCACTACTACCTGATCGACGAGTGGGAGCTGTTCGACCTCGAGCGGGATCCCGACGAGCTGCAGTCCGTGTACGGCGATCCGGAGTACGCCGAGATACAGGCGGCGCTCGAGACCCGGCTCGCCGAGCTACGGGAGGAATACGCTGTCCCGGCCGAGGATCCGCTGCCACTGCCTGAGGAGGAGTCATGATGCGGCGTGAGCGATGGCTGGCACTGCGCCGGACGCTGCCGGCGCTGCTCGTCCTCGTCGCAGCGTGCGAGAGGGCGTACGATGGCCCTCCCAACGTCGTCCTGATTCTCGCGGACGACCTGGGCTGGGAAGACGTCGGTGTCTATGGGGCGACCGGGTTCGCGACCCCGAACCTGGACCGCATGGCCGCCGAAGGCGTGCGGTTCACCAGCTTCTACGCCCCGAACCCGGCGTGCTCTCCGACCCGGGCGGCGATCATGACGGGCTCGTACGCACCGCGGGTCGGCATCCCCGAGGTCCTCGGTCCGCGCAGCCGCCGGGGGCTCAACCCCGAGGAGACGACGATCGCCGAGCTGCTGCGAGGGCAGGGGTACGCCACGATCGCCGTGGGCAAGTGGCATCTGGGAGATCATCCCGCCTTCCTGCCCACGAGCCACGGATTCGACAGCTACTTCGGCATCCCGTACTCGAACGACATGAGCCCGGCCAAGGCGAACAACCCGCGCGAAGGGGCGAATCTGTGGTATCCCGAGCTGCCGCTCATCCGCGATACGGCGATCGTCGAGCGCGAGCCCGACCAGACGCAGCTCACGCGCCGGTACACCGAAGAGATCGTCGGCTTCATCGAGCAGACCCGGGATCAACCGTTCTTCGCGTACCTCGCCTACTCGTTCCCACACGTTCCGCTCTGGGCGTCGGAGCCCTTCGCCGGCACAACGACACAGGGGCTGTACGGTGACGTGGTCGCCGAGATCGACTGGTCGGTCGGGGAGATCCTCGCGACGCTGGAGCGGCTGGGATTGGATGGCCGGACACTCGTGGCCTTCACCAGTGACAACGGGCCGTGGCTCGTCTTTGGCAACCATGCGGGCTCGGCGGGGCCGTTCCGGGAGGGCAAGGCCACCACGTTCGAGGGCGGGCACCGCGTGCCGGCGATCGTCCGCTGGCCCGGGAGAATCCCGGCGGGTCGCGTGTCATCGGAGCTGGCCACGGGAATGGACTTCCTTCCGACCATTGCGCGGCTCGTAGGGGCGACGGCCCCGGCCGACCGGATCATCGACGGGCACGACATGTGGCCGCTCCTGTCGGGCGACGAAGGAGCCGTGAGCCCATACGACCACTTCTTCTACTACCGCAGCGGAGAGCTCCAGGCCGTGCGCCGCGGAAAGTGGAAGCTGCACGTGCCGCATCGCTACCCGTCGATGGTCGGCGCGGAAGTGGGCGTGGATGGGATGCTCGGACGGTACGCGAGAGGTGAAATCGGTGTCGCCTTGTTCGATCTGGAAGCCGACCCGGGAGAGATGACGGACGTTGCCTCAGAGTATCCGGAGGTGGTGCAGCAGCTCCTCGATCTGGTCGAGTCGGGACGGGAGGACATCGGGGATGAGCTCACCGAGCGAATCGGCAGCAACGCTCGGCCGTCAGGGCTAGTCGATGCGCCCTGGGCGCCACAGGTAGGGGACCAGGTGCAATGACATGATCGGATAGCCGCCCTGACGGCTGCCGCTCAGCCCCTTCGCACGAGCACCTGACCGCCGCCGCCCTCGACGGTCGCTCGCAACACGATGGACTGCCCGAGGTCGCGCACGGTCATGAGCAGGACATCGTCACGTCCATTGGCGGCCCGCACGAGACCAGGCTGTGGGATGTCGTCGACGAGGAGTTCGATCTCACCTGTGCGCGTCTGCTGTGCCGACTGGGTCACGAACCTGAGCCGGTACTGGCCGACGGCGTCCACATGCTCGGTCAGGTCGATCTCGAGTTCCCCCGGGGACCAGTCGGCCACGACGTTATCCGCCCACAGCCGCACGGGTGCGTTCCATCGCGGGGGTGGAGGGGCCCCGATATCGAATGCGGCAAAGCGCGGGATCTCTGGCGTACCGACTGCCTGCGTAACGGTGAGGCGCAGCTCCGTCGCGGTGATCGAGCCGATGGGGTGGATGCGCTTGTGCCCGATCCCGGAGCCCTCGCCGACCGAACCCCAGCGTCCGTGGAGCCCGGCTTCGATGCGGTATCCGCGCACGCGCTCGCCGGTCGCGAGATCCTCCTGAATCATGACGTGGTCGATGCGCCGCGGACCGCCGAAGTCGAGTGTGAACACCCGGCGGGTACCGGCCGTCTCGGCCGTCGGCTGTTCGAACCGGAGCCGGATGGCGTTGCCAAACTCTCTCAGTCTCCTCGCGTCCCATTCGGGGATGCGACCGGACCGATCCGGCGTGACGTTGAGCAAGAGTTGCGCGCCCCGACCCACCGAGCGGTAGTAGATCTCGATCAACTCATCGAGGCTCAACAGGTTCTCTTGGTTCGTGGTGCTCCAGAACCAATTGGGCCGCCGCAGAGACACGTCGACTTCCACGGGGAGCCAGCGGTCACCATCCGGGTCACCGTGCAGGGCCGTGGCGTGGCCGGTTGCCGCATCGCCGGCTGCGAGCGAGTTCCAGCATGGGTACGGAGCGAATCCGTCTTCGTTGCCCACCCAGCGGATGGTTGCATTCGGCCCCTGGAAGACCATCGCGTCGGGAGCGTAGCGTCCGACTAGGTCGGCAGTCGGGACGACGCTACTGCCGTCGAGCCAGAGTTCCATGATCGGCCCGTACAGAGTGAGCAGTTCGGTGAGTTGCTGGCGGTAGACGGCGTCGTAGCGTGCCTGCTCCTCGGGCGTGCCGCAGCGGCCACTCTGGCCCGCAGCGAACGAGTCGTCACGGGGCGAGAGATACACGCCGAGCCCGATATCGCGCGCGGCACACGAGCGGGCGAGGTCGGCCATCACGTCGCCGCTACCGTCTTTCCAGGGCGTGCTCCGGATGGAGTAGT
Source organism: Gemmatimonadota bacterium (assembly GCA_039584325.1). Taxonomy (GTDB): domain Bacteria; phylum Gemmatimonadota; class Gemmatimonadetes; order Gemmatimonadales; family GWC2-71-9; genus JAOTVV01. The sequence continues at coordinate 45,430 of JBDGYA010000023.1, forward strand.
CGGTCGTCTCCGTCGGCCACATGCAGAACCCGCCCACGTGCTTGGCGACCATCACGAGGTAGCGAGCGCCCATCGCTACAGCGGCGTCGACCCACTGGTCGGTGTCTACGGTCGGGATGATCTCGGAGGGAGGGATGGACCGATCGTCGTATTCCCGGTCCTGCCACGTGTTGGGGCCGAAGTGCACGAACATCCCCAGCTCGAGATCCTGCCAGGCGAGTTGCGCCGGCGTAGGCCGTTCCAGCGACCGCGTCTGAGCGTGGTGCTTCAGTCCGATGGTGCGGCCGAAGCCGGCGCTGCCGCCGGCCGCGATGACTCCGGAGACAAACTCCCGGCGGGTGGGCTTGTACGCGCTCACCGCTCCACTTCCAGCACGACGATGAGGTCGATCACATCGTCGGCCCGTTCCGGCAGCGTCAGAACGATCCCGCGCTCGGCCTCGCGCACCGCAACCGGGGTGGCGTCGGTGAGCGTGTACGCGGTTCGTACCGGCAGCGACGGCAGGGCCAGCTCGCGATCCTGCCAATCGAGGATGTGGACGAACACGCGGTCATCCTTCTGAGTCGTCACACCCCACGGCCTCGGCGCGACCGGGCCTCCGCGGGTGCCGTAGACCGCGTCGCCGTGCACCGCCAGCCACTGGCCCATGGCGCGCAAGCGCTCCTGAAACTCGGGCTGGATCTCGCCGGTCGGCATCGGGCCGACATTGAGCAGCAGGTTGGCATTGCGGCCCGCGGCGTTCACCAGATACCGGATCAGCTGCTCAACGCTCTTGTGGGCCCGGTCCGTGAGGTTGTAACCCCACGAGCCGTTCATGGTCTCGGCTGTCTCGAGGGGAAGCGCTCCGATCTCGGTCGTGTTGAAGCCGATTGTGTTCTCGCCCGGGAGATCCTTCTCGAACATCTGGAAGTCCTCGCCGGGGTAGGGCAGGCGATGGTGGTTCGAGCCGATGAGCGACGCAGGCTGCAACTCGTGCATCATGGAGTAGGTCTGCTCGAGCCGCCAGTCGGCGTCGTACTTGTCCCACATCCCGTCGAACCAGATCCCACCGATCGGACCGTAGTCGGTGAGCAATTCACGCAGCTGGGCGTCCATATAGTCGAGATAGCGGTACCAGTCTCCCTCATCGGGACGGCCGGTGCGCTGGCCCGTCCGTCCGCGCGGATAGTAGTCGGGATGGTGCCAGTCGAGCTGCGAGTGATAGAAGAAGAGCTTGATCCCCTGCCGGCGACACTCCTCGGCGAGCATCGCCAGCACGTCCCTGCCGTACGGCGTGCGGTCGACGATGTCCCAGCTCGACACCTTCGAGTCGAACATCGCAAATCCGTCGTGATGCTTGCTCGTGATGGTGAGGTAGCGCATGCCGGCATCCTTCACGAGTTGCACCCATTCGGCGGGATCGAACTTCACGGGGTTGAACTGCGGTGCGAGGGTCTCGTATTCGTCGACCGTGATGCCGCGGTTGTTCATGATCCACTCGCCGTTCTGCAACAAGCTGTAGATGCCCCAGTGCACGAACAGGCCGAACTTGGCATCCTGGAACCACTCGCGGGCGGCGAGGTTCTCAGGTGTCGGGTCGTAACGATCCTGACCCGCAGCGACCTCCGCTCCCACGGCGAGAGCGACGAGCGCGGGCGTGAGCCGGTAGAGTTGGAGAGCATGCATGGACTCGAACATACGGGCTGGCTCCGACGAGGGCGAGAGGTGCAGCCCCCCGGCCTGCTAGCGCGGGCGCACGTGCATCGGCAACCCACCCTTCGGCTGGAGCGTCACTCCGGGATCAACGACCACCGACGATTCCTCGACCGGCTCCAGCCGGTAGCGCTGGATCACCGTCGGGATGATCAGCGCCGCCTCGACCAGCGCGAAGTGGTTGCCGATGCAGAGATGCGGCCCGCCACCGAAGGGGAAGTAGGCGTATCTGTGGCGACCGTCCGATGCGCCCTCCAGGAATCGCTCGGGCCGGAACGCGTCCGGATCGTCCCAGAAGTGGGGATGGCGGTGCGTGACGTACGGGCTCATCACGACCAGCGCTCCCCGTGGCACTCGAAAGCCCTGCACCTCCTGCTCGGCCCGCGCCCGCCGCGTGATGACCCACGCCGGCGGGTACAATCGCATGGCCTCGTGGAATGCGGCACCGGTGTAGGTCAGTTGGTCCAGGTCGTCGACTGTCGGCAATGCGCCATCGAGCACGCGGGAGATCTCGTGGTGCAGCCGCGCGTCGCTCTCGGGATGTGTGGCCAGGAGATACCAGGTCCACGTGAGCGCACTCGCGACGGTCTCGTGTCCGGCAATGAGCAGCGTGATCATCTCGTCGCGGAGTTGCCGGTCGGTGAGGCCCTCGCCCATCTCCTCGTGCCTGGCATCCATCAACCGCTGGAGCAGATCGGGTGTCTCGCCGGCCGTCAGGCCGTCGGCCTGACGGCGTTCGTGGATCGTTCCGTAGATCGTCTCGTCGAGCACGCCGAGGCTCGCTCGGAACCGGCGATTACGCCGGGTCGGCAGCCACCGGGGCACGATGCCGAACGTGCGCGCCCTGAACATCAAATGATGTAGCACGTCGAGGGTGGCGCGCCACATCGCGCTGGCCCTGTCCCCCACCTCCGCGCCGAACAGCGTCTTCACGACCGCCTGCAAGGCGACGTGCATCATGTCGGCCGCGACGTCCACCGGCTCACCGGTACGGGCTGGCCGCTCCCAGCGGGCGACGAGCCGTTCGGCGTAGTGCGTGAAGGTCGGCGCAAACTCTGCGACGCGCGCCCGGTGGAACGATGGCTGGGCGAGTCGCCGCCGCTGGAGCCACGCCGGGCCGTCCATGGTGAGCAGGCCGTCGCCCGTGATCTCTGAGAGGAGTCGATATTGAAACGTGTCTTTGTCGTAAGCGGTTTGGTCGGTGACCAGCACCTGCTGCACCGCATCCGGATGCGTGAACTGATAGAAGCGAAACGGACCGATGGGGTATCGCACGGCGTGTCCGTATCGTCGCGAGAGCTCCAGCAGGAACTCGTGCGGCCCGTCGCGCAGCACCTGCAGCTCGTCGAGCCCGGGCCAGCGCGCCGGGCCGGGAAAGGCGGTCTGCGTCACGGGTCCGGGCGTCACGGATCGCGGAACTCGCGCATGCCGGGAACGAGAAAGAGCATCACGCCGAACACCGAGATCACCGTCGTCACGAAGAAGAACGTCGCTTCTTCGACGGGGAGGCCCAACGGCTCGACGCCGAACGTGTAGCGGTCGGAAATGGCCCAGATGCCCAGCCGGATCGCGGTTGCGTCGGCGACCCAGAGGTACAGCGTCGGCAGCGCGATGGCCGGCAGCACTGCGCGCCGCGCCCGCCAGAACGCCGGCCCCATGAACAGCAACATGAGGGCGTTGACGGGCGAGGCCCAGGCGAGGATCAAGCCCATGTACGTGCCGTCCTGCGTGCGCAGCAGGGCGACACCGATCAGCGCGGCCACCACCCACGGTGCTGCTCCCGCCACGCGCACGAGTGCTGGCCGCGTGGGTCGCGCGGCCAGACCGTCACCGGCCACGACCCGACCCAATAGCCAGTACAGCACGCTGCCCGCCAGCAGCGGCTGCAGCACGAAAAAGAGATACTCCTCGATCGGGACGAACCCGATCGTGCCGATCACGCGGTCGGCACCGTAATACCACACGCCCTTCCAGACCAGGTAGTTGTCCCACGGTGTCGTGTACGCCAGTGCGATCGGCGGCACGGCGAACAAGGCCCAGCCGGCCCTTTTCCCGAGCTGACCGCGCGCGCGCCCTAACGCCGCGACCCGACGACGGCTACGGCTGGAGCGTGTAGCCGAGGAACCGCAGCAGTCGGTCCCACGCGTGCTGCGCCGGCTCCGTTCGTGTCTCGGGGTCCTCGTCTACGCGCAACCAGAAGCCATGCCCGACGTGATCGTAGACGTGGATGTCGTTCTCGATGCCGATCGCGTCGAGGGCCGCCGCGAACCGTTCGACCTGGTCCGGCGGAATGCCGCGATCGTTCTCGGCAAACGTGCCGTACACGGGATGGTGCATTGAGCGCAGAAGCTCCGGATCCTCCACCAGCGAACCGTAGAAGATGGCCGTCGCGTCGTGCTGCTCGCCGCCCAGGCCGTAGCTGAGCGCGATGCCGCCGCCGAAACACCAACCCATGACGCCGATCTTGCCGGTCACGTCCGCTCGGTTGCGCAGGAAACGCTGTGCGGCGTCGAGGTTGGCGATCACGGCGTCGATGTTGCCGCGCGCCTCCCGTACCAGGGCCATGTTTTCGTCCCGGTTGGCACCGGTCCGCCCTGCATAGAGATCGGCGGCCAGGGCGACGTAGCCCTGCTCGGCGAATGCGTCCGCCACCTGCCGCACGCGGTCGGTGAGCCCGTTCCACTCGTGAATCAGAATGAGCGCCGGGAACGGGCCCTCGCCCTCCGGCACGGCGAGATAGCCCTGCGTGGCCTCGTCTCCTGGGACGTAGCGGGTGGCCATGCCCTGTGGCGGCGGCGCCGTGCCGAGAATCGCATCGGGGATGTTGGACGCGAGTTGCTGTTCTTGCGCATGGACGGGTCCGGTGAGCATGAGCGCGAGCGCGGCGCCCACGAGCCAACTGCGGGTCATAGATCCTCCTTGAGGTGTGGCCGTGGCCCCGCGACGGCGCTCGGGTCCGGGAGGGCGCCGTCGCGGACCGATGAATCTAACGGCTCGGGGGGCTGCGCCGGACCGGGAAGCAGCCTCCCCACTCACGAGGCTCGCCGGTCCGCGGGTTCACCGGCAGCAGCGCCTTGTCGCGCGGGACACGCTCGGGATCCTCCGACGCCTGGTACACCAGCATCGCGGCGAGCGTCGCGTTGTTCTTGAGGTCGTCGAACACGATCTTGTCGTAGGTGTCGCGGTTGGTGTGCCAGGTGTACTGGCGGTACTCGTCGTACGGCGACTGCAGGCGGAAGGCGGGCACACCGGTACACACGAACGAGGTGTGATCGCTCCCCCGGTTGTTCTGCGAGCCCGGGAACTCGAGCGTGATGTGCTCGGAGATCTCGGTGGGTACGCGGGAGACCCAGCGGGCGATGTGCGCCCCGGCGTTCAGGAATCCCTGACCCTCGATACGCTCGACTCGCCAGGTACCGTTGTCCTGATTGAACAGGACCTGGAGCCCCTCGACGACCTCGGGGTGGTCCTCGCGGAAGGCGCCCGACCCGACCAGACCCACCTCCTCGTTGGCCCAGTGTCCGACGAGAATCGTGCGCCGCGGATTCGGGTAGGTCTCCTTCAGGATCCGCATGGCCTCGAGCATCATGATCGTGCCCGTGCCGTTGTCGGTGGCCCCCTGCGCGGCGTGCCACGAGTCGTAGTGCGCCGAGAGCACCACGTATTCGTCGGGCAGCTCGGTCCCGCTCAGCTCGGCGATGACGTTGAACTGTGGCACCTCGCCGAGCGCTTCGGCTTCGGCGGTCACGCGCAGCCGGGGACCCTGGCCGTTCGCCGCGAGTCGGAACAGCATGCCGTAGTGCTCGCAACTCACGTCCACCGCCACCGCCTGGCGCGTGGGCGACGAGAAGATCTTGTTGACGCCCCAGCCACCCGACCATTCCGACGTGACCACTCCGGCGACGCCGGCCTCATCCAGGCGCGGGCCCGCGCGTCGCCCACCCAGCAGGGCGAGCCGCTGGCGGTAGGCCTGTCGCTTCGCGCTGCGGATCGAGTCGAGTCTTGCCACGGTGGCCTCCGTCGCATTCTCCTCCAGCTCGTGCGGCGCCCGGCACATGACCTCGGGTGGTGAGAGCAGCAGGAACTTGCCGGCCACGGTGCCGAGCCACTCGTTTGCCGCCGCCTGGTCCGCGAGCTGCGGGACCACGACGGCCTCGCCCTCGACCGGCCCGTCGGTGCCGGGGCTCCACGCCAGCAGGTAGGCCTCGAGCGTCTGCCGACGGGGTGCGAGGAGGTCGACGTGGGTGAGGCCGTGGCGCCACCCGATCCAGGTGCCGACCTGCTCCTTGCGGGCCGGCACGCCCCATTCGGCATACGTGGCCATGAGCCAATCGGCCGCGGCGTCGAGGTTGGGAGTACCCGCCAGCCGCGGTCCGATGGAGTCGAGGAGGACCTGGGCCAGAAACTCCGTCTGGGATTGCTCCATCCCCTCGGTCCACATCTGGCGGATCACCGGATCCTCCGAGTGGAACGTTTGGGCCTGGATGGCGGTCACGCCCGCGCCCAGCAGCGCGAGGGAAAGGACGACGGATCTTGGGACGGAATGGGGCATGCAGCTCCTCCGGCTAGCCTTGTCGGGTAAGGGGAGTAAGATACTAGGGCCGCCGGTTGGGGGGGGCAAACCACGGACCGACGCGGCAGCGGTGCGGGAGACGAGCGTCGCCCGTGAGTCGATCACCCAATCGGTGAGGTCTCAGATGTCACGAAACCGGAGTTGGGCAGCGATCCTGTGCGTGGGGGTGCTCGGTGCCGCGGCCTGCACTCTGGGTGCGGAGTCCGAGGAAAACCTGGTCGCTCGGGCCCGGGCGATCCACGACCGGATCGTCACCATCGACACGCACGACGACATCCCGTCCAACTTCGCCACACCCGAAGTCGATCCCGGCGTGCGCGGCGATCGCCAGGTGGATCTTCCCAAGATGCGGGAAGGGGGCCTCGACGTCGCGTTCTTCGCGGTCTACGTCGGTCAGGGTGAGCGCACGGAGGAGGGCTACGCCGGGGCGCGGGAGACCGCGCAGCAGAAGTTCGATGCGATCCATCGGATGGTGGAGCAGTACCCGGATCAGATCGGACTGGCACGGTCGACGGCGGACGTGGTCCGGCTCCACGAGAGCGGCAAGCTGATCGCCTGCATCGGCATCGAAAACGGCTACCCGGTGGGGCGGGATCTCGGGATGCTGCAGCGCTACTTCGACCTCGGCGCCCGGTACATCACCCTAACCCACAACGGCCACAACGACATCGGGGACTCGTCCGATCCGATCGCCCGGCTCGGCGACGGGGAATCGGAGCACGGCGGGCTCAGCGCCTTCGGCGAGGAGGTGGTGCGGGAGATGAACCGCCTTGGCATCATGGTGGACATCTCGCATGTCGCGAAATCCACCATGCTGGACGCCGCCCGGGTCTCCCGCGCTCCCGTGATCGCATCACACTCGGCGACAAAGGCACTCGCCGACGTCTCCCGCAACCTCGACGATGAGCAGCTCCGAGCCCTCAAGGAGAACGGCGGCGTGCTCCAGGTCGTGGGACTCGGCCAGTTCGTCATGGTGGATCCGCCGGAGAAGGTCGCGGCCGCCCAGGCTATCCGTGAGGAGATGGGTATCACGAGCTGGGACGCCTACCGGGCCCTCACCGATGAGCAGCGCACGGCGTACCGCGCGCGCATCGACACGCTGGACGAGCGGTGGCCGCGGGCAACGGTGGCGGACTTCGTCGATCACATCGACCACGCCGTCGAGCTGATCGGCATCGACCACGTCGGCATCAGTTCGGACTTCGACGGTGGTGGCGGCGTGGTCGGCTGGAACGACGCCAGCGAGACGTTCAACGTCACGCTCGAGCTGGTGCGCCGCAGATACTCAGAGGACGAGATCGAGCAACTGTGGGGCGGAAACCTGCTGCGAGTGTGGCGGGAGGTGGAGAACATCCGCGACGTGATGAGAGCGGAATCGAACGGCTCGTGAAGCGTGAATAGTGAAGAGTGAAGGGCAGATCTCATCACTCTTCATCCTTCACTATTCACTGAAATGCGCTAGCGTCCCTCCTCTGCGATCGGCATCTCTACCGCCTCTCCCCACACATGCTCCCCGAACCATTCCCAGTTGTGCCACATCGCCGCCAGGCGTTCCTTCGGCTTGCTGATACCGTGACCGAATCCGCGGTAGATGATGAGTTCGGTCTCGACACCCACGTCCTGGAGGCCCTGGTACAACTCGTACGCGTTTGGCGTCGGGACCCGGCGGTCGAACTCGCCGTGTTGGATCAAGGTGGGTGTCCTGGCGTTGCGGATGTGGGTCATCGGAGACGTCTTGGCATAGATCTCCGGGTCTTCCCACGGCGTTGCCTTGAGGTAG
>JBDGYA010000127.1:0-5823 GCA_039584325.1 Gemmatimonadota bacterium
AATGCGATGCTTGCCCACACAGTGACCGGTGGACAGCGTCGGCGAGTTGCGCGGCTCCAGTGGGTGCAGCCGGACACCCGGGTGGAAACCCCGCAGCGACCGTCCCACGCCCATTATGGTGCCGCCCGTTCCCACGCCCGCCACGAAGGCGTCCGGCCGCAGATTGCGGAATCGGAGCTGCCACCAGATCTCTGGGCCGGTCGTCGTCGTATGCGCTGCGATGTTGTCTGCGTTCGAGAACTGCCGCGGCAGAAAGGTGTCTACTTCGCGAATAGCGATCGCTTCGGCCCGTTCGATGCTCCCGAGGAACCCGCCTTCCTCTCGCCCCACCAAGTGCACGTTGCTTCCCAGTCCGCGAATCAGGTTGATCCGCTCCTGGCTCATCCGGGTGACCCAGGGCGCGTCCAATTGCCGCGATCGCGATCCCGGTATTGCCGCTCGTGGCCTCGACGATGCGGTCGCCCGCCCCAAGGTCCCCGCGGGCGTAACCCTGCTCCAGGATGAAGAGAGCCATCCGGTCCTTGATGCTGCCGGTCATGTTGATGTGTTCGGCCTTGGCGTAGATCACGCGCCGTCGGCCGCGGAAGGTCACGTCGATAGCGAGCAGCGGTGTGTTGCCGACGAGGCATTTGAGGCCGCGAATCCTCCGCTCGATTGCCCGACGTTCTTCGGTCATGGCTCCTCCGTCCCCCTCCCGAGCCCGCAAGTCAACTCCGCGAACGGTCCTTGAAAGTATGCACCGCGAGCGAGTCGGGAAACAGGAGGACTCCGGTAGCCGTCCGGCTTTCCCTTGCCGAGGGAGGCGTCTACCTTTCGGCACCGTGCCTCCAGGAGCATCCCCGCGTGTCTCAGCATTGCGACCGCTCCAGCCCGCCGCGGTCCAGGGTGGTGAGCTGGTGCTAGCATGAGGAGCAGGGGCACCCTCGAGTACGGTGTGGTGGCAGCCGGCTGACGGAACCTGCCGCACGGCTCTCCCGTAAGGAATCGTGATGGGATCCTTATGTCCGAAGTGCTGAAGGCCCTCCAGGCGGCTCTGGCCGACCGCTACACCGTCGCGCGCGAGCTCGGGCGCGGTGGCATGGCCACCGTCTACCTTGCGGAGGACCTCAAGCATCACCGGCAGGTGGCCCTCAAAGTGCTCCGTCCCGATCTGGCGGCCGCACTCGGGTCCGAGAGGTTCCTGCGCGAGATCGACATCGCGGCGAAGCTGAGCCACCCGCATATCGTGCCGGTCTACGACTCCGGTCAGGCCGACGGGCTGCTCTACTTCACGATGCCTTTCATCGACGGCCCCTCGCTGCGCCGGCGTCTCAACGACGAATCGCGCATTCCCGTCGATGAAGCGTTGCAGATCACCCTGCAGGTCGCCACGGCGCTGAGCTACGCGCACCAGCAGGGCGTGGTGCACCGGGACATCAAGCCGGAGAACATCCTGCTCTCCGGTGGCGTCGTGGTCGTCGCCGACTTCGGGATCGCCCGCGCCGTCAATGCCGCGGGTGGCGGGGGGCTCACGACCTCCGGATTCCCCCTCGGCACCCTCGGCTACATGAGTCCCGAGCAAGCCGCCGGCAGCCGGTCGCTGGATGGGCGCTCGGACATTTACGGTCTCGGGTGCGTGCTGTACGAGATGCTGGTCGGCAAACCGCCCGAGCGGTGGCTGGACCGGGTATCCCTCGACACGGGCAGAATCGCCGATGCCGCACCGGAGGAACGGGAGCAGCTGGACAGCATTCCCGGGCCGGTCGAGCAGCTTCTCGTCAGGGCGTTGGCACAATCGCCCGATGCCCGCTTTGGGTCCGCGGACGAGTTCATGGCGGCGATTGGTGGTGTGTCGGAGGGCCGAGTAACGGTGCCCACGCCCCCACAAGCGCGCACGCCCCGCAGGCAACGATCCTGGCGGCGACCCCTCGCCGGCGCCGCTGCCGTCGTCGTGATAGCGGGTGCCGTGATCGTCACGACCCAATGGCGGTCGGATCCTGCGCTCGATCCCGACGTGGTCGCAATTGCGCCGTTCGACGTGCTCGGTACGGAGCTCGCGACGTGGCGCGAGGGCCTGGTGGATCTGCTCTCGGCACCGCTCGACGGTGCCGGCCCGCTTCGGACCGTGCCGCCGTCGGCCGTGATCAAGCGCTGGCGCGGCCGTGCCGATGCCGTGTCGGCAGCCGCGGTGGGCTCGGAGCTCGGCGCGGGTCTCGTGCTGTACGGTCGCCTGATCAGTGCCGGGAGCGACTCGGTACGCGCTGTGGCGACCCTGCTCGATGTCGCGGCTCGCCGGCCGGTAGCCGAGTTCGACCTCCGCGATCGGGCCGATCGGATGGACCGGCTCGCGGACTCGATTGTCGTTGGGGTCATCTCCGACTTGAGCCGCACCCGCGGTCTCAGCGGCTGGCGTCCGGCCTCGATTGGGTCATCGTCGCCCGTCGCCCTCAAAGCCTTCCTTCAGGGTGAGCAGCACCACCGGCGGTTCAGCCTCGATTCGGCCATATGGTACTACACGCGCGCGATCGAGGCGGACAGTATGTTCGCGTTGGCGCATAGCCGGATGGGCATGGCGAGTGGCTGGTCCATGTACTTCGACACCGACGTCGCACCGGCGCTCCTGCGGGCGGGTGAGCTGAATCACGGGCTCGCCAGACGTGAAAGCCTGCTGCTTGCTGCCGACTCACTGTGGGGAGCCCTCAACCAGTTCCGCGGCGAGTCGGCGGACTGGGTGCGGCTGCAGCGGGTCTTCACGACGCTGAACACGGCGACCGCCCAGTACCCGACCGATCCCAGAGCGTGGTACGCGTTGGGTGAGATTCGCTATCACCTCGGGCCCTACGTCGGTGTCACGGACCGACAGATGCGCGAGGCCTTCACTCGCGCCGTTGAACTGGACTCGGCGTTCGTACCCGCGTACAGACACCTGATCGAGTTGTCCTTGATGACAGACGATCGGGAATCGGCGCAGCGCGCGGCCGATCAGTACGTGTTCCGAGCCGATTCGAGCATGTATCGCGATGCGGAGGCCGTGACGGCCGCACTTCTGGACCCCGAGCGCTCGATGAGCCCGGCGACGCAGGCGCGGCTCGACGCGCTGCCGCTGGGGGGGCTGGCCCAAGTGTGGTACGACCTCAAGTGGTGGATCGATCCGGCGGAGACGAGCACCCGGGTGGCGGAATCCTGGATGGCGAGGGATTCGAGCACCGGCCGTCTGCGACTGGCGCTGGCACTGGCATATCGGGGACATCTCACAGATGCACGTGCGGTGATCGGTGCACGGTCGCCGGCGTTGTATGCGGTGCTCGCTCGTCTCGGGGGGATCCCCCGTGACTCCGCGCGTGCGCAGTTCGCCACATGGCTCGACGCCAATCTCGGTGTGGGGATTCTGCCTGCTCACCGGTGGTGGGCGCTCGAGCGCGACACCCTGTCCCTCAAGCGCGCCGTGCAGCGCTGGGACTCGATCGCGGGTTTGCCGATGCCGGCGCTGGGGCCGGCGCTGTACGAGACGGTTCGCGAGTCGGCGCAGGGCTATCTCGCGCTGGCACGCGGTGATACGACCGCAGCGCTTGAGCACCTTGCAGCAGTCCCGGTGTGGCCGAACCGGTACGACACCTATTATGAGCAGCTCACCCGGGCGCAGATCCTGGCCAATCTCGGTGAGGATTCGACGGCTGCGAGCCTGTTGGACCACATGCCGTTCGCGGTGCAGTTCGATCCGCCCGCCGACGCGATTGTGGCGGAACTCGAGCGTGGCCGGGTGCACGAGCGGCTCGGAAACCGGGACACCGCGATCGAGGCGTACGCACGCGTGGTGGACGCGTGGAGTGGGGCGGACACCGTACTGCAGCCGCTGGTGGCCGAGGCGCGGGACGCACTCTCCCGGTTGGCGGACGAGCCTCGACGGTAACCAGTCACCAGTGATCAGTTGACTAGTAGGCGGCGTCCAGTGCGGCCACCGTCCACTGGTTTTTGGCGACTGGCCGCTAGCACCCGATCCGCCGTGGGCCAGCCTACCCGTGCGTGGGTGTGCGCGCGACGTACTGCCCGTGGCCGAGCGTGCCCACAAAGGCGCCGTCCCGCACCTGTACCGCGCCGCGTACAGTGACGACGCTGGCCCGTCCTCGGCGCTCGAGACCTTCATAGGCGTTGTAGTCCACCTGCGAGTAACTCGTCGCGCGCGAGAACGTGCCCCGGTACTCGGGGTCGTAGACGACGAGGTCCGCGTCACTCCCGACCGCGATCGTGCCCTTACGGGGGTACAACCCAAAGATCCGTGCGGCCTGTGTCGAGCAGGCATCGACCATTGCCTGCAAGTCCATCCTCTCCAGGCACACGCCGTAGGTGTGTACCAGATCCACGCGCTCCTGAACGGTCGGAATGCCACTCGGGATGCTCGTGAAGGCGTCGCGCCCCATCGCCTTCTGATCCCGGAAGTTGAACGGCGCGTGGTCCGTCGCGACCGTGTTGATGTCGCGGGTGCTGAGGGATCTCCATATGGCGTGTTGGTCCGCTCGTTCCCGCAGGGGCGGAGACATGATGTATTTCGCTCCCTCGAAGTCAGGACGCTCCATTGCCGAGGCGTCCAGGACGAGGTGCGGGGCGACCGCCTCGATCCACACGCTCACCTTGCGACCTCGGGCGGCGAGTGCTTCCCGGAGCGCCAGCTCGCACGACGTGTGCACGGTGTAGACGTGCGCTCCCGTCAGGCTGGCGAAGGCGCAGAGATGATGCACGCCGGCGGCCTCGACCACCGGCGGGCGGGAGGGTCCATGCCACTCCGTTCCGGTTCTGCCCTCGGCGATGAATGCCCGCTGCATTGCATCGATCGCCTCGGCGTTCTCGCAGTGCGCCGTGACGATGACACCCAGTTCCTTCGCTAGGGTCATCGCGGCGAAGAGATGCTCGTCCGACAGGTCAGCCGTGCCCTTGTACGCCAGGTACACCTTGAACGACGGCACGCCGGCCTCGACAATGGTCCGGAACTGCTCGCGTACGCGATCCTCGAATCGCACGACGGACATGTGGAAGGCATAGTCCACCGCCGCGAGGCCCGCGGCCTTGGCACGCCACGTCTCGAACGCGTCGAGCGGTTCGTCATCCTTTGTGGGGCAGATCATCTCGATCAGCATCGTCGTGCCGCCGCTCAGGGCCGCCTTGCTGGCCGAGGCGTAATCGTCAACGGCCTCGGTACCCATGACCGGCAGGTAGACGTGCACGTGCGGATCGATGAACCCGGGAAAGACGTACTTTCCCGAGGCGTCGATCACGTCCAGGGTATTGGGGGGCACCGGGACGGAGCTCGGGGCGATCGCTGGTTCGATCCGCGTGATGGTTTCGCCCGCACAGTAGATGTCCGCCCGATAGTCGTCGTCGGCGGTGATGATCCGACCATTCGTGATCAACAGTGGCATCGGTACGTGCCTCAGCGGGCTGGTCCCGGGATGACGCAGCATGGAGCACGTCGCACGATCGTGCGACACGGACTCGCGCTAACTTATGAAAGCCCATAGCGTTGTCAAACGACGGCGAATCTCTCCCTGAGGCCGTAGGGGTGGAGCCCGAGCGAATTGACAAGTGCGCCCGCTCCGGCAGAGTTGGAGGGGTGCACCAGCCTGGCAACCGTCGCTCTAACCCGAGACGCGGATGAAAGAGCTTCCTGAAGCACACGTCCACTACCCGAGCTGGGTCGCGCCCTTCGTCGACTGGGAGGCGGAGCACCCGACGCCCGAGGATCGCATGCGCGTGGCGATCGACTTGGCGCGACAGAACGTGGAGCACGGAACGGGTGGTCCGTTCGGCGCAGCCGTGTTCGAGCGCGAGTCGGGACGTCTGGTATCCGTC
>JBDGYA010000128.1:0-5562 GCA_039584325.1 Gemmatimonadota bacterium
TGGTCCTGGAGCCTGGCGCCTCCGCCACGATCGTCGTGGCGTACGTGCACGCGGCGCCCGTGGGCGCGGTGGTTGCCCCGTTCTTCGGCGGCACGCTGGAGCCGGGCATCCCGCCGTCGGGCGAGGAGATCTTGGCCGATCCGAGCCTGCTGCGCGAGATCGAGCTGGGCACGGGCTGGCTTGGCCAGAACGACGACGACGCCAGCGGCAGCATCGAGCAGGACGAGGTCGTGACACTCGACCGATCGCTGCTGCGCAAGTCGATAACGGCGCAGAACTTGTTCGACGGGGGGTTCCTGCTGCCGTTCGCCCCGGAGGGGCCGCAGTTCTTCCTGGTCCCGGGTGACAATAGCGTCACGGTGGTGTGGCAGCCGTCGGAGACGGAGGCCATCGGCGATCCGTACTATAACATTGCTTCGGATGCGGGGAACCCCGGACTGTTCGACGCCAACTACCGGCAGTTCGACGTGGAAGGCTACCGGATCTACCGCGGCCGGACACGCGCGCAGCTGGCGCTGGTCGCGCAGTTCGACTACGCCGGCACGACGTTCGTGGACTACACGGGCGCCTGGGCCTACTCGGGCCGGTGCGCACCGGAGCTGGGCATTCTGGAGGACTGCCCGAGCTTCCCGGACTCGCACGAGCTGATAGGCGATATCTCACAGGTGCCGCCCGGCGGCCGGGTGGAGCTGGCCGGCGGGAACTTCCGGGAAGTGGTGGACGCCGAGATCGGCACGGGCGACGGTACCACCGCGCCCGAGCTGGATAACCTCTCAACGGTGGTCGTCCCGACTTCGGTGATCGTCACCGCGGGCGACCTGACGGCCGTGGACAACGGCGCCGGCGCGCTCGCCGGTGACGGCGACGGCACCATCGACTACACGACGGGGGCCGTTGCGGTCACGTGGTCGCAGGCGATCACCGACGGCACCCCGGTCGAGGCATCGTATAGTTACGTGCTTCCCGCCGGGGCGGGTGAGGTGCTGATCACGGAGAGCTCCAACCCGGTAGAGGAGGCGGACTGCGGCGGTGGTCTCAACTGCCCGGCCCTGAGCAATACCGGGGTACCGTTCGCCTTCATCGACAACGCTGTCGCCAACTCGACGACGTACTACTACGCCGTCTCGGCGTTCGACGTGAACTCCATCAAGTCGGGCCCGGGCTCGCTGGAGTCGCCGCTGGCGACCCAGTCGGTCGTGCCTCGGGCGCCCGCGCCCAACCTGTCGACGGCCACGCTGACGGCCGGTGTGTACGGGCGTGGGGAGCTGCTCGATCAGTCCCAGGGCATCACGTTCAACGGGGGGACGGGGCAGTTCACGGGCTCGCCTCCGCCGACCACTATCTTGACGGTGGCCTACGAGGTGTTCGCGCCGACTGCGCTGCAGGCGGGTGCGGTGGTGGAGTTGACCATCGACTCCGTCCAGCCCTCCTACTACGACGGTGAGTACTGGATGACGCTGAACGTCGCGGGTCAGACCAGCCAGGTGTACTTCACGCACACGCCTCAGTCGAGTAGTGACCTCGGGCCGGGGCAGGGCGTATATGATCCCATTCCGGGCTCGATCCCGGCCGATCCGAGTCTCGCGGCGGCGACGGGGAACGCCGGGCTGCCGTTCGCGGGCCAGGCGGTGTTCGACTTCGGGATCGATCCGATCACCTTCTACTCGGGCGACACCGAGTGGCACAAGGACGTCGACGGCGCCTTCTGGTCGAGCGAGAACCTCACGGGGACCGGGGCGTCGCGCTGGTTCTCGGGCGACGACGAGACCACGCCATACGAAGACGGGGTCATCTGGCGTGGGGCGCTGGACGGGGTAACCACGATCCAGTCGCCGCAGCCCAACTGGGGCGGCACCGTGCCCGGCAACCCCGTGTACGCGCTGTTCCGGCGCATCCGGCAGGCGACCTGGCATGCGGCACGTCAGGCCGACATCAAGTTCTACTGGGGCTCGACGCCGGGGACGCTGGACTCGGTGATCGACGTGACGCACAACATTCCGTTGAACTTCCACAGCGGCCTGTGGTACGGCGTGGGCTGGGGCTTCCGGGATGACATTACCGGAATCGGGACCTCGACCTCGCCGGCCGAAGGGGTCATCACCGAGTACGACTTCACCCAGGGGCCGTGCGCCTCGCCGCTCGACGGCGGGCTGCCGAGCCACTCGACGGGTGGGTGTGAGACTCGGCCGCTTCTGCAGGCGGCAGTGTTGCAGCCGGTGGACATCGATGGCGACAACGTGGCCGACGGCAACGGCTTCGCGCTCTACTTCAACCACGAGTTCTACATCTTCCAAGCGGATGCGCTGCCGTCGAGCACGGTGTGGACGCACCGCAGCTACTTCGGCCTGGTGGGCGGGAGTGCGGGCGCGTATACGTTTGCCACGCGACGGGCGAATGCGACCATCCCGGGCCTGACGGCACGGGTGATGGTAGAGGCACCGGCCGCGGTGCAGGAGATCACGGCGGAGAACCTCGAGAACGTGCACACAGTGCCCGATCCGTACTACGTGACGAACGGGCTCGAGGTCACGCCGTCGCAGAAGATCCTCAAGTTCGTGAACCTGCCGAACCAGGCGATCATCCGGATCTACTCGGTGAGCGGTATTCTGGTCGACATCATCGAGTACAACGATCCGGGGCTGGGCGGTGAAGCCACGTGGGACGTCCGCAACCGCAACAATCAGTTCGTGGCGAGCGGCGTGTATTTCTATCACGTCGAGACGCCCAGCGGGGCCGAGAAGATCGGCCGCTTCACCGTCGTGAACTCCAAGGGCATCGCCGTCGGCACGCCGACCGGCCAGTGACCGGACCTGCGTGGGCGGGGCGCCATGCCCCGCCCACCGAACGGAGGCAGATTATGAAAAGTCAACTTCGTCGCGCGATGGTCAGTGCCGCCGTGCTCGGGTTCGTTGCGGCTGGTGCCGCCCGGGCCCAGGAGGTACCGCTCCCCGGTATCGACAACACGGCGTTCGGCACAACCACCGGCGAGTTCCTACTCCTCGGCGCCGGTGCCCGCGGTGCCGCGCTGGGGAACAACTACGCAGCCATCGCGACCGATCCCACCGCGCTCTACTGGAACCCCGCCGGGGTTGCCGAGATGACGAGCCCGGGATTGGCGGTATCCACGTACACCTACATCGCCGATACCCGATACAATTGGGCCGGCATCGCCTTCCCGTTCGGTGACGGGGCAAGCGCCATCGGGCTGCAGATCGGGACCTACGGATTCTCGGATCAGCCGATCTACTCGCTGGCCATACCCGAGGGCGACGGGTCGACCTACAGCGTGTCGGAGACCTTCTTCGGCCTGTCCTACGCGCAGAACTTCTCGGACCGCTTCTCGGCGGGCATCACCGGGAAGGTCATCAACTCCAAACTCGCGAAGACCAGCGCCACCGGATTCGCCGTGGACTTCGGCACGAGCTTCCACGCGCTCATCGCGGAGAGGCCGATCCGGGCGTCCTTCGTGATCGCGAATCTCGGGACCGCGCTGGAGCATGACGGCGTCGGGCTGGACATCGCGGTCAACCGGCCCCCCCCGCCGCTGCAGCAGGAGGTACCACAGGACCCGCAGCCCGCGAGGTATCAGAGCGAGTCGTTCAACCTCCCGGTGGTGTTCCGGGTAGGGCTGGCGTACGACTTCGTGAACATGGCGGCCACCCGCCTGACCTTCATGGGCCAGTTCGAGCAGCCGAACAACTCCAACGCCACCGGAGGCGCGGGTCTGGAGTGGGCGCTGACGGACATCGGCCAGAGCGGGTTTACGGTAATGGCGCGCGGCAGCTACGCCTATCAGCCGGACAACAACCTCGATGGGAATCCGGGCAGTGGCGCCGGGTTTGCGACGGACCTGGCCAGCAAGGACGGGCTCGACGGTATGGCGTTCGGCGGCGGACTGTTGTACAACCGCGGTGCGTTCATCCTCGGCCTGGATTACGGCTACCGGCACCTCGGGGTGCTGGGTGGTACCCACGTGTACAGCCTGACGGTGAACTGGTAGGGGCACGCGGGAAACGAGACTGAAACGCTGGTGTCCGCCCGGTCGTCCAGGCGGTCGGGCGGCACCGCCGGTCCAAGGAGCAAGCGAGGAACGTGCAACTGCTGACCGCCATCGTCGCCTTCGCCGCGCTGTCAGGTGAGCCCGCTGGGCCGCCCGTCGCGCAGCCCACCGTCGAGGTGGTGGCGAAGCGATTCCTGCGGGGCGAGGCGACCCTGATCGATGGGTTCTGCCACGTGCCGTTCGAATTGCTGACGGTGGTGCCCGTGGCCGACGCGGCACGGGACGGCGTGTACCGGCTGAACGTGCTGGTGCGCGACTCCGCGGGGACGCTGCTGCACGAGTCCGGCTGGACGCAAACCGTGGCCGGGGAGTTTCTCGAGATTGCAGGTGCCTCGACAGTGGAGCACTTCAGCTTCACCATTCCGGACGGGCGCTACACGCTGACGGTCAGCGTGACGGATTCGGCTTCAGGAGCGGAGCGTCGCACCGAGGTCGATGTGCGCGGGCTGCCGCCGGACGCGCGCGTGTCGGATCTCCTCCTCAGTACGGAGATCAGGCGTGCCGGAGAGGCGGGGTCCGTTGCGGGCCCCGGAGAGATTCAGAAGGGGGCGCTCCTTATCGCCACCAGTACTCGACCGTCCCTGACACCGCACCAGCCGGAGCTGTTCTACTACATCGAGCTCTATCCCGGTGTGCAGGCGTCGATAGAGTTGACTGCCACCGTCGCCACGCCCGGCGGCAAGGTCATCACGACGGCCGCGCCTGAGGTGTTCAATGTCGGTGCCGGCGGTGGGGTGGCCGCCCGCAGCCTGAGCCTGGCCGGCCTGCCGGAAGGCGACTACCTGCTGCGGATGGCCGCGGCGTTTCCCGATGGTGAGGTGACGCGGGAAGCCCCGTTCACCATGACGGGATTCGAGACGGAGGCGCAGATCGCGGAGGTCACCGCAGCACCCGCCGCCAATCCGTTCGCGGAGCTGACGGAGACGCGTCTGGATTCCCTGTATGGGCCGCTGGACTACGTGATGGAATCGGACGAGCGGAACGTGTATCCCGATCTCACGGTGGATGGCAAGCGCAAGTACCTGCGGCAGTTCTGGGAGAAGCGCGACCCGACGCCGGGAACGCCGGTGAACGAGGCGATGCTGGTGTACTACAGCCAGTTCGCCGAGGCCAACCGGCGATTCCGCGAGAGCGGGGCCGGGAACATTCCCGGCTGGCGCACGGACCGGGGCCGGATCTTCCTGAAGTACGGGGAGCCGGAGGAGACCCTCCGCCGGCCGGTGTCGAACGATGCACCGCCGTACGAGGTGTGGAAATACAGCAGGCCGCGTCAGCTCAAGTTCGTGTTTCTCGATCAGACCGGCCTCAGCAACTATCAGTTGATCTACACGAACGACCGTTTCGAGGTGTCGCGCGCCGACTGGGAGGCGCTGCTCGGCGCACGGGCGGTCGAGGACGTGCTACGATTCTAGGCCTCTTGACAGCCGTATTCCTGAGTGAGGATCGCATGAAGAGACATTTCTTTGGAGCCGTCGGGGCGCTCGCCATCATCGCGCTGCTCG
>JBDGYA010000055.1:0-19140 GCA_039584325.1 Gemmatimonadota bacterium
GGGTTGCGGTGCGTCGGCGTGACCGTCCGCCTCCCGATGTTGCCCGCACTGGGCGTCTCCGTACGCGTGGGCCTGGCCGAGGGCGTGACCGTGCGACGACCGTCGGTGATCCCCCAGCCGGAAGGCTGCACCCGCCGACCGGTCTCAGCCTGGGGCTGACCCGTGGGCACCCGTCGCCCGGCGTCGGCTGGAGTCGCCACGCTCCGGCGACCGGCGGTGTTACCCGTGGCCGGGGACACCCGCCGCCCAGTCGCACGGTCCGCAGTCGGGCTCACCCGGCGGCCGGCAGTGTTCACCACGCCCGGCGCGGCTCGCCGCCCACCCCGCTCGCTGGCGTAGCGGGACCCCAGGTCCGAGTAGAGGCCGCGGCTGCCGGAAGGAGATGTCCGGCGTCGGGTGGTGACGCCACCCCGCGAGAGATCATACCGACCGTTGTCCTTCCAGGCGTAGCGGCCACGATACGTGGTGCCGCTCGGGCTGCGCGGATAGCCGGACCAGTAACCGCCGCCAGGGTAGTAGGAGCCTCCTCCGTAGTAGGGGTAGTACGCGTAGTGGTACGGGTAGTAGTAGTACGGGTAGTAGCCCCCCCAGTAGTACGGACGGTAACGGTAGTAGTACGGGTAGTAGCCCCACCGGTACCATGGGTCGTACCAGTACGAGCCCCAGTACGAGGGGTAGCCCCACCCGAAGGAGATGCCCCAGTACGAGGATGGATAGTATCCGAAGCCAGCGCTGAAGTACGTGGACCCGCCCCCGTAGTACGTGGTGGCCTGCGAGCCGACCGGATAGTGCACCAGGTCGTACTCGAAGCCGACCTCACCCGCCATCGCACGGGCGAGCGCCAGCAGCTCGGTCTCGGGATCGAGATCCTCGGTCAGCCGCCACTGGTCGAGAATGCGGTAGTCCCAGTGGTCGCCCCTGACGAACTCTCCGAACTGGTAGGGGTTCCGCGAGAGGGCCGCGAAGACGGTGCCCAGGCCGCCCGTCTCATAGACCCGGAACGCTTCCCGGTCGCCACGGCCGCGCAGCTCGTAATCCTGTCCGCCGCGCAGGAAGCTGTCGTGAAACGGATCGAGCGGGAACAGCACCCGGATCCGGCCGTCGGGCTCGGCATGCAGCACGAGGAGGTAGCCATCGGCTTCGGCACGCGTGTACACGCGCACCCGGTCGCCCTGGTTCACGTTCCCCTTCTTGTTGAGCCACACCTTCACCACCGGATTCTGCGGCGGTGCGGCGTACTCAGCAGTGGGGGCCGCGGCGAGCGCAAGCGAGGAGAGTAGGATCGCAGTAACCATGGTTCCTCCCGGGCCAATCGGCCGCCTCCCTCAACCTAAGCCATCGAGGGGACAGCGGTCGAGTCCGCCTGATCATTAAGCAACTCCCGTTCCAAAACCTATACCGTTGTATTACAATGACTTGGCACGTCTCACTGCCGCCGGAATCGTCCACTTATCGTGACACGAATCCAGAGGGGGAATCACTTTGATGGCTAGTGAATTCGTGTTGAATCGCGTGCAGAGCGTCCCGCGGCCGCATGAGGAGGTCTTCGCGTTCTTCTCGGATCCCGACAATCTGGCCCGGATTACGCCACCATGGCTCGGGTTCCGCATGCGGACGCCGCGGCAGGAAATGCGGCAGGGGCTGCGGATCGACTACCGGATCCGACCGCTGGGAGTCCCCCAGCGGTGGCGGTCGGAAATCACGCTGTGGGACCCGCCGCACCGGTTCGTGGACGAGCAGGTCCGCGGGCCCTATCGGTCCTGGCACCACTTGCACGAGTTCCACGCAGTCGACGGGGGCACGGAGATTCGCGACACCGTGCGCTACACCCTTCCGCTGGGCCCCCTCGGACGGCTCGCGCACGCGCTCGTGGTGCGGCGCCAGCTCGAGTCGATCTTCGCCTACCGAGCGCGCGTCATCGGGGAGCTGTTCGGCTAGATCCACCCCTTGGTGCGGAATCCCCGCAGCGTGTCCGCGAAGCGCTCCATCTCCTCCGGCAGCCCGATCGACACCCGGTTGTAGTCGAGCATCGGGGGGAACGGCCGCCCCACGCGGATGCCCTCCTCCCGCATGCGTGTGATGTGGGAGCGCAGTGGGCCGCCGATCCGGTGCATCACGAAGTTCGTGTGGCTGGGGAGGTAGTCGAGCCCGAGCTGGTCGAAACAGGCGTACGCGATCCGCCGACCCCGCTCGTTGACCGCGATGCTCTGCTCCACGAACGCGTCGGCGCCGAGGCTGGCGAGCCCTGCCACGAGGGCGAAGTGGTTGGCGTTGTTGCGCACCTGCCGCCGCCTGAGCTTCGCCGCGGTCTTCACGTGCGCGATGCCGTAGCCAAGCCGGATGCCCGCCATCCCGTAGACCTTCGAGAACGTGCGGGCGACCACGACGTTCGGGTACCGCTCGATGAGGGGCAGGGCGCTGTGATACGAGGGATGGTCGACGAAGTCGATGTACGCCTCGTCCACCACGAAGTGCACGTTCGCGGCGGCCGAGGTGATCCAGTCGTCGATTTCGTCGCTTGGAGTGAGCGTCCCGGTCGGATTGTTCGGGTTGCAGAGGTAGACGCAGACCGGACCGTCGATCGCCGCCACACGATCTCGCATGGCCGAAACGTCATGGGCCCAGCCGCCTCCGAGCGGTACCTGCTCCACGCGCAGGTCGTCCGCACCCGCGTACCAGCCGGCGTCCTCGTAGGTCGGGCTCGCGGTGACGAGCGTGCCGCCGCGTCCGGCAAACCCCTCGACCGCGATCTTCAGGACCTCCGTCGATCCCGCGCCGAGGACGATGTTCTCGGACCGCACGCCGAGCCGCCCGGCCAGAGTCTGGGTCAGCTCCGAACGGAGCTGGGGATAGCGGTTGGCATCCGGGATCCCAGCGACGATCGCGTCCCGCGCCTCCGGCGCGATGCCGAGCGGGTTCTCGTTGGAGCTGAGCCGAATGGTGCTGTCGGGCAAAGGCGCACGGCGGCCGCGGGGTTCCCTGGCGAGCAGCCGCGTGCTGCCGGTCCCGAGGATGCCGAGGGAGACGCCGGCTTGGATGAACGAGCGGCGCTGCATGGGGGGCTCCGACGTTGGGTGACGACGCTAGGATACGCGTCGGGAGGATGTGGGGCCAGAGCGGGGATAGACCGTGGGATTGGGGGACCGTCGGACCGCCCGACCGCCGGACCGTCCGTTCTCCTACGGCCGCCACTCCTCGCCGTTCCAGCACATCTCCCAGAACTCCCACTCGTAGCGACTCGAAATCATGAAGATCTCGGTGAGGCGTGCGCGCTTCTCATCGGAGACGTGCTCCGTGACGCGATCGAATTCCGCTCTGAGCCAGTCGAGGGCGGCGGCGAACTCGTCGGAGGCGTACTGGCTGATCCAGTCCGCGTAGCGCTGATCCTCCGGCGGATTGCCCTCGGCGAGCTTCCGCGCGATGTAGACGTAGCCCCACGCACAGGGCAGGAGCGCTGCCAGCAGGTCGGCCATGTCCCCGTCGGCCGATGTGCGAACCAGGAAATCGGTGTAGGCGCGGGTCGTAGGCCACATCGGCGTCGCTTCCAGCTCCGTTGCCGATATGCCGAACCTTTCGGCGTAGGAACGGTGCAGCGCCATTTCGGAGTTGAGCGTCAGGTCGAGCACCTTGGCGTACCACCCCATCGACGCGAGCCGGTCGGCCTTGGCCACCGCCCAGGCAAAGATCCGCGCGAACTCCTTGAGGTAGCGGTAGTCCTGCAGTACCCAGCGCTTGAATCGTTCGACCTCGAGCGACCCGTCCCCCAGCTGCTCGACGAACGGGTGCTCCAGCTGGGCGTCCCAGACGGGTGTGGCGGTGTCGTAGAGGGCGTCGGAGAGAGACATGGTTCCCGATCTTGCGGCAATCATTCAACAGACTTCAGGTGAAGAGTGAAGGGTGAAAGGTGAAGGGAACTGCGGGCACCCGACACCCCTGCACTCTGCACTCTTCACTCTTCACTCCCGATTCCCGGCCACTCCTCACCCGTCGCCGCCATCTCCCAGAAGGCGATCTCGTACTTCGTGGTCAGCTCGAAGTAGTCCGCCATGCTCGCGCGCTCCGCCAGGCCCGCTTGTGCCGCGAGGAGATCGAGCTGTTGCTCGAGATACGCCACGTACTGGGCGAACGCCTCGCCCGCCCAGTTCTCGACGAAGGGGTACCACTTCGAGTCCCCGTCGATCCCGGCCTGGACCACCCTCCAGGAGTCATGGTACGCCTTCTCCGCCGCGTACAGCACAGTGTAGCCCTCGGCGTACGATGCCCGGTAGGCGGTGGCCAGGAGGAACTGGATGTAGGCGTGGTTCGTGAAGGCCGGAGGGGCACCCCGGAGCGCGATGCCGACAGCCGCCGCGCGTCCCTCGAAGAGCCTCAGCTCTTTCTCCAGGGCCGTGATGACCCCGGCCAGCGGTTCCCAGTGCTCCCGAGGAGCCTTGGCGATCAGCGCCGCGATGAACGGGATGGCGGCCTCGACGAACAGGTAGTCCTGCCGCATCCAGACGGCGAACCGCTCGTCCGGCATGGTGCCGTCGCGGGTCTCGCTCAGAAACCGGTGGGCCAGCATGCGGTCCCAGAGGGGTGCGAGGCGGGTCAGCTGCTCCTGACAAAAGGACACGGTCCGCTCCTTGGGGCGATATTTCCGTGCGATGCGCTGGACCCCGGCGATCAGCCGGCGGACGGGAAGGGAACCCGAAATCGGTCGTCGGGCAAGCCCCGGCTGAAACCCCCCGTCCCGTCTGCCCGTAGAGACGGTGTACCCGAGGAATATTGCAAGGAAGAGCCTATGTCGACGTTTCGCAGAGTCCTCGTCTCCTTTGGCGCCCCGGTAGTGGTCCTCGCTGGGCTGGCCCTGTTGTGGGGGGTGCGGAACGCCTCCCAGCTCAAGGCGCAGATCGAGGCCTGGGCCGACAGCCTGGAGCACAGCTCGAATCCGGTGACCATGGATCTCTCGTTCCTGCCGATGTACATCGATGGAGACCGCGTGGGCAAGCTCGACGCGATCGTGGTCCAGCGGCACGAGCCCGGTACCGTGGACAGCATCCGCATCGCCATCGCCGGTAACGACCGCATGGATCAGTACGCCGACTGCCAGCTCCACCTCGATCCGGATGCGTTCGACCGGAAAGGGCCGATGGGCCTCAAGCACGCGCTCACGTGTGTCGAGGACACCAGCGACATGGTCCGGTTCGGGTCGGTGGTGCTCGAGAACCTCGACAGGGAACTCGCGCTCTACCTGAACGGCGACGACCTGCCGTGTGAGCACATAAGCGCGGACGGCCACGCGGAGTGCACCCAGGTGAAGGAGGAGATCCGGCGGCTCAGGAACGAGATCCGTGAGGAAGTCCGCCTCAACATCCGGCGCGACGTTCGGATCCGCTAACCCGCGATCGTGAGCGGGAGACATCGTCGAAACCATCGAGCTCCTGCGACGGGGATCCTCGAATCCGAGGATCCCCGCTGCGTACCTCGAGCACGACACCATTGAAGGAGAGTGGATGATGCGGCGCTTCCCGTTCCTCGCTGCAATCCTGACCCTCGTCGCGTGTGCCACGAGTCCCGGAGGCGAGGCGCTGACGCCTGCACCTCCAGCGCCCCTCGAGCCGGTCGGCACGTACACGTTCTCGTCCGTCTTTGAAGGTCAACCGATCGCCGGGACGATCGTGATTCGGGCGACCGAAGATGGGTACACGGGGCTGGTCGATCCGAAGAACGGCCCGCCCCAGGTTCCCGTCTATGCGGTCACGGTGGAAGGCCAAACGATGACGCTGTTTGGTGACGCCGGCGGTGACGATCTGGTCATCACGATGGAGTTCACGGGAGACCGGTTCACCGGTTCGTGGGTCGTGGGGTTCGACGGCGGCGAGATTTCCGGCATGCGAGTACCCGCCGAGCCGTAGAGATTGCCCGCATCGCAGCGGCTCAGCGCCCCTGGGGAGCCAAGCGCCTCCAGGGGCGCGTTGCGTTTCCGCGCCTGGATGCCGCAGTCGGTCCGGGGGTAGTTTGAAGGATGCCCGAGACCACGCGTCGCACGACCTGCACGCTCGACTGCCCCGACACCTGCACGCTCGACGTCACCGTCCGCGACGGCGACCTGGTCGGCATTGACGGGAGTCCGGGCTACGCCGTGACCGACGGGTTCATCTGCGGGAAGGTCCGCGGATTCGCACAGCATGTGCAGCACGAGGCCCGGTTGCTCCATCCGATGCGCCGCACGGGTAGCAAGCGTTCCGGAACGTTCGAACGGATCTCGTGGGACGGTGCCATCGATGCGATTGCGAACGCCTTCCGCGATATCCGCGACCGGTGGGGTGGCGAGGCGATCCTGCCATATCACTACGGTGGATCGAACGGCCTCCTGAGCGACGGGTTGCTGGACCATCTCCTCTTCGCCCGGATCGGTGCCTCTCGCATGGAGAAGACGCTCTGCGCGGCACCCACCACCGCCGTGGCCCTCGGGATGTATGGCAAGATGCCCGGGGTGGCGTTCGAGGACTACGCCGAGGCCCGGTGTATCGTGATCTGGGGTGGGAATCCCAAGGTCTCGCACGTCCACCTCGTGCCGTTCATCAAGGAGGCCCGCCACCGAGGGGCATTCGTGGCGGTGGTCGATCCGGTGCGCACCTTCGCCGCGACCGAGGCGGATCTGCATCTGCCGGTACTGCCAGGCGCAGACCTGCCGCTCGCCCTGGCCCTGATACGCTACTGGTCGAAGTGGGGCGCGCTCGACGTCGGGTTCCTCGAGCGGTACGCGACCGGCGCCGACGTGCTCCTGGAGCAGGCAGAGATGTGGACCCTGGAACTGGCCGGTGCTGCCACCGGCGTTCCTCCCGCGGACATCGAGCGTCTCGCACGGGAATATGCCGAGCGCAGCCCGGCGGTGGTGCGTTGTGGTTGGGGGCCCGAGCGCAACCGGAATGGCGGCCAGGCAGTGGCGGCGATCCTCGCAATGCCGGCGCTGCTCGGCAAGTTCGGGGTAAGGGGCGGCGGGTACACGATGAGCAACAGCGGCGCGGTTCGATTCGACCGCGACATGGTGCTGGAGCGCCTCGAGTGGTCCACCCGCAGCCTCAATCAGAGCGAGCTCGGCCGGCTACTCGCGGACGAGCTGTCTCCAAGAGTGAGGGCGCTGTTCGTCTACAACTGCAACCCCGTGGCGACCGTGCCGGAGCAGACTGGCGTGGTCGCCGGCCTCCGGCGCGAGGATCTGTTCACCGTCGTCTTTGACCAGGTAATGACAGACACAGCGCAGCATGCCGACATCATCCTGCCAGCGACGACGTTTCTGGAGCATTGGGACGTTCGGGTCGGCTACGGCCGCTATGCGGTCGGACTCACGCGGCCCGCGATTGAGCCGCGCGGCGAGGCGAAGTCGAACCTCGAGGTGTTCGGCCTGCTGGGGCGTGCGATGGGCTTTACCGACGAGGCGTTTGGGTGGTCCCAGGAGCACGCGGCTCACAGGGTGCTCGAGGCCTTGCGCACGCCGGACGGTGCGGCGCTCGAGCCGATGGACGACGGGATCACGTGGCAACCGCCCTTTCCCGACACCACCCCGATTCAGTTCCGGACCGTCTTTCCGCTCACGTCCGACCGGAAGGTCAATCTCTCCCCACCAGTGCTCGGGCCGGCCCCGTACCGCTGGGACCCCGTGCTGCCGGAGCGATACCCGCTCACGCTGATCAGCCCCGCGACCTCCAAGACCGTGAACAGCACGATGGGTCAGTACGCCCTGCCCGAGCTGTATGTCGAGATCCACCCGGACGACGCGCTGCCACGCGGCATCGCCAACGGCGATCGCGTGCGTGTCGTCAACGACCTTGGGGAAGTCGCGTGCCGCGCGTTCGTGACGGACAGGGTGCGCCTCGGTGTGGTGCTGATGCCGAAGGGGGCGTGGCGCGCGGCATCGGGGAACGGAGCGACGGCCACGGCCCTCTGCCCAGCGCACGTGAACGAAGTGGCGGGTGGGGCGTGTTACAACGATGCGCGGGTGGAGATCAGGGTCAACACCCAATAGCCAGTGGGGGAATGTCCAATATCCAAGTGTGGTATGATCGATTCTCGGACATTGGATATTCCCCCATTGAGTATTGGATATTGGCCTACTCCTCAGGATCCAAAATCGCGTCGATCCGCACCACCGCGTCCTGCAGGTGGAGCTGGGTGGCGCGGTCCAGGTTGCGGTTCAGCGCCTGCCGGATCTGTCGTTTGAGCGCCTCCAGCTCGCCGCGCACGAACGGTCGGATATCGGACTGCGGCACGTTGACGCCGGTCACGAACGAGCGGAATTGCGCTGGCGGCGGCGTGGGCTCCTCGGTCATCAGGTACTCCATCCGCTCGAGGTAGCCCCGCTGGAGATTCCGGCGGTACACGCCGATGGTGGTACCGCTCCTGAGCTCGGACCACACGCCCCCCCGCAGGTCACCGAGCATCTGGCCCAGCGCGTACGCATCGTCGCCGAACCGGGCCTCACTCTCGATGAGCCGCTGCATGCGTCCGGGGTCGAGCACGCGGTTGAGGGTGCCCACCATGAGCACGCGCATCCGCTCGACTGTGCCGATGTTCTCGATGCGCTGCAGCACGTCCTCGTCAATCATCCACATGGGCGGCATGAACGCCTGGTCGGCCAGGAACTGCATCGCGCGCCGCTGGTCGGCCTCGGGTACGATCTCGTAGATCGCGCCGTCGTGGCCGTACGTCTTCCGCGTCTCGATGACGCCACCGATGTACGTCGCCACGTGGCCCATGTAGAGGCGCCACTGGCCGGCGACCGCGTTGTACAGCTCCTCCAGCTCGTCGTAGTCCTCCAGCTCCTGGTACGACCAGTTGAGCAGGTTCGGAACGATCCGCTTGAGATTGGCGATGCCATACTCGCTCGCGCGCACGGCGTCGTCACCGAGCGCCTCGGTCTGCGAGGTCGGATCGATCTGGCTAGGATCGCCGAAGTGGTACATCGCATCGTCGTAGCGGTCCTTGATCCACTGATCGAGCGTCGTGCGTTCGGCGTCGGGCGAGGTGGCGTCCACGATCGGCCGGTAGCCCCACAGGATCGAGTACTTGTCGTACGGGCCGATACCCGGGTTGAAACAGATGCCCTCGTCCTCGGGCTGTGCCACGTAGTTGAACCGGGCGTAGTCCATGATGGCCGGTGCCGTGTTCATCGCGCAGGTGAAGCTCCCCGAGCGCAGGGAATCCACGGGGTACGTGGAGCTGGCCTTCATGTTGTGCGGCAGGCCCAACGTGTGCCCCACCTCGTGGGCCGCCACGAACCGAATCAGCTCGCCCATCACCCCGTCGTCGAAGGTCACGCGGCGAGCGGCCGGGTTCGCCGCGGCCGTCTGCACGAAGTACCAGTTGCGCAGCAGGTTCAGCACGTTGTGGAACCAGCCGATATCGCTCTCGAGGATCTCCCCGGTCCGCGGATCGTGCACGTGCGGGCCGTAGGCGTTCTGCACCGACGAGGGGAACCAGCGGATCACCGAATAGCGCACGTCCTCGGGATTGAACTCCGGGTCCTCCTCGGGCGTCGGCGGGTCCTTCGCGACGACGGCATTGCGGAAGCCGGCCTCCGCGAACGCCACGTTCCAGTCTTCCACGCCCTGCTTGAGGTACGTGCGCCACTTTACCGGCGTGTTCGGGTCGATGTAGTACACGATCGGCTTGACCGGCTCGACCAGCTCCCCGCGGCGGAACGCGGCCGTGTCCCTCGGCTCGAGGCGCCAGCGAGTGATGTACTGCCGCGTCTTGGCCTTTTGATTGCTCTTCCCGTAGTCGGTCTGGGACACACGGAAGAACCCCACACGCCAGTCGAACAGCCGCGGCTGCATCGGATCCTCCGGCAGGAGAATCATCGAGTGGTTCATCTCTAGCGAGATCGTCCCCGTGCTCGACTGGGACGGCGGCTCCTGTGCCACGTAGGTCAGTACGGCACGCACCTCGATATTGCGTGGGTAGCTGTGGGCCCAGTCCACGAACGTCCGGTTCTTGTCGAGGGAGCGGACCTTGTAGCGCTCACGTATGCTGCTTGGCAGGCCGAACGACGGGACATCCGTCGTGAACAGGTCGGTCACCTCGATCACGATCGCCGTGGTGTCGGACGCCGTGGTGCTATCGGACGCCGCCGTGTCGACGGCGAAGGCGGCGATGTCGAAGGCGTGGATGATCGGCTCGAAGCTCGCGTTGCGGACCGCCTCGTAGATCGGTAGCGAGTCGTCGGCCACCATACTGTACGACACGCTCCGGAGCAGGATCTTCGTAGCTTGCCGCTGCCAGCGCACCGTCTGGGTGTTGTTCTTCTCGCCGCCGTACCCGATCCCCGCAGCCGTCCGTGCCCGTCGCGACACCAGCAGCATCTCGCGCTCCAGCAGGTCGAGTGGGATCTCGTAGTACAGCTTCTCGTCGATCCGGTGGACCAGGAACAGGCCCGAGTCGGAAACGGCCTTGTCGGTGATGACGTCCTTGTACGGCTTGATCTCTTCCTGCTCGTTCGGCCTTCCCTCGCGCGCCTGCGGCGACGGCGCCTGCTGCGCGCTCGTGCCGGCACACGCCGTCCCAACCGCCGCAGCCAGCGCGATCAGGGCAAAGGTCTCTCCGCGTCGTCTCATCTCGCCTCTCCTGCCCGTCGTCATTGGATATTGGATATTCGATATTGGCTCCGGTGTCAGTTGCTGTTGAGCACGCTCATCCCCTGCTCGAACACGATGTCCACCGGGATGTCGGCTTCGGCCAACCTGTCCAGCTCGGCCTGCAGCTCGGGGCCAACCACACCGCGCTCGGCAAGGAGCTGCCCGGTACCCTCGTAGTCTCCGTCGCCCTGCAAGGTCAGCAGGAGGCGGGACAGGTCGGTCATCGCGTCGCGCATGCTGTCGAAGTCCACGCGGTAGGTACTGGTGGCCGCGTCGTAGGTGAACGCTCCCCCGTCTTGGAAGAAGTGGAACCGCACCATGTTCGCGCGGCCGTGCGCGCTCGTCGCGCCGAATCGCACCGACCGGAAGATGCCGGCCAGGAACGTCACGTAGTTGTCGCGCAGGTCGCCCTCGGTGAGGTAGCCGTTGTCCCTGAGCCACGTCACCATGTAGAGACCGAGGATGTCGGCCTTACCCTCCTCGATGGCCGAGGCGTGCTCCTTCAGCGCCTCGCGCACCGTACCTTGCCCGTTCACGGTGTTGTTGATGCCGAGACCGTGGGCCACCTCGTGGAACATCGTGTTCTCGAAGAACGCGTCGAACGTGATGTGCTGCCGCTGGTCCTCGGCGATCAGCTCACCGGCGATCGGCACGAGGATCCGGTCGAACTTGGCGCGCATGGCGTTCTTGAGCTGCAGCCGCCGCGTGCCCTTCTCCGCCTGGACTTCTTCGTCGTTGGGCAGATTGATGGCGATGGTCTTGCTGCCCGCATTGGCGTCGCCCGCGTAGAACACGACGTCGTAGGCGTTGAGGTCGCCGTCACTGCCGGGCATCTCGCGCTTGTAGGTCTCGGGCACGGGCAGCCCGCGCTGGAGGTCGGGCAGGTACTGCGCGAACCGCGCCAGTCGCTCGCTCCAGGCCATGTCTTTGACCAGCACGAACGCCTCGTACGCCGCCTTGTAGCCATACAACTGATCCTCGTACGTCTCGATCGCCCCGATCACGATGTCGAGCCGGTTGTCCTTCATGTCCATCCACGAGAGATCCGACGGCTGATACTCGTCGGTGACGAGCGCCTCGGCACGCATGGTGAGGTAGCGCCGCAGTCCTGGATCGTCTGCCAAGACGGCCGCTTCTCTCAGCTTGACGGCAGCGCCGTCGAGCTCCTCCGCGAATCTCTCGTGATAGGGAACGGGTCCGAGCGAGCCGTCGTCGCTGCGGCGGACGAGCGTGTACAAGCTCCGGAGCTGCTCGCTCGCCGCCGCAGGGGCGTCGAGTGCCGCTTCGAACTCCGGCTTCGTCATGTCCGGGGGATAGAAATTCGCGCCGGCAGGCTTGGGTGCCACGCCGGGCAGGAAGGGCTCGTTCCCCGCGAGTCGGTCCCACGGCCCGTAATTGATCCCGACCAACTGCCGCGTGGCGGGATCGTCGAGGCTGTTGAGTAATGAGTCGCGGCTGCCATAGGCCTGTACCCAGAACAGGTCGGTCATCGGCTGCGCGGCCTCGATGAGCAGCGGCAGCATCTCCCGCTCGTTCTCGGTGAGCGCCGACAGGTCCGTCGTCAGGCGCACCGTGGCGTACGTGTTCAGCCGCTCCGTGATGTCGCCGGCCGCCGCCGTATCCTCCGCATCGCCGACGCAAGCAGCTAGCAGCGCCAGTCCCGCCACTCCTATACCCGCGGTCGCGA
This sequence comes from Gemmatimonadota bacterium, assembly GCA_039584325.1. Lineage (GTDB taxonomy): Bacteria > Gemmatimonadota > Gemmatimonadetes > Gemmatimonadales > GWC2-71-9 > JAOTVV01. The sequence goes on from JBDGYA010000055.1 coordinate 12,304, forward strand.
GCCATCCGGTGGACTTCAGCCCCTTACTCATCGATTCCCCCCGACGTAACATGAACCGCGTTCAGTATGACAGAGGAATATATCCGCCGGAGCCGCTTCGGACCGCTGTCACGGGTGCTCACGGGTGCGGTGCTCATCAGCTTCGCCCCCGTGCTCGTCAAGCTCACCGACGTCGGGCCCACGCCGGCCGGATTCTACCGCATGGCCGGTGGCGGGGTGATCCTGGCGGCGATGGTATTGGTGCGCGGGGGCATCTGGCGCGGTGCGGGGAGGGGCTACCTGCTCCTCTGCGCCGCGGCCGGTGCGTGGTTCGCGGCCGATCTCGCGTTCTGGCACCGCAGCATCAGTCTTGTCGGGCCTGGGCTGGCTACCATCCTCGCCAACTTCCAGGTGTTCGTGCTGGCGGTCTTCGGCATCGTCGTGCTGCGAGAGCGGGCGTCCCCTCGACTGCTCGTCGCGATCCCGGCGGCCGTGGTCGGGCTGTTCCTGATCTTTGGCCCGGACTGGGGTGCGCTCGACGCGGACTACCGTTGGGGCGTGGCATTCGGGCTGCTCACGGCGGTGTCGTACGGGTCGTATCTGATAGCCCTGCGACAAGCCCGACGGCGGGCGGGCAAGGCCGATGCGATGGCCACGATCGCGACGCTGTCACTGCTCTCGGCCGCGATCCTCGCTGGGCTGGTACGGCTCGAAGGCGAGACGTTTGCGATACCCGACCTGCCGAACGCGGGCATTCTGCTGAGCTACGCCGTCGTGGTGCAGGTGGTGGGGTGGGTGCTCATCTCGAGCGGCCTGCCGGGCCTCGCTGCCTCCCGGGCCGGACTGCTGCTCCTGCTCCAGCCGACGCTGGCGTTCGTGTGGGATCTCGTCCTGTTCGCGCGGCCTACCTCGGGCCTCGAGTTGCTCGGCGCAGCGATCACGCTGGTGGCGATCTACCTGGGGCTCACGGGGCAGCCGGAAAGAGGGTGAGGGGAGGGTTCCTCACGCTTCTGTCGTTTTGGGCTAACGCGCCGTCGCCCTGTCGCGTCGTGGGCGCAGGACGGACCACGCGATCACCGCCAGCGCGAGCACGATGAGCGTCCCGCCCACCACCGGCGCTCGGCGATAGAGGGCACCCAGGCCCGAGCCGGTGAGCGTGAAGACGATGGCACCGGGGATGATGCCGAGCGCGGTCGTCCACGCGAACCGCCAGCGGGGAATCGCCGTGAGCCCGGCCGCCCAGTTCACCAGGGTGAAGGCGATGGTGGGGATGAGCCGCACGGCGAGGAGGCCGGGCCAGCTCGCCGATAACGCGGCGCCATCGACTTTCGCGAGCGTGTCCGGTCGCAGCAGTCGGCCGGCGAGCGGCCGCCCGTAGCGCTGTGCCAGCTCGAAGCTGATCAACGCGCCGACCACCGCGCCCCCCCACGTGACGAGCGTTCCCGCTACGGCGCCGAATACCATGCCGTTCACCATGGCCGGGATCTCTGCCGGGATCGGCAGGATCGCCACGACGACCATGAACAGGGGTGCCAGGACGTAGACCCAGTGTCCCGAATTCTCGATGAGCTGGACGAGAGAGTCGAGCATGGAGGGGGAAGCTACGGGAGCGCTGGAAGCGGGGGAAGCGTGAGAAACGCAGGAAGGGCGGGAGACGCCGGAACACCTCCAGCGCGTCCCACCCTTCCAACTCCGGCTACAAGCTCAACCAGTAGTTCACCTTCACGACGAACGTGTTCTGGCCTTCCAGCCGGAACATGTCGTTCAGTCCCTGGCCGAAGCTGAAGTCGGGGTTGGCGTTGTCGCCCACGCGACCGTGCTGCCAGACCAGGAACAGGGTCGAGCCCAGCTTGTACTCCCACCGCAGCACGACGTTCGAGCGGAACGACAGGAACGTGAAGTTCGGATTGTCCAGAAACACATCCGGCTGTCCGCTCCCGTCGATGTCGATGGCGAGGTTGCCGTCCTCGTCCGTGGCAATCTGATCGTCGCGGAAGTCCTCGAACCGGTCCGCGAAGGTGGCGCCACGGGGATCATCGACCCGCCGATAGCCCTCGTACGCCCCGGTCGACACGAACGGCTCGGCATACAGCTGGAGCGACATCGTTGGCGTGAAGGTCAGATTCCCGCGGAACGTGAGCCCGGAAGTCGTCTGCTTCAGCTGGCCGAAGAGGTACTGCGTTTCTCCCAGGGCGTCCTGCTGGTCGAGATACTGCCAGCTGTCGAACTGCCGGAAGAATCGGTAGCCGAACGTGAAGTCCATGTTGGAGGCCGCGCGCCAGGAGACGCGGGGGCTGACACTCACGCCCCACGTGTCGCTCGCCGGCTGTGAGGACCCGTTCAGATTGAGCCCGCCGCGCAGCGTCTTCCGGCTGTCGGTGTTGAACCCCGACCAGAAGTTCATCGTGTAGGGACGCAGGAAGGCCGGCCCGCCCCTGAGCGCGCCGGTGGAGAGGGACTCGAATCCCTGCCAGAACCCCGCGTAGGCATGCCAGTAATTGTGGAACTGCACGTTGCCGTTCACGTTGCCGCCGATCGACAGCCGCTCCCAGCCGTAGCTCCACGCGGAGCTCTGGTTGAAATTGATCCCGGCCCGCCGAAACAGCTTGCCAGGCTGCAGCCAGCGAAGCCCGACCCAGACGAACTGGATGGTGCGGTCCGCCTCGCGCTGGAATCCGGCGTCGTTCACCTCGAATCCGGGCGAGCGGGTGTCGAATCCGGTCGCGAAGCGCATGAACCCCTGGTTCTTGCTGACGACGAGCTGTCCGGCAAATCCGGAGAGCGATGTGCGTGTGGGGTCGTAGGTCACGTGGTCGTTATCGGGCCGCTGGTAGTAGCGCGCGGAGGACAGCTGTGTTTCATCGATCGCCTCCGCGCTACCCTGCACGTGGCTCCCCACGATCCATCCGTCGATCGCGTAACGGTCCCCGGCGAAGCGATGCGTCCAGTCGAAGCCACCGGAGTATGCGGCGTTTCGAAGCCACTGCAAGTTCTCCGGGAGCGCGCGGGTGACGCCGGTGCCGAAGAACCCGACCTTGGTGAGGCCGTTGCGGAAGTCCTTGGCCAGTCGGCCCACGAAATAGCCGGTGCGTGGCTCGACGACGTCGGTGTGCCCCGTCTGGTCACCCGCGATGACCTGGGCTTCCTCCTGTGCGGTCAGCGCGCCGAGGAATCCCATCGTCCACCCGCTCGCGGTCTTGCCGGAGACCTTCCCCGCGCCAATGATCGTGGTCTGATCGATCGACTGCGCGTACCCGCCTCGCGGGTCGGCATCGCCCTGCGGTCTCCGCCCAATGCGACGCGTGTAGAACAACTGCTCGTTGGCGTTGTCGCCGTCGCCGAGCAGGATCGGGAAACGGAAGATGTCGAGGCCTTCGGCAAAGAACGGCCGCCGTTCAGGGTAGAACGTCTCGAATGCCGAGAGGTTCACCACGGCGGGGTCCGCTTCCACCTGGCCGAAGTCCGGATTGACGGTGGCAGAGAGCGTCAGGTTGGAGGTGATGCCCATGTTCAGGTCACCACCGGCCCGCATCGTGCCGTCACTGCCGGTCTGGAACGGATTGCCGGTCTCTGCGGGCGTGAACGCGCCCGTTCCGGCCAAGTACGGCAGCACCTCCACCCGGCGCGGTGGATCGATGCCCTGGACGCCGGTCAGATCGCCGAAGCGGGAAACCACGCCATTTTGATCCTTGGGCATCAGCCGCCAGTGCTGTTCCTCGTTCAGCCGGGAGATCTCGCGCACCACCTGGAATCCGAAGTCGTTGCGGTCCGCCTTGGCGAACCGCAGCTGGCTCCACGGGATGCGGAACTCCGCCGTCCAGCCTTCGGTGTCGGTCGACGTGGCGACGTCCCACACGGCGTTCCACGAGTCGTCGCCGTTGCCGTCGTCGTACAGGTACTCGTCCCGCTTCACGCCCGCGGGATTGACGAAGAAGACGTAGGCGGTGCGGCGGTCGTGGTACGAGTCGATAGCGACGATGATCCAGTCCGACGGGGAATGCTCGTCGCGGCGCGTGAGCTGTGCGGCGATCTGGTCGGGCTGTGAGTCGTACGCGCGCACGCCGATGTAGAGGGCATCGTCGGTGTAGACGATGCGCGCCTCGGTGGGCTCGCTGGCGGGCTCGCCCTCGTCGGGATCCTGCTGCCAAAACTCGGTGATCGGCGGTGCCATGTCCCAGGCGCCGTCGTCCAGTCGGCCGTCCACCCGAGGTGCCGTCATCGCCCGGACTGCCACCGCTGATTTTGGCGCCGAAGGGTCGCGGACGGTGGAGCCGACGGAGCGGGTAGCGCTCGGCGTGGTGTTCTGTGCGGCGGCGCTCGCTGCCAGGAGGGTGGCGGTCACCGTCGCGATCGCCATCGAGCCGACCCGATGTCGGTGGGTGCGGCTCGAACGCTCAGCCGGTGCTGTCGGACAGTCCATGGCGGTTTCTCCAGTACTGAGGCGCCCGACGGCGGACGCTGCACTCACTACGCGCAATGGGGAGAATGGGTTTCGCAGGTTTAGACAGGGCGAGAGGCGAGAACGTTGCCAGCGTGCTCGAGAGGACGGCGAGGCGGCGGACGGCGGTGGCGGTGGCATTGCGCTCGCTCGGTATTTCAAGATGCCAATTGTATTACCTGGGCCATACACTTCACTATCTATAATAGCGAGTGATCGAGAGCGCAAGGTGTAGCGCCGGGTCAGGTGTCGGACAGGCTTGACGCTCGTTTCTAAATGCAGTTAATTCAATACCTTACGAGGGTGTCACCACACTGGATTCGCGGGGGATGGGGTCATGAAGAAGCTCGTGCTGCTCCGTCACGGTGAGAGCGTGTGGAACAAGGAGAACCGGTTCACAGGGTGGACCGACGTGGGGCTCACGCAGAAAGGGGTGGAGGAGGCGCTGTTGGGTGGCAAGAGCCTGATCGATGAAGGCTTCACGTTCGACGTCGCCTACACCTCGGTGCTCAAGCGTGCGATCAAGACGTTGTGGATCGTGCTCGAGGAGATGGATCTGATGTGGATCCCGGTGCACCGCAGCTGGCGCCTGAACGAGCGGCACTACGGCGGATTGCAGGGACTCAACAAGGCGGAGACCGCCGAGCGGCATGGCGAGGACCAGGTGAAGGTCTGGCGGCGGAGCTACGACACTCGGCCGCCTGCGCTCACGCCGGACGACGAGCGGTATCCGGGGAGTGACCCGCGCTATGCCTCACTCTCGAAGGAGGAGCTGCCGCTGACGGAGTGTCTCAAGGACACCGTTGAGCGGATGCTGCCGTACTGGTTCGACGTCATCGCTCCGGACGTGCAATCGGGTCGCCGCGTGCTCATCTCGGCCCACGGCAACAGCCTCAGGGCTTTGGTCAAGCATCTGGATGGGATCCCGGACGAGGAGATCGTCGGGCTCAACATTCCGACCGGGATCCCGTTGGTGTACGAGCTGAACGATCGTGACCTCTCGCCCATCAGGAGCTACTACCTGGCAGACGAGTCGGCGGTGGAGGCGGCGCAGCAGGCGGTCGCCAACCAGGCGAAGCGGAAGTAGCGCGGCCCTCAGCTCTCCGTTCGGAGGTACGCTCCGGTCACGGCATCAAACACGCGCACGGCGATCACCACGCCGGCCCGGTGCGCATCCACGTAGCGCACGCGCACGACCTTCTTATCCGCCGTGGGGCGGTGCACGATCATGCTGCCGATCGGTGCGCGGATGCCGATCCCGTCGCACGAGCGGGCCGCCGGCTGGCGCCCCGGTGGCGTGTCGGGCAGCCACAGACGGCAGCGGCCCGGCGGCGGCAGGTGCCCTGGCGGAACGCCAAGAGTGACCGCGGTATTGCCCGTCACGGTGCTCGCCGGGGGTGGCGCGACGCGCTCCTCGGGTGTGGCAGTCGGGGCCGGCGCGCTGGCGACCTGCGTATTGGAACTGCACGCCGCTAGGAGCGCAGCCAGCGGGAGCATAGACAGTTGTCTGGTCATCGTGACCTCCCGGATCGGGGACCCGGCGTGTCGTGTCCAGGCAATCAAGGGGGTGGGGCGGGAGGGAACAGTGACGGTGGTCACGATTTGGCTTGACCCCTCTCGAGGGGGCCGCTAGGTTGATGTCCCGGCACGAGTTCCGGGGTCGTGGTGGCTGTAGCTCAATCGGTTAGAGCGCCGGACTGTGGCTCCGGAGGTTGCGGGTTCAATTCCCGTCAGCCACCCTGCAGAATATCCAATAACGAATAGCCAATATCGAATGATGAAGTGGGGGGTGCGGGGAGACGGAGTTGCACGGCCCTTGGATATTCGATATTGGACATTCTACATTGGACATTCCGTAGGTCCGTAGCTCAACTGGCAGAGCACCGGTCTCCAAAACCGGGGGTTGCAGGTTCGAGTCCTGCCGGGCCTGTCAAAGCCGCGCCAACTGGCGCGGCTTTGTCACGCCCGGCAGCCTCGGGCCTTCGTCGCTCAGCGAACCGCTGCTGCAGTTCCTCCGGATCGAACACCCACCCGCCCTTGATGACACGCCAGATGCTCTGGGTGTTCCTGATTTCCTCCAACGGGTCGGCGTCGAGCAAGACAATATCGGCGAGCTTGCCGACTTCGAGCGTGCCAAGGTCGGCTTCGGCACCGACCGTTTCGGCAGCGTCGTGCGTAGCGATGCGCAGCACGTCGAGTGGCTGGAAGCCCAGCTCGACAAGGTGCTCGAGCTCCCAGTGGAGCGCCGATCCGACAAATGCCTGCTCACCCTCCCCGGGAAGGTAGACGTCCGTCCCGGCGAGAAAACGGACACCACGCCGACGTGCGTTGCTGGCGATACGCCGACCTTCTTCCCACATGCCCATCTCCGTAAGGCGATTGAAGGGTGCAGAAAAGGTGATCGCGGACTTCAGCGCTTC
>JBDGYA010000182.1:0-2206 GCA_039584325.1 Gemmatimonadota bacterium
CATCGGTGACGTGCTCGGCCATCGAAGCCCAGAGACAACCTTCATCTACACCAAGCTCCACGTCGAGGACCTCCGGACGGTGGCGCTAGATCCGGAGGTGGTGTCATGACCACGAACGACTTCTCGGGCCCTCTGGCCGCCGACTTTGCGGACTTCGCCGCTACGCTCGAGGCAAGTGCCAGTGCCAACAAGACCACTCTCACACAGCTCCGGGCGCTGGATCGATTTACCAAGCAGAGCCCGCTTTCGTCTCGCACGATCGATGAAGCGCTCGCCAGGGCGTGGCTCGCTCCGTGCGCGACTCGTGGGCCGAACACCCGTCGTTCTCGATACTACTTGCTGCGTCGCTTCTGCAGTTTTCTGGCGAAGCGCCGCCCAGGCACCTTCGTACCTGGCGAGCGCCTCCACCCCCGTGGCCGACCACCGAAGCCACCCCACATCTACTCGCAAGAAGAGATCCGCAAGTTGCTTGGTGGTGCCTTGTCCCTGCGAGATTGGAAGAGTTGGCATCCCTGCCCAATCAGGTCGAAGACGATGCACGCGATCATCCTGCTGCTGGCCACATCGGGCTTGCGGATCTCCGAAGCGCTGCACCTCACGCTCGAGGATGTGGACCTGGACGATGGTGTGCTCTCGATCCACCAGTCGAAGTTTCGCAAGTCCCGCCTCGTGCCGCTCTCACCAGGGACTGTGGCCGCGCTGCGCCGATACCACGGGGCCCGCGTCGCGGTGGCTCCCGCCGGCTCCTCGGCAGCCTTCTTCATCTCTGGTCGCGGGAAAGCCTATAGCACGGACTGCGTCCAGGGGATGTTTCGCACAATCGCCACCCAGACAGGATTGCGGGGACCGAAGGGACGCGGTCCGCGCCTGCATGATCTGCGCGCCACCTTCGCGGTCACTCGCCTGCTCGAGTGGTACCGCGACGGGGGCAACGTCATGGCTCGCCTGCCGCTCTTGAGCGCGTACCTGGGCCATGCGTCCGTCATGAGCACGCAGTCTCTTCCGACTTTGCTCCGCGGCTTCTTTGAGGACTACCTCGCGGCTCAGCGCGACGTCAGCCCGAACACCATCTTTGCCTACCGAGACAGCATCAAGCTCTTCCTCCGCTTCGCTGCACGGCAGAGCGGTCGTCAGGTGATTCGACTGCGGCTGACTGATCTCGGTCCCACCACCGTGCTCTCCTTCCTGGACCACCTGGAGGTCGAGAGAAGAAACTGCGTCGCGACTCGGAACTGCCGGTTGGTTGCGGTCCACCGCTTCTTCGGGTATGTCGCGGAGATAGACCCACGACATGCCGAGCTCTGTCGCCGTGTCGTGGACATTCCCGTCAAGAAGACCGCATCGAGTGCCATGACCTATCTCGATCGGAACGAGGTCAAGGCACTCCTCGCGGCACCGTCGCTGGTGCACCGTCTCGCCCGTCGAGACCTTGCCCTGCTCACCCTGCTCTACAACACCGGCGCACGCGCATCCGAAACGGTGGCCTTGAACGTCAAGGATGTACGCTTCGAGCCTCCCACCCAGGTGCACATCTCCGGCAAGGGCCGGAAGGAACGCGCGTGTCCGCTCTGGCAAGAGACCATCGATGCACTTCGGGCGTATCTCCAACAGCGCAACAACGGGAACCAGCCGGAGGCGCCCCTCTTCCTGAACGCGCACCGCAAGCGGCTATCCCGCTTCGGTGTGCTCACGATCCTCAAACGGCACGTCGCGGCTGGGGCCATGCAGCAACCGTCCCTCGCGACCAAGCGCATCAGCCCTCACACCATGCGCCACACCGCTGCCATGCACCTGCTCCAATCCGGTGTCGAACTCAACGTCATCAAATCGTGGCTCGGCCACGTCAGCATTACCACGACGAGCCAGTACATCGAGATCGACATGCAGATGAAGCGTGAGGCAATCGAGCGCTGCGCCCCGCCGGTCCCCGTGCCGGCTGGTGCCAGCCCCTGGCGCCGCCGGAAAGACATCATCCAGTGGCTCGAAGACCTGTGAGTCTCGGAAACTTATGTGAAGTAGCCTGTCAGCGTCGCTGTCGAGATCCCCCTCGCCTCAAGGCGTGACGGCGGCAACGGCTTCCCCTCTCCACATATCCGTTCACTTCACATAAGTGGGATTCTCGCGGGACATGCGACGGATGAGGGTACGGATCTCCGCGTCGAGCTTGGGACGGCCGCAGCGCCTCCGTGACTTCCAGCGCCAGTAG
>JBDGYA010000129.1:0-5420 GCA_039584325.1 Gemmatimonadota bacterium
TGCAGCTACACCGCGCGGTCCAGGTTCCCGCCGCTGTGGGAGAGGTCTTGGTACCTCCGCGGCCTGATCACTCGCATTCCAGCCTGTCCTGGGTGGTGGCAGACAGCGGCATGCTGCTCAGCGAAGCCGCCGGGGGCGCCGGTCCGGTGCGGGCCGGACTGTGGCCGGGCGCGCAGCGTCTGGTCGTCGTGCGAGGGGAGCCGAGCGAGGTCGCCGCCGAGTTCCGTCTGCCCGGCGAGACCATCGAGGCCGCCTACACATGGATGGATGGAGTTCTGCGTAAAGAAGGCCTGCTCGACGCTGACGCGTCGCTCCCCCGTCTCGGTCTGGATCTCGGTGACGGGCCGGGAGCGGGCGATCGCCGGTTCGAGGGGACGGCACCAGACGCCTTCGAGGAGCTGGCGCGCTGGTTCGGCAATGCCGCGCTGACACTGGCAGGTGTTCGCGAGGCGCACGTCGAGGCGTCGGCGGTCCGCTGCTGGCCGCATCACTTCGATCTCGCCGTGACGATCCCGATCGATGCGGGAGGCGGCGACGAGGAGAGGTCCATCGGTGTGGGCATGGCGCCCGGGGACGGCAGCTACGCCGAGCCGTACTGGTACGCGACCCCGTGGCCGTATCCGCCATCCGAGACACCACTCCGACCACTCGACGCCGGCGCATGGCACATCGAAGGGTGGACCGGCGCGGTGCTGACCGGGAGCGAAGTGGTGGCCGCGGGTAGCGCGGGCGGGCAGTGGACGGTAGTCGAGCGGTTTCTGGAGCAGGCAATCGCCGGAAGCCGGGCGGCGCTCGAAGGCAGCCAGTCGGATGGGCGGATGGACGGGTGAGCAGCCACGGCGCGGCCAGTCGCAGAAGCGGGGTGCTCCGCTGGCAATGGAGCCAGGGGGCAGGTCGACGACGTTGCCTGGGTTGTGAGGTAAGCGATTCTGCTACATGGACTGGGAAGGATGGTGCCCCCGGTGCCGGCTCGACGCGGTTCCGCTCCCGGAACCGGCTGGCGACCAGCCGCCCTACCCGCTCTCCCTATTGAACCTCGGGACCGTCCGCCGCTCGACACGCTCCACGACCTCCTCAGCAGGCTGGCAGTTCCTGGTCAGGTCCTTCGCCATGCACTCCTTGCAGAGCTCGCCCGTGCCCAGCTTGGCGTTCCGCTCTATGTAGTCAGCCGTGGGCCAGTGACTGCAGTTCGCACACCAATGCCACGTGTCGGCGTCTTGTCCCCGTCGATACGTCATCTTGTCGAGCCCTCCTTACCGGCGCTCGTCCGGAGCGGTCCCATCCTCACATGTGACTGGTGTCACAATCCCTGAGAGTTGGATGCCGATTCCGGGGCGGATGTTACATCGCGTACCGGCCGGATCGGTCCTGGGGTGCCGGTACACCGACTTGCCCCCCAACGAGGCGGGCCACAATCTCCACGACATTGCGGGTTGCCGGGGCGTGGGGGGCGGGCCGGATCCGCCGGCGCCGGTAACCGTTGCGGGGGGAAACGCATCCTATGTACATGCGGACGGCAAAGGTCCTGCTGATCAGCCGGGATGGGCGCGTGCGCGAGGCGCTCGGACGGCTCATTCGAGGCCGAGGGCACCAGCTCAGTCTGAGGCCCCGTTTCGCCGGGCCGATTCCTCCGTGGCTCGGGCAGTCCTGGGATGCCGCTTTCTTCGACCTGTCGGCGGACGGCAATCAGGGGCTGGCGGCGGTGGCCCTGGCGCGCCAACGCGAACCCTCCCTGCCGATCACCGCGATCGACAGGGGAGGCAATTCTCAGGGATTGGATCGCCTGGCGCAGGCGGTGACACTCGGAGCGGAAGAATTCATGCGGAAGCCCATTGACCGACACGATGCCGAGGCCCTGCTTGACCGCCTGCACCTGTAGCGGCGCGTGTAGGTGCGCCGTGGGTGTCCGATGCGGGGCGCATGTCGGGGCGCCGCCGCGGAGCCTGCCGTGAGCCAGCAACCGCCGTTGGCGGAGCCTGAACTGGTCCAGCGCCTGCGGGCCGGAGACCCGAAGGCGCTGGAACAGGCGTACGATCAGCACGCACCCACCATCTATCGGATTGGATACCGGCTGCTGGGGGAAACGGCGGATGCCGAGGATCTGGTGCACGACGTGTTCGTGAGTCTGACCCGGGCGGTCCGAACCTTCGAGGGCCGCGGATCGTTCGAGCACTGGCTCAAACGGGTCGCCGCCCGCACCGCGCTCATGAAGCTCCGGCAGCAGCGGGCTCACCGACAGGGTCTTCTGCGGCATGGCTGGCGCTTCGCGCGATCCACCGGCCACACCGCAATGGCGGAGCAGATGGACCTCGAGCATGCACTACAGCAACTGGACGCCCCGCTTCGGACCGTGTTCGTCCTCAAGGATGTCGAGGGCTACTCACACGAGGAGATCGCCGAGCTGCTGGGAATCACCGTTGGCGCCACCCGGGTTCGGCTCTATCGAGCGCGGCGGCGATTACGTGCCTATCTGGAGAACGACTGATGCCATTACACCCGACCCACCGACGACTGAATCGCTACGCCGACCGCGAGCTGCATCCGCGGCAGCACGCCCGTGTCTCGCGCCACCTCGAATGGTGTGCGGGCTGCCGGCGCACCGTCCTGGGTGTTCGCACCCTCGTGCGGGACGCGGGCACCCTCCGGGAGCCACCGTTGCCGCAGACGCTGCGCGCGCGGGTGCTCGACTCCGCGGCCAGCGAGCCGCTGGCCATCCTTCCGGTGGCCGACCCGCTCCCGCACAGTCGGCGCTGGCAGCGGCTGGTGTGGCTGGGCGCGGGCGTGGTGATTATCGCCATTGCAGCGCGCGTGGCGCTGGCGCCGCCGGAGTTGCGCTCGGAGGCCAGTGCGCTGACGTTCGCGCCGGAGCTTCCCCAGCTCGGCCAGGCCGTCGAGGTGACCTACCGGGCCACGCCGCGGCTCGCGGGGGAGGATCGCCTGCGGCTCAGGGCCCGCTACCGCCGGCCGGGCGATCCGCAGGACGGCCGCGGCATTCCCCAGGTCGAGGCTGCGACCCTAACGCAACAGCGCGACGGCAGCTTCCGCGGCACCGTGCAGCTGCCGACCGGCGTCGTGTACGCCGCGTTCGCTGTCGAGGACGAGGCCGCACAGGTGGTGGACGGCCGTGGCCCTCTCGGCTGGGAGCTACTCACGGGTATCGACGGCGTCCCGTCGTACGATGGCCTGGTACAGCGGGCCAACGAAGCCATGCGGCGCGATCTGAGGGTCGCGCTGGAAACGATCACGGAGGCGACGGAGCGCTACCCGGACAGGGTCGGCGCGTGGCAGTACCGAAGCGTTTTGGACCAGGCGGCGTTCGGAACCTCAGCATATGACAGCATCCAGCCTGTCCATATGGCTCGGATGCGGAGCTTTGACGACTCGCTCCGTAAGCAGCCGCTTGAGCCCGAGGCAGCCTGGAGCATGTACTTGTACGCCCGATCCTGCGGTGACTCAGTGACCGCTCGATGGTGGAATCAGAGATTGCTCGGAGTAGCACCGAGCAGTGTTCCAGCCCTGCGGCTACGCGCTCTCGCCATCGCCATCAAGCGTAAGGGGGATCCCGACTTGGCCCTGCGGGAACTCGAGGTCCTCTGGGCCGATGCCGGCCCTCCCAACGTGGCGCTGCCCGAGATGGCCTTCGAGTTCGCACGGGAGGTACGGGCTGCCGCCGCCATGGCAGGCTGGGCGCGTCGCTGGCTCGCGCTGGAGCCGTGGCGACGCCCGGACGTCATTCGAGACATGATCTACGTACCGGCGCTGCACGACACCGCACTGGCGTGGCTGGACCACGAGGAGGCTGCGCTACACGCGACAGACTCGGCGCGGCGGCCGCTGTATCGATCGAGAGCGGCGCAGCGCCGAGAGGACGCGCAGGCCCTTCGCGAGTTGCTGGGCCTCAAAGGCCGCATCCTGCTGGCCCGCGGCGAGGTGGAGTCCGGCCTGGCGCTCATCGACTCCGCCACGGCCAAAGGGTGGGGCCTCGCCCTGTTTCGGAACGCGGCCGACGCCCGGTTGGCGGCCGGTGACACCAGTGGCGCGGTCGAGATGTTGGCGCGGCTCGAGGCAGACCCGGGCTACGACGACCCCGACGTCGCGGCACGTGGTCTGGCGCTGGTGACCGATGGCGAATGGGATACGAGGGTCGGGAGTGCGGCCGAGTACATGCTCGATGAGACCATCGCGGAAGCCAGTGCGCGGGTCCTTCCCGATTCGCTGCGTGTCACTGAGCCCAACGGGGTCGAGCGAGACCTGCGTGACCTCACCGGCGGGCAGGTCGCGGTCGTGGCGTTCTTCTGGCCGGGGTGCCGCACCTGCATCGCCAGCATCGATAGCCTGCAGCAACTCACGCAGCTCCCTCAGCCCGCGCGCGTGGTGCTCGTGAGCAGAAGCCAGGTGGCACCCGCCGACCTCGACCTGTTGAGGAGCGCCGGGATCGAGCTGCCGGTGGTCGTGGATGCGGGCCGTGGCCTCACCACCGCTCTCGAATCGTGGGGCACCCCGGATTACTTCGTCCTCGACGGTCCGGGGCTGGTCCGGTTCAGCCACACCACGCTGGCGGACATCCCACGGCAGGTATTCGCCCTCAGCGAGGAGAGCGAACCGCTCATCACCTGACCCCGGTCCCCGGCCCCGGGGTCGTTCTCTTACTGGCCGGCGGCCAGGCGCAGCGTGCCGGCGGCCGGCAGCGCGTACCGCACCACCGCGGGCAGCGGGTCGTGACGCAGCGCGTAGATCTCGGCTCCCGTCTCGTCAGCGGCGATCGCCAGCACGTCGGAGTCGAGTCGGTACGCCTCCTCGAACCTGCCGCTCCAGTCGAACAGCTGGAGGCACGACCCGAAGCTCGCGCGGCCCCGGAAGTCCTCGCGCGTGCGGCCTGAGAACAGCGCCAGGATGTGGTGCCGCGTGGCGGCCACGTCGATATAGGCGAACCGGTCCAGCTCAACCGTCGGGCCGTCGTGGTTCACGGCAATGGGCCCCGCGATGCTCGCTCCCGCTGCCCCGTCGATACCCAGCAGCTCGATCCGGCTCACGTAGCGGTTCGCCACCGCGAACAGGCGGCGTTCCGGATGGGGCGCTAGCGTCGCCTGGGTGGCCTGCATTGGCTGGTGGGCTGACGCCTCGCGCGGTGCGTGCCCCAACCCGCCCATCCGGCGGCCCGTGGAGTCGAACACGGCCAGGCGCGCGTCGGGAAAGAACCCCGACGTCACGATGGAGTCGGGTGCGAGCCAGTGCGGCTCGGTCACCACCGCACCCTCGGTCAGGTGCACCATCCGATCCGGCCGGGCCGGGCCTTCAGTGCCAGCCAGCAGCGGAACCAGCGTGAGGCGGCGGAGCGACAGGTCGTATACCCACACCGCCGGAGCGGCCTCACCCGCGGGCTCCAGTGTCCAGGCGCCGTCGAACTCGCCCGGGCCCTT
>JBDGYA010000130.1:0-7089 GCA_039584325.1 Gemmatimonadota bacterium
CCCCGGCCGCATCCGCCTCGAGTGCGAGCTGCTCCAGCGCGGTGGCGTAGGCCCGCCCCAGCCGGTCCCGCGCCCCGTCCAGCCAGTGCTCCCACCCCGCACTCGCCCGGGTCGAGAAGCCCGCGAGCAACGGGCCCCCGTAGTGTGAGACAGCCTGCGCGTGGTCCCCGAGGGCGATGGCCTCCCGAAACGCCCCCACATCGCACGACACCACGGCGTCGTTCAGGGCCACCTCCCCCTCGCCTCGGGTGAGGATGGCGTCGTCGCCCAGATGGTGCCGGAGAAAGTGGAGGGATTGGCTCAGCGCCAGGCGGGCCTGCTTCGTGGGAGACTCGGGCCAGAACAGGCCCAGCAGGGTGTCGCGCCGGTGGAAGCCGCGTGGCTCGGCCACGGCGAGATACGCCAGGAGCGCGACCCGTTTGGGCTGGCACAGCAACCCCTCGACCACCTGCCCCGCCGGATCGCGTATGTCGACCGGTCCCAGCAAGCGAATGGCAAGCATAGCCGCCACCGGCCGACGACACCTGCGCCGACCGCCGTCAGCGCCAGATAAGATCCCGATCAGCGCCAGGTATCGGCGACGGAGTAGCCTCAGCTCAAGGTACGGGCCGCGGCCAGTGGTGGCCAGGGTGAACGGCGGTCCCGCCACCAGCAACCCCGACCCGTGGGCTCGCAGAACTCACACGCGGGAGGGTCGATGTACCACCCACTCACACCCACCGCCTTTGCCATCGCGCTCACGCTCAGCACCGCCTGCGGCAGCACGACCTACACCGTCGATACGACGGCGGAACCCACTCATCTCGCGGTCCGGCCGATCACCGACGTCGAGATCGCTCGCCTGGGCGTGACCAACGCCTGGGAAGCCATCGAGCGCCTGCGGCCCAACTGGTTGCGTCAGCGCGCCACCAGCGCCCGGGCCGACCGGCTGCCGATGCTGTACGTCAACGGCATGCGGCAGGGCACGGCCGACTGGTTGCGTTGGGTGCACGTGCACCGGATCCGGCGCATCCAGTTCTTCAAGCCGCGTGATGCGACGACGCTCTGGGGTACCGACCATCCCAACGGGGCGATCCAGATCATCGAGTACCCGTAGCGCAGACTCACGCACGGGACATGCGGCTGGATTGGCAGCGCAGCAGAGCGCCGCCGCACTCAAGGCGGTAGGACGGTAAGACGGTAGGACTACCAGCCCTACCGACCTACCGCGTTACCGCCACTCGCGCTGTCGAGGAGCGCTACCGGTACCGCGTCTCAGTGCGGCAGGCTCGCGGGTACGACGGACGTCGCTCCGGTCAGCGGGTGCGGTACGTTCAGCACGTAGATGGCAATTAGGCCCAGCAGCCCGACCACCACGAGATAGTACACCGTTGGCAGCACCGTCTTCCGGAGGGTGGCACCCTCCTGTCCCAGGAAGCCCACCGTCGCCGCGGCCGCCACGACGTTGTGAATCGCGATCATGTTGCCGGCGGCCGCTCCCACCGCCTGCAGCGCGACGACGACGGCACTGCTGATGGCCAGTTGGGTCGCGACACCGTGCTGCAAGAGACCGAACATGAGATTGCTCACGGGGGCGAAGAGGGGCCATACCTCTCCGACGTGGTGCGCCACCCACGACGCCATGGCGATAGGCATCGACGGGAGCGCGGTTCCCCCGACCAGCTCGTAGGTGTTCGCACCCGAGTTGATGTAGATGCGCACCATCGGAACGGTGAACAGGAGCACGAATCCGGCCGAGAGTGACACGACGGTCGAGTCGCGCAGCGCACCGGCGATCTGGCGGCCGCGCATGCCGTGGGTGACCCACGTCATGACGACCGCCGCGAGGAGCATCGTGGCCGGGAGGTACAACGGCGCCGTGGCACCCGAGATCCCGGTGCCGAGGATGTCCGTCCATCGAATGCTCACGGCCTGTAGATACCGGCCAAGCGGTAGCTGCGGCAGCCGTGTGACGACTAACAGGGCCGCGAGCAGACCGTAGGGCGCCCAGGCCATCGCCGGGCTCACGCGGGACGCCCCTCGCGGCTCCTCGAGTCGAACGGCGTTCACCCCAAACCAGTGCCGGGGCCAGGTGTCCGGTGGAGCGAAGTCCCAGGTATCGCGCGGCCGCAAGAAGCCACGACGAGCAGCGGTAGTCACCAGGATCAGGCCGACGGCCGCTCCGGCGACGGTGGGGAACTCCGGCCCGAGGAACACGCCGGTCAGCGTGTAGGGGACGGTGAACGCCAATCCGCCAAACAGCGTGAATGGGAGTATCGACAGACCCTCCGTCCACGACCGGTTCCTGCCGAAGAACCGCGTCATCATCACGACCATGAGCGTCGGCATGAGCGTGCCGGTGATGCCGTGCAGCCAGGCGGCGTGGACCGCGATCGTGCGCACATGCGCGTCGAGCGTGAGACCCGCCGCCTGGAGTTGCGCCGCCACCTCCGGACTGGCGAGTCCCTGCCGGACACCGATGAGAATGGGGGTGCCGACGGCGCCGAACGTGACGGCCGTGCTCTGAATCATCATGCCGATCATGACGGCGGCGGCAGCCGGGAACCCGAGCGCGACCAACAGTGGGCCCGCGATGGCTGCCGGGGTGCCGAAGCCTGCGGTGCCCTCGATGAACGATCCGAACAGCCAGGCCACGATCACGACCTGGACCCGACGGTCGTCGCTGAGCGCGTGGAAGCTTCGGCGAATGGCTGCGGCTCCGCCGGAGTACTCGAGACTCTTGAGCAGCAGGATCGCACCGAAGATGATGAGGAGGATATCGAGGGTGACGAAGAGACCCTGAATGCTCGACGCGGCGACGGTGGTGGCATCGACCTGCCACACGCCCCACGCCAGTGCAGCCGCGGCAACGTACACGAGCGGCATGGCTCGCCTCGCCGGCACACGGAAACCCACCAGCAGCACGGCCGCCAGCAGGATCGGCAGGACGGCGACCAACGCCTGCACGTTCTCGGTCATGGACAGTCAGCCGCTCATGGCGGTCATCGGCAACAGCGACACTTTCTGGACGCTCAGCTCTCATTCCTCTTGTCGGAACAGACAGCTTGGTACTATTGTGGCTGAAAGGGAAGGTCACGTTCTGGATAGCATGTGATTGCGCGGCTGGCTTCATCGCAGCCTGGCATACATCTGTGGCTCACACTCTTTTGGCCGACGCTATGAGAACCTCTTCATTCCTGTTGCCTCTTCTCCTGCTCACGGGATGCGGGCAGAGGCCTGCCGGCACGGTCAACCAGAACAGCGCGAATGCTCCCGATGACATTGCCGGGAAGAGCGCCGTTGTCTATACCACCGCCGATAGTACCGCACTGCGGCTGACACCCACCGATACGCTGGTGTTCGGCGAGCCGGCGCCCACGTCGGAAGCGCAGGTCTACGTCTTTGCAGATCCGCGGAAGACGTTCCAGACGTTCTTGGGCATCGGCGGCGCGCTGACCGATGCCTCGGCAGAGACCCTAGCGAAGCTCCCCGCAGCACAGCAGGAAGAGCTGTTGACGGCGTACTTCGATACCGAGCGTGGTATCGGGTACACGCTGGCCAGGACAAACATCAACAGCTGCGATTTCTCGAGCGGCAGCTATACCTACGTCGATGATGGTGACGGGGAGCTGACATCCTTCTCCATCGCTCACGACCTGCAGTTCAAGATACCGCTCATAAGGAAAGCGATGACCGCCAGCGGCAACAGGCTCAAGCTGTTTGCCAGTCCATGGAGCCCTCCGGCGTTCATGAAGGACAACAACGACATGCTGCATGGCGGGAAGCTGCTGCCGGAGTATTTCGATGCGTGGGCACTCTATTACACGAAGTTCATCAAGAGCTACCAGGACGAGGGCGTGCCGGTGTGGGGCATCACTATCCAGAACGAGCCCATGGCCACCCAGATCTGGGAGTCGTGCATATATCAGGCAGACGAGGAGCGTGACTTCCTCAAGAACCATCTCGGTCCGACGATGGTACGGGAGGGGCTCGGCGACGTCCGGATCATCGTGTGGGATCACAACCGCGACCTGATCGTCCAGCGGGCGCAGACGATCTTCGACGACCCCGAGGCCACACAGTATGCCTGGGGAATCGGCTTCCACTGGTACGAGGACTGGACAGGTGGCACGCAGATGTATGACAACGTGGCCCTGGTCCACGAGCTCTATCCCGACAAGCACATTCTCTTCACCGAGGGCACACCGGCGAGCTTCGAGCCTGACGCGTACGGCCGATGGGACCTTGGCGAGGAGTACGGGCGGTCGATGATCAACGATTTCAACACCGGAGCCGAAGGCTGGACCGACTGGAACATCCTGCTCGATGAGGAGGGCGGTCCCAACCATGTGGGGAACTTCTGTTTCGCCCCGATCCATGCCGACACGCGGACCGGCGAGCTGATCTACACGAACTCGTACTACTACATCGGCCACTTCTCGAAGTTCATCCGGCCCGGTGCAAAGCGCATCGTGGCCGCATCGAGCCGCAGCATGCTGCTCGCTACCGGCTTCGTGAACGAGGACGGCACGGTGGCGGTGGTGGTGATGAACCCGACGGACCAGGCAATGGACTACCACCTCACGGTGGGCTCCTCGTCCGTCGCGATCGGTGCGCCGCCGCACTCGATCCAGACGGTGGCGTTCTAGTCGCGTGTTATGAGTCGCAGAACCGGGTTGCTCGCGTGCTCGCTGGCAGGCCTGGTATCGGCCTGCTCGGCTTCACCTCAGGTTCGCTTCACCGATGTCGCGGAACGGGCCGGGATTCACTTCCGGTACACGTTCGGCGACTCGACGTACGAGAACATTCTCGAGAGCAGCGGCTCGGGAGTCACGGTGTTCGACTACGATGGAGACGGAGACCTCGACCTGTACCTGTTGAATGGCACGTATGTCGAGGGCATCAGTGACCCCGCCGGGAGCGTGTTTGCGAATACGCCGAACGCGCTGTACCGCAACAACGGCGACGGGACGTTTACCGAGCAGGCCCAGCAAGCTGGCCTGGATGATCGTCATTGGAGCATGGCGGCGGGCGCGTTCGACTACGATGGGGACGGCGATGTGGACGTCTACCTGCTCAACTACGGGCCGAACGTGTTCTACCGCAACAACGGTGACGGGACCTTTACCGATATCGCCGACTCCTTGGGCTTGCGCGGTCCCGCGCAGCTGAACGGCTTCACGACATGGAGTGTCGGCGTCGCCTATTGGGACTACGATCTGGACGGCAGGACCGACCTCATGGTGGGCAACTTCCTCGCGTTCGATCCCGAGTACGTCTCGCCAACCACACCGGACATGATGCCGCATCCGGCAGAGTACCGCGGGCAGGCGTCCATGCTGTACCGACAGAACGAGGACGGCCGCTTCACCGACGTGACCGAGGACATGGGGTTCTTCTATCCGGATTCCAAGTGCATGGGCCTCACCGTGTTCGACTACGACGACGACGGCGATCTGGATCTGTTCCAGGGCAACGATCATCAGCTCAACTTCCTGTTCAGAAACGACGGCGGTGGCACATTCACCGAAGTCGGCGAGGCAAGCGGCGTCGCGGCCAACGACCGGGGGATTCCCACGGGTTCCATGCACGGCTCGATCGGCGATGTGGATGGTGACGGGCTGATCGATCTGCTGGTCACGGACCTGCGCTATGGTGCGCTGTACCGCAATCTGGGGAATGGCGTCTACGAAGACATCACCGGCCGGAGCGGTGTCGCGCACGCGTTCGACGGCAAGGGCGAGTGGGGTGCCGCCCTGTTCGATTTCGACAACGACGGGGACCTCGACATCTTCTCGGCCAACGGGACCGCCGAGGAGTTGATTCTCCAGTATCCGCTGTTGTTGGAGAACGACGGTACCGGGCGGTTCCGAGACGTCGGACCGGAGTTGAGTGACTACTTCGCACGCAAGCGGTCCGGCCGTGCGATGGCGGTATGGGACTTCGACGACGACGGCGACCGCGACATCATCGTGTCGCACATCGACCTCGAAGCCACGGCAGTGCTGCTGCGCAACGATGGCGGGAACCGCAACCACTGGATCGGTCTCACCTTGATCGGCGCACACGGGCCCGCCTCGGCGGTGGGAGCCAGGGTGACGGTCACGACCGCCGAGCGCTCGCAGGTGGCGGTCAACCAATGGGCGACCAGCTACCTGTCCTACAACGACCCACGGCTGCACTTCGGACTGGGAGGAGACGAGACGGTCCTGGCGATCGAGGTTCGCTGGCCCAGCGGCGCTCTCGAGAGCTTCGACACTGTGGCCGCCGACCGTTACGTGACCGTCGTTGAGGGAGAGGGAATCCGATAGCGGGCCCTACCGAATGTGGAGCCCGCTATCGAGACGCCAGGCCGGGCACGAACCCACGGCCCCGCGGAGGCTGAAGTGAGTACACGGAGCGTTCTCTTCACTGTGACAATGGGGCTGGTAATGACGGGCGCCTGCTCACCAGATTCGGAATCGCCGGCCGCGGGCAAGATCAGAATCCTGCTGGATACCGACGCCAACAATGAGCTGGACGATCAGCACGCGATTGCCTACATGCTCCTGAATGGCGGCGTGTTCGAGGTCGAGGGTCTCACCGTCAACCGCACCAGCAGTGGCGGCGACATCGACGAACACGCCAGAGAGGCGGAACGTGTCGTAACACTCTGTGGGCTGTTCCCGCAGTTGCAGGTGCACAAGGGTGCATCTGGCACCTTCGAAGAGATCCAGGATCACGTCGACGCCCCGGATTTCGATGGCGCTGACGCCGTACGGCACATCATCGCCAGGGCCAACGTCCCCTCCGATCGCAAACTGGTGCTGGTACCGGTGGGCAAAATACAACCAGATCAACGATGAACCTGCGTTGAACTCCATTCTCGACAGCGAGGTCGAGTTCGAGATTGCGCTGGTTCGCTACGGTGAGCCTTCCGGGACAGACGCCGTACGGGTTACACCCGAAGACATCCGCCGGAACATGCCGGGGAGTGGACCGTCAGCGACCGTGCCTGTGACCGGCAGGCATGGAGGGACCTTTACGACCTTTGGCGACTATTCGGTCGACTTGTTCGACCACATCGATTTGCACGGCGATCCGCCCTCGCGGGCACTGTACGACATGGCG
>JBDGYA010000131.1:0-5359 GCA_039584325.1 Gemmatimonadota bacterium
GGTTCGCTTCGTGAATGATGAGCATCGCGTCGATGGTCTCGACTTGCTCTTCGTTGGCGATCACGACCGGGACGCTCCGGGGCGACAGCTCGAGATTGGGATCCGCCGCGAGGAGCCGGCCTTCAAACCAGACGCCAACCACATTCACACCGAGCTCCTCGCGCAAGCCTGAATCCCGGATCGTGCGTCCTTCCAGCGGCGTGTTGCGCACAGGAAACTCGGCCAGCAGCGAGTCGTGGAAATGCCCGATGATGTTTGCACGCACGTTGCCTGCAGAAGCTCGCCTGGCCAGGTGCTCGCCCAGCAGGAGTGTCAGGGTGAGCACGTGATTCACACCGCCGAGCTCGAGGATGTCGACGGAATCCACCGAATCGGCGATGGCAACCACCGGCACCTCAGGCGCCCGTTCCCGCACGGTGAGCACGATGTTGGTGTTCACGGTATCGCTGGAATTGGCGAATACCAGGCGCGCGTGCTCCACCCTGGCATTCTCGTACGTCTCCACCGAGTCCACCTCCCCGGCGAGCACCGGCACCCCCTCGTCATGCATCTGCAGCGCTCGGGCGGGATCCGGTTCGATCAAATAGGCGGGCACACCGGTGAGATCGAGTCGCCGCATCAGGCTGAGCGCGATGGGGTCGTTGGCGCAGATGATGACGTGGCCCTGCACGTCGTCCGGGATCGTCCTCAGCGCCTTCCAACGTACACGGCTACGCTGCTCCAGCCAGGGAGCGTACACCAGGCGGATGAACAGAAACGGCAGAATGATGAGCAACAGCACGACGCCGGTCACCAACACGAAGCTGCTGAACACCCGGCCGAGATCACTGGTGAATGTGATGTCCCCGAATCCCAACGTGCTCATGACGGTCAAGGCCCAGTAGACACCGGTGAACCAGGAGTGCTCCTGCCCTTCCCGCGCCATGATGATGTGGAACAACCAGCCGTACAGCAGCACCACCGAGAGCAGCATCACCACGTACCAGGCGAACGCTCGTGCGCGCGGACGGTACGCGCGCTGCCCCATGAGCGATGTCAAGACGGAGATCAGCGTCTTCATTGGTCGGGGACTGAATCAACCAGGAGGTGTGCGTGTGGCGTGTTCCGGCACACACGCGGCCTGCACGCCGAATCGCGCACAGCGCGGCCGAGTTGCGGTGTGGGAACGAGCAGTTGCGAGGCGGCCCAACACGTCAGCCACAGGTACGGCTCCCGATTGGCGACCAGGCTAAGGTATGGTGTGCCGCCTCTACCGGCCAGCAAGACGTCCGGTTGGGAGCCACGTGTGGGTTCGTGGCGGTGTTCAGGACGTAACGCTACGGCGCGGCACGTGCGCGAACGACGTGCTGTAGGCTCGGGGCTGCGCGATTTCTCTCATGTCCGCCACGCCCACCGAAGCGGGTTGTAGGGACGTTCATGTTCGCGCTGTCGCATCCAATAGCTCATCTCTCGCGCTCCAGCGTCAGCTCGATTGGGTCGTGTACGACTGCAACGATGCCCCGACCGATCCCCCCGGTCCAGCCCGGCCGCAGTGGATGCACTACGTGGGCGACTAGGAGCTGCTCCGAACAGAGCCGCTTGCACGGAGGCGAGCGGGCAGCGCTACGTGCAGCCGCCGTGCTCCAGCACGTACCGGGCAACCGTTCCCACGGGGGCGATCCACAGGTGGTTGGCCGAATCCTGCGTGAAGGCAATCAGGGCTTCCAGCATCGCCAGCCTGGTGGTCTGCACCCCGGCGGGCCCCATGTCGTGGCCAGCGAGCACGAGCCACAGGCCGTTGTCCTTTACCCGTTCCAGCACCGGACGGAGATCCTCGAAGTCCTTGCCGTCCATGTCCATGCCCGTCAGCTTCGCGACGTCGCAATAGCCCGGGTCGTTCGGTGCCTCGTCCATGTAACCGCGGCCCGCGGTGAACAGCTCGGCGACGAGGGGCACATAGCTCCGGGTCTCCCGCCCGCGGCCGACGAACATTTGACCGCACGGATACGCGAACACCGTCGGCGTCACGCCGAGCAGGTCGGTGAGCTGCCGGTTGGCCTCGGTGAGCTCGCGCCGCATCTGCTCCGGCGAATAGCGCTCCAGCGCTTTGTCCCGCGCCCACGGGAAGTTGCCCGAACACGGGTGATGGAGTGAGTGGTTGCCGATCTCATGCCCCGCCGCCACCGCCTGTCGCCAGCCGTCCAGCCGCTGCTCGACCGCCCCGGGGACGACGAAGAAGGTGGCCGTGACGCCGTAGCCGCTCAGCAGCGCCATGCCCGCATCGATCTGGCTCGGACGGCCATCGTCGAAGCTCAGACTGACGGCGGCCCGCTTTCCCTCGGGCCACGCAAAGGACGGCGCAGCCTCTTGTGCTGCGGTGCCTTCCGCGACGAGCGCCATGCCGGCGAGCAGGAGGTGCAGCGGTCGAGAGGATGCCATGGCGCTAAGGTGGCGCTCGGGTGCGAGACGCGCTAGGGACCTATCAGACGCAGCGACCACGAAGCGTCAGATCGTCGCTCTGCTGGCCCCACTGAAGGACCACGTTCCTTTCATGCGCAGTTGTCGATCTCTTCATTCGGCCAGGGCGCAGATTGCCTGGTGGATTGCTCCAGGGGGAGCGCGACATCAGCAGGGGCCGGTCAAAGACAGGTATCCTTCTTGAGCGCACTTCAGGTTGAGCCAGACGACAAGCCGTGGGACGAGTGAGCCTGACCCCGGGTGCCCTGGGCACCGATGACCGACGCGCTGCGGAGGCCATTGCCGCGCGTGATCAGAACAGCCTCTACATGACGAGTCGCTTCTTCGCGGACTCGCGGCGGTACGAGTCGTTCTGCGCGTACTATGCGCTGATGCGTGTCGTGGACGACCGCATCGATGAACTCCCGAATCGTCGGTTGTTGTCGGAACGCGACCGTAGGGCCGAGCACGACGTGGTCGCAGCGTGGGAGGAGGCGATCGGTCGCTGCTACGAATCACAGGTTCCATCCACCCGGGTCATGAAGCAGTGCGGCCATCCTGCAGCACCGGCCTTGCTGCAATCGCTCGCGCGTGCCCTGGCGACATTTCCGGTATCTCGGTCGCTGTGGGCGAACTTCTTCCGTTCCATGCACTGGGATCTCGATCACGACCGGTTCAACACCTGGCACGACTTTCTCGAGTACGCCGAAGGCGCAAGCGTCTCGCCGACGACCATCTATCTGACCCTCCTCGCGTCTCGACCCCATGGCAGCATGAGGGCGCCCTTGGTACCGGCAGGCTTCGATCTCGAAGCCTGCGGCCGCACACTCGGTCGGTTCGCCTATCTGGGTCACATCGTGCGGGATCTCGCCGATGATCTGCGAACGGGGACGAGAGGGCTGCTCTACTTCAGCTACGAGGACTTGCAGAGGCATGACCTGACGGAGGCGCAGCTCTTCGCGGACCTGGCACGCGGCGAGGCGAGCGCACCGACCCGAAACCTCGTCGCCGACGTCTTGCGCAGAGCACGCGCCTACCTCGAAGAGGGAAGGCGTGCGATGAGACCGCTTCTCGGTACGATCGACGACGACTGCTGCTTCATACTGGAGCTCATCGTCACGCTGTATGAGCGCGTGATCGAGCGAATCGAAGGTTGCGGTTGCGATCCGCTTGCAGACGGACATCGCCTCACGCGCGAAGAACGGCGAGCGATCGCCCTGGAGGTCGCGAACCGAACCGGATATCGGCTCCCTGACCACGCATTCCGGTAGGTGCCATGTCGAAGTAGTGTGACGTGAAGACGCTTGACTAGATGGTAGTACGTCAACAGAGGAGGCATCATGACACGGCTGTCCGCGACCGTCGAGAAGCACCACCAGAAGATCATCGCCGGGCTCTTATTCGTGATTCTCTTCTTTGCAACAGCGTGCACGTTCCACGACATCATACCGGTCTGTCATTACCTGTTCGGATGTGACCATGCCATGCACTAGATCCGATCGCAGAAGCCGTGGTGAGCGAATGGGGTGACCCAGCAGATTCCGTTCCCCGCCGGCTCCGGGATCGATTGTGCGCGGCTCTGCCCCCGATGTGACGGTCCCCTGCACGAGGAGGAGGACGAGGACGAGTTACCGCTTTTCCAGGTGCGCATTGATCTGGATCTCATCCGTAAAGAGCCACGCCCGCCCGCCGGCACCCGAATGCCAGTCGGGCAGGGTGCCGATGTTCTCCGCCATCACCCGCACGTACCGCGCGGTCTTCCCGCGCAGTTCGGTCGAGACGCTCCGGGTTGCCCGCGGTTGCCGCTCCTCCGGTACCGGGAGCGTGAAGGTGGCAACGACCTCGAACACTCGATCCTCCCCGGCGATTGCGAACGTCACCTCCTGCGGCAAAAAGACCCAACTGCCGTTGGCCTGGAGGAACCCGGCCCTGATGCTCGTGATCTCGGTCATGCTCCCGAGGTCGACGACCGCATCGAGGTCATCGCCCTCGAAGCCCTGCCACGTACCGTCGCCCGGGTTGGCGGAACCCCAACGGTCGTCGGTCAGCGCGTTGTCTCCGCCGCCGTCGTACTGACTGGCAAACGGAGTGGCCAGCGTGACCGGACGCCCTGCACCGTCGTGTGACACGGTCCGCGCGACCGCTTCGACCAGGTCGGCTCGGATCGCCTCGGCCTTTTCGCCCAGGTCCGGATCGGTCAACAGCGGTTCGACCATCCCGAAGATCCACACGTCGGCACGGCCGACCAGACCGTCGAGCACCAGTCCCTTTTCGTCGCTGCTGCGAGCCAGATCGAACAGCGACTGGAACAGATGCTCGTCCTCCGCCGATGTGCGTTCGTGCGGCAGGTGCATCAGAGTCACCACGCCGGCGATCGCCACCACTCGCTCGCCTTCCGCGGTCACGCCTGCGGCCAGACCGCGCAGCGTATCCAAGGGACTCGTGTCGGGCCACGTCCCGAGTATCCTGAGGACGGAAATGCGATTCGGTGCAGATCCGTGGTCGAGCGCTTCGAGCAGCAAGTCGAGACCGCTCTCCCGATCCACCATCCGTACACTCACCGCCACGATCGCGTCCTCCAGTGCGAGCCGGTCGTCTTGGGTTTCGCCCCGCTCGAGGAGTGCGATCAACTCCGGTACCCGACGGTCTTCCGCAAGCCTGGACAGAGCGGCGATCGACGCGCGACGTACCGTTGCGCTCCGGTCGGCGGCGTAGGTGAGGAAGGTCGGGACCGCGGCGACAGCATACCGGTCCGCCAGGACGTCGATCAAGACGGTCCGGGCGTGGCCCTGGTAGTCGCTCACTGCCGCAATGATCCGGTCGTCCACACCGTCACCCCATAACGTCACGAGACTCTCACGGGCCGGCAGGGAATCCTCCTGCTCGACCGCGACCGCGGCCAAGAGCGGCACGTGAGCGGCGT
>JBDGYA010000132.1:0-6008 GCA_039584325.1 Gemmatimonadota bacterium
GGAGCTGCCCCACACGCCCGTGAGCCCAGCCGTCGTCCCGCTGGACTGTGCAGTCCAGCTCGAGCCGTCGTAGTGCAGGATGGTGCCGTCGGTGCCCACAACAAAGACGTCGGTCGCGGAGCTGCCCCACACGCCGAGCATTGGCAAAATCGTGTCGCTCACCAGCGTGCTCCAGCTCGCGCCGTCGTAGTGCAGGATCGTTCCGCTGTAGATGGGAAAGGCGTGGCTGCCTACGGCGAACACGTTGGTGGCGGAGCTGCCCCACACGCCGGAGAGGTCCGCGGTCGTGCCGCTGGTCTGCGAACTCCAGCCTACGCCGTCGTAGTGCAGGATGGTGCCGTCGTCTCCGACGGCGAACACGTCGGTCGCCGAGCTACCCCACACCGTGGAGAGCTCCGCCGTCGTGCCGCTGGTCTGCTCACCCCAGGTCGTGCCATCGTAATGCAGGATCGTGCCGCGGGCGCCCACCGTGAACACGTCGGTCGCCGCACTGCCCCACACACCATAGAGACGCCCTCCGAACAGCACTCGCTGCCATCGCAACACACTCTGCTCGTGCGGAAGCTCGGCGTTGACGAGCACCGAGAACTCGAACGTCGCGACCGTCGGCGGGAGGTTCCACTGCCAGGTCTTTGCCGCCGAGACGTCGTTCATCTGCAGGATCTCGCCGTACTCGAAGTACGGCTGATCCACTGCCGTGAACGTGCCGGTGCCGTCCGCATTCAACACTTCCACCTGGCCGGTGCCACTCGTGACCGTCGGCCCTGAGTGGAAGAACACTCTGATGCCCGTGACCGTGCTGCCGTCCGGTGTTCCCAGCGGTTGGGCGATCAGGTTCTCGACGGTGACGTCCGCCTGAAACACGGCGGAGCCGTCGTAGCTCACGTTGTCGGAGGCCAGCCGCACGTAGATCCCCTGGCCTCCCAGTGTCACCGCAAGCGACAGCCCTGGCGCCGGGTCGCTGTGCGGGTTCCGGCACACGACGCTACCGGCCGCGACATCCGCGCGACACGCGATGACGTGTGGCAGTGGGGCGGTGTCTTCCGGCAGGGGCGTGGAGACGAAGGCGTCTTCGCAGGCGGCGACCATGAGGATCGCAGCCGACGCGACGATCGCGCGAGTCAAGCACTGGCGTGTGCGAGGCATCGTCCCCCCGGCGACTGGTCGTGAACGTCGGATGGCGCGTGCTGCGAGGTGTGCTTCGCCGGAGGCTCCTGCGGACTCGTCGTCAGGCGGGCGTCGTACTGCGGCGTCTGTCGGGCGGCGGGGCCGGAGGAGGCCACCGACAGTGTCTGTCGTCTTTGTACCGTGCCACGTTAGGGCGCGGGAAATGCGATCGCAAGGGTCGCAACGACATGACAAACGAAGTGGACTTGTCCCCTTTGCAGTCGGCAGCTCGGAAGACGGGAGGGTAGTTCGATGCATCACGAGACTCGGAGATCGACAACTCGTGTTCCGCGCTCTTCCGGTACTCGGCGCGCCGAGCGTATCATAGGGCGGATAGACGGCTGGTTCGGAAGCCCGATCCGCGAGCCCGCGTGCCTGACGCCCACATGACGATGTCCGATTCCACAACTGACCAGCCCGGCGGAAACGGTAATGGCGAGATCAGCAAGGACGATCTGGCCAAGATCCTGCCCAAGTACGAACTACTCGAACAAGCCGGTAGGGGTGCCATGGGGGTGGTGTATCGCGCGCGCCATCGCCTGCTGGACAAGCCCGTGGCTGTGAAAGTGTGTCTGCTCGAGCGCTTCAAAAGTCGATTCGAGCGCGAAGCCAAGCTGATGGCGCAGGTGGCGGAGCGTACCCGGAGGGCGGTAGGAGGTCAGACGGTACGGTGGTAGGATTACCGTCCTACCGTCTTACTCCCTACCCTCATTCGCATGTTCGCTCACCATCGCACACCACAGATTTGTGATCTCCGGAAGGAGAGCCCCGAGCGCCGGGTGACGCTCGGGGCCGAGTTCCGTCGTTCTCTTGCCCCACCACGCCCGCGATTACTCACGCGTGGCCAGCTGGGGACGCTCGATCGGCTTGCGCGTCTTGAGGTAGACGGCGATGGCTCCTGCTCCGTTGTCTTCCGACTTGTAGTTGATCCGCTCGACCAGATCGGTTTCGACCCACCGCAGGCACGTGAGTTCCGTGCACTGCAACACCAGGAGCACACTGGTCTTTCGCGTACCGTCCAACCATTCGGGACGCGTCGCCGAGATCGCGTCCCACGCACTGCCCTGCCCGGCTGTATGGGCCACGTACGCCGGATCCGGCACGTGGCCCAGCTCCAACTCCTGCCGCTGTCCTGGCGGTGAACACGCAACCATC
The DNA here is from genome assembly GCA_039584325.1 of Gemmatimonadota bacterium. GTDB lineage: Bacteria > Gemmatimonadota > Gemmatimonadetes > Gemmatimonadales > GWC2-71-9 > JAOTVV01. Next base: position 2,323 of record JBDGYA010000132.1, read on the forward strand.
AGCGCTGCGCCGAAGGCCGCCATCGTCCTGTTCCATCTCATTGTGTGCCTCCAGTCGAAGGTGATTTCCCTAGCCGGCACCTAGGCCGGCCGTTAGCTTCGACTGCACGGTACTCCGTGGCCCACACCGGCTTCTCATCGGTGTCTCACCGGCCGAGTGAGAGCTCGCCCATGATCGAACTGCGGCTGTTTGGCCCAGTAGAACTGCGGAATCGCGACGGCGCCCTCGTCACCGAACTGCTCCGGCGACCGAATCGCCTCGCGCTCCTCGCCTATTTGGCGGCCGGCCGGCCGCACGGACTCCACCGACGTGACACGCTGCTCGGCTTGTTTTGGCCGGAGTCGCCTGCAAAGCGGGCGAGGGCGGCACTGAACCAGGCGCTGCACGTCGTGCGAAACGCCTTGGGGAGTGACGTCATCGAAACACGTGGCGATGGAGAAGTGGGCATCCCAGAGGGACGGGTGTGGAGCGACGTCGCCGCGTTCGAGGAGGCGATTGGCGACGAACGCTACGAGGACGCCATCGGGCTGTATCGCGGCGAGTTCCTGGAAGGCTTCTATCTCAGAGCGGCGCCGGAGTTCGAGAAGCGGGTAGATGGCGAGCGAGACCGTACCCGGCGAGCAGCCGTCGACGTGTGTTCGTCGCTCACCCGGCGCTGCCGGGAGCGCGGCGATATGGCCGGAGCGACTCGCTGGGCCGAACGGGGCACAGCGCTCGCCCCCTATGAGGAAGCCAGTATCCGCGCGCTCTTGGAGGTTCTCGCGGACCAGGGGAAGCGCGCGCGCGCCATCCGCGCATTTGAGGCCTTCGCGAAACGGCTGGCGGCCGACATCGGCATCGCCCCGTCACCGGAGCTGCGATCGCTGCTCGACGGCATCAAGCAGCCCCCCGCCACGGTGCCCACGCCACCTGCAGACATGCCAGCTGGCCCAGCCGAGGAACGCTATAAGAGGAAGGAGAAGCTCGGCGAAGGCGGCATGGCGCTCGTGTACCTCGCCGAAGATCTACGATACGGTCGCGACGTGGCAATCAAGATCACCAAGGCGGGCGCCTACGACGAGACGGCCGCCACGCGGTTCGAGCGAGAGATCGGCGTCTGTGCCGTGCTCAATCACCCGAACATCGTGCCGCTGCTGGACTCGGGCGTGACCGCCGACGCCCTGTATCTCGTCACCCCGTTCGTTCGTGGCGGATCGCTGCGCCAGCGCATGGAGATGGAACGGCAGCTGCCGATCGGGGACGTCTTGCAGCTAGCCCGGGAGCTCGCCGCAGCACTGGACTACGCGCACGAGGAAGGCATCGTCCATCGCGACGTCAAACCCGAGAACATCCTGCTGCACGAAGGCGTCGCGATGCTGACCGATTTCGGCATCGCCCATCAAGTCGAATGCGCGACGCAGCCCCCCGAACGTCTCACGCCGACGGGCATCGGAATCGGCACTCCCGAATACATGAGTCCCGAGCAAGCCACTGGTGAACCCGTCGACGGTCGCACCGATGTGTACGCACTCGGCTGTGTGCTCTTCGAGTTGCTCGGCGGTGAGCCACCATACACCGGCGCCACCACGGGCGCGGTGATCGCACGCAAGCTCGCCGAGCCGGTGCCGAGCCTGCGACTCCTGCGGGATACCGTGCCGGAGCGAATGGAACAGGCCATCGCGAAGGCGCTGGCGCGCACTCCGGCGGACCGGTACTCATCGGCAGGAGAACTGGTGGCAGCTCTCGACGCTGCCTGGGAGCCCAAGCGGTCGGCAAGCCGTCGGATCGCGGGGGTCGCCATCCTCGTCGCGATCGCAGTCGCCGTCGCTGTCGGCGGACCGAAGGCGTGGGACACGCTGTTCGACCATGACCCGCTTGCTGAGCGTGGCTGGGTGTTGGTGGCCGACTTCGACGGTCCCTCCGACGATCCGGAGCTGGGCATCGCGGTGCGGGAGCTGGTGCGGGCTGAACTCAACCAGTCGAGATACTTCAGCGCCGTTCCGCACACCCAACTCATGACGGCGATGCAGAACGCCGGCATCCCGGACAGTGCCCGGGTCGATGTGGAACTCGCAACCAATCTCGCGCTCCGGAGCGCCGTACGGATCATTCTCTACGGGAGCGTGCGGCCCATCGGAGGCAGGCATCACTCGATCGTCCTGCACGCCATCAGCACCGCGGACGGCTCGAATTTGCTGTCACGAAGCACAACTGCCGAGCTGGATGAAGGATTCATCCGAGCTGTCGAGCAACTCGTTCGTGACGCGCGGCGGGGACTGGGCGAGCGGCGACGGGACATCGACGCCAACCGCCCGCTGGTCAACGTCGCCACGCCGTCACTTTCCGCGTTTCTCAAACTGGTCGAGGCGACCGTTCACGAGGCAGAGGGCCAGGCCGCCCAGAGCCGGAGGTTGCTACTCGAAGCACTCCGGCTCGACACGGCTTTCGCAGGGGCCTGGGCAATGCTCGCCTCGAGCTACCTCACGGCGCGCGAGCTCGACTCCGCGGAATGGGCCAGTCGGGAAGCGCTCCGCTACACCGACCGACTCAGCGCGGCTCAGGAGTACCGCCTGCGGGGCGACGTCGCCTACAACGTCGAGTACGACCTTCCCGCAGCGGTACAGTGGTACGAACGCACCCTCGACGAGAACCCCAACTCGATCTCGGCCCGCAACAACCTCGCGGTTTACTTCTCGTCGATGGGACGGCACGAGGACGCAGTGAGGCAGTTCGCCCTGTCGATCGCGGTCGATCCCTTCCTCAAAGGTCCGCGGGGGCTGGAGCTGCTGAACCTCGGCGTGGAGTTGCTGATGGTCGGGCGGCTGGACAGCGGCCGCGTGCTGTTCGGACAGCTCGAGGAACCGTACTCGCTGTTTGCCGATCTCATGCTTCCGGCGAGCACAAACGACTGGCCAACTCTGGAGCGACTGAGCCGTCTGTACGCGGACCGCTCAGACGCACTGAGCTACGTTCGCATGTTCGCCTCAACAGGGATACGCGGGGGCATGGCCGGGCAGGGGGCAGTACTGCAAACGGAGCGGTTACTCGACCAGTGGTGAGCGGTCGTAGTTTGCCGGAGCTCACCGACCCACTCGCGCGGGACACCACACCCGGCGGCGGGTTGCTCAACGGACTCTGGGATACCGCACGAGGCGAAGCGGCGGCGGCGGAGCGACTGCGGGCTCGGGTCGAGGGCTGGGACGACGTAGCAAAACGACGGCTGGGACCCGGCCCCGCGGTGGTCGAGGCCCTGGCTGCGGTTCGGTCCGGCGACCCCAGACGCGCAGTCGAGATCTTGGCGCCGGCCGCGCTCGAAGGCGAGCACGACGCGTTCAGTCTGGATCGGGTGGACGGCATGTTCATGCGCTGGATCGTGGCTCGGGCGTACGACGATCTCGGGCTCGCCGACTCGGCGACGGCGTATCTCGAGCTCACGCTCGACCCGACCCGCATGTCGGTGATGCACTACGCGTTGCGAGGCATTCCCTACCCCTTCGCGCATCACCGGCTGGCACAGTTGTACGAGCGGCGCGCCATGCCGGACCGTGCGCTGGAGCACTGGCAGGCGCTGCTCGAGACCCTTAGCCAGCCCGACACCGAGACCGAGCCGCTTCGGAAGGAAGCGGAGGCGGCCGTCCGTCGCCTAGAAGGATCACAGTGACGCAGCACAATCGATCGCGCGGTGTGAGTGGCACGGCGCACCAACA
>JBDGYA010000056.1:0-18318 GCA_039584325.1 Gemmatimonadota bacterium
TGATAGCCGTCGGCTTCGTCGCCTATCAGCTCGCTCAGCTGGTCGTCCGGCCCCTCGATCGGCTCACTCAAGGTGCGGGCGAAGTCGCGGCCGGCGATTTCGCCGTGGAACTCCCTAAGAGCGGCGGCGGCGAGGTCGCGTACCTGACCGACGTGTTCAACTTCATGGTTGCTCGCCTCCGTGAGGGCCGCGACGAGCTGGAGGCAGCGAACCGAGAGCTAGAGCGCCTCTCGGTAACGGATGCTCTTACAGGGCTCTACAACCGCCGGCTGCTGATGGAGAACATGGTGCACGAGGTGCAGCGCAGCAGTCGGACGGAGCAGCCCTTCAGCATTCTGCTGATGGACATCGACGACTTCAAGGGGTTCAACGACAGCTATGGGCATCAGGCGGGCGATCAGGCACTGGTTATGGTTGCCCAGATCATCCGCGAGTCGGTCCGGGTGATGGACTCCGTGGCCCGGTACGGCGGTGAGGAGTTCGTGGTCGTGCTTCCCGAAACGGACCTCCCCGAGGCCGCCGATACCGCCGAACGTATTCGGTCGGCGATCGAGTCCCGCAAGCTCTCGCTCGGCGAAGAGGATGTGGGCGTGACGATCAGTATCGGTGTAGCGGAGTTCCCGGCCGACGGTGAGACGGTTGAAGCGGTAATCGCCAGCGCGGACCAGGTGCTCTATCGCGCCAAGGAGCAGGGCCGCAACCGTGTCGTGCTCACTCGCGCGAAGCCGTCACCGCAGCACACGCGTCGCGGGTCGCAGGGGGTGTGGCCAGACGCGTGAGGGCCGGCCTCGGCCCTCGATGCCATCTCTACTGCCGAGCGCCCAGTAGGCTATAGAAGATCCAGCCTGTGCGGCCGGTCTCATCGCGCACACGCATCCACTCGCTGGTATACGAGAGCCCCGTGAGCGGAATCTCCGACTCGAGTGTGCCGATCACCGCGAACTCCAGGCCCGGGCCCTCCCGCATGTTGCTGCGCCGAAGCGTCTTCACCGGCACCGGCATCTGGAAGAGTGTCTCGTTGGGCAGGAGCTCGGAGCCTTCGGACCCGACCAGAGTGGCTTCACCCGACTGCACCAACCGTCGTGCCTGCCCCGAGAGGTACAGCGCGCCGCCGAAGTTGTCGACGTTGAATTGACTGCTCGCCTGATCGAGCAGCGATCGGGCCTGAGCCAGATACTCCGATCCCGGCCGTGTCGATTGCTGCGCGTTAACGGCAATCTCCGCCTCGGCGATCGCCGACGCCGCCTCCGCACGGGTGGCGATCGTCTGCATGCGGGCCATCACCCGCACCACTTCCTGCCGGGCCTCGTTGAGCGATCGTTGCAGCTCGGACACCTGTGCGTCCCGCTCGAGGAGCTGGAGCTGCAGGAGCGAGACACGCTGCTCCAATTCCCGGATTTCGGCAGTCCGATCGACCACGACGGTGTCGACCACCTGCACGGAGTCCGTCACCGGTGAGGCAGCCACGTCGGGATCCTGGGAACCGGCACAGCCCACCCAGACCGCCGCTATCGACAGTGCCGACAGCAGGCGTAGGGTATCGCGGCGGAGGTGTTGCATGGCTCGGATGTCCTTCCGGAGACCTGGGGTTCGACGGTTGCCGAGCGCGTCACAATCGGAAGGTACTCATGCACCGAGGTGAGGGCGATGCTCAGTGACCTACCTCACCTGGGTCTTCAGGCCGGCCAGCCAGCGTCGATGTCGCGCTCGAGCGTTCAGCGGTCGGCGACCGCGACCTCCAGGCACTCGGAGATTCCGAGCACACTCACACGCGTGGTCAGTGATCAGTGGCCGGTAGTCAGTGGCCAGTCGACGGTACGCTGTATCGCTACATGGATCAGGGCAGCGCAAACACGAACGCAGTTGGCGAGCCGGCGTGCTCGTCAATCCAGAAGCCCGATGGGCGGCCCGACATCACCGCGATGTACTGCGTTCCGTCGATGGTATACGTCACGATCCCGCCGCCGACCGGCCCGCCGGTATAGAAGCGGTACAGCTCTTCGCCGGTCTCCGCGTCGAGCGCGAGGAAGTCGCCGTTCAGCTCCCCGGTGAGCACCAGACCGCCAGCCGTCGTCGTTACGGAGGCTACCATCGGCCGCTCCGACCGATAGCGCCAACGTACGGTGCCGTCCGAGGCGTCGACGGCCGTGAGCCACCCCTGCGAGTCATCGCCGAACTCGTACTCGCCACCAAGGTAGTTCTCTCCCTCGACGAAGCGGATGGTGTCGGCGAGGATGAACGTCCCGCACCAGTCCACAGCCGGGGTGTAGAGCATGTTCGTGCCGGGATTGTAGGCTGGCCCGTTCCACTCCACACCGCCGAGGATGCCGGGACAGGCATAAGTGCCGTCCGTGGTGACCGGGGCCTCGGCGTTCTCGATCGTGGTTATGGCCGTCTCGAAGAGCCGCTCATGACTGTCACGATCCAGCACGCGCAAAACGCCATCCTTCCCGACGGTGGCAATCAGGTCGCGCTCCTCACCCCTCACCGTCGTGCGGTACAGCGGGCTCACCTGCGTGAGATCCCAGTCATGGTCATCCGCGGGCACGAGCTGGTCATACCACACCAACGCCCCTGTCCGGGCGTCGAGTGCGATCATCGCGTTGGTGTAGAGGTTGTCTCCTCCGCGCAGCGCTGCAGGAAAGTCGGGGGCGGGGTTCGTCGCCGCGACATGGAGCAGATCGCGCTCGACGTCGAGGCTCATCGGCGTCCAAACAGCTCCACCGCCGACCGGAACTCCCGGCGGGTTGCCCCAGGTCTCGGAGCCGGGCTCTCCCTTCAGCGGTACGATGTTGAACCGCCACACTGGCGATCCGTCGTCCAGGTGGAACGCTCCAACCCAGCCTTGCACCGCGTTCTCGCTCCCGGCCGGTCCCACGAAGATCAGGTCCTCATAGATCATCGGAGCCATCGTGATGGTCTCGCCCAAGTCCGCATTGGCCACGTGCCGCGCCCACAGCAGTTCCCCGGTCATCCGGTCGAGAGCGACCAAGTACCCGTCGGACGTGCCGCGTACCACCCGGCCGTCCTTGATGGCGACGCCGCGGTTGTTGCCCCAGACATCACGGTCTTGCACATCCCACTCGTGTTTCCAGATGGGCCGACAGGTGGTCGCGTCGATGGCCACGGTGTAGTGCAGCGTGGTGAGGTACATCACGCCGTCGTACACGATCGGGTTCGTCTGGAAATTGCGCAGCTCGCCGAGCTGGTGCGCGCACACCGGGCGGAGCCGGTCGACGTTGCGGCGGCGGATCTGGTCCTGCGACGAGTAGCGCGTGCCCGCGTAGCTCTGTGTCTGATACAGCCAGTTACGCGTGTCGTCCGCCGCCGCATGGAGCTCGGCTTGGGTCGGCCCCACCCCCGAGGGCTGCAAGCCGTGTGGACCCTCGATGAACTCCGGTGCGGGCGATCGCTGCTCGCTGGCCCCCATCACGTGGTCGCCGAGTGCTGACGCCAGCAACTCCGGGTCGCTCCCCAGTTCCCGGGCACCAGCCTGGAAGCCGTTGCGCTGAAGGACGAAGGCGAGGACATCCGCGTGCTGCGCATCGCTCAAGTCGCGTGAGCGACCAGGTGGCATGGTGGACTTGAGGATGTAATACAGGTCGTCCACCGTGCGACCGGGGCGAGCCCAGGCACCGAGGAAGTTGCGTCCGACCAGTTCCGGTCCGCTGGCCCCGCGCAGATCAGCCCCGTGGCACCTCACGCACTCCGCTCGATACACGCTGCTGCCGCGCTCGGCCTGAGCCGTCGTGAAAAGCCGCTGCTGGGCGGCAGCCTCGAACGGACTGACGGTCGTGACGATGCCCGCGACGACGAGCGCCATCCAGGAACGGGGAGTGGTGCTGGGCCTCATATGAGTTCCTCCGTCTCGAGAATCGGAACAGATCGGCTTGCCTGCGGCTCGTCACGACAGTTGCCATGGACTCTTCGCCGAGCTTCTCGGACAGAGTCAATTTGCCGGATTGCGCCGGAGTACCTCACCGGTGGCATGACCGGTGAATCCTCGTCGCCGTGTCCAGGCGACCGCTGGGGGCTGACCGCGACGTATCTCTATGACAGGTAGCTATCTAGTTGCGGGAAACACGACAGAAACTATAGGTTTTGCGGCCGACTAGCCAGACATCCACTTCATCCGCGTCATTCAAGCTTACACAACTGAGGCTCCATGCTGCACCGTACGATCGTCGTCGCCACCATCGCACTCTCCGCGTCCGCCGCCTCCGGTCTCACTGCGTGCGCTCAGGAACCGCCTACAGCGCAGCAGATCGCGGGAGCGGTGAGCCCCTTGCCGGAGACACTCCAGGAAGGAGCGGCGGTCATGGGCTATCGCGGTGGCCGGCTGGTTTCCCTGCGAGACGGCTCCAACAGCTTGATCTGCCTCGCCGACAACCCGAAGCAGGAAGGCTTCCACGCCGCGTGCTATCACGAGGACCTCGAGCCGTTCATGGCCCGGGGAAGAGCGCTCCGGGCCGAGGGGCATCAGCGCCCCGCGATCGATTCCGCGCGTCAAGCGGAGATCGAACAGGGAACGCTCGCCATGCCCCGCGAGCCACGCGCGCTGTATTCCCTATCCTCGGAGCAGGAGTTCGACCACGCCGCCGGTCCTCCGACGGACGCATCGGGCCTCTACGTCATCTACATGCCGTACGCAACCGAAGAGACGACCGGCATCGCCACGCAGCCGGCTGGCGATCGACCGTGGCTGATGTTTCCCGGGAAACCGTGGGCCCATGTGATGATCAGCAGGTAGCGAGTGCCGTAACGATACTGAGAGGCAAATGGGGTCAGCGCCGACGCGCCGGCCCCGTTTCCAATACACCGCCAGGAGGGACCATGCGAACGACCTTCGCCGGCGCCGTTCCGCTTGCGGCACTCGCCCCGCTCGTCACACGGCAGGAGGTGAAGGTCGTCGAACCGGCAACCGAGGAGATCTTGCAGCCTCACTAGATACCGACTCGCTCAGCTCTCGCTCACGGGAGCCGAGCGCGCCCCTCGCAATTCGCAGATCCCTCGGCACCCTTCCTCGGCCTCCCACCATCTGACTCGCTCGAGAGAACGCAAGCTTCTACTTTACAACAACTTACGTGGTTGCCTACCCCGGCACAGCGCTTGCCGTGCAGGTGGGGTGCCGTGTGACATGTGCAAGTCCATCGGCCTCGGCCGTCATTCGAAGTTGAGAGGCAATCAGGAGACTTCTACGTGCGCTTTCTATATGTCGCCGGTCTAGCATGGGTAGCGGTCTGCGCCTTCGCGCTGCTGCGGGGTCCCCGACCGGCGCTCGACCCGACCGGCACGACATGGTACTTCGCCACCGGCGATCCCGCCGATGACGGTGCAGCTTGGTTCGGTCAGGCGAAGCCCTTCTGCAACAGCCTCGAGGTGGAGACGATCCATCGGCGAACCCCGCCGCCGGACAATCTCGGTGGCGCCGGCTTCAGTGCCGCGTGCTGGGCGTTGGCCGGCCGCATCGATGAGGCCCGCGACGCGATCCTCTCGCTCGAGGGAGACGCCAGGTGGAAGGCCGCTGGAATCGTCTTCGCCATCGGGCACCCGATCGCCGACATGGGGGACGACCGCTCCGCCGGACCGATCATGGAACTCGTCATCGAGTTCTGGCCCAATCACTACCAAGCACTGTATCACGCGGGGGCTGCCCGCTTCGCACTCGGCGACTTCGCGCTCGCCGAGCAGCACTTGCGGGAGTTTCTCCTCAACTACGAGATCAACGATGGCTGGACGCGCAGCGCGAAGCGGATGCTGGAGGAGATCGAGTCCCAATGAGCGACGCACCGTCCAACACCTGCGTCATCTGCGGCGCCACAGAGCCCCTAGGACTGAGTGTCTGCCCTGCCTGCGGCGGCACCGCCCAGGCGGTCGGTGACACGTTCGTCTTCGTGAAAACCCACGAGGCGGGCCGAGACCGGCGTCGCGTGGACGAAGCGCTCGCGCCACTTCTGTCCGGGCGGTCGCACGACGAGGAGCGGGAGCTCGTAGTAGCCGGACATCGACCGCTCATCCGGGTTCCGCGAGCGTCGGCGGACACGGTCGTGCGCGAGCTCGCACTCCGATACGTGCCCGCCGTTGCGCGCAGCGTTCGCTCCACGTGGGTATCGGCGCCGTTGCCGTTCTACGGGCTGCTGGGCGCCATGGTGTTGGTCGGGGCATGGGCCGGGCGTGCGGCCGAACCGTTGCTGCTGTGGACGAGCCCGCTCATGGCCCTGGCATTGCTGCTCGCTGCGCAGGCGCGACTGCGCGTCCCGGCTATCGTAGTGCCACACCGGCGGGTGGTCTTCTCGGCACCCGTCGAAAAGGCCGTCGTTACGACGCTGGCTCGTCTACCAGCTGGCGAGGCGCGGGACCTCCTCGCCCGCCTCGTCCGCTCAGCCGAGCCCGTCCACCGAACGCTCCGAGAGGTCCGTGCGGCAGGGGTCCGCCCCGCGGACGTGGAGCAGTTGCTCACCCATGCCAGTCGTGCGGCCCTCGACCTTGCGGACCTGCAAGAGGGGCTTGCGGCGTTGGAGAGCGAGCCGGGCATGGAACGGGTGCAGGCGCTGCACGACGGCTTGATCGCACGCTTCCGCCAGGGGATTCGCGTCCTCCACCAACTGCACGCCGAGACCGTCGATGCCGACCCGGCGCGGGCCGAGTTGGCCGAACTCGTGGAGGCACTCGACACCGAGGCCGAGACGTATGCCAGCGCCAAGCATGAGGTCCGCTCACTCCTGGCCTCCGCCTGATCACCGTTCCGTCCACTGCTCCTCCTCGCCGACACTGCGCAGCGATCCCGAGGTGCTGCGGCAGACATCACACCTCGATAGCTTGCAGCATGTCCACGAGCATGAGCGCTCATCGATGAGCCGGCCTGTTACTGCTCTCGTCCGACGGTATGCCGCGCGGTGGCGTTATCCACGGCTGCTACTCCTGACGGGGGCGCTGTTCGTGGCGGACCTCGTCTTCCCCGACTTCATCCCGCTCGTGGACGAGATTCTGCTCGGACTCGGTACCATGGTGCTTGCCAGCCTCCGCTCGCGCCGTGGCGAGAAGGTGGAGGCCATACCGTCCGCCGATGACTGACCTGCCCGGCGCGGGGCATCTGGCCGACGGCAGCTCCCCGGCAACGCCCGAGCGGCTCTTCGAGCGCCTTGAGGAACTCGGCATCTCGGTGCGAACGGTGGAGCATCCTCCCGTCTTCACGGTGGAGCAGGCGAAGACTCACCGCGGCAAGCTTCCGGGAGTGCACACCAAGAGCCTCTTCCTGCGGGACAAGAAGGGCGCGATGTCCCTGGTGGTGTGTCTGGAGGACCGCCCGGTGGACCTCAAGCAGCTGGCTGCCCGTATCGGCGCCAAGCGGCTTTCCTTCGGCAGTCCCGAGCGTCTGATGAAGTTCCTTGGGGTGATCCCCGGAGCGGTCAGCCCGTTCGCCCTCATCAATGACACTGGTGGCGCGGTCCGCGTCTACTTCGACCGCGCGGTGCTCGACGGCGATCGCGTGAATCTGCACCCGTTGGACAACAGCAAGACCACGTCGATTCCCGCCGTCGATCTGCACCGGTTCCTCGAAGCCGTGGGCCACCACCCGGAAACCGTCGAGTTCGAGTAGCCGGCTGCCGGCGGAGTCGGTCCACGGGACGCTCGCACCGGTGCGGTGGCCGGCGCGTCCCGGTGGCGCATGACACGGCTGACCGATGACCAACCGGCACGGTGCGAAGAAGAGTGTCCCGGGATCGCTGGCAACGCGCAAGATCGAGCGGCGGGCAGGGAATCCCCCACCCGCCGCCGCTGACCCACCGCCAGCCGCTGCTCAGCGGATCCGGCTCCCCTCCTCGTCGAGCAACACCGGACGGCCCAGCCCGAGGTTCCCCAGCCGGGCCAACTGTGTTGCCGCATCGCCAACCACGAGATAGGTCATCCGATCCGGGGCAATGTACTGCTGCGCCAGCTCACGATGCCGCTCGAGCGTCATGTTGCGGGCGACGTCCTCCTCCTGCCGGACGTAGTCGAATGGAAACTCGTACGTGCCGATCGTGTTCAGCATGCCCACGAGCGCACCAAGTGTCTCGAAGCGCCGTGCGTTCGACTGGACGAGCGCGTTCTTCGTGAACTCCAGCTCCTCCGCCGCGATGCCGCTCCGGTAATCCGCGATCTCGTCGCGGAAGATCTCGGCGGATTCCAGCGTCGCATTCGACCGAACGCTGGAGGAGGCCCTGAAGCTTCCGGGCAAGAGGCCCGCGCTGAACCCAGAACGCGCTCCGTACGTGTAGCCCTTCTCCTCCCGGAGAATCATGTTCAGCCGCCCGTTGAACGCACCGCCCAGCTTGTAGTTCATCACGGTCGCCGCATAGAAGTCCGGATCCGCGCGCGTGAGGCCCAGTTGGCCGACGTAGATCTGGGACTGCTTGGCATCCGGCATGTCAACAAAATAGACGGCAGGTCGATGCGGCATGCTCGGTTCCGCATACTCCGGAAACGTCACGTCCTTCGCGGGCCATTCCTCTTCCAGCGGGCCGAACAGCGCGGTGGCTTCGGTCTCGGTGATGTCGCCGGCGACCGCGATGTGCGACACCGAGGGCGAGAAGCTCGCGTCGTAGTACGCCTTGAGGTCGTCCATTGTGATTGACTCGACGGTCGCGGCGGTACCGATCGTGGGATAACCGAGGACGTGTTCCTCACCGTAGATCAACATGCCCCAGACGTTCGATGCGACGGCGCCGGGATTGACGGCACGCCGGTTGATGGTCTCGATGGTCTCGTCCTTGATCCGGGCGAACTCCGTTTCGTCCCAGCGGGGCTCCAGCAAGATCTCCTGGAACAGCGCGTAGATCTCGCCAATGCGCGACTTCAGTCCGTTGACCTGAATGACGATCGACTCGTTCGTCGTATACATCGAAATGCGGGCACCCAGTTCGTCGATCGCCTCCTCCAGCTCGAGGGGGGTCCTCGTGCGGGTGCCCTCCATCATGATGTCCGTCATCAGGTTGGCCACCCCAACCTTGGCGATGTCGTCCAGCAGCTGGCCACCGCGCAGGGTGAGCTGGAACTGCACCAGGGGAAGTTCGTTGTGCTCGATCCCGTAGACCCGCAGCCCGTTGGCAAGGGTGTGGGTCCACACCTCGGGCACCGTCACCGTAGGCGGTGGCCCCTTCTCGGGCTCGACCGATCGATCGAAGCTCGACGGAATCGGCTCGAGGGGCGCCGCGTCGGCGGCGGCGGTCCCGACCTCGGCACCGGCGGCGGTAATGGATTCCTCCACCACGGGAAATCGCTCGCACCCGTCGGCCACAAGATCCGTTTGCCCCCGCGGGACGAAGCTCGTGAGGACGAACGGCCTGCCCTTGATGTACTCCTCATACACCCGCCAGACGTCGTCCTCGGTAACAGCCAGTGAATTCCGGATGTCCCGCTCGATGAAGTCCGGCGAACCCGCGAACTCGTTGTACCGAGCCAACTGGAACGACTTACCGAGCACGCTGGAGATGCCGTTATAGAAGCTGGTCTCGATCCGGGCCTTGATGCGGTCGAGGTCCTCCGCAGTGAATCCCTCTTCCTCGAACCGCGCGAACGCCTGCCCGACCGCCTCCTCCACAGCAGCCAAGGACTTGCCGGGGAACGCGCGGATGCGGATCTGGAACTCTCCCGCGATTTCACGGCTGCCTTGGAACGCGCTGACCGAAGGGGCGAGCTTCTCCTCCTCGACGATCACCCTGTACAGTGGTGCCTTCTTGCTGCCCGCGAACAGCTGCCCGAGCATGCTCAGCGCGTATGCATCTGCGGTGAACTGCGCCGCGGTCGGGAAGACGATATTCAGCTCCGGCGATCGAGCGAAGTTGTCCTCGTGGAAGGCCCGCTTCGTCTCCGTGAGCGTGACGGGATGCGGCTCGGGATCCGCAGCTGCGCCGCCCGTCTCGATCTCCCCGAAGTACTGCTCGACCCAGGCCTTCGTCTGTTGCTTGTCGAAGTCGCCCGCGATGACGAGCGTCGCGTTGTTCGGACCGTACCACTGGCGGAAGAAGTCTCGCACGTCCTCCACGGTCGCGTTGGCGAGGTCCTCGAACGAGCCGATGACCTGCCAGCTGTACGGGTGATCGGCGGGATAGAGCAGCTTGTCGAGCACGTATCCCGTGTGGCCGTAGGGGACGTTGTCGACCCGCTGCCGCTTCTCGTTCTGCACCACTGCCTGCTGGTTGATGAAGGCTTCCTGCGTGACCGTCGGGAGGAGGTACCCCATGCGATCCGCCTCGAGCCAGAGTGCCATCTCGAGCGCATTCTTCGGCACAATCTCGAAGTAGATCGTCTGATCCGAGGACGTCCCTCCGTTCAGCGTTCCGCCCGCCGACTGCACCTTCTGGAAGAACTGGTCCTGGCCGACGTGTTGCGACGCCTGGAACATCATGTGCTCGAACAGGTGGGCGAACCCCGTTCTGCCGACCTCCTCCCGGGCCGATCCCACATGGAACAGCACTGCCACAGACGCGATGGGATCGGAACGGTCCTCGTGCAGGACCACCTGCAACCCATTGTCGAGTTGATACGTCTCGTATTCGATCTGGAATTCAGGGCCACTCTGACAGGCGCCGAGCAGCACTCCGACGGCTGCGAGCGCAGATATTGCGGATGAGCGCGAGACCATCATCCCTCCCATACAATGCCGGTACTGGTCGCACCCGATCGAGAGACCGGATGAATCTGGGCAACCTACTGCCTCCTCCGCGCTGAGGCCATGAGCCCGGGCCGAGAAAGCCGAGTGAGATGCTCCCAGATCCCGCATATCCAGACGGCCCCACGTCGGACGGGGACTACCTCGAACCCGGTCACCGGTCGCACATTGTATCGTTGGTGTGACGACGGGTCGCGCCGCGGCGCGGATACTCATCGGGGGGAGGGGGAGACGGCACATGCCCAGCCGCACGAAGATCGTGACATTGCTGGCGGTTGCGGTCGCTATCGGACGAATGGCCTCGACCGCTTATGCACAGGAACACGGAGCACGCACGGACCACGTGACCGCACAGGCTGTCAGCGTCCAACACGAGAACCCGCTGCTCGCTGGGTGGGACACGCCGTTCGGCGTGCCTCCCTTCGACCGCATCGAGGACGATCACTATCTGCCGGCGTTCCGTGCGGCGATGGCGGAACACCGCGAGGAGATTCAGGCCATTGTCGACGATCCAGGTCCGCCGACCTTTGGCAACACCATCGAGGCCCTCGAGCGCAGCGGTGGCTCGCTGACGCGGGTGTCCAGCGTGTTCTTCGCGGTCGAAGGGGCGCATTCGAACGACGCTCTCCGTGAGGTCGCTCGGACGATTGCGCCGGAGCTTGCGGCCCACCGGGACGATATCCGCTTGAACCGCGCGCTGTACGACCGGGTCAAAGCCGTCTACGACCGTCGGGAGATGCTCGACCTGACTGCGGAGCAGGACCGTCTGTTGGAGGAGACGCACAAGACGTTCGTGCGCAGCGGAGTGAGCCTGCCGGAGCATGCCCAGGCGCGACTGAGGGAGATCAACGGCAATCTCGCCGAGCTGTCGCAGCAGTTCGGTCAGAACCTGCTGAAAGAGACCAACGCCTTCGAGTTGCATGTCACGGATCGCGCCGATCTCGGCGACCTGCCCGCCAGCCTCATCGCGGCGGCGGCGGCGGAGGCGAAGCGCCGGGGTCACGACGGCGGCTGGTCATTCACGCTCCAGCGGCCAAGCATCAATCCGTTCCTACAGTATTCGCCCAACCGCGAGATGCGCCGAACGCTCTTCATCGGTTATGCGATGCGCGGCGACAACGACAACGAGCAGGACAACAAGACGATGCTGGCTCGCACGGCAGCACTGCGGACGGAGCGGGCCCAGCTCCTTGGGTACGAGACCCATGCGCACTACGTGCTGTCGGATGTGATGGCCGAAACACCCGAGCGGGTCTACGACCTCCTCGACAGGATCTGGGCACCCGCGCTCGTCGTGGCCACCGATGATCGAGACGCCTACCAAGCCATGATGCGCCAGGACGGTGTCGCCGGGCAGATCGAGGGCTGGGACTGGCGGTTCTACGCCGAGAAGGTGCGCCGGGCCAGGTACGACTTCGATGAGAACGCTCTCCGCCCGTTCTTCGAAGTCAACGCAGTGCGTGACGCGGCATTCGATCTCGCGAAGAGGCTGTTCGGACTCAGATTTTTCCGGCTCGACGACGTCCCGACCTGGCACCCCGATCAGCAGGTCTTCGAGGTACGGGAAGCCGACGGTACGCACCTCGGCGTGCTGTATATGGATTTCTTTGCACGCGAGAGCAAGACCGGTGGTGCGTGGATGAACGACCTGCGAGCGCAGTCGCGCCTCGACGGGGATGTCGCACCCATCGTCACGACGAACTTCAACTTTCCGCCTCCCACTGACGGCTCGCCGTCACTGCTCGCATTCTACGAAGCGGAGACGCTATTTCACGAGTTCGGCCACGCACTCCATGGCCTCCTGTCCGACGTGACCTACGAATCCCTATCAGGCACGAACGTGCCACGTGACTTCGTCGAGTTTCCTTCCCAGATCATGGAGAACTGGCTCGGGGAGCGTGAGTTTCTCGAGACGTTCGCCCGCCACTACCAGACGGGCGAAGTCGTCCCGGCCGAGTTGCTCGAGAAGCTCGAGGCCGCGGGCAAGTTCGATCAGGGATTCGCAACGGTCGAGTATCTCGCAGCGTCGTATCTGGACTTGGTCTGGCACACCCAGACCGAGCCTGACGAGAAGGAGCCACGTGCTTTCGAACAGGCAGCGATGACACAGATCGGTCTCATCGACGAGATCCTCCCGCGGTATCGCAGCACCTACTTCGCCCACATCTTTTCCGGCGGCTACTCGGCCGGCTACTACAGCTACATCTGGGCCGAGGTGCTGGATGCGGATGCGTTCCAGGCGTTCAAGGAGACAGATTTGTTCGATCGTGCGACTGCGAAGGCGTTGCGCAAGCACGTGCTGTCGAAGGGCGGGACCCGCCCGGGCATGGAGATGTACGAGGCGTTCCGCGGTCGGCCTCCTGCCATCGAGCCGTTGCTCGAAGCGCGGGGCCTCACCACCGGCAACTGACGCCTGAACCGATGACGCGCGGAACGGGGCGGATCACTCGGTGGATCCGCCCCGCGATGCATGAGCGACATGAAAGAGCGGCGCCGCAGGCCAAGCGACGAACGAGGACGTCACTATCACGTCTACGTCGTGAAGCTCGACGGCGCGGTGCTGAACCACCGCAGGTTTCGGGATGCCAATCCCGGACATCACCCACTGAAGGCGTGTGTGTACGTGGGTATGACTGGCTTGACGCCGGAACAGCGTTTTGACCAGCACAAACGGGGATACAAGTCCGGGAAGTACGTCGAACAGTACGGCGAGAAGCTTCTCCCGCACCTCTACGGCCGGTACAATCCCATGACCTTCGAGCACGCGGTACGGCGGGAAGAGATGCTCGCCCGCCACCTCCGGCGTCAGGGCTTCGCGGTGTGGCAAGGTTGATCCTTCGGGGGAGTGTGAGACAAGCGGAGCTGTGAAGGGTGAAACGTGAAACCAGCATCCTTCCCCTTTCCCCTTTCCCCTCCCCGCATCAGATTGGGGAGTTCACCCTCACGTTTCCAGCGACAGAGACCCGATCATGCGGCACGTTACTCTTCTGCTGCTTGCCATCGTGCTGGCCACACCCGTGCTGGGCCAAGAGCCCGACGTACGGGGCAATCCCCGGGTGCAGGAAGCCCTCCACCTGCTCGAGCGGTGGGTCGATGCGCAGCGGGCGTACGAGCAGATTCCGGGCGCGTCGATCGCGGTGGTCTACGACCAGGATCTCCTTTGGTCCAAGGGATTTGGCTACGCCGATCGTGAAGCACGTACGCCGGCCACGGCGCAGACCATCTACTCGATCTGCTCGATCTCGAAGCTCTTCACATCGGTCGGTGTGTTGCAGTTGCGGGATCAGGGAACGCTGCGACTCGACGATCCCGTGGGCGTGCATCTCGACTGGTTCGACATCGGCGACGCGTACCCCGATGCACCGCCGATCACCGTGGAGGGGTTGCTCACGCACTCATCTGGGTTGCCACGCGAGTCCGACTACCCCTACTGGTCTCCTCCCGACTTTCCATTCCCCACGCACGAAGCGATTGTGGAGCGGCTCTCGGACCAGGAGGAGCTGTACCCGGCGTTCGAGTATTTCCAGTACTCGAACCTCGGGCTGACGCTGGCGGGGGAGATCGTCGCCACAGTCTCGGGGTACGCCTATCCCGACTACATCGGCACGAACATTCTCGACCCGCTCGGCATGGCATCCACGACCACCGACATCCCGGTCACCGAGCACGGGCATCGCATGGCGAAGGGCTACACCGCCATGCGACGGAATGGCGAGCGCGAGGAGGTAGTTGTCTTCCAAGCACGGGGGATTGCTCCGGCGGCCGGCTACGCATCGACCGTCGAGGACCTCGCGCGATTTGCCTCCTGGCAGTTCCGCGTGCTGCACCACGACGCACACGAGCTGCTGAGCCGCAATACGCTGCGCGAGATGTACCGTGTCCACTGGATCGATCCCGACTGGGAGACCAAGTGGGGACTGGGGTTTGCCACCTGGCGGACCGACGGCGAGACGTACGTGGGTCACGGCGGTAGTTGCCCCGGATACCGGTCGAGCTTCAGTCTGGATCCGAAGGACCGGGTGGGTGCGGTCTTCATGGCGAACGCCAGCGGCGTGAACAGCGGTCTGTTCACGAGCCGGGCGCACGAGATCCTCGGACCGGCGATTGCCGCTGCGGTGGACACGACCACCGAGGAGGATCCCACCGACCCGGCACTCGCCATCTATGCGGGGACGTACGATGCGTCACCCTGGTGGGGAGAGAGCGAAGTGATTCTGTGGAAGGGCAAGCTCGCCATCGTGTCGTTTCCGACGGAGGAGCCCCTCGAGGCACTGACGGAGCTTGAGCAGGTTGGTGAGCACACGTTCCGCCGCGTCCGCGACGACGAGTCGCTGGGCGAAGAGATCCGCTTCGACGTCGGGCCGGACGGGGCCGTGCTCCGCATGTGGCACCACAGCAACTTTCAGCCGAGAATTCGGTAAGAGATGATCGGACGACACGCACCGATCCACCGTTCCCGTACTACCGAGGTACCTATGCGCACAACTCACCGATATCTCCTCCCCGTGCTCGCATTGACTGTTGTGGTGGCCGTCCGCGCCGGCGCACAGTCCCCCGCAGACATCTTCGATCGCATGCTCGCCGATTACTCGAGCCGGATCGAGGGCGTCGACGACTACACCCTGGTGCAGGAGACGATGGGCTTCGAGACGGTCCTGTACTTCGAGAAGGAGATCGTCGACGGCCGCCCCGTGCTTCGGTTGAAAAGCACCACGGCAATGGGGAACACCGTAGATGCGGATGACGAGGACGCCGGATTCAACGAGATCTACGAGGTAGGGCACCAGCTCGCGCAGCACGCCGAGTACGCCGGCAGGGAGGAAGTGGACGGGAGGCAGGTGCACGTCCTGCTGATCGAGAATCTCGATCAGATCGACTTTGGGCGCGGCACGGTCGACGAGGACTCCGACTTCACCCCGCGCACTGGAAAGCTCTTTATCGACACCGACATGTCCATCCCACGGCGTATGGAGTTCGAGGGAGACATGAAGACAGACGACGGCACGGCTAACGTGACCAGTATCATACATCTCCAGGATTATCGAGAAGCCGAGGGCATGCTTGTGCCCTACCGAACGGTCGTGGAGATGCACGGCCTGTCCGAGGCGGTTGACCCGGAGATGCGGCAGCAGTACGAGGAGATGAAGAAGCAGCTCGCCGAGATGCCCGAGTCGCAGCGGGCCATGGCCGAGCAGATGATGAAGGGGCAATTGGAGCAGATCGAGAACATGATGCAGGGCGACGCGATGCGGGTGGAGATGCTGGTGACGGACGTGCGGGTCAACACAGGTCCGCCGAGCAACTAGCAGCCCGTCACGCGGTTGGTCGGATCACCGCTGAATCCGGGCGCCTGTCGAAACATTGTCGAGGCTTGCACCTTGACAGACAGGCGTTCATGCTGGACATTTCCTAGACAATGAGTGCGACCCCGTTACCGACCGAACCTCGCATCGGCGAACCGTGCCGCATCCTCCTCACCGGTGCGAGCGGCTACGTCGGGGGCAGGCTCCTGCGCGCGCTCGAGGCCCACGGAGAGCGCGTGCGCTGCCTGGCCCGCCATCCGGGCTACCTGGCTCAGCGAGTCGCACCCGTCACCGAGGTCGTGGCCGGCAACGTGCTTAACGCTGAGTCGCTGACGGATGCCTTCCGTGAGGTAGACGTCGCGTACTACCTCGTGCACTCGATGGGCTCGACCGGTGACTTCGAGCAGGAGGATCGCAGGGGTGCCGAGAACTTCGCTGCAGCGGCCGCCGCTGTGGGCGCTCGCCGGATCATCTACTTGGGCGGACTCGGCAGCGGAAAGGACCTCTCCCCTCACTTGCGTAGCCGGCAGGAGGTGGGGCGCATCCTGCGGGAATCCGGCGTGCCCACCATCGAGTTCCGCGCGTCGATCGTCATTGGCTCCGGCAGTCTCTCCTTCGAGATGGTGCGCACGTTGGTCAATCGGTTGCCGGTCATGATCACGCCGCGTTGGGTGCGGACGGCAGCACAGCCGATTGCGATCGAAGACCTCATTCAATACCTCGTCGCAGCCCTGGAGGTCTCGCTCGACGACAGCGAGGTGCTCGAGATCGGTGGAGCGGATCAGGTATCCTACGGAGGCATCATGCGGGAGTACGCTCGACAGCGCGGCCTCAAGCGGCTGATGATCCCGGTTCCGCTGCTGAGCCCGTGGCTCTCCGCGCGTTGGCTGGGACTCGTCACCCCCCTGTATGCCAGGGTCGGCCGCAAGATGCTGGACAGCGTGCGCAATCCCACCGTGGTGCAGGACGAGCGGGTTCTCGACCTGTTTCCCATCAGGCCGCGAGGGATCGCCGACGCCGTCGAGCGCGCGTTGAAGTCAGAGGACACGGTCATCGCCGAGACGCGGTGGTCCGACGCATTGTCATCCAAGGGTGCCTCGAGGAGCTGGGCCGGGACGAGGTTCCTGTCGCGCATCGTCGACTCTCGCACCGTGCGCGTGCCGTCCCCTCAGGCAGCAGCGTTCGCGCCGATACGGCGTATCGGAGGGACGGCCGGCTGGTACTACAGCGACTGGCTGTGGCAGCTCCGTGGCTTTCTCGACCTCCTCGTCGGTGGCGCGGGCACGAGGCGAGGCCGCAGGGATCCGGATCACGTGCTTCCCGGCGACACGATCGATTTCTGGCGGGTGGAGGCGGTTGAGCCCGACCAGCGGCTCCGCCTACAGGCGGAGATGAAGCTCCCCGGACGTGCTTGGCTTGAATTCGAGGTCACCCCCGACGGCGACGGATCGGTCATTCGGCAGACGGCCGTGTTCGATCCGGTCGGCCTGCTGGGGTTGGCGTACTGGTACGCGCTCTATCCGATCCACCGGTTCGTCTTCCGGGGAATGCTCGACGGGATCGCCCGCGCAGCCGTGCGCAAGAGTTCCTTGTCACCGCAGTCTCCCGGTGCGGGGGCGACGTCTTCCGATTCCCGGGCTGAGGCCCGGGCCCTCGACCACACCAAGCCCTGAAGGGCAGCGACTGCCGGCCCCGGGGTTGCCCCGTCCTACTTCCTACCGTCCTACCGTCCTTCAGGGCTTCTCCAGCCGGAAGTTGATCGCACCGTCCACCCCGTCCAACTCCACGACGATCGCCCACGTTCCACTGGCGGCTTCAGGGGTCTCGAACGTCCCGTTGTCCGCGAGACTGCGAACGTAGATCGGGGTGCCGAGCGGGTCGCGAACGGTCAGTGCGGCCCTGCCGGACGTGATGCTCGACGACTGGTTGACGTTTGCCGTCGTCCCGGTGTTCTGCCAGGAGTAGACCAGGGTCTGCTTGATGTTGCTCATCGCCGTGGCCTGCCACTCGAAGGTATCGGGTTGGTTGGTTCGGGGCCGAGCAGGTTGCCGCTGCAGGCGATGACGGCCAGGAGTCCCAGGAGGGCAGGGACGATCCAGCGGTGGGGCACCTTGTATTGCAGCATTTTGAACTCCGCAACGAACGGGGGTTCCAACGGGACACAGGCGGACCGGCGGACAGCTAATGCTCCCGCTGCCAGCGCGTAGTATACGTACCGGGGCCCGGACGTGCGCGGGACGACGAGAGACCGCAGGTAGCCGGGGTTGGCACTCCGCAATCCGCTGATCCATCACACTGCCATCGGAGATCGCATGCACCGCACCTGGATACTGCCGCTGGTCGCACTGACATCGTGTAGCG
>JBDGYA010000133.1:0-5689 GCA_039584325.1 Gemmatimonadota bacterium
GATGCCCGGAGCGATCGGGGTAGCCCGGTCGGACGGCATCGTGATCGTGGCCACCCGAAAGCTCTCGAGCGCCTCCTCAGCGGCCGAGAGGTTGCTCGCTGCGTTGTCGAGCTGCTCTTGGAGAATGGTGACCTGCTCCGTCAGCTTGCGCCGTTTGAGCTCCGCCGCCACTTCCACGAAGCGGTCGAGCACGGTGTTGACGGTTGCCGCGATGCGGACCGGATTCGTCCCCTCCAGGGCGACATGTAGGAAGCTGCCGCCCCGGTCAGTGCGCACCCGCAGACTGGTGATCAGGCGCGCGGCAATGTCTCTGGGGGGGAGGACGGCGAACTCGGCCGACGCTCCCGGCAGCAGATGCTGGGGATCCGGCCGCCACGAGAACCCAACCTCACTCCCGACGGAATCGCCCGGGGTCGAACGTGTCACAACCACGTTGTCACGGGAGAGCGTGACGGACCGTCCGTCCTGGCTTGCGGCAAGCAGGTAGGAGCCGGGGGAAAACCTGGATTGCAGTCCGAAGTCGGCAAACAGCAGGGAGTCCGCGGGCTCCTCATACTGCACGTACAAGCGCAGGTCCCGCACGGCCTCGTCGAGCACCGAGAATGACTTCATCAGGTCGATCCACGCCTGATCGCTCAACAGCCGGCCGGTGTTGATCGGCTCCGGGCCCGGCGCCTCCTCCAGCGTGAGGACCGTGGCCCGTGCCTCATAGATGGGTGGCCGGAAGCGGGCCATCAGGTACCCACCCACCCCACCCAGAACGACGGCGGCAACCACCAGCCACTTGTGACGGATGAGTGCCGTGAGATAGCGCCGGAGGTTGAACCCCGGCTCCCGCTCGCCGCTGGCTCCCCCCTGAAACTGCTGCGCTCCCAGGGACACCAGGTCCCCGTGTTGCGGCCCATCGCCCCCACTGACAGCGGGCACGAGGTTCTGCTCGTCGGGCCTTCCGGGTGTATCGTTGGCCAACCCAATCCTCCGCGACATGATGTGGCAGTGTCCTAAGCGGCTGCCGGTCCCCGACGCTTTCGCGGATTCCCGGATCGCATAGGCACTCATGCGGGGCCCAGGGATCAGGCAGAACGCATGACACTCCGGCACTGCGCCCCGTCTTCCCGCCAGCAGCGCGCTGCTCCAACAGCAATAGTAGTACCGCAACGCTTGAAACGGGTCTCGCCGGCCCGGTGAGTCCAACGACCTGTGTGACGGAGGTCTGCGGTCTCACCCACGCCTGCACGTGCTTCGGCATCGATGTTGCGCATATCCAACAACGAGAATAGCTTGACAGAAATTGATGCGCGCGTGCAACAGTCCACAGCGATGGAAGCCAGGCTGGGACGCACAAGCCCCCAACAGCCAGCCACTTGCGGGGTTCCGATCGACCGGCCCGTAGTCTGCATTTGTCTGGATGACGTTAGCGACGGGACTGCATCCATCGCTAGCGCGGATAGCCAGAAATCTGGAGAGCCGTGATGACACAGGCGACACCTCCTTCGGTCCGCAAGCCGCCGGATCAGCCAATGCCGGCCATCCTCGACCTGGACGCTGAGGCGAAGGCCGACATCAGGATCCTCGTGATTGACGACGAGCGGACGCTGCGCGAGAGCTGCCGCACCTTTCTCGAGAGCGAGGGTTACTCCGTCGAAGTGTGCTCAAAGGGGGAAGAGGCCAAGGCGCTGTTCGAGCGACGGGCGTTCGACATCGTCCTCATCGACCTCTACATGTCGGAGATCGCCGGCCTGGACCTTCTCCGCGCGTGTCTGGAGCGTCGCCCGGAGACCATCGCAATCATCATGACCGGGAACCCGAGCGTGCAGTCGAGCGTCGAGGCACTGCGAGCGGGGGCCTGGGATTACCTGACGAAACCGTTCAACGCCACGCAGCTCCAGGTTCTTATCGGCCGGGCCGCGCACAGCATCGTGGTGGCCCGTGAGACGGAGGCTCTCAACCAGGCTGTCGCCTCAGAGTATGGGCATAGCGACGAAGTCACCGTCATCGGGACGGCCCCTGCATTTCGCCGAGCCATCGAGCTGGCCAGGAAGGTGGCCCGGACCGATGCATCCGTGTTCGTCAACGGCGAAAGCGGGACCGGCAAGGAGCTGATCGCCCAGTTCATCCACAACCAGTCTCGCCGCAGCAGTAGACCCATGGTCGCCATCAACTGCGCCGCCCTGCCCGAAGCCCTGCTCGAGTCAGAGATGTTCGGGCACCGGAAAGGAGCGTTTACCGGTGCCGTCCGGGACAAACCCGGGCTGCTGGAGGCGGCCAACGGCGGGACGATGTTCCTGGACGAAGTTACGGAAATGTCCAAGCCGATCCAGGCCAAGCTGCTGCGTGTGATCCAGGACGGTGTCGTGCGCCGGGTCGGGAGCGAGACCGTAGATGCGATCGTGAACGTACGATTCATCGCGGCGACCAACCGCGATCCGGAGGAGGCCACCGAGGAGGGCCATCTGCGCGAGGACCTGTACTACAGGCTTCGGGTCGTCCCGATCACGGTGCCACCCCTGCGTCAGCGGCAGGAGGACATCGCCATCCTGGCGAACCACTTCTTGCGGCATTACTGGTCTCGTCATCGGGATCCGGGGCTCACGCTCCCCGAGATCTCCGACGCAGCCGTCCACGCACTGCGCAGGTACCACTGGAAGGGGAACGTGCGGGAACTCCAGAACGTCGTAGAGCACACCGTCGTGCTCGTCGACCCAGGTGCCACGATCCAGCCATCGGACTTGCCCTTCGAGGCGTCCGATCCTCTCGCATTCCCGGAGCGCCCGACGCCGTCTTTCTCCACCGATCTCGCCGCGGAGCCGTACCACGATGCGCGGGAGCGTATCATCGCGGATTTCGAGCTGAGCTACCTGACCCAACTCGTGGGCCGCGCGGACGGGAACATGTCCAAGGCTGCCCGCATGGCAGGCGTCGACCGGACCACACTCTACCGGCTGATGGAGAAGCACGGGCTTCAGCGGGGGACGATCATGGTCGAGAACAACGCCTGAACCTGGCTCGTTCCCAACTCATGCCCCGTCGGCCACGCGGCCGGCGGGGCTTGCCTTTTCCCACCGGGCGGTAAATTACAGTGCTCGCGTGGGGCAGGCACGCCTCACCATGGAGGGGACACCATAGCGGAGCCCAGCCTGAAGCCAGCGAACACGGGACTCTCGGTCAACGAGACGACGACGCGGATCGCGGCGCCCGACCTGCGGGACGCCGCGGAGGCCGTGGTGCGCGCCCATCACGAAGCGTCGGACGAACCGTCGGAGATCGGCGGCCTGCTGGTCAGCCTGGCGAACTGCGTGGACCAGCGAGCGGAGGACCTCAATGTCGCGGTCGACCCGCGCCTGGACTCGCCCCTTGGCCGGCGGCTGCTCGCTGAGTTTCGGATTGCCGTCGCCAGATCATGGATCGAGCAGGACATCACCCCGACGGCCGATCGCATCCTCGCGGTGTGGCAGGCATGCGAGTCCGTGCTCAACGAGGTCGGGCACGGTGATCAGTACACTCCGGGGCTCGACTGGGACCGGGAGTTCTCGAAGCAGATGACTGGCCCTCGGGGACTCGAGTTGGTGGTCGAAGTGGCGCACGATCTCCGGTCCCCGCTGACGTCGATCCTGTTCCTCGGCGAGACGCTGCAGCGCGGTCAGAGCGGGAACGTCAACGAGATCCAGCGGAGACAGCTCGGCCTGATCTACAGCGCAGCCCTCGGGCTGAGCACGCTCGCGAGCAACGTCATGGAGCTGGCTCGTGGAGGCAGCCACCTGGCAGAGGATCAACCCGCACCGTTCTCGGTTACCGACGTGTTCGAATCGGTCGCGGATATCGTGCGGCCTATGGCCGAGGAGAAGGGGCTGGCCGTGCGCCTGCTCCCGCCGTCGTCCGATCACCGCCTCGGCCCGGCTCAGGCGCTGAGCCGGGTGCTCCTGAACCTCACCACGAACGCCATCAAGTTCACTGAGGAAGGGTTCGTCGAGGTCGTGGGCCGATCGCTCGACCGGGAGGGTGTCGAGTTCTCGGTGCGGGATACCGGCCGGGGCATCAACCCGGAAGCTGTCCCCACCCTGTTCCACGCCTTCCGGCCGGGGCCCGATGGGGATCGGGCCACCTTTTCCGGCACCGGCCTGGGGCTCGCGCTCTGCCGGAAGCTCGTGGAGGCCATGGGATCGGAGCTGCGGTACGAGAGCAACCCGGACTGGGGTACCCGGTTCTTCTTCGAACTGACGCTGCCAATCTCCCCCAGGTAAGCGTGACGACCTGGTAGCCCAACCGTCACGCTACCGGTACCGCCCAGTGGTGCCGCGCTGTGGCGCCATGCCAACAGCAGCAGTAGTCCCGCCACGTCACCGCCCGCCCCAACAGGGGTGACTGCGGCTAACAACAAATCATCGAACGACTTAGAGAATGCCGACGACGTGACACCTCTGTGCACGGCGCTTGCAACTACCCTCGTGCTCGAGATGCGCTTCCGCCGATGCCCGTCCGGGTCGGCACACCCGACGCCGAGGAGCAGTTGCCGCCAGTGACGTCTATCCGCTACCAGACAGTGAGGCCCCAATACCGGCCCCCCGCGAGCCGAGCGGCCGCTCACAGCTCGGACCGGCCCGCGACGACCGGTGCTCGCGCGCGTCGGGGGCTCAATGTGTCCGCAGCAGCCGTGGGCATCGTGCTGGCCGCTCCCGTGATGTTGCTGATCGCGCTGGTCATTCGGTTCACGTCGAAGGGGCCTATTCTCTACCAACAAAGGCGGGTCGGTATCGATCGGCGGCGATCGTCGGCCCGACTCGATTCGTGCCGGCGGCGGGACGACGGCGGTGGGAGGCCATTCACGATCTACAAGTTCCGCACGATGTACGTGCAGGACGAGTCTCGGACCGCTCAGGTGTGGGCCTCCCAAGACGACCCTCGCATCACACCCGTGGGCCGAATCCTCCGCAAGTACCGCCTCGATGAGCTGCCTCAGCTATTCAACGTCTTGCAGGGCGACATGAACATCGTCGGGCCCCGGCCAGAGCAGCCGGATATCTTCGCGCAGCTGCGGCAGGAGGTCAGCCGGTACAACGAGCGCCAGCAGGTCCTGCCGGGCATCACCGGCTGGGCCCAGGTGCGGCACCACTACGACACCTCGGTCGACGACGTCAGGCGCAAGGTCGAGTTCGACCTCGAGTACATCAACCGGTGCTCCGCGGCCGAGGATGCGAAGATCATGCTGATGACCGTTCCGGTCATGATGTTCAAGCAGGGGTCGCTCTAAGGTTGGAGG
Source organism: Gemmatimonadota bacterium (assembly GCA_039584325.1). GTDB lineage: Bacteria > Gemmatimonadota > Gemmatimonadetes > Gemmatimonadales > GWC2-71-9 > JAOTVV01. Next base: position 5,258 of record JBDGYA010000133.1, read on the forward strand.
CTGTCAGCACCGAGCAAGCCAGCATCTGGGAGGAGCGATCCTGAGGCCGGCCACGGTCTATTGCTCGGTCCCCTCGCGGTCTTTCTGGCCTGGCGTCGCGGCCGCGCGCCAGAGGCGCGGCCCCAGCCATTCCTCGGGATCGCCGTCCTCGTCGCAGCGGTGCTGCTCCGCTACCTGTCAGGCCTGGCGGCCGAGTTGTCCACCATGCGGCTGTCGCTGCTGCTGGGTGCTGCGGGGATCGTCGTATTCGTGGCCGGCTTCCGCCAGCTCCTGCACTGGTGGCTTCCCAGTGCGCTGTTGTTGCTCTCGGTCCCGATACCTACCGTCGTGCTGAACACGATCGCCTTCCCGCTCCAGCTGAAGGCCTCGCAGATGGGGGCTACCCTGCTGGAGTGGCGGAACGTGCCGGTAAGGCTCCAGGGTAACGTGATC
>JBDGYA010000057.1:0-18168 GCA_039584325.1 Gemmatimonadota bacterium
CTCGCCGGCGATCCAGGCGTTCGTGCAAGGCGAGCTCAGCTACCGCCGCGGGCAATACCGCACCGCCATGAATCACTACGAGGCGGCGCTCGAGGAGGACTCTTTGTTCGCGCTCGCGGCCTTCAAGGCGGCGGCGGCGGCAACGTTCACGGATGAACTCAAGGCCGCGCTCCGTGTCATACGGCCTGCGGTCCACGGCGTCGAGCTCCTCGCTCCGCGTGACCGATCCATGGTGCAGGGGCTCAGGTACTACCTCGCGGGCGACGCCGACTCCGCCCTGATGCACCTGCGGGCCGCACGGGACATGGACGATCGGCGGCCCGATGCCTGGATGGCGATCGGCCAGGTCTACCGGCACCTGATCCCGATGGAGCCATACCAGGACTCGATCGCGCTCGTGACGCTGCAGCGGGCGCACGAGCTGAGCCCCGACTTCACTCCCGTGCTGTTCTACTTGGGGTCGCGAGCTGCAAGGGATGGAGACCTCGCAGCGGCGCGGCGCTATCTCGCCGCCGTGCGGCAGAGCGAACCCGAAGCCTCGGAACTGGCGAAGCTGGAGCTGGAAGTTGCGTGTGCCGCTCGGTCGCCGGAAGCGATCGACTGGCGCGCAGAGGTACTGCGGAACGTGAACGTGGTGTTTCAGATGGCCCGCACGCTTCAGATCGGTCTCTCGCATCCCGCGTGTGCGGAGGCGGGGTGGAGAGCGGTGATCCAACACGACACCACGTCGCTTCAGGCCTTTGGCTTCAGTGCCGCGGTCTCACTGCAGAGCCTGCTCGCCGCACAGGGGCGTACGGAAGACCTGCGTGCCCTGCTCGACAGTGTCCCGTGGGACCAGGCGCGGTGGCTTTACATCGTGGATGCACTGGGAGGGGTTGAGGTACACGACCGCGCCAGCGCCATTGCGCAACGCCTACGCGGCGACCTGCGGGGAAGTTACTGGGGCGTGCTCTGGTCGCTTGCCGTGTGGGATACGCGGACCGAGCGCTTGGAGGAAGCCCGGGCGATCCGGGATACGCTCGAGGTGCGTGCGATGGCGGATAGTGCGACGTCCATCGACACGCTGGTGTGGCGCAGTGTCGCGGCTCACGTCGTGCTCGCCGAGGTTGATACATCCCGGGCCATCGATGCGTTTCGAGCACTACGGCCGGCAGTCCCCCGACCAGACCTCACCTGGCAACCCTGGTTGTCCCTCGGCTACGACTGGCTGGTGCTGGCGGAACTGCTGGAACAACGCGGTGAGTACGAGGAGGCGCTGCGGATTCTGACAATCGCGGAGGCACCGGGGTCGGTGTCGAACCTGATCTTCCGTCCGGCGATGATCGCGCTGAGAGAGCGGATCAGGAATCGGTGAGGGTAGAGCGGGGGGCAAGTGACTCGTTGAGGTCGCACCATCACCAAGGGAGGCGGAGATGCCCAAGAAGAAACTGAGGACCAAGAAGACGTACGAAGAGGAGCACGTCCCCGGGGAGCCGTGGGGAGACGCGGAAGATCTCGAGCACTGGGTCGTGCTCATGCATAGGTGGGCAAAGCAAGTGACAAGTGACATCCACCTCATCAAGAAATGTGACGCACTCAAGGACTGTCTCAAGGACGATCCCGAGTGGAAGAGGTTGATGAAAGGGAAGAATCCCGACGACCCGCCGGATCCGCCGTGGGGCTTCGGGTAACGGCCACCCGGCTGCAGTGGCTCGATCACATAGGCCCGCTCCCGAGGGAGCAACGCGCAGCTAGCGACTGATAACTGCCCGCGGCGATTGCTGAGGTGGCTACCGTCGGTGCGTGGCTGAGCTGTGTCCGGTGATGGTAGGTCGATCGTCTGGCGATAGGCCAGTGGCAATCCGGCAGGAAGTGGTCCACGCAGGCACGCTTCCTCCGTGACAAGTCACGCTTCGCTCTGATCCCCGTAAGTCGTTGTCTGACAAATCGTTGACCGTCACATGACACCTCCCGCCGCATCCTCTGCCCATGCCGGAGTCGATTTGCGGGGAGTTCGCTCTCGCCCTAAGGTAGGGGTTCGCACCGATCCGACCTTTCCGCGGGGGGCGAGGGGTGGACCTGTTCGCACACGTGCGTGCTGCACTGTCCGACCGCTACGACGTCGAGCGCGAGATCGGCGAGGGCGGGATGGCAAGGGTGTACCTCGCACGCGACCTGCGGCTCGACCGCCGTGTGGCGATCAAGGTCCTGCGCCCGGAAATCTCGGTCTCGCTCGGCACCGACCGGTTCGTGCGCGAGATCGAGATCGCCTCCAAGCTGCAACACCCGCACGTGATCCCGCTGCACGACGTCGGCGAGGCCGAGGGGCTGCTGTACTACGTGATGCCGTACGTGGAGGGCGAGTCGCTGCGCGCCCGGCTCAATCGGGAAGGGCTACTCGAGCTGCGCGAGGCCGTCCGCATCGCCGGTGAGGTGGCGGCGGCGCTGTACTACGCCCATGGGCAGGGCATCATCCACCGCGACATCAAGCCCGGCAACATCCTGCTCAGCAGTGGCCATGCGCAGGTGGCCGACTTCGGCATCGCTCGCGCCCTGAACGCGGCGCGGCATGAGGGGCGCACCGAGCCGGGGGTGGTCGTCGGCACGCCGGAATACATGAGTCCCGAGCAGGCCAGCGGCTCCGAAGAGGTCGATGCGCGCAGCGATCAGTACTCCCTTGCCTGCATGCTGTTCGAGGTGCTCGCCGGGAAGGCACCGTTCGCGGCCGAGGGGCGGGAACAGGTGCTCACCGAAATCCTCACCGGGCCGCCGCCGTCGGTGCGTAGCCTCCGCCCGAAGATGCCCGAGGCTCTCGACCGAGCCCTCCGCCGGGCGCTGGCCAGGTCTCCGGCCGATCGGTTCCCGTCGGTGCGGGAGTTCGCGGACGCCGTGTTCGCCGCCGTGGAGCGAACCAGTCGGCCCGCCATCGTCGCGGCGCGCCTCGCCTGGCTCGCGGCGGCGGTCGCGGTCGTCCTCAGCGTCGCCTGGGTCGTGCGGACGCTGCTGCCTCCCCCTCGCGACGCCTCGCCCGGCGTCCTGCGATTGGCGGTTGTGCCGGCCCCCGACGGTGCCGAAGCCGGCGACCCGCTCGCAGGACTGGTGCGCACCCACCTGGCCGTGTTCGAGAACGTCGTTGCGGACGACGCGACCGATCTGCTCGACCCGGGCGGTCGCACGCGCCTGCGGGACCTCGTGCGGTCGGCGTGGGGCGAAGGGTATGACTACGTGATGCAGGTCGGCCGGGTCGGCTCGGGTCCTTCGGCAGCCATCGCCCTGTCGGCGGTGCACGCGGGAACCGGCGATCCGGCGTACAGTCACGTCCTGCCGGTAGGGGATGCGGCGGGGCAGGCAGCTGCCTCGCTCGCGCTGGCCGCGCTGCAGGCCATCGCCGAGCGGGACTCGATCGACGTCGGCGTGCGGCTCGACGCGCTCACGGCGTCCCCATTCGGAGAGGCAATCGCGGCGCTGGTCCAGGCGCGCCGCCGCCTGCTGCGGGGTGACGAGAATGGTGCCGCCGCCGCACTCGACTCCGCCATCGCCGAGGATCCGGAGTTCCTCCTGCCGTACTCCCGGCGCGCGATCGTGGAGGAGTGGAGCCACCGTTGGCCCCGCGAGGGTGCCGCGATCGTGCGACGGGGACTCGAGCGATCCGGGAGGCGGGGCACGCAGTGGATCCCACTGCTCGAGGCGCAGCGGTACTTCTCGCTCAGCATCGTGGACAGCGCGCGCAACGCGTTCCACCTGCTGGTGCGCGATGCGCCCAACGACCCGGACGCATGGCTGGGCTACGCCGAGGCGCTCTTCCACTTTGGACCATACATGGGGTCGACGCCGGACGACGCGCGGGTCGCGTTGGAGCGGGCCGCCGCACTCGGTGCGGGGTATCCGACGATCCTGCAGCACCTGACCGAGTTGGCGCTCCAGCGTGCGGATTCGCAGGCGGCAAGGAGTTACCTGGACCGTTTGAACCGCGCCGGAATGACGGATGCCGTTCGGGAGGCGGCGTTTGCACTTCAGTTCGGCGGCGGCGCGGGACGGCAGGACGCGATGCAGCGGCTTCAGGACCACGTTCGGACCGTGGTCTCGGACGCAGTCGTCCATCTGGCGCTCGGGCTGGGCGAGGTCGTACTCGCTGATTCGGTGGCGCGCCTACTGACGGACGCGCGTCGGGTCCCGGAGGATCGGATTCGGGGGGCGCAGTATCGTCTGGTGCTGCTGGCGGCGCAGGGCGATTGGTCGGGTGCGGCGGAAGCTTGGGAGGCCGACGCCGACCTGGGGGCGTTCGATGAGTGGATGGTTGCGGCGTACCTGGCGGGCCACCCGGCGGCGCAGTGGGCCGAGCCCATGCTGGCCGAAGCGTGGCGCGAGGCACGCGCCGGGACCGCACCGAACTTTGCGGAGGAGCAGTTCGCGCATATCCGCAGCCGCTTCCGCTCGGTAGTGCACTGGACCACGCTACACGGAGACTCGGTGCAAGCCGAGTTGCTGCTGGGTGCCATCGCGCGTGGCCGACGGACTGCATACGATGCCGACCCGCTGCCGGCCGTCCTCCAGGCATCCCTGGGGTCCCGGCTGGCGCTTCTCTCGGCGGACACGGCGTCGGCTATCGCGCTGCTGGAGAGGGCGGTCACCCGTCCGGTCTGGCACCTGCTCGCGTACTACCCGACGATCTCGATGGCGCCGCAGCGGATGCTGCTGGCGGAGCTACTGGCGAGCAAGGGCGACCAGCAAGGCGCGGCGCGCTGGCTGAACTCGTTCACCGAGATTGGAGCGCTGGGAGACCTCGCCTACGCCGACCGGGTGGCGCGGCTTCGGCGCAGCCTCAGTCCTTGAACCGATCCACCATGTGTTCGACGTGTCCTCAACAGGGAGGGTTCGATGGCATGGACCGATGACGACCTGGGCGCAGGCGCGCTCGGGCTCAACGATCAGCAGCATGGAGATGACAGCAAGCTCGGCTCGGCGGATCCGCACATGCTCGCCGCCTACTGCTTCGACTCTATGCGGAAGCTCCATTACCTATATGTCGTCCTCAGGCTGCAGATGAGTGGCGGTGAGACCCGCTTCGACGGGCGCTACGGCAGTATCTCCGGGCCGCGTGAGCTCGCTGGGATCATCCGAGACGATACGCAAGCGGTAGAGGACGCCGTGATGCGGGAGAATCCCCAGACGCGCAGTGAGGACTGGGAGATCCGTGCGCGGGCCCTGGAACAGATCATCCGCGACCAGTTCCGGCTCATACAGGCGGATCACGACGCGCTGCTCGAGTACTTCGGGGTCCCCCCGGTCTCGAAGGCGCCACGCCCGCCGGCGGCCAGCGAAGCGAAGTGACGTGAAGGCGAGGGGAGTGTCGGATTAAGGGTAGCGCGGGGGATAAGGACCGGAGGGCGCCTACTCCCGCGCCTGTTCGCCTTGCCTCGGCTGCTCGTGCGGGAAGAGCGCATCCCAATCGGGCGGGAGCAACGCGGCCGCAAGTTCCCCCGCTGTGGCGGGCCGGTCCTGCGGGCTCTTGGACAGCGCGCGTAACAGTGCGACCTCGAGGTGCTCCGGGACCTCGGGCCGCACGACGCGCAGCGAGGGAGGTGCCTGCGCGATCTGTCGCGCGAACACGGCCTGTGGGTTGCTGCCGGTGAACGGCGGCTCGCCGGCGAGCATCTCGTACACCACGCACGCGAGGGCGTAGATGTCGCTGCGGCGATCGATCTCGCCCTTACCGGCCGCCTGCTCGGGGCTCATGTACCTCGGCGTGCCCACGACAATCCCGCTCGAGGAGATCCGCTCCTCGCTGGACCGAACGAGGGCCCGGGCGACCCCGAAGTCACTCACCATCACGCTGCCGTTCCCGAAGATCACGTTGCCCGGCTTGATGTCGCGGTGCAGCACGTTGTGACCGTGGGCGTAGTCGATACCCTGTGCCACCAGGTGGGTGATGCGCAGTGCGTCCTGCACGTCCAGGCGGCGCTCCCGCTCCAGACGCTCCTCCAGCGTGCCGCCGTCGGCGAACGGCATGGCGTAGTACAACAGCCCCTCGGCCTCGCCCGAGGTGATGAGCGGCAGAATGTTGGGGTGGTGCAGCTTTGCCAGGTACGCGATCTCACGGTGGAATCGTTCCGCGAGGATCGTGACGGCATACTCGGGACGGAGCACCTTGATCGCCACCTGGGCGCCTGAGGTGGGATCCCGCCCGGCATAGACGAACGACATTCCGCCTCTGCCCAGGAGACGCTCCACCTCGAAGCGGCCCGCCAGCGCCGCGCTGACGTGCTCGAGCTTGAGTGACATGGGGCATTGCCCCCCTGTGAAACGCTGCCCCGGTTGTGACTGCTTGCACTAACATGGGACATCCCGCTCCGGCACGCTAGCGCCGAGCGATGCTGGTAGGTGTACAGATGGGTATGGCGCAAGGATACCGACCATCGGGCGCGGCGCCGAAGCTTACAGCTGTGCCGCGTCTTCCAGTTCCTGCCCCGCCGTCTCGGGAATGAACCTGTGGATGAGCCCCAGCGCGATGAGGAGCGAGATACTTGTCAGCGGGACCGCCGTGCTCCAGCCCAACTCCGCCGCGAGCGCGCCCACCACCCCCGGCGCGATGACGTAGCCGATCCGCCCCAGCAGGTTGTTTGCCCACGAGAAGGCGTCGGCCCGCATCGAGGTGGGAAACAGCTCGGTGGTGAGGGCGTTGAGGATGGTCAGGAGCCCGATCGAGGCGACGATCGCCACGGTGAGGCACGCGGTGAGCGCCCAGAAATCCCGCAGCTGGTAGGCGAGCACGCCGGCAACGATCCCGACGGAGTAGATCAGCGCAGCGCTGCGCCGGCGGCCGAGATGATCGATCAGCCGTCCTACGGAGAACACGAAGGGCAGGGCGATGACGGATGCGATCACGACGGCGCGGCCCACGTCGTGGTCGCTGAACCCGCGCTCCGCCACCGCGAACTCCTTCCAGAACAGGAGTGCGGTGTTCGTGCTCATGTAGGTGAGACCCCAGATCAGCGCCATCTGCAGCACGCGGCGGCGGTACGGTGTGCGGAAGATCGCGAAGGGTCGGGTGTCGATGACCGGCATCTCACTGGTATGCTGCTCGAAGCGCGACGACTCCCGGATGTGGCGCGCGGCGTACGGCACGAGCAGGATCGGCAGGACGCCGACGAAGTACACCGTGCGCCAGCCGAACGGGGTGGTGAGCAGGAACGGCACAACCGCCGCGCAGGTGACGACGCCGAGCGCGTTGGACGCCTGGATCACGCCGAGCACGAACGCGCGCCGCTCCGCCGGAAACTCCTCAGCGGCGAAGATCATCCCCACGGCCCACTGCGCGATCAAGAAGACGCGTGCGGTGAACTGGAAAGCCGCGAAATCGCCCGCACCACGCGACAGGCCCGACAGCAGGGTGAAGATCGCGTAACCGGTAATCGTGATCAAAAGCACGCGCCGGCGTCCCCATCGGTCCGCCATGCGCACGAGCACGTAAGAGACGATCGTGCCGAGGCTGATGATCGAAGCCAGCATGCCGCCCTCCGTCTCCGAGAGGCTGAACTCGGCCCGGAGGTTTGGCAGGATCTGGCTCAGCGCGATGAAGTCGTACCCCTCAAAGAACGTCGCGATGCTGAGCACCGCGAAGAGACGCCATTGATAGGACGTGAAGCGGCTCAACAGCGCTCGCCGCGCCGCGGCCGCCGGGGAAAGACAATCACGCTCTCGTTCCCGTCGGGACCGACGGCGGCCAGGCCGAAGTAGTAGTTGTCGATGACGAGCCCGTCGAACGTGTGCCGCATGGTGTCACCCACCCAGCGGGCGTCCGTCCACGTGGGCGCATCGGTCCGTCGCCAGTAGACGCGATAGCCGGCGACGTTCGCTGTGTCGGGTGACGGATTCCACGCCATGCGGGCCGAGGGCGCGACGGCCCCGCAGATGCGAACGTCCATGGGCGGCCCCGGCGCCCAGGAGAGTGCTGCCAGCGTCGCGGCGTTGAGGGCCGTTAGCGTTGCGGCGTAGTCGAAATCCACGCCGTCGAGAACGTCGCCGTACGCCACCCCGTCCTCCACCCGTACGTTCTGGTGCTGCCGCGTGTAATTCTCGTGCGTTTCCATGATGCGCACCGCCGGAAACCCGACGTCCGCGAAGGGGCGGTGATGACCGCCGCGTCCGAACCGGTCGAGACGGTACACCAGCATGACGTCGAGGTTGGTGAGGTAGCGGTCGGCGATCGCGTCGACGTAACGGGCCAGCTGCCGCGAGATCCCGTCCACCTCGCCGCCGGTGAAGCGTCTGGCCTGGCGCTCCTGCTCCGTCTCCGTCGGCGGTGTGGCGTCCGAGAACGCCCGCGCCGTCGTGTTCTCGACCACGCCGCTGATGCCCGCCACATTTCCGATCATGTCGTTGTTGAGCACCGCCTGGACGTTCCAGCCGCTGTCGACGGCCATCCGTGCGACGGTCCGGCCGCCGAGAAGGCCCTGCTCTTCGCCGGAGAGAGCGGCGTAGACGATCGTACCGCCGAATCGGTGGCGCGACAGCACCCGCGCCGCCTCGAGCGTTCCGGCGACGCCGCTCGCGTTGTCGTTCGCCCCGGGTGCGGAATCGGTGAAGTTCATGATGTCGCCGATACGACTGTCGATGTCGCCGCTCATCAGGACGACGCGAGCGGGTTCGGCGGTGCCACGCTGGACGGCGAGCACGTTGACGACGTTGGTCTCCCGGTCGGGATGGAGGCGGTGCTGCCCCACGGGGTAGCGCTCCGACAGGTAGCGTATCTCGAGACAGCCACCGCAGGCGGCGGAGATGCGCTCCAATTCGGCCGCGATCCATCGACGCGCGGCGCCAATGCCGCGGGTCGCCGACACGGTATCGGACAGCGTGTGGCGGGTGCCGAACGAGACGAGCGTGCGGATGTCGGCCGCGATACGGTCGGCGGAGACCGCTCGGACGATCTTGTCGATCCGGGGGTCGGACGGTGGCGGCGGCCCCGTCTGTCCAGCGACAGGCGCGGTCAACAGCAGCGTGAAGAGGATGACGCGCACGGTATCTCCGATCGCCAAGGACCTGCGACCCACGCCACACATTACGTGGTCGTGCGGGAGAGGGCTCAGGGCGACGGAAAGGCTATGCCCAGCCCCGCATTGACGCAAGTACGCCACACCGTAGCTTTCAGGGACAACCTCCACCCGGTTCCACAACAGGGATCAATGCTATGCGACGTTCGAAGCTGCTACTCGTTCTGGCCTGCGTGGCGGTCGTTGCCTGCACACAGGATATGACGCGGCGTGAGATGCTCCTGGAGCAGGAATCCGTGCAGGAGCGCGTGAACAGCTGGGTCAACACGATGAACAACGCGAGGGTGGACAGTCTCCTGCTCTTTTACGATGCGGGGGCCGAGACGCACGTCGTCTGGCCGGACGGGCGCATGGCGAAGGGGTTCGAGGCGGTGGAACAGACGTGGCGCGATTTCTACAGCGGCACGAACTACATGAACTTCGCGTTGAGCCAGCTCGAGGTGCGGGTGCTGGCCCACAACGTGGCGCAGGCGGTGTTCCGGCACTCGACGGACGTGGTCGATGCGAACGGCCAGCGTGCCGTCTTCCCCGGACGGGGGCTGGTCGTTCTCCTGAAGGACACACAGGACAACGTCTGGAAGATCCAAACGCAACTGCTGTCGGTGAATCGGGCGTCCGAGAACTGAGCCCGGTTGCCGGCACGGCACAGCGACCTCGACGGGGGCTGGAGGCCCGCAGTGGGCTCGGCTCCCGTCGTGTCGTTGGCGCGGCCGTGAGCCGTCAAGCGCTTGTGCGGCGGGAACTTGTCTTGTATCCTACCGCAACCTTCCATTGGAGGCCCGGCTGATGTCGGACCCCTTCCTCAGTTCGGACGAATACGCCGACCGCGCCCACAAGCTCTACCACCAGGGCCGCTACCACGAGGCTATCGCCGCGCTGCGGGAAGCCATCGAGCGGTTTCCGCACGCGGTGGAGCTACATGTCGGGCTGGCGTATGTGCAGCTGGCGTGCGAGGAGTACGCGTGGGCGCGCGCCGACTTCGAACGGGCCATTGCGCTCGATCCGAACGACGAGGAAGCGCTCGCGGGTCTGGGAGAGGCACTGCTCAAACTCGGCGATCGACCGGGAGCGCTGCAGTGTTTCGACCGGGTACTCGCGATGGGGTTTCGCGAGGACCACGACCTGATGCTGCAGGTCGGGCGCGCCCTGTTCCGCGAAGGCATGCTGCGGCACTCGCGCGGCTTCTTCGAGTTGGCCGCCAAGCACCATCCCGATTCCTCGGAGGGGGCGGCGGCGCTGGGTTACGCCGAGCACCGTCTGGGGGAGGAGGAGAACGCCCTGTATTGGCTGCGCCGCGCCCTCGACCTCGACGAGGTGCACGCGGAAGCCCGTATCTATCTCGGCAATCTGCTCTACGACCGGGGCGAGTACGAGGCCAGCCTTTTCCACTTCGAGCGCACCGAGCCGGCGGAGCACTACGACGAGTTGGCCCTGTGGCGCACGATCGAGTTGAAGAAGTCGATCTACCGGTTGGAGAGCAACGATCCGGAGTTGCGGCCGTGGCAGCAGCGGCTGGCCGAGCTGGCCTCTTCGCTCGACCCGGTGGACCAGTTCCTCATGGAGCTCGTCACGACGCTGTCCGACGGCTCGGTGCGGGACCCACACCAGATCGAGCTGTTCGGGACGCTGCTCACCGAGCTGCAGGCAATGCAGCGCCGACCGACCGGCGAAGTCCATCGCGTGAAGACGACGAAGGGAGTCACCTACGCCGGCACCTGGGAGGAGATCGTCCTGCAGATGAAGATGGACGATCGTGACGGCGTGGGCTCCTCACTCCAGGAGTATATGGAGCGCGTCGCACGTCGCAGCCGGATGCAGGGCGGCGCGATCATCCCGGTCCACGACGCGCGCAGCTTCGTGGAGGGCATCGCCGCCGCCGGACTGCTCCACATCCTGGGGTGAAGCTCCGCGTCTGACGGCACCGCGCCGCGGGAACCGAGCACAAGCCGGTCCCACCCGCCCGAACCGACCGACCTTATCTTTCTCCGCCATGCAATGGACCACGGACGTGCACCGCCTGGTGTTGCCCAACGGGCTCACCGCCCTCGTGCGCCGCGACGCCTCCGCGCCGGTGGTCGCCACCGTGACGCACGTGCGGGCCGGCTATTTCGACGAGCCGGACGACTGGGTGGGCATCGCGCACGTGCTCGAGCACATGTTCTTCAAGGGCACGGCGCGTCGCGGACCCGGCGCGATTGCGCGCGAGACCCAGACGGTGGGGGGGTACATCAACGCCGGGACCATCTACGACAAGACCGTCTATTACACCGTCCTGCCGGCTGCTGCCGCCGGCCTCGCACAGGCGCTCGACATCCAGGCCGATGCGCTGATGCACGCGGCGCTCGACCCCGACGAATTGCGCCGCGAGCTCGAGGTCATCATCCAGGAAGCGAAGCGGAAGCTCGACTCGCCGCGCGCCGTCGCCTCGGAGACGCTGTTCGAGCTGCTGTTCTGCGAGCACCGCATGCGCCGGTGGCGGATCGGGACGGAAGACGGACTGCGCCGGCTCACGCACGGTGACGTTCGCGCGTACTACGAGAGCCGGTACACGCCCGATCGGGTGATCGTCGGCCTCGTCGGGGACCTCGACCCCGACCGGGCACTCCACATGATCGCGGACACGTACGGCGCGTGGGCGCTACCCCCGGCGGCGGTCGAGGGCTCACCGCCCGAGCCGGACCACCGTCGGCCGGCGTTTCGCGTGTTGCGGGGCGATGTCGAGCGTCCGCTCGCGAGTATCGGCTGGCGCACGGTAGCGGCCCTTCATGCCGATGCCCCCGCACTCGATGTCGCGTCCGTCATTCTCGGCGCCGGCCGAGGGTCGCGGCTGTATCGGCGTCTGCGGGCACCCGGCCTGGCCGCGAGCGCCACGGCTTCGCACTACACGCCCACGGAAGTCGGCGTCTTCGACATCGATCTCGAGGCGGAGCCGGATCGGGTGGAGGACGCGGTCGAACAGGCCATGGCGCTCGTCGGGCATCTCGCCGAAGAGGGCCCAACGGATGCCGAGCTGCGGCGCGCCCGCGCACTGCTCCAGACGGGCTGGTCCCGGCGCATGGAGTCGATGGACGGACGGGCGACCGCTCTGTGCGAGGCGGAGGCGCTGGGTGACTACCGACTCGTCGACCGCATGGCGGAGCGGACCCTTGCCGTGTCCGCTCCCGAGGTGCAGGAGGTCGTCGCCCGCTGGCTCGGGACAAACTCGGCCTGCGGCGTGCTGTACCTGCCACGCAACGGCGCGTCACCAACGCTCGAGCAGGGATGGCCACCCCGGGTGACGAGCAAAGGCAGTGGTCGACCGAGCGGGCTGCCGGCGCCTGCTCGGCGACCCGGCGAAGCGGCGGAGGCGCTCGAGCGACGCGCCCTGCCGGACGACCTCGTCCACTGGCAGTTCGCCGGCATCGACGTGCTCGCACGACCGAAGCGCGGGTCGGGCTCCGTGACCCTGCTGCTGCACTTCCCCGGCGTGCCGCTCGCGGAGACGAGCACGACGGCGGGCCTCTCCTCGCTCCTGGCCCGAACCACGATCCGCGGTGCCGGGGGTCTAACGGGAGAGGTCCTTGCCGCCGCCGCAGAGTCACTGGGCGGCACGCTCGCGCCGTCCGTCGGGTCGCAAACCCTCGGGTGGAGCCTGACCGTGGCGCCAGGGGGACTCCCCGAGGCCGCTGCCCTGCTACGTTCCGTCGCCGTGGAGCCCCACCTCGAGCGGGAGGACATCACCGTCGAGCGGAGCCTGCAGGCGAGCGATGCGCGGCGACAGCGCGACGACATGTTCCGCTACCCGCTGCAGCGCGTGCGGGAACTGGCGTTTCCGGAACACCCGTACGGCCTTCCCGGACTGGGCGTGCCTGAGGTGGTCGAGGGGTTCGGCGAGGATCAGGTGCGCGATTGGGCCGGCCGCGTCCGCGCCACCCGGCCGGTGGCCGTGGTCGTCGGCGACGTCGACGTGCGTGACGTCACGGCCGAGCTCGGCGCGCTGACGAGGTGGGAGGTTGATGGTGACGGTGAGCATCCGCAGGCCGCGGTTCCCGTGTGGCGGCCCTCGCGGGCGGTGGAGGAGCGGGACAAGCAGCAGACGGCGCTCGCGCTGGCGTTCCCGGCGGCGCCGTACCGCTCGCCAGACCGGTTCCCGCTTCGCGTGGTCGGCACGCTGCTGAGCGGGCTGGCGGGCCGGTTGTTCGACGAGCTCAGGGAAAAGCGTTCCCTGGCGTACACGGTGGCAGCGATGCCGTGGGTGGTTCGCGAAGCCGGTGCGGTGCTCTGCTACATTGCGACGTCGCCTGAGCGCGAAGGGGAGGCGCGTGAGGCGATGCTGGCCGAGCTCGAGCGACTGAGCGCCGAGCCGCCCAATGACGAGGAATTGGCGCGCGCGCGTGCGTATGCCGCCGGCCTGGTGGAGATCGGCGCGCAGAGCGGTCGGTCCGTGGCGGGACGCGTGCTAGACGCCTGGGTGAACGACGATATCGCGCATTGGGCCGACGCGCCGGAGCGGCTCCGCGAGGTATCGCGCGACGAGGTCGCGCGTGTGGCGGCGTCGGTGTTTCAGGCGAGTCGAGCCGTCGAGTATGTCGTGCGGGGCGCGCCGATGGGCACAGAGGAGTGAGCGCGGGGTCGAGCGCTGGTCAGAACATCGACATTGCCAGGAAGGACCTCAGGTTCTCGTTGGTGACTCGGAGGCGCTGGGACAGCAGGCGGACCACGCCCCAGAGCACCTTGAACGCGAGGTCGCGGTCGAAGTCGAGCAGCATCTCGAAATCCGAGCGCATGATCGTGAGGAGCGTGCAGTCGGTGTTCGCAATCGCATCGGTGGACCGCTCGGAGCGGTCGAACACGGCCATCTCGCCGAAGCAGGCACCGGGCTTGAGGACGGCGAGCGCTTCCTCGCCCGATCCGGGCACCTGGCGGGAGACACGAACCTCACCTTCGGAGATGATGAACAGCCGGTTGCCGGGCTCGCCCTCCTTGAAGATCGTCTGGGCCGACGTGAAGCGCTGCTCGGTGCAGATCTCGGCGATCCGCTCGAGCTCGTCGTCGTCCAGGTCGGCGAAGACGGCGGCCTGCTTGATGAGTGCGGTATCCATGGTTCCTCCCGCAACCGGGGCGAGGCCTCAGTAATGCCGCAAGGTACCGGCGCCCCGGCGAGGCGGCAAGCAAGACCGCTGGTGCAGCAGCCGGATGTGCTTACGGCGTTGCGGCTGCCGCTCGCGCTCGCGTTCCTGCTGGTTGACGGGACGGCCGAACGGCTGGTGATCGTCGCCGTGGCGGCGCTCACGGACTTCGTGGACGGGATCTGGGCGCGGCGTATCGGTGGCTCACGGCTCGGTGCGGTGCTCGATCCCGTCTGCGACAAGGTCTTCATCGTGGTGGCGTTCGCCGTGGTGTACCGCGGCGGTGTCCTGACGCCGCTCGAGTTGCTCGGGGTGCTGCTCCGGGACCTGGTGGCGATCGGTGCGTTTCTGGCGACCTGGGCGCTGCGGCGCCCCACGACCCTCCCCGCCCGCGCGGGTGGGAAGGCGGTGACCGTGGGTCAGCTGCTGACGCTCGTGGCGTTCCTTGCCGGATCCGACCTGGTGCGCCCGCTGGCATGGGCCACGGCGGCAATGGCGGTGTACGCAATCGCCGATTACAGCCGTGCGGCGAAGCATCGATGAGGAAGTGGGTGAGTGACATGAACGGACAACGGATGGCCGTCGGCATGGCGTTGGTCTCGGCGCTGGCGTTGGGCGCTCAGGCCGCCGCGGGCCAGGAGACCGTGTCGGGGGGACCGTCGTCGGCGCTGGGTCTGTACGGGTTTGCCGCTCGCGGCGGCGTGGACTTCGAGGGGGACGGGCAGGCCGTGGTCTCGGTCGCCTTCGACATGGGGCATCTCCTCACCGAGCGGCTCCGCCTCAGACCGTCCGGCGAGCTGGGGTTCCTCGGTGGCGACAACACCTACCTGGCAGCCTTCGAGCTGGTGTACCGGTTCCTCGACGACCGTGAGACCGCAGTGCCCTATATCGGAGGCGGATTCGGCGTCTGGGGGCGGGAGGATTGCGGCGCCGACGACTCGTGTCCGGGGCTGTGGCTGCAGTTCGTGCTCGGCTTCGAGATCCGCATTCGCGATCGCATCGCCTGGATGGTGGAGTACCATCCAGCGGACGCGTTCCGGCGCCAGCGCCTCCTCATCGGGTTCACCACGAGGAGAGGAGGCTGACATGCCGCAGCAGCGGGCGGTGCGGATGGAGTGGACGGGCACGGGCCTCGCGTTCCGGGGTGGCGGTACCGAGCCGGCGACACCGGCCATTACGATCGACGGCGACGGTGAGGAGGGACCGAGTCCGATGCTGGCACTCCTGCTCGCTGCCGCGGGGTGCTCCGGGGCCGACGTCGTCGTGATCCTGAAGAAGATGCGCGTGCCGATTCGGACCTTCTCGATCGATGTCACGGGCACCCGCCGGGATCAGGAGCCGAGACGCTACACCGACCTGGCGTTCCGGTTTCGGGTAGACGGGGACGGGGTCGATGTCTCGAAAGTCGAGCGTGCGGTGGCGTTGTCGATCGACAAGTACTGCTCCGTGGTTGCCAGCCTCGATCCGGATATCCGCGTGGAGTATCAGGTTGAAGTGGCGTGACTGCTGTCTGTCACTGGGATTGCTGCTGGCGCTACCGGTGGCGGCCGATGCGCAGTCGGCCCGGGAGCTACAGGTCCAGGCACTCGGGATCTTTGCGGACCGGGACTTCTTGGGTGCCGGCCTCGGGTTCGCGCTGCGATCCGCCGGGCGCGCGCGGGTGGGACTGACCGTGCACGCCGGCGGTCTCGACAGCGCGTTCGCGGTCCGCGGGGAAGTGGTGGTGAGCTACCACCTCAATCCCTACCAACAGCGCGGCGTGTCGCCGTACGCGGGTGGTGGTCTCACGGTGGGAGCGACGGCCGAGGACGTCTTCGAGTACCTCGTGCTGCTGATCGGGCTCGAGACCACGCCGGGCCGGAAGACCGGCTGGTATGCTGAGGTGGGGCTGGCGGGGGGGGTGCGAGCCGCCGCGGGCTTCCGCGTCCGCTGGCGGTGAGCGCGGCGCCCGCCCCGAAACAAAGAACCCCGCAGACGGTGCGGGGTATTCGACCTGTCCGGTGGGAGCGCGCCCGACCTAGCTGGTGGCCCCGACGGGCGGAGAGTTGTTGATCACCGGTTGGCAGTACCGCTCACCGAGCTGCCGCAAGTCCCGCACGTCTTCCTCGGAGAGCGAGGGGTACCGCTCGGCCATGTACTCGATCGTGTCGTCGAACCACTCCTTCTGGTGCTCGGCGGTCGCCTGGAGGACGCCACACCGCAGGATGTGGCTGTACAACTCGTCCCGAGCCTTGTCGAGGGCTGAAAGATCCCGTTCTTTCGGGGCACGGTTCTTTGTCATTCAGCAGGTAGCCTTTCTGTTCCTTAATGATCTAGGTGTTCTTCAGCGCAGAAACGTAAACGGGGAATGCTCCTCGCGCAAACGACGGGCTCGTTGCCCAGGGTGCTAGATTTCCCAATCGACCGATGACCAAGCACGATCCCGTCTACGACGAAGACGACCGCAAACGGCGGTTGATGGAGCTGCTCCGCGCGCTCGCCGCCCGCATCCAGGAGCTGGATGCAGGGGGCGGCCTGCTGGGCGCCGGCCCCGAGCTGCTCAAGCTGATGGGCGACGCGCGCAGCGAGCTGTTCCACTACGAGGTCCGGTGCACATACGACTCTCCGGAGCAGGCGGAGAGCCGGCGCATCGTAGAGCAGGCGCGGCAGCAGATGGAAGAGCTGGGTCTCGGTGACGAGGATCCCGATCTCGATGATGAGGAGGACGGCGAACCATGGCGCAGTCGATGAGTCTCAAACCGTTTTACGCCCTCCTGGGGGTCGTCGCCGTGGCCGGCGCAGCCTGGATCTGGACGGCCCGGTCCGGATCGGCGTTCCAGCCGGTGGAGGTCGGGCCTCTCCCCGACAGCGCGCTGGCCGCCTCGGGCTGGGTCCTGGGCAGCGCGTCGGCGCCGGTCGAGATCGTGGAATACGCCGATTTCGGATGTGGGGCCTGCGGCAGGCTTGCCATCATCACCATCCCCGACGTGAGGCGGCTCTTGGTCGCAACGGGACGGGTGCGACTGCGGTTCCGCGACTTCCCGTTGGGCAGTCCGACCGTGGACATGGCCCATCAGGCCGCGGCGTGCGCTGGTGAGCAGGGACGGTTCTGGGAGATGGCCGATCAGTTGTTCCTGAATCAGTCGCGTTGGGCCCTGGAACGGGACCCGCGCGGACGGTTCGAGGCCTTCGCCGAAGCGGTCGGACTGGACCTGGAACAGTACGACAGCTGCATGCGGGAGCGACGACACTGGGATCGGGTGGTTGCCGGCCGGCAAGCTGGGCTCGCGCTCGGCGTGAACTCCACGCCGCGACTCGTCATTGGCGGGACCATGCTCACCGGCGCACAGCCCTACGATAGCATCCTCAAATACGTTGAGCTGGCGGAGGCCCGCGCCGGCCAATGACGCACCGCATGGTGACCGCGCTGCTGGCGCTGGTTGGGTTCCTGATCTCGCTGTATCTGTGGCTCTGGAAGGTCGGACTGATCGGCATCCTCGCCTGCGGCGATGGGGGTTGCGAGACCGTGCAGCTGTCGAAGTACGGCGACTTCGTCGGCGTGCCGGTGGCGTTCTGGGGGATGCTGGCCTACGGTGGGATGCTGGCGCTCAGCCTGCTCGGCCTGCAGCCGCGGTGGCAGGAACGCCCTGAGCCCACAATCGGCCTGTTGCTCCTCGCCGGTGCCGGTGTGCTGTTCAGCGGCTATCTCACCTACATCGAGGCGGCCGTGATCCACGCCTGGTGCCGCTGGTGCGTGGTCTCGGCGGTGCTCGTCTGCGTGATCCTCGTGACGGCGCTTTCGCGGCGCCGCCACCGAGCCGCCGACCGTTTAGCCCTCGTTCCCCTCGTACTTCTGCTTCAGCGCCGCGACCACCTTGGGATCGGCGAGCGTGGTCACGTCCCCGAGAGCGTGCCCGGTGGCGATGTCCCGGAGCAGACGCCGCATGATCTTGCCGCTGCGGGTCTTGGGCAAGTCCGCGGTGAAGATGATGTCCTCCGGGCGGGCGATCGCACCGATCTCCTTGACCACGTGATCCTTGAGATCGTCGATC
>JBDGYA010000024.1:0-50144 GCA_039584325.1 Gemmatimonadota bacterium
ACACGGCAGTGGACGTCACGCGCCTGCAGCACACGACCGCGGCGTTGGAGATGCTCGACGTGACGGTCGACGCGATGTACGAGACCATCCGCACGTGGGATCCATCCTTCGCTCCCAGCGCCTACCTGCCGGGGACGAGCGCACCGGATACGCACAAGTTCCTGGTGGCGGTCCAGGTCGGGTCACGGCACGGACTCCACGGATACCTGGGTGCACGGGCCGTGGAGTGCGTACAGGTCGGTCACCATCTCGTGACTGGGCGCTACTGCGCGTTCCTCCGTAATCCCAGAGTCGGCATGAAGCTGCTGCTCATGGGCCTGGTGGACCCCGGCGTGCGACGCATTGCCGGCAACGTCTGGCGCATGCTCCTTCGCCGCCCGGTCCGGGCCCTGGCGCCCCTCTACACGCAGTCGGTGTCGCTGCAACAGCCCAACGAGATAGTCGACGGTCGAGTCAACCTGTGCGATGGGTGCCTCAACATGATGCTCTACGGTGGTCAGTTGATCCCCTCGTGCCGACTCGACGAATACCGGCTGTTTGGTGGTCCGTTAGAGCCGGCGCGCGTGACAGCCATGCGGCCGGGCACATCGCCCTCCGGGACAGTGCGTGCCCCCTCTCTCGTCGCTGCGCAGATGCGAACCGGAGGATCGCCCTCGAGATCTACCCGCTGCTAACGTTGACCGTCCGGAGGGTGCCGTCCGTGTGGGTGCCCGCCGTAGCAGGGCTCTCGGACAGCGTTCTGAGGAGTACTTCGCCACACCGAGCTGGAGCGGCTCCGGCACTGGCAGCACAAGCTACGCTGCTGGAGCGGCTCCGCCCGGCAGCCCAACTGCGATCGATCACCCGCCGCTATCGGCCCGCCGAGCGGCCGGAGTGGCGCCTCGGTCGTCGTGCGGCGATACGGGGGATCGAACACGCGCACGCCAATAGGCCCAGCCACCGATCCCCAGGGCCAGCCCGGCGAGACTGTCGAGGACGAAATGCTCCTTGAGGGTGACCGTGGACCCTGTGATCAGGGCCGCCGCTGCAATCACGCATGCACGACCCCAGGCGGACCGAACGGTCGAGAGCGCTAGACCCGCAGGCAGGACGGACAAGGCCACATGCATGGAGGGGAGACACGCATGCGGTCGCATCCCGATTGCCTCGTGCATCCAGCGCTGTGGCTCGATCATCTCCCCTGGCCACGGGGCACTGCTCGGCACGAGAAGTTGTATCACCGCACCGATCACGATGATTCCGGCGTATGCCTCGGCGGCTCGCAGCACCTGCCGGTCCGTGAGCCTCCACAGGACGAACGCCGCCCCCACCGTGATGAAGAGATCGCCACCGTAGTAGACCACCCAGGTCCAACCCAGATACGGTACCAGCCGGTCCAGGGGGATCGTGAGATCGACCAGATCCGCCGGTGAGCGGCGGCTGTTGACGAGGTTGACGGCGTAGTACAGAGTGGTGTGCAACGCGACGATCGAGGCGATGACCACTACCCGGATCTGTCTGTTGCTCGGGGTGTCTGTGGCGTCCCGGTCGGTCACGGTAGCGGGTCTCCACGGTTGCCCGATACGCGCATCCTGCTCCGCCTGCCTCGGCGGGCGTGGTCAAGGGTATGGTCCACGTCCCGAATCGTCCAGCGACACCGACCGCTGTCGGCACTCTGGCCAGTCCGAGGATCCCCCCGTATCTTCGCCGTGCGCCGGCACTTCCTTCCATCCGCTCGCTCGGCACAGGCGTGCTGCGGGAGGTCCCGATGGCTCACGATCGAGTCCATGAGCGGACCGCGGACTGTCTTTCCGCAACAGTGCCGCAGTGTCCGTCGACCTCACGAGGTGGGTGGGGGCGACGCCCGTGATCTCCGTCGAGCCTGTCTCGCGGCGCCGGGACCTCGCTGAGTTCGTCCGGTTCCCGGAGCGGCTTCACCGCTCACATCACGATTGGACGCCCCCGCTTCGCAAGGACGAGCATCGCCTCTTCGATCCCCGTCACAACCGGGCCCTCGCCTATTGCGACCACGCTCTCTGGCTCGCCCGTGACGAGGGTGGCGCTACGGTAGGCCGGATCGTTGGTATCATCAACCGGCGCTACAACGAGGCCCGCGGCGAGCGCACCGCCCGATTCAGCCACATCGACTGTATCGAGAGTCTTGAGGTCGCATCCGTGCTGCTCGAGCGGGTGCGGGTGTGGGCCGGTGAGCGTGGCATGCGCCGGATGATCGGGCCAATGGGCTTCACCGACCAGGACCCGGAGGGCCTGCTCGTCGACGGCTTCGATGAGGAGCCCTCGATCGCGTCCTACTTCAACTTCCCCTACGTCGTCCGCTTCCTGGAGGCTCTGGCTTGGATGAAGGAGGTGGACTACGTGGTCTACAAGGTGCCGGTCCCCGAGACCCTGCCCCCGGTATATGAGCGTGTATTCGCACGGGTGATGCAGAGTGGACGCCTGCGGCTGTTGGAGTTCGACAACCGCCGTCAGCTCCGACCATTCATCCGCCCGATACTCGACCTTATGAACGAGACGTTTCGAGATCTCATCGGATACTCCGAGCTGGATGCGGAGGAGTTGGCGGATCTGGAGCGGCGCTATCGGTACGTCGTTGATCCCCGCTTCGTGAAGGTCGTGCTCGATGGGGAGGAGGTCATCGGCTTCATCATCGCCCTACCCAATCTCGCACCGGCGCTGCGGCGTGCGCGCGGGCGCCTGTTACCGGTGGGATGGCTCTGGTTGCTGCGCGCCGATCGCCTCACACGCCGCTTGGATCTGCTGCTCGGAGGTATCCGCGAAGCCTACCGCGGCCGTGGGGTGGACGTGCTACTCGGGGCGGCGATGGTACGTGCCGCGCGGCGCTCGGGCTTCGAGTACATGGACAGCCACCATGAGCTCGAGAGCAACACCAGAGTGCAGGCCGAGATGCAGCGCATGGGAGGAACGGTGTACAAACGGTACCGGGTCTACCAGCGGACGGTGTAGTCCGGAACCCGTCGCCGCCGAGGCCTTGAGCCCGATGCAGTGTGGCACGCCGCGCAAACCGAAACAGAGCTCACCAGTGAATTTCCACGACGTCACCTTCCTCCAGCACATGCGTGTTCCCGACTGACTGTCCGTCGAACGCGCTTGCCCCCCAGACCCGGGCGAACTTCAGGCCCTTCGCGATGTCCTGGTGTATGGTCCGTGCCAGGTCGTCGACGGTGGAGCCGCTGGGGAGCGTGAACGGACGACCGTGGTCCGGCTCCTTCCCGGGTTCCTTCGTGTAGATCCGCACGATGTCGAGCGCGTCGAACGTGCGATTGCCCAGCTCGGCGAACCCGATGCCGGCGACCGAGGAGACGGGCACGGTGGGCCATGGGGTGTCCAGCAGCTCCCGCAACGCTGCCAGATCTCCCTCCGAGCCCTCGCGGTCCATGCCCGTGACCACCAATACTGCGCGCTTGTGGTGCCATCCCGGACGGCGCTCCGCAGCATCGACCCCCGCCGGATAGAGCGCGACGGCCTTCCTCGCGAGGAGATCCATGACGAGGTCGAGACCGGCGAGTGGCCGGTCGATGGGGACGACGAGCCATACGAGGTCCCCGGCCCGCACCAAGTCGTATACCCAGGGCTCCACGTGCTCCTCGCAGAGCGGAGGGAGATCCACCAGCTGGAACGCCGTGTCCTCGAAGGGCATCATGCCCGGCGTGGCTTCACGCGTGGTGAGCGGATAGGCGGCGACCTCGGGCGTGGCGTGGGTGAGGGAAGCCACGAGGCTGGATTTCCCGGCGTTCGGCGGACCGACCAGCACCACTTGGCCTGCGCCCTCCCGCGGGATTCGGTGGCTGTGCCCCCGAGTGGGTCCCTTCTTCTTGGGCTCGCGCCTGAGCTTGGACAGACGCGACCGGAGATCGGCCTGGAGCTTGTCCGTTCCCTTGTGCTTGGGGATGACCCGCAGCATCTCCTCGAGCGCGGCGATCTTCTCCTCCCGCGTCACCGCCGAGCGGAACGTGGCTTCGGCCTGCTTGTATGCCGGTGTGAGGTTGGCTGGCATCGAACGGGCTCCCGAGTGACCGACTTCCCCTTCGCACACACCGTTCCCGACACTCAAGCTCGTACGGGGCATACCCGCTCGGCAAGATGGCGGAACGTCGATGACCAGACCGGGCTCGCATGATCGTGCATCGGCCGCATTGAGGCGCGAGGCGGCACGCGGCGATGTGACCCCATGGCATGGGCCGGGGTAGAAGGTATCGTTGAGGCGTGCGTGACGACCGTGCAAGGAGGAACGATGTGGCGGAATTGCGGATTCGGGATAGCGGCGCTCGCATTCCTCACGAGCTGCGACCTCGGGACGACCGACTTCAATGACCCGATCGGCACTGAAGGCCAGACACAGATCCTCCTCACAGACTCGCCGTTTCCGTACGACGATGTGGCGCGCGTCGAGATCCACGTCGTGCAGGTGGCCGTGTCCACGACGGCGGACACGGGGGCGTCGGCGAACGAACAGGATTGGATCGTCGTCGCGGAGCCGCGTCAGCGCTACGACCTCCTCACCCTCCGCAACGGAGCCACCGCGCTCCTGGGTGAGTCGCCGTTGTCGGCCGGCCAGTACCTGGCGCTGCGCCTGATCCTGAACGCCGATTCGTCGAGTGTCACCTGGCGAGATGGACGCGAGGCGATCGTCCAGTGGCAAGGCGCCGGAGAGATGACGCTCAACGCCCTCGTCGAAGGCGCGATCGACGTGCCAGAGGCAGGGGCGCGAATCGTGATCGACTTCGACGTCGGACGGAGCTTTGCCGTGCGCTCAGGACCGGGGGCGGAGCTGCTGTTCTTCCCGGTTCTGCGGGCGGTCAACGAAGCGTCGACAGGGGCGATCGCGGGGACGGTGCGCGGGAACGACAGTACGGGAGCCGTACCGATCGGTGGCGGCGTCGTCTCGGTGTTCCGCGGGAACATCGCGGATTCGCCGGGCACCTGGAGCCTCGCGGCGACGTCGCCGGTCGACAGCGCGGGACGGTATGCCGTGCACTTCTTGCAGGTGCGCGAGTATGTCGTGCAGGCGGCTCCTCCGCCGGGCACGGGCTGGCTGCCCGGGACCGTCGGTCCGGTGCCGGTCACCGCGGGGGAGACGACGACCGCCGACATCCTGCTGGGTGGCAGCAGCGGTGGGACGGGAGATGGCTACCTCCGCATCATTGGTGACACGTCGCTGGCCGTCGGGCAGAGCGCCTTCTTCTTCGCCGCCGTCTTCGATGCCCGCGGCGATTCGGTCGTCACGGACTCCGTCACGTGGTCGAGTTCCGACACGACCGTCGCGCGCATCACCCTGCCGGGGGGCCTCAGCCAGTCGCAGTCAGCTACCGTGACCGGCGTCGCCGCGGGCACCGCCGTCATCGAGGCGCGCAGCGGCACGCGTGCCGACGCAGCGTGGGTGACGGTCGGCGACACGACACCGCCGCCGGGGGATCCGACCTTGCCGGTCGCGACCGTCGCCATCGAGCCCGATACCCAGACCGTGACGCTCGGCGACTCCGCCTGGGTCCGGGCGGTGCTGCGAGACTCGACCGGTGCGGAACTCTCGAACCGAGTGGTCACCTGGTCCGTCGACACGCCCGACGTGCTGCGGATCGACGGCCAGTTCGAGCACTACCTCCTGTTCACGGCGATCGCGGCAGACACCGTCGTGGTGACCGGCACGAGCGAGGGGAGGTCCGGGAGCGGTGAGGTACGAGTCAGGCCCTAGAGGCAACGCCGCGCGTCATCATTCCCGTGGCGCATATGCCACCAACCGGTCCTGCCGCTGATCGGTAGCGTATAAGTCGCTGTGAATCAATACGTTGCGCCCACTGCCCACCGCCCACCGCCACACCTCAGTCCGGCACGGTTCCTGCCCTTTTGTGACGCCGGTCACAGGAGGCCGGGACACTCAGATATAGTGAGGAACGACCAGACATGTTCAGAATCCTCGGGCACACGTCGAATGCGTTGCGGTATATAGGCTTAGCTTTGCTGGCGTTCACCGTCGGTTGCGCAGACGCCGCGGTCTTCGAGGTACCTGATGCGCCGGCGCAGCGGGGCCGCATCCAGGTGCAGAACGACGAGGAGGTGCTGCGGCAACGGGTGCAGTTGCGCTCGGAGCTGTTGCCGGTGGTGCCCGTCGGCCAATTCGCGGCTGCGCTCGAGTCCCCGGGAGATGCGTCGTTTGCGCTCGTCCTGGTCGGTGAGGTGGAGCCGCCAGCGCTTGACGGGACGCAGTTGCAGGCCTCCCACAGCGTGATCCATGGGTCCAAGGCCTACGTCGCGTACAACGTGCAGGGCCCGGTGCGGAAGGGCGGAGTCGATGTGTTCGACATGAGCCAGCCGGACGAGCCGGCGCTCATCTCGCAAGCGCTGATCACGGACACCGACGTGAGTGCCCTGCACTTGCAGGGGTCGACGGAACTGTACCTCGCGACGGCAACCGACGACATGATCTTTGAATCGCCCGCGGTACTCGAGGTCGTTGACATGCAGGGCGGCAAGCTCACCGCGGAGACCCATCGAGTCGACTTGCCCTCCTATGCCGGCACCGGGGTGCACCTGGCCGGGGGCATGCTCTACGTCACCTCCGGGACGGGGGGCGAGCCGGTGGGGGGGCTCTCGATCTTCGATCCCGCGACGCTTGCGCTCATGCGCTTCGATCCGTTCGACGACGCACGCGCCGTGGACGTGAAGGGTGGCGTGGTCGTAGCCATGCGGGGGACGCCGGGCGGGTTGCGATTCTACGACGCCGGCGACGGCGCGTTCCTCAGGAGTTTCGAGCCAGGTGGCGCGAACGTCCCCGAATCCAAGGCGACGGTCTTTCTGTCGAGAGGTTGCGCGTTCTACGCCGCGGGTGACGAGGGGCTGCGCGTGGTGAACGTAGAGACCGGAGTGACGGTAGCCACGCTGTCCGTGCCCGACATCGATGGTGTTGCGATCGAGCACGAGGTGACCAACGGGGCGTCACACAGCGGTAACCTCGTGTTTATCGCGAACGGTGGTGCCGGGCTGTTCGTCGCCCAGGCGACGCACGATCTCGACGCGGAGAGCACCGAAGGGTGCAACTCGCCCGACTTCGGCCTCACGCTGCTCGGTCAGGTGCAGTTCCCCGGTGGCCCATCGGCCAACTACGTTGACAGCAAGGGGAACTTGCTGTTCGTCGCCAACGGCCTCGGTGGCTTGAGCATCGTTCGGATAGACCGGTAGCCTCGATGGCGTACCTGCCGCGCCGATCGCGGTAGCAGCACTGCCGGGCGTCAGGGCCGACGCTGCCCAGAGCATGGGAAAGCCCCGATCACCTTCGATCGGGGCTTTCTCGTTTGTGACGGGTGTCGGTCTACGGTCTCCAGACCGGTATGCGGCCGCTCGTCCACGGTGCGCCCGCCGCCTCCGCGGCATTCTCGATACCGATGAGGTCCACTTCGATCAGGCGCCGCAGGTTCTCGAGCATCCCTCCGAATTCCTCGGCGAGGATCTCGTACTGGCGTCGCTGCGTCCCGGTGACATCCTGCAGCGACCGCGACCACGCCCCACCCGTAATGCGGCCCAGCCGCTGCTGCAGCGACGGTGGGCTCGGCTCGTTGCGACGCCGCATCGTCGGGTCACCGCTCAAATCCCACTGCATGGCCTGCAGGGCGTCTTTCAGCGCTCGCAGGTCGTCGGACATCTGTGCGACGTCGCCTGTCGTTTCCCTGAGTGCCCGCTCCAGCAATTCGATCCGTGTCATGGCCTCACTCGCGGCCGCGCCGGCACCGAGCATAGCGCGCTGGAGCGACGCGGTCTGCTGTTGGAAGGCGAGCACCGCCGGGGAGCGCGGGGTCGCGTCCCCGTGGAGTGGGTACACGTTGAACGCCTGCGGCTCACCCACGGCCGTCACCACGCGGTCCGCGCTCGTGGCGAGCGAGACGGTATAGGTGCCAGGTACCACGTACGGTCCGCCGCCGCCACCGAAGAACCCGCCGCCACTGCCATCGGTACTCCGGATCGGTGTGGCCGGTGGGTAGCGCAGATCCCAGGTCACGCGATGGAGGCCGGCGGAGACGGGCCCCGTCAACCGTCTCACGATCCTGCCTTCCGGATCGGTCACCGTGAGGATCATCGTGGGATCTTCCTCACGATCCTCCACGCGCAGCGAGTCCCATGGCGGGTAGAACACGTCCTCGCCCCGTTGTGCTGCCTCACGCTCCGCACGCTGGCGTGTCGCGCGCCGGGTGCGGATCGGCTCCTTCAGATGGTAGAAGATCCTTGCTCCCATTGGGGGGTTGTCAGCCGTCCAGAACCGCTCGCCCTGCCAGCCGGGATCGGGCGATGAGAGGACGAACAGCGGCGTGCGGTCCACCGGCAGGAGCGTCACGTCACTCTCGAGCACGGCCGGCGTCAGTCGGCGGAGCGTCTCGAGATCGTCCAGGATATAGAAGCCGCGCCCGAAAGTCGCGAGCACGAGATCGTCGTGTTGGGTCTGCAACGCCATGTCCCGCACCTGGATGGTCGGAAGGCCGCTCTTGAGCTGCGTCCAGGTGTCACCGCCGTCGTGGGAGAAGAAGGCCCCGAACTCGGTCCCGGCAAACAACAGGTCAGGGTCTCTGTAGTCCTCGAGCACGACGTACACCGTGCCACGCTCGGGGAGATTCCCGGCGATCAGCGTCCAAGAACGGCCGAGGTCGGTGCTCTTGGCGATATACGGCGTGTAGTCCCCCGCCTTGTGATTGTCGAACGACACGTAGACCGTGTTCGCGTCGTGGAACGACGGGGTGACACGTGAGATGAATGTCGTGTCCGGCACGCCCCGCACCGATTCGATGCGGCGCCAAGTCTGGCCTCCGTCCTCGGTCACCTGGATCAGCCCGTCGTCGGTTCCGACCCACAGGAGCCCTTCCTGCAACGGTGACTCCGCCATCGTCACAATGCTGTTCCACGTGGAGGTGGAGCGGTTCTTCCCCATCGCGTCCACACTCCAGACCCGGCCCATGAGCTGCAGCCGGTTGCGGTCGATCTGGGCCGTGAGATCGTCGCTCACCGGGGTCCAACTGTCGCCGCGGTCGTCGCTCCGAAAGACCTGCTGTGCGGCGAAGTACAGACGCGACGTCGAGTGCGGGCTGATGATGAGCGGCGCGTCCCAGTGCCAGCGCAGAGCCGGCGCACCGGGTTCCGGGAACGGCGTGATAGACACCCGCTCGCCGGTAGCCAGGTTGAATCGCGTCAATCCGGCATACTGCGACTCGGAATAGACGATGTTGGGGTCACTGGGGTCGACGCGGGAGTAGAACCCGTCGCCTCCCTGTGTCAGGAACCAGTCTCCGTTGTCGGCACCTCGGCGCGTGCTGGTTCGGGACGGCCCCCCCATCGTGCTGTTGTCCTGCGTGCCGCCGAACACGCGGTAGAAGGGTCGCACGCTGTCGACTTCCAGCCGGTAGAACTGGGCGAGGGGAAGGTTCTGGAACCAGTCGTAGGTCTGGCCGCCGTCGAACGACTCGTAGAGCCCGCCGTCGCAGCCGATGAGCAGGTGATCGGTGTCATTCGGATCGATCCAGAGGGCGTGACTGTCGACGTGCTTGTTCTGCTCGCCCACCGGCCGGAAGTTCCGCCCCCCGTCGTCGCTGATCCAGTTCCGCACATCCATCACATACACCCGGTCGACGTTCACGGGGTCGGCGAAGATCTCCTGATAGTAGTTGCTGCTCGTCGCGCGGTCGCTCATGCGTTGCCAGCTGATGCCGTTGTTCTGCGAGCGGTAGAAGCCACTGCGGTCGTTCGTCGCCTCGAGGATGGCGTAGACGACGTCGGGGTTGACGGGGGACATGGCGAGGCCGATGCGACCCAGCTCGGAGCTCGGCAAGCCGCGTTGGGACTTGGTCCAGGTCTCGCCGCCGTCCATGGATCGGTGCAGTCCCGACTCGGGGCCGCCGAGGATCAGACCCCATTGACGACGCGCCCGCTGCCAGGTTGCCGCGATCAGCACGTCCGGGTTCCGCGGGTCCATGACGACGTCGGTGACCCCGGCCCACTCTCCCGCGTCCAGGATCTTGGCCCAGGTCTCCCCGCCGTCGGTCGTCTTGTAAAGCCCGCGGTCACCGCCCGGACTGAAGACGGCTCCTTGGGATGCCACGTAGACGACGTCGGAGTCCCGCGGGTCGATCAGGATCTTGGCGATGTGCTCGGATTCGGGGAGCCCCACGTTGCGCCAGGTTCGGCCGCCGTCTACGGACTTGTAGACGCCGTCTCCGTAGGCGACGGAACGCTGCGGGTTGTTCTCACCGCTCCCCACCCAGATCACGTTGGGATTGGCAGGGTCGACCACGACGACCCCGATCGAGTACGAGCCCTCGCTGTCGAAGATGGGTGAGAAACTCGTCCCCGCGTTGGTCGTCTTCCACAGGCCACCGGACGCAGTGGCGACATACCAGGTCTTCGTGTCGGTGGGGTGAACGGCAAGGTCCGAAATGCGACCCGAGATCACGGCGGGGCCGATGGACCGGAAGCGCAGGCCGCGCACCGCAGTCGCTAGTGGATCCCGCTGGTCACTCGTGTCGGGGTCGGACTCCGCACCGCGGTCACGCTGGGCGATGGCGGTCTGCGGGACACCGATCGTGGATGCCGCGAGCACGGTGGCCAGCAGGAAAACGAGCGTGGTGCGGAGGGGTAGCGTGCGCATGTCGACCTCGTCCTTTGGCCTCGGGTTGGAAGACGGAGACCCGGTCACGCGACCAGGTACCGGTCGTCTGTAAAAACTACGCTCTGGTCCGGGCGCCTGCCCACGCGCGAACGCCATGATCCTACTCCGCCCGTCTGGCAAACAAGACGATACCGCTCGGATCTCGTACGTCGCTGGTGCTGGCGGAGGCGTGCTTCGAGGCCTATGCTAGCCGTAGGCCCGGCCCCTGGGTCATTCGTCCCCGACTGCCCTGTTCGATCGCCGGTTCGGCTGACGACGGGGTGGGGGCAGTGTGAGGCAGTACGGTGCTCGACGCGACGGGCCCCGCGTGCAAGCGTCGCCCACTTGCCAGCTGTGCCGACGTCGTCGATCTGTCGAAGCGCATCCTTGGCGCACCGGAGCTGACGTGCCAATCCGGACTGTCGTCACTCAGGCACCAGCCGGACGTCGGCACTTCGGAGATCCTCACTCGCCATGGCATGTTCGCTGAGTAGACGTGGAGGTGGGTGTGAAGGGAATGCTCCTCCAGGGGAGGAGGTAGGGTCTCAGGACCTCTAGTGTGAACCAGATCGCACCGCGTGCACGTGCAGCGGCCTTGCCGGCCTCCGTTCGGCGCGCCACCTTAGGTCGGTAGTTTCGAGTTGAAACGTCGGCGAGCCCGCTCATCTCGAACTGGCACAGGATCCTGCAGACTCGTCGGTCCGGGCGCGGTACAGGAGAGGAGTTACCCAGGTCACTGAGCGGCGCGCCGGGCATCATGTGACGCACGCCAATGTACTCTACGACGCTTGGGAGACGATCAATGTCATCACTCTTGGACATGCTGGCACAGCAGTTGGGTTCAGATCAGCGCTTGAGCAAGCTTGGCGGCCGGCTCGGTGCCGACGCGGGTGCAACGAAGACCGCCGTCGGGGCCGCGCTTCCGGTGCTGCTCGGTGCACTGGCTCGCAACTCCGCCCAGCCACAGGGCGCCGATGGCCTGGACCGAGCCCTCGGCAAACACGACGGGAGCGTGCTGGACGACCTGGATGGCTTTCTGGACCGTCCCGACGTGGATGATGGCGACGGCATCCTGGGGCACGTGCTCGGCCCCAAACGCAACGCCGTCGAAGCAGGCGTCGGCCGGGCCAGCGGGTTGGATCCATCGATGGTTGCGAAACTCTTACCCATCCTGGCGCCTGTGGTCATGGGCGCACTTGGCCGGCAGAAGCGTCAGCAGGGACTCGATGCTGGCGGCCTGGCGGGCTTGCTGGGTACCGAGCAGCAGCGAATGGAGCGGTCGAACCCGGCCATGGGCATGCTCGGCTCACTGCTGGATCAGGATGACGACGGCAACGTCATGGATGATATCGCGAACATGGGGAAAGGCCTGCTCGGCGGCCTCTTCGGTGGCCGGTGATCCGGGTCACGACAACGACTCTCACACATAAGGAGACCCACGTGGGCGTGTTCGATTTCGTAAAAGGTGCTGGTCGCAAGGAAAAGGCGAAGCAAGACGAAGAGCGCAACGACCTCATCCGAGGCAACAAACTGCTGCGCTATGTCATGGGCTTGGGATTCGACATCGAGGACCTCCGGGTCAGGTATGACGACGGCGTGGCCACGGTGACCGGCAAGGCCGCGTCGCAGGCGGTTCGGGAAAAGGTCGTGCTGGCCCTGGGGAACAGCGAGGGCGTCGCGCAAGTCGACGATCGTATGGAGGTCGGCAGCCCCGAGGCGGAGGCGAAGTTCTACACCGTGCAGAAGGGCGACTCACTCTCGAAGATCGCCAAGGAGTTGTACGGCGATGCTATGAAGTACCCGGCCATCTTCGAGGCCAACAAGCCGATGCTGACCGACCCGAACCTGATCTATCCAGGGCAGGTGTTGCGCATCCCGCCGGTGGGATGACCGGTGCGATCGTAATGGACGGATGCGAAGGGAGCTGGCGGTGAGTGCTGCCAGGCCCCTCCACGTTGTCGGAAGGCACACTCTCTTCGTGTTAGTCTAGTCCCACGCGCTCGTCGGTTGGGGTGCGCGCTCCCCAGAGATGAGGACGCGAGAAGCCAAGATGGTGTCGGCGTCCGAGAACGGTGAACTCACGAGTCGAGCGGAAAGGATGGAAGGCAATGGGCTACAGCATTCAGGAAATCGAGGGAATCGGTCTCTCGTACGCCAACAAACTGGCGGTCGCCAAGGTCAAGACGACGAACGACCTCCTCAAATACTGCTGCGACGCCAAGGGTCGGCCTCGGTGAGTGCGAGGACGGGTGGGGAGCCTCAGTTGCTGAAGTGGGCGAACATGGCCGATCTCATGCGTGTGAACGGTATCGGTTCGGAGTTTTCCGAGCTGCTCGAGGCAGCGGGCGTCGACACCGTGAAGGAGCTTCGCACACGCAATGCGGAAAACCTCGCGGAGAAGATGCGTGCCGTGAACGCAGCCCGGCGCCTGACCCGCGCGACGCCGAGTGCCAAGACCGTGAAGGAATGGATATCGCACGCGTCCAGACTCCGCTCCGTCATCACGCACTAACGGTTCTCACGAAAAGGGGAGTACGATGAGCATTGCCAAGATCACGGAGATCAGCGCGACCTCCAAAAAGAGCTTCGAGGACGCAGTCCGCGAGGGCATGCGGCGCGCGGCGAAGACGCTTGACAATATCGAGGGCGCGTGGGTGCAGGATATGAAGGTGGATGTGAAAGATGGTGAGGTCACGCAGTACCGCGTGATCCTCAAGGTGACGTTCGTGCTCAACGACTAGGTCGCCGGTGGACACCAGCACTTGAGCGGTGGTCGGTCCGGCGGACCGGCCACCGTCGTGCGTCGGTGGCTTCAATCTGCCTCGCGTCGCGCCAGCTTCGGAGGCGCGCCGATGCACGATCTCGTCGTGCGAGAGGGACATCTGCTTTTCGGAGCCCGGCGACTCGCGTCCGATCTCGCGGATGTGGTGGGTGTGAAGGGAATGCTCCTGGGGGAGGAGGTAGGGTCAGATAGGCTGGTCATCGTCTGGATTCTGCCCGGGTGGATCGCCCGACTCGTCTTCCTGGCGCTCCTCCTCGACCATGATCTCGACTACCTGCTTGAACCGGGGGTCGAAGATCGAGCTCATCTGCAGCAAGTGGTACGCCGACCCGCCGTGCCGCGGCCCTCGGCGATAGTAGATCCACCCTTTCGACTCCATCCAGCACAGCAGTACGTGGAGCACGACCAGGGCGGCCAGCAGCGCGATGCCCCACAGGATGAGTGACACCCGGATCTCCTCGGATGGCGGTGCGCCGATCTGCTGTATCACTGTGATTGACCTTTTCCCGCCGTCAAAATCGGAAGCTGATGTGGATCATGCTACGTGGCGTCGGTGCTCGTCCCTGGCGCGCGCGGCCGACCGGCGGACAGCAGCCGCTCGGCCGCCAGCACGATCAGCACGGCGAGCACGAGGGCGGAGATCCCCGCGGTGAGCGACGGACCGATGCCGGCTCCTCCCCAGGTGGCCGGCGCCAGGCTGGCTGTGACTGTCACGCAGACGGCCCACCCCCTGAGCGGCCATGTCGTCCACGGTCGGCGCAACAGGAGACCAGCTGCCGCCAGGAGGCCGAGGACGGCGTAGCCTAGCTGAGGCAAAACGAACCAGTGCTGCGCCGCGGTCTCCGCCACCCCGAGATTCTCAGACGCGTCGGACACACCCGCCATAGTGGTCACGAGGAGCAGCGCGGCGATCACGCCCATCCCAGCATACTGCAGCACGCGCAACGCCGATCCTACGAAGAGTCGTCCTGTGCGGTGACGGGATAGTGAACCGCGTCGGCATACACGATGTGCCAGTCCGGCCCGAATCGCCGCCACGCGAGGGTGGACGTCCCCCGGAACCGCAGCAGCGCACCGGACGCGTCGATGATGCTGTCCCGGAAGACGAGCGAAACGACGGCCCCCTCCGGCCCGAGCACCGTCACCTCGACGTCCGACCAGGCGGGCTCGAAGTGGCGGAACGTTGGCATGCTCGCACGGATCTGCGCCACCGTCGTCTCGTAGTCCTGCCGCACGCCGTCGTTGTACATGTAGAACGACGGGGCCATGTGCGCGATCGTCCGCTCCGCGTCCCGTGCACGCTCGGCCTGCTGAAAGGTGCGGGTCGCGGAGTCGACGGCCGCAACGACCGCGTCACGGTCGGCATCGGTGAAGGCCGGACCACCGCCACAGGCTCCGACGAGCACGGCGGACAGTGCAATGACTCCCTTCAGAGTCGTCACCGCGTACTCCAGTGAGAGATGGGCAGAGGAGCAAACCTGCAGGGTTCCGGGCCAGTCGGCAAGGGACCCCAGTTGGCCGTGTTCGAATCGCTGTAAACTCGCCGGAAGGACACGACGGCGGAGAGCCGACTGCGGTCGTCCCGGCGGGCGGAAAGCGCGCTCCCGCAGTAGTGTTGAAGCCATGCCACTCCAGGACAGGCGTCTTCGGTTGCGTGGTCCGTCCACCCAGCCCCCGACCCCTGCGGCGGCGAGCCGCTCGTGTTCGTAGCTCAGGCGACGGGCATCCTCATCGCCCTCGGTGCCGCTGTGGCGTGGGGGGGAGCGGATTTCAGCGGAGGGCTCGCCAGTCGCCGCGCAGGTCCGCTCCAGGTACTCGCGCTGTCGAGGCTGGCTGGGTTCGCATGCTATGCCACAGTGGCCCTGGCCGGGCGGGAGCCGTTGCCGCCGGCTGCATCACTGGGATGGGCTCTGGCCGCCGGCATGTCCGGCGCGCTCGGGATCGCGGCGCTGTACAAAGGGCTCGCGACGGAGCGCGCGGCCCTCGTCGTGCCGATCTCGGGAGTGGTCGGCGCCGCAATTCCTGTCGCGTTCGCTGCGATGGTCAGCGGCGTGCTCCCGCCGGTGCAACAGGGCGGCCTGCTGACCGCGCTGGTAGGCATCTTCCTGGTCAGCCGCGGCCACGGCTCCAGGGGGGCAGGATGGTCCAGAGGACTCACGTTCGGCATGCTGGCCGGAGTCGGATTCGGCGGCTTCTTCCTCTGCCTCGCCCACGTGGCGCCCGGGTTTGTCTTCACGCCACTCGCGGTCGCCGGGTGCGGGAGTCTGGTGACGGCGGTCATCGTGCTGATTGCGTCGGGCGCCAGGCTACCCTCACCGAGGCGGAGTCCAACCGCCCTCCTGGCGGGAGCGCTCGACGCCACTGGTGCCGTGTGCTATCTGCTGGCCGTTGGCTGGGTCCGGCTGGACGTCGCGGCCGTGCTGTCGTCGCTCTACCCGGCCATCACGGTGCTGCTCTTCTGGGCGATTCTGCGGGAACGCGTGAGTCGGGCACAGTGGGGCGGGCTGCTCCTCTGCGTCGCGGCGATTGCCCTGATTGCGCAGTGAGCTGCATCTGCCGCGCCGGACGCCCTGTCGTTCACTCTGCACTCTTCACTTTGCACTCTGCACTTTTCACTCTGCACTCGTGCCCTTTACGCCCCACCGCTTCACGCCTATCATCGCAGGGGACGCCGGCCGCTGGCTCGAGCGCCCCGCGTCGGCGACATCCGACTCCCGAGACCATGACCGAGTTCGTGACCGCATTCTTGACCGGAGAGACCGAGGAGCACCTGTGCTCGTCAGCCGACGCGGAGTGCCTCGGTGTACCCGTGCACCGCGACGTGGTCACTCCGTTCCTTCGGCTACAGGACGCAGCTCGACGGGCCGGGTTCGATCTCCAGCTTCTCAGCGGCTTTCGCAGCTTCGAGCAGCAGCTCTCGATCTGGAACCGCAAGGCCACGGGGAAGCTCGCTGTGCTGGACAGCGATGCGAAGCCACTGGACCTCAGGACACTGAGTCAACGGGAACTGGTCTTCGCGATCCTGCGCTGGTCGGCTCTGCCTGGGGCCTCCCGGCATCACTGGGGCACAGACGTGGACGTGTACGATCTGCGTGCAAAGCCGGAGGGGTACGAGATCGAGCTGATCCCGGAGGAAGTGCACGACGGAGGGATGTTCGGCCAGCTGCATACGTGGCTGGATGAGCGGATGGCCGCCGGCGAGGCGTTCGGGTTCTTCCGACCCTATGACCAGGACCGGCACGGGGTGGCGCCCGAGCGGTGGCACCTGAGCCATGCGCCGACCGCAGTGGGGTGCGAGCGGCAAGTCACCCCTCTGCTCCTACGGACAACCCTCGAGCGAGCCGAGATCGTGTTGAAGGACGTCGTGCTCGAGCATCTGGACGAGATCTACGGACGATTCGTGACCAACACCAACAGGCCAGTCGCATGAGCCTCCGCCCACGACGGGAGTGGGGCACCCTCGAGCTGGAGCCCGTGGCGTACGGCCGCACGCATGAAGGCACCCCACTCGAGTTGTGGCGGCCGGACGGCCCGTGCTCGCTCCTGGTCATTGCCGGTATTCACGGCGAGGAACCGGAAACGACCTTCGCGCTGTCCCGTGCCCTGCGCCAGCTGTCCGCGCCCTCACCGCACTGTGCAGTGGTGCTCGCTGCCAACCCCGACGGCCTGATCCGGGGTACACGCGGCAATGCACGTGGGGTCGACCTGAATCGCAATTTTCCCTCTGGCGACTGGCGTCCGGATCCGGTGCTGCACCGTTCCACGTTGGCCGACCCTCGGGACGTCGAGCTGAGTCCCGGCGCGCACGCGGGCTCCGAGCTGGAGACCCGGGCGCTGATCGCGTTGATCGATGAGCTGAAACCGGAACGGGTGGTTGCCCTCCACGCCCCGCTGGCCTGCATCGACGATCTGAACCGAAGCCCCCTGGGGCGTTGGCTGGCGGAGCAGACCGGCTTGCCACTGGTGGACGACGTTGGCTACCCGACACCCGGGTCCTTCGGCGCGTGGGGCGCAGAGCAGGGCATGCCAGTGATCACGTACGAGTTTCCGCTGACCACCACGGACGCTCTCGCGCGGGACCACGTCCCCGTACTGGTGGATTTGCTGACGCGCACCTGCCCATGAGCCCACAATCCGTCCCCGGTCCTCTCACGTCCCCGTCGGCCGACCTCTAGGCGAGCACCCATGGTTCTCAACTACATCTGGATCGCGTTCTTTCTGATCGCTCTCGTGATGGGACTGGTGCGGCTCATCGTCTTCCACGACACCGAGATCTTCACGACCATGGTCAACAGCACGTTCGAGATGGCCAAGGTCGGCTTCGAGATCTCGCTCGGGCTGACTGGTGTGCTCACGTTGTGGCTGGGGCTCATGCGGGTGGGTGAAGAAGGCGGTGTGGTCACCGCCCTGGCGAGGATCGTGCGACCGTTCTTCCATCGCCTGTTCCCCGAGTTGCCGCGAGATCATCCCGTGCACGGCTCGATGATCATGAACTTTGCGGCCAATATGCTCGGCCTCGACAACGC
Organism: Gemmatimonadota bacterium; assembly: GCA_039584325.1. Taxonomy (GTDB): domain Bacteria; phylum Gemmatimonadota; class Gemmatimonadetes; order Gemmatimonadales; family GWC2-71-9; genus JAOTVV01. The sequence continues at coordinate 17,948 of JBDGYA010000024.1, forward strand.
CGCCACGCCGCTGGGCCTCAAGGCGATGCAGGAGCTACAGGATCTCAATCCCGTCAAGGACACCGCCTCCAATGCTCAGATCATGTTCCTGGTGCTCAACACCTCGGGGCTGACTCTGATCCCCATCAGCATCATGGTCTATCGTGCGCAGCTCGGAGCGGCGAATCCGTCGGACATCTTCCTGCCGATTCTGCTCACGACCTTCTTCTCGACACTGGTCGGACTGATCGCGGTCGCTGTCGTGCAACGCATCAACCTGTTCGATCCCGTGATCATGGCCTACCTCGTTGGCCTGACGGGATTGGTGGCGGCGACCATCTGGTATTTCTCCCACCTTCCTCAGGAGCAGGTGGAGACGGTGTCGAGCGTCGTCGCGAACGTGATGCTCTTCGGGATCATCGCGCTGTTCATCGCGATGGCCATGATCCGCCGGGTGAACGTGTACGAGGCCTTCATCGAAGGAGCCAAGGACGGGTTCCCTGTCGTCATCAAGATCATCCCCTACCTCGTGGCCATCCTCGTCGCCATCGGAGTGTTTCGGGCGTCCGGGGCGATGGAGCTGGTCGTCTCCGGCATCGGCAGCGCCTTCACCGCACTCGGCATCAACACCGATTTCATCGAGGCCCTGCCGACGGCCCTGATGAAGCCGCTCAGCGGTAGCGGCGCGAGGGGAATGATGGTCGATGCCATGCAGACCCACGGGGCCGACTCGTTCGTGGGCCGCCTGGCGAGCACCTTCCAGGGCGCGACCGACACGACGTTCTACATCATCGCCGTGTATTTCGGGTCGGTCGCCGTGCGGAAGACGCGGTACGCCGTGACATGCGGGCTGATCGCGGATTTCGCCGCTGTCATTGCCGGCATCTTCATCGCGTACGTCTTCTTCCACTAGGTCGCAGCGGCAATCCGCACCGGGATGAGCGCACCGCCGTCCCGTTGCCCGTTCGTCGATCCGCTCGGCGCTCGCTAGGCACGCCCTCCCACGGACTGGCCGAGCACCCTCGCGTCGTGCCCCACTACGATCCGGCCGTCCAGCCGTCCTATCGCCGTTGCCGCAACCATGCCTCCAGCATATCCAGATACTGAGGCGCGTAGTCCTGCCACCCGGAGCGTGAGCGCCGGTCCCGCTCCTCCATACAGCCGGTTTCCGAGACGATGATGTTGTGGTCCGTGCCGGGGATGAGCGCCACGCGTGAGGCGGGGTGCCCGGCGCGAATGAGGGCCCTGCGGTACGCCTGCGCACCTTGGATCGGGTCTGCCTGGGTATCACGCTCACCGAAGAACGCGAGGATGGGAATGGACGTCTGTTCGATGATGGCCATGGGATCAAAGAAGTACTCCCCGTCGGGATCGTCGGCGTGCCACCGTTCTCGAGGCAATGGCTCCAGTCGGAAACGAAGAGCTGCCATAGTCCCGAGTGCCGGATAGGCTGCCTGCTGCTCCTTGTAGTGCATGTACTCCTCGTACGTGCGGGCCCAGGAAGCCGCGGAGATGAGATCCTCGACGCGCCCGCGGTCCTCGAGGGGGAGTCCCGCACACACCGCCTGCGAGGAGAGCAGGAATGCCCCCTGCTCGACCCCCGCCTCACCAGGGCAGGAAACGGCGATCACGAATGTGATGTGGTCCGACCGCTCGAGTACGCGTGGGATGACGTAACCCGCTTGGCTGATGCCCCAGAGCCCGACGTTCGTCATGTCGATCTCGCGACGCCGCTCGAGCGTCGCGATCGCGTCGAGGACGATCTGCGACCGCTCGGTGGTGAGCCGGCTGCGGTCGATCTCCCCGGTGGACTCGCCGGTCCCTGGCTTGTCCCACGCAAACGTCGCAAACCCTGCGCGATGCATCCGCTCCATGATGGGAGGGTAGGTAACGCCCGAGGTGCGGCTGTTCGGTCCGTCTCCGTGCACGAACAGGATGACAGAGTGAGGGCCCTGACCAGGTGGCAGGATGAGGTCGCCCACGATGTGGAACGGACCGGACTCGAAGGCGATCTCGTGGGTGGTCTGCTGGGCGCATCCGGGGGCGGATGCAGCCATCAATCCGGAGAGCAGCGCAATCATCCGCATCGCCCGGCTCCTTGGGATTGGGGTGGTACCGCACGAACTCTGCCCTGCCTACGAGAGACTACGTGCGGAGGAGTGAGTCCGTTTCGGAGGCTACGATGGAGTGGCATAGTCGGGATTCCGCAGTGCAGGCGCAGACCGATGCCGCCGAGACGCGAGGTAGGGGCCTGTCTACCCGTCGCTCGTGGGTGGGATGGCTACGCGTGTTCCGTCGGTCAGGGCCGTACTCCGTTTGCGACGACGGCCACCACCATCCACTGCTTGTTCCGTCCGGAAGACGCGAAGTCGGGAATCTGTTCGATGACCTCGAAGCCTGCCTCCGCCAGGTCCGCAGCTACGATTTCGATGGCGATGTCGTGCTGTGCCGTCTGCCGCCGGCGGGAACGTGTGGCGTCGCGTGGCGGCATATCGAGGATGACCAGACGGCCGCCGGGGCGAAGTGCCTGTCTGATCCCGGCGAGCATCGCCCGATACTCGTCCATCTCGTGGTAGGCGTTGACGATGAGCACGCCGTCCAACTGTCCTGCCGGCAAGCGGGGATCGTCCGGCGCACCGAGAATCGTGTCAATGTTCTCAAACCCCTCGGCCTGAGCCGTCTGGTGCAACTGCCGCAACACACGCTCGTCGATGTCCTGAGCGAGCACCCTGCCCAACGGGCCGACTCTCGAACTGAGCCGGAACGAGAAGAACCCGCCTCCCGCGCCGACGTCGGCGATCCAGTTACCCTCCTGCGCCCCCAACGCGGCGAAGATGTCGTCCACCCGCTGCCAACTGTCCCGGGAGGTGCGCTCGACCTGGGCGTGCGCCACTGTCGGGAGCAGCCCGAGCGCCAGTGCGGCAGACCACAGACGCACGTTTCTCGTTGCCGTGAGCATTCGCGACGCACTCGGTTGATGATGACGAAGGATAGGTCCGCGATAGCGAGCCAGCCAGCCACCCTTGCCCCCGATCGCGAGTTGGAGGGCAGGGTTGGCATGCTGTGCGTCAATGACTTGGAGGGGACGAGGAGGCGAAACCGCCCCTTAGGCAGAGACCGGGCTGTTTCCGTGTCGTTTGGGTGGGGCAAATGCGCCCGGTGATACCCTCCGTGGGGTCGCCCTGCAACGCTGCAGCTGGTCGGGAACCGGGTGTATGCTTCCCTACAGCCGACGTGCCTTCGGACCAGGGCGGTACGCCGGACGGTGACTCGATGATGGCAGGAACCACACGAACGGAGCCTCGGGTATGGCGGCCACGACCAGGCACATCGACGATCTTCCGAACCCACTCACCCAGGAGACCGACCTGGCGGTGCGGCTCGGCGCGGGGCGACCCGCCGTCTTCCTCGACTACGACGGGACCCTGACGCCGATCGTGGAGCGGCCGGAGGACGCGGTCCTCTCGGCGAGCATGCGTGAGGTCGTCCGGGCGCTGGCGGAGCGCTGTCCGGTGTGCGTCGTGAGCGGGCGCGATTGGCAGGTGGTGCAGCAGCTGATGGGCCTCCGTAATCTGATCGTCGCGGGCAGTCACGGCTTCGACATCTGGAGCCCCGACGAAGGCACGATTGAGCGGGAGATGGGGAGCAGTGGGATCGCCGATCTCCTCGAAGAGGTGACGGCGCAATTGCGTGAGGCCCTGGATGCGATCGATGGCGCTGAGGTGGAGCCGAAGAAGTCGTCAGTCGCGGTCCACGTCCGACGAGTAGCGGACGCCGAGCGGGCGGCTGTCGAGAGGGCGGTTGACACCGTGCTCGCCGAGCACCCGGATGAGCTCAGGAAGATGCGGGGCAAGATGGTCTACGATTTCCTGCCCCGGATCGACTGGGACAAAGGCAAAGCGGTGCTGTATCTGCTCGAGGCGCTCGACCTGAATCGCGACGACGTCGTGCCGCTGTATCTCGGCGACGACGTCACCGACGAGGATGCGTTCCGAGCACTGCAGGGATGCGGCATCGGCATCTTCGTCGGTCGAGTCGACGATCCCGAGGTTGCCGAGCGCACCACGGCCGCCGACTACATCCTGCACTCTGTCGACGAGGTGCAGGCGTTTCTCGACTCGCTGGCCCGCTGAATGTTGCCGGGTGATGCAGCGGATTGACACGGTAGGGGACGCCCAGACGGCTGCAGCTGGTCAATCGTGTGGCGTGCCTCGCAGAGGAGGCTCTCGGCGGTTGCCGGACACGGGTTCGAGGTGGGCGCGGGACGATCTCACGGTTCGTGCGGCGGCATCGATCTCCATCTGCATCGCCACCAACCCGTGAGGGGTCCGCCCCGTTTCGACCCCTCCGGCCCGGCCGAATAGGCGGCGGGCCGCGACATTCTCGGGGAGGAGGTGTCCCACGAGGCGCGTCACTCCGTTCTCGTGTGCGGTCAAGCGGAGCATCTCCAGCAGCGCGGTGCCGAGACCGAGTCCCTGGTAGTCATCGATCACAGTGATGATTGCCCGGGCGGTCGCCGGATCGTCCGGCTCCAGTATGTACCGGGCGACGCCGATACCCCGTGAGTTCGGTTCGCCGAGGGACAGTGCCCCCCACGCCACGTGGGTTCGCTGGTCCACTGCCGCGAGCTCCCGGAGCTGCTTCCGGCTGAGCCGGGATATGCGTCGGTGGAACCGGAACAGCCGGGAGCGCAGGCTCATCTGTGTCATGCCCTCTTGGAGCAGCTGGGCATCTTCCGGAACCACCGGCCGCACCAGGACTCGGTGACCGTCGCGCAGTATGAGTTCGAAGGCCAACGCACGTGCCTGCGCTGGTGTCAGAGGGCCCCGTGGCAAGACCGGTCGCCTCGTCGTCAGCTCCATGATGGTCGTCTCTCCCCTGGTGACGTCGGTGGGTCGCACAGGTGCTGCTCTCCGCGGACCCATCTGAGAGAGGCGCAGCGACGGACCGGAACGGCTCACGGGCCCGCCTTGCGAAAGAGACAGTGCCAATCGTTATTGAAAGCATCGCCCTTTTCGAGATGTCCACTCAGGAGTGTTGACTGCATCCGCTGTTCTCCGGGTCCTCCCGTCCGGGGAGCGAGGCGGCCTGAGACCGAATGCCACGTTTGTCAGTGGCCGGTTTCCCCGCGCCGCCGGGATTGACGTGTGTCCCGGACGGCCGGTCTCAGGTCGCATTCCCCGGCTCGTGCTCAACGACCCAGTGTTCGAATCTGCTTGGTGCGAAGGTGGCGCGCGGCGGCACCCGAAGGTGAGGGGCACCCGATGACCGAAGCCGCCGATGGCCCACGCGAGCGATGGGATCGGGTCCAGCGACTGTTCCATCGCGCGCTGGAGCACACCGACGCCGAGCGCGAGGCCTTCCTCACTGAGCAGTGCGGTGCCGACGAGTCTCTCCGGAGTGAAGTGGCCGGCATGCTCGAGGGCCACCAACAGGGACTGATTGGACAGCTCGATGACGGTAGCCCGCGCCCGAAGGTCGTCGAGTACTTGGGACCGTATCGTATCATCCGGCCCCTGGGTGAGGGTGGCATGGGAGCGGTGTTTCTTGCGGAGCGGGAGGGAGGGGACTTCACCCAGCGGGTAGCGCTCAAGCTGATCCGGGCAGGCTTCACCGATCCCCAGCTCGAGCAGCGCCTGCGCCTCGAGCGGCGGATCCTCGCGGGGCTCGAGCATCGCGGCATTGCTCGTCTCATCGATGGTGGGGCGACTCCATCCGGGCAGACGTACTACGCGATGGAGTACGTCGAGGGCACCGACATCATCACCTACTGCGACGAGCATCGGCTGACCGTGCGCGAGCGACTCGGTCTCTTCCTCGAGGTGTGCGAAGCCGTCCATCACGCGCATCAGCGATTGATCGTGCACCGCGATCTCAAACCCAGCAACATCCTCGTGACGGCGGACGGTCATCCCAAGCTGCTCGACTTCGGGATCGCCAAGGTCCTTGATGCGGCGCGCGAGCAGGACGGGGTGCGTACCCTGCACTTTTTCACGCCCGCCTACGCGAGCCCGGAACAGGTACGCAGACAACCCGTCGATACGGCGTCGGACAGCTACGCCCTCGGCGTGCTGCTCTACGAGTTGCTGACCGGCCGTCGGCCGTATGACACCGAGGGACTGCCGCCGGCGCAGATCGAGCAGGTGGTGTGCGAGCACATCCCGGTGCGCCCCAGCCAGGTGGTTCGCACGAGCTCGGGAGCGGCCTATGCAGACGAGCAGCTCCAATTGAATCTCCTGAGCCTCAGACGGGGTGTGACGCCGGATCGGTTGCACCGGCAGTTGCGCGGCGATCTGGACACGATCGTGCTCAAGGCCCTGGCAAAGGAGCCGGGCAGGCGGTACGCCTCCGTCGAGCGGCTTGCCGAGGATCTCCGACGACATCTCGATGGCCAACCTGTTCTGGCGCAGCCGGACAGCAGGAAGTATCGGGCGGCGAAGTTCCTGGCACGTCATCGAGGGGCGACGGTGTTTGCCGCCGTCGCAGCCCTCTCACTTCTTGGAGGCGCCATTGCCGCGGCCACGCAGGCGGCTCGGGCCGGACGCGAGCGTGACCGGGCGGAGGTGGCCCTCACCAACGCCCAGCATGCGCTCCAGCGATCGGAGGATCTCTCCGCCTTCTTGCTCGACCTGCTCGAGACCAGCGATCCGTACTTCGGAATGAAGGACACGGTGGCGAGCCGGGCCGTGCTGGGGGAAGCCGTTGCGCGCGCGGAGGCGCTCCAGGCGCAGCCGGAGCTCCAGGCATTGCTGTTCGATGCGCTCGGACAATCGCACGAAAAGCTGCGGCGGCTCGAGGAGGCAAAGTCGCTGTTGCAGCGTGCGGTGACGCTGCGGCAGGAGCGGTTTGGGGAGCAGAGCCCCGAGACCTTCGAGAGCAAACGCCACCTCGCGGCGGTGCTCAACCGGCTCGGGGAGCATGACCGTGCGGAACGGATGTACGGTGAGGTCCTTGCTGGTCAGCGGGTGCTCTATGCGGGCGATACGCCAGAGACCGCAACCACCCTGGTCGAACTTGCCCGTGTCCTGCCGTACAAAGGACGCTCAACCGACGCGATCGTGCTGTTCGAGGAGGCTGTCGCGATCCGCCGCCGGACGCTCGGCGCCGATCACCCGTCCATCGCCGACGTGCTCGACGTCCTGTCCAACCTGGTCCGTGCCAACGATCCCGACCGGGCGGAACTCCTCCTTCGGGAGGCCCTGGCTATCCGGCAGGCGGCGCTCGGCGACGAGGATCCGCGAGTGGCGGGTACGTTACTCCGGCTCGGTGACATCGCGTGGATGCAGTACGGGAACTACGAAGAGGCGGAACGGTTCCTGCGGCGCGCGCTCGAGATCCAGCGCCGTGCGTATGGCGACGCGCACCTCTCCATGATCCATGGCATCCACAGCCTTGCCAGCATCCGACAGGCGACTGGCCGCTACCTGGAGGCGGAGGCGTTTTACCGGGAGGCGCTCCAGATCGAGCGCCAGGTGCTCGGGGCGGACAACTCGTTGGTTGGCGAGACGCTCGGGCTGCTTGGCAACGTGCTCCGCCTGCAGGGGCGGTACGCCGAGGCCGAAGACGCCTATCTCCGGAGCCGGGCCATGTGGGAGCGGGCCTTCGGTCCGGGTCACCACACCATCGCGACGGCCACGAACTCTCTGGGCATGTTGCATCTGGAACGGGGCCAGTACACGAAGGCCGAGGAGGCCTTCCGCAGCGCACTGGCGATCTATCAGACCGCCTTGGCACCCGACCATCCACATGTGGGCAGCACTCTCACCAATCTCGCCCGGGTGCTGATTCGACGCCGCGATTACAGCGGTGCTGAGCGAGCGTTGGAGGAGTCTCTGGCTATCTACCGTTCGCACTACGGAGACCGACACGAGCGGGTCGTGGAGACGTACGGGGTCCTAGTCGAGCTGTACGAGGTCTTGGGGCGGGAGGCGGATGCGGAGAAGTACCGGCAGATGGCGAGCCGATAGCAGCCGCGTTGGCGGCGAACGTACTGTAGTGAAAGAGGCGATGCTCGAAGTTGGTCTCCCCGCCGCCGTCCGCGCGCTGTTGCGGGCGGAGCGCACGAGGTGCAAACTGTGACTGTTTCGCTTTGCCCGCGGTGTCTGACCCGATGACCGATTCTCATCCCCAATCATCTCCCAGTCCCACTATTCGCGTGCAGGTTGCGGGCGAATCCCGGACGTGGGAGTTCGATCGATTGTTCACCATCGGGCGCGGCGCAGAGAACGACATCATCATCAAGGACTCGCAGGTCAGCCAGCAACACGCCACGGTGGAGCGCACGGGTGAGGAGTGGCAGATCCGTGATCTGGGAAGCACGAACGGCATCTTCCTGGCGGGCGATCGAGTCGAGCGCGCTCCCGTCCACTCCCAAACCGAGGTCCGTCTTGGGTACGCTGGTCCGATGCTCCGGTTCACGCTGCTGCACGCGGACGGCCAGCTGCGTGACACCGTGGCAATGCCGCCCAGGGTGAGCGTAATCGCCGAGCGCTATTTCGGTCCCGAGCCGCCGGCCAACATGAGCGAGCGCACGGCGAAGATGCGCCGGATTGCCGTGGAGCAGCGTCGCCAGCACGCGAAGAAGTATCGTCTCGCCGTCGGACTCCTGGCGCTGGTCGCTGTGGCGACCGGCGGATTCGCCTACTGGCAGCATCGAGAGGTCCAGCGGCAGCGTGCGGCTGCGGTCGAGCTGTTCTATGCAGCGAAGGCCCTCGAGCTCGAGGTGTCCCGGCTCCAACTGAGCTCGGAAGAGCGGCAGTCGTACCGCGCACGACGGGCTGAGCTCGAGCGGCAGTATCAGCAGTTCGTGGAGGCGTTGGGCCTGTACGACGACGATAAGAGCGAGGAAGTCCAGCTCGTCTATCGCGTGATCCACCGGTTCGGGGAGTCGGAGGTGAACGTTCCGCGCGAGTTCGTCGAAGAGGTGCTCCGCTACGTCGACCGCTGGAAGCGGTCGAACGAGCTGGAAGTGTCGATCGCGCGTGCCAACGAACTCGACTACAGCCGCCGGATCGCGAGCATCTTCCTCGAGCACGATCTGCCGCCCGACTTCTACTACCTGGCACTCCAGGAGAGTCGGTTCAAGGTCGATGCGGTCGGTCCACCGACGCGGTTCGGATACGCCAAGGGGATGTGGCAGTTCCTCGCATCAACCGGGCGTGCGTATGGGTTGCAGCCGGGACCGCTCGTGGGCCAGCCGAGGCCCGATCCCCTCGACGAGCGCCACGACTTCGAGAAGTCCACCCGGGCCGCCGCCCGATACTTGTACGACATCTACACCACCGATGCGCAGGCATCGGGCCTGCTCGTGATCGCATCGTACAATTGGGGCCAGACCAACGTCTTGCGGCTCATCCGCTCGATGCCGGAGTCCCCCCGGCAGCGGAACTTCTGGAACCTCCTCACCCAGTACGGCGACCGGATTCCCCGTGAGACGTACGGATACGTGTTCCGGATCGTCGCGGCCGCGGTTATCGGCGAGGACCCGGAGCGTTTCGGCTTCGCGTTCGAGCCACCGCTCCCGCCGCTGCAGTCGGGGGTGAGCGCGGAGCCGGCACCCGTTTCGGACTGACGCGTTACCCCGCGGTTGTCCTCGACCCGGGCAGCGTAGGACTCGACCACCAGGAGCCGCTCAGACGATGACCCTGGCCCCCGGCTCCCGCATATCGATAGTCCCCATTCTTGCGATCAACTTCGTCGGGTCGCTGGGGTTCAGCATCGTGTTGCCGTTCCTCGTGTACCTGGTGATCCGCCTCGGCGGCAACGCGCTGATCTATGGAGTGATGGGGGCGACGTACTCCTTCTTCCAGCTCATCGGGGCACCGGTGCTCGGCCGCTGGTCCGACCGCTTCGGTCGCCGGCGGGTCCTGCTGCTATCTCACCTCGGCACGCTCGCCTCTTGGGGGATCTTTCTGGTGGCCCTCGCCGTGCCTGCCCGACCGCTGCTGGGGGTCGACTCGCCGGTGCTTGGCGCCTTCACGCTCACGATCCCACTCGCAGTGTTGTTTCTGGCTCGAGCGTTGGACGGGATCACCGGTGGCAACGTCTCGGTGGCAAACGCCTACCTCGCCGACATCACGCCCGAATCCGAGCGGGGGGCCAATTTCGGAAAACTGGCAGTGTCGTCGAACCTGGGGTTCATCGTCGGACCGGCGCTCGCCGGCGTGCTCGGAGCCACGGTCCTGGGCGAGATGTTGCCCGTCCTTGCCGCGCTCGGCATCTCCCTGTTTGCCGCCGGGCTAATTGCCCTCAAGCTGCCTGAGCCCGAACGGTGCGAGCTGGCTCGCGATCCGGAGCAGCCGAACGTCTCACAGGTGCTGGGGCCCGACCAGAAGCAGTGCTACGAGCTGACGGCGAAGAGAGGAACGTCCCTGCGCCATGTATTGCGTGTCCGGGGTATCCGCACCATTCTGGCGCTCCACTTCCTGGTGTTCCTCGCCTTCAACTTCTTCTACGTGGCATTCCCCGTCCATGCGGCTGGCAGGGTAGGGTGGTCGCTCACGCAAACGGGTGTCTTCTTCGCCCTGCTCAGTCTGATGATGGCCGCTGTGCAGGGTCCGCTGTTATCCCACCTGTCGCAGCGGACGCCGGATCGGGTGTTGCTCCTGGTAGGAAGCGCCATCCTGACGGCGAGCTTCGCCTTCTTCTGGTCGACGGATCCTGTTCGCCTCTATGCCGGAGCGGCGCTCCTGTCGCTTGGCAATGGACTCATGTGGCCGTCCCTGCTCGCGCTGCTCTCCAAAGCGGCACCACCGCGAATGCAGGGGGCGGTGCAAGGCTTCGCCGGGAGCTCATCGGCCGTGGCGTCGATCGCCGGCCTGATTGCTGGCGGGGCGCTCTACGGAGCTTCGGGTGGGGCGGTCTTCGGGATCGCGGCGGGAATCACCGGTGCGGCCTTCCTGCTCGCTGTCGCGTCGAAAGTGGGAGGCATGCCGAGGTGAGCGACCGTCCCGCCCCAACTTGTCGGTCGGGGCGGGATTCTCGTCAGGGGCGCAGCCTCAGCCTTCCGACCCGTCGGCCCACTGGCGATCGACTGCGAGCGCTGCTCCCAGGTCCAGGCAGGAGTGGACGATCACAGACTCGTCACGGTCCGCTTTGCCGCCCTGCCTCACCCCAGAGCTGGTCACCGAGCGCCCGCAGCTCGAATCGGTTCGCCCGCCCTTCGAGTGGCGTGAACTCGAACACCAGATCCATCACGATGTCGAAGATCTCGCCGTCCTTGAGCTCGGCGGGAACGAACATCCCCTCGCCGAGGGGCACCAGCCAGATCTCTTCGAGAATCGGCACCGGCGGCGACTCCCAGTTTGCCACGAGGCGATCGTTCTCGTACCGGATGTCGAACCGCACCGGCTCCTCGCCGAGGGGCGGCTTGGGGGTCAGCCGGTAGTTCCCCACGTAGCGCTCGGCGACGGCTGCGGCCACCGTCACCGGACGACTCGGTTCCACCCCGATCTCGAAGTCCACGACGGTCCGGCCCCACGCCAGACGGAGCGTACCCCGGGTCGGCTTCACCGCCGGAAACGACCACGTGAGCATCTCGACATGGCTGTCTCCTTCCTCGGGCTTAACGGTGAAGCGGATCTGCTCGTCGGACTCGGGTGGTGGCATCAGGTGGAAGCGGCGGACCACCGGGTCGAATATCGCCGTCCACGCTTCCTCCTGGACCTGGAACCATACTGAGTAGTGGCCGGCTGGGAGGGAGTGACCGTCGATCGCGATGTCACGGTTGACCTCGAGGTTGGTGGCCCAGTTGGCGCCGGGCGTCCATACCTCTCCCCAGTGCACGACACCACCGAAGAGGTCGGTGCGCCCGCGAGCCTGCGGTCGCGCGTAGTCCACCGTGATCATGGTCCCATCGATGGTCTGGGAGACGCTACCCCGCTCGCTGGCACGGATCTGCGCCTTGGTGTGCGAGGGGTAGCCGATTGCGATCGACGCGGCGAAGCTCAGAATGGCGAGATGGCGACGGGTCATGATGTACCTAACCTCACTGCAGTAGACGAGAGTGCGAACGGAGTATCGAGCCGGCATCAGCCGAAGCGAGCATCGACGGCGGCGCGGATCTGGTCCAGCGTGCGGCCAGCGGCGTGCAGTCGGACGACCATCCGGCCCTCGGTCTGACAGATGATGCAGCCCTTGGCCATGCCGTTGGCCTCGAAGCAGATGAGGAGCGATCGGAATCCCTCCTCTGAGGTGCACCCGCAGGTACAGCGGATCCCGTCAGCGATGTGTGGAATGGCCCGAATGCCGTCGTAGAGATCGACCAGGTTCGGCACGTCCTCGAGCTGGTCTGCCGTCAAGACGCCGGACGCATCGACCCCGGGCCGGGGGTCCGGATGCTCACCGGTGGCCCGAGCGTGCCCGCAGTGTACGGGCCTCCACCGCGGGATGCCCGCGACGCCGAGGATACCGCTGGCGGCGACCGCGAGAAACGTACGGCGCGAAGGTTCCGGAGATTTGGGCATAACGCCCTCCTGGACGGGTGCTGCAGGAACCCCGACAATTTAACTTCCGTTAAGATAGGCGCCAAGTTATGCTCTGGAGGCTCATGCACACCAGATTGGTCGCCACGCTCGCGGCGATTGCCGCGCTCGTGGCCGTCACACTGCTCGTCCGGATGGTGGCAGCCCCCACCCTCGGGCCCCTGGACGGCCACGATCTCGCCCCGACACAGCTCGATCGTGTGTCGGTTGGCGACGTGGCGCCGGACTTCGCGCTCCGGTCGCTCGATGGGGGTGTCGTCAGGCTCTCCGACTACCGCGGCAGCCATCGGGTCGTGCTGGTCTTTTACCGCGGACACTGGTGACCGCACTGCGCGGCTCAGCTCGGGAAGCTGAGGAGCCTGCTTCCGGACACGCTACGGCGTACCAGCGAGATCCTCGCGGTGTCGGTCGACGGCCCGGAAGACCTCCAGCGAATGGTCGAGCGCATCTCGCGGGAAGACGGAGTCCGAGCGGAGTTCCCTCTGCTGACGGACGCAGGGCATCACGTGATCGATCGGTACGGCCTGTTCAACACCGACGACCCCAAGGGCCGCGAGATCACGCACCCCGCCACGTTTGTGATCGACTCTGCCGGAGTGGTGCGCTGGCGTTTCGTGGAAGTGGACTACAAGGTCCGGCCCACCAACGAGCAGATCCTGGATGTGCTGGCAACGCTGGACTGACGCGCGCCTATCCGTTCTCCCGGCCTGGCGGCCCCAGGTGACGCGGCTTCCGGTCCAGCTGGCGCGCGGCTAGGCCGGGACCTCAATGATCCCGAATCCGGGATCGCCGGGATCGTCGTCCACGTCGTCCGATTGGCCTGACAGCGGAGCCTCCACTGCCGTCCGGGGCGCGATACCGACCGACGCCAACTCGTCGGCGGAGAAGCGGAATCCGTACCGTGCGCCGATGGTGGCCAGCTCGGCTCGAAGCAACCCGTCCTCCGCCACCCTCCGCAAGAACGCGGCAACCTCTTCCCTGGACATCGTGACCTCCTGGAGGGGGAACGGTGGCACCCCTCAACTTCGGGTCCCGGTCGCGATCGTTCAAGTCCGGTCGCCCGTCATGCTGTGCTGAAAGCGGGCGTAGAGGAATTGCTGTGCCGCGCCCGAGGGCGTTTCGTGCTGCTCGAGCTGTGTCTCGACCAGACGGATCGTCGGTCCAAACTCTCTACTCAGCATGTCGGCGTCATACCGGACCACGTCCAATCCGCTGCAGCGCGTGGGCCCATCGGGACCGAACGTGGCAACGATGAGATGCCCGCCAGGGGCCAGCGAACGCAGCATCGTTCCTCGATAGGCCCTGCGGTCGGCAGGATCGATCAGGAAATGAAAGACGGCGCGATCATGCCACAGATCCCACTGGTGTGGCGACACGAACGTTGTGACATCGGCGGTGAACCATTCGACCCGCCTGGCTGCGCCACCCAGTCGGTCTCGGGCCTGCCCCAGGGCAGCCTCCGCCACGTCGAGCACTCCCAGCCGGGTATAGCCCACTTCCAGCAGGTTGTCGATCAGTGTGGACGTGCCACCACCGACATCCAGAATGCGTGCCTCGGGAGTAATGCCGCTCGCCGCGATGAGTTGGAGCGAGAGGTTCGGCCGGGTCTGGTGCCAACTGACCTCGTGCGGCTGCTTCCGCTCGTAGACCGCTTCCCAATGCTTGCGTCGATCCATCGGCGTGTGACCGTTCGAGGGTACGTGACGAGCTTAGCCGCCGTCGGAGCCCTGCGGTCCTCGGCACGCTCGTACCTGAAAGATATGCGCCAAGTATGGATCGCGGCGGGCACGGCGTCCCGCCCGGTGTGCGGCCGATGCGCTCCCGCTCGGCGTCGCATTCGGCTACGATTGCAGTAGCTGGGCAGTACGGCAGCCCGACCGATCGCAACGCACGCGTCATCGAGGAGCACCCATGACCGTCTGGAAGAGATCCGAGCCGGGCAGGGCGTCACGTTTGTCCCGGTTCCTCAGCACTCTCGCCGCCGCCGAGAGTGTGCTGCTGGTGATCGGCGGCGTGGCGTTCGCCAGCGGTCTCGATCGATCCTCGCCGGTCTGGATCGGTTACGTCGTTGCCGTGGGCCTGATCGCCCAGGCCGCGCTCATGTACCAGCTGGGCACGCGTCTCACCGCCGCCGAGGTCAGCATCAGCTGGTGGCGTCACCTGTGGGCGCGCCAGCGCGAGGGGGCCGATGGGGCGCAGCTGGAGCAATGGCACCGGCTGGCTGAGGAGCCCTACCGGCCACCCGACGCACCGTAGCGGACGTTGTCCGGGTCGCCTCCCTCCGTCAGGGCCCCGTGCGCGCGCCGTCCCGGCACTGCGGCCACGTGCCCGGCTGTCCGGTGCGGGGATTCACCGGCATGACCCGCTGGTCACGGGGTGTCGTCTGCGGATCGTCCGCGGCGAGGTAGGCGAGCATCGCCGTGATTACCGCGTTCTGACGGACGTTGTCGAGCACGACCTTGTCATACGTGTCGAGGTTCGTGTGCCACGTATAGCTGAAGTAGTCCCACATCTCTGACCCGAGTGAAAAAGCCGGCGCTCCGGAACAGATGAATGAGAAGTGATCGCTCCCACCCATCGAGGGTGAGCCCGGCAGACTGACCCTGAGGCCGCGGCTCAGTTCATCCGGCAGCTGGCCCACCCACCGGCCCAGGAACTCGCTCGCACTCACCAGGCCCAGGGGCGAGACGCTGGCGATCCGCCCCGTTCCGTTGTCCTGATTGAACAGCGCCTGGAGACCTTGCACCACTTCGGGGTGATCCGCGGCGTATGCCGAGGAGCCATTCAGGCCCTGCTCCTCGCTGTTCCAGTGGCCCACCACGAGCGTGCGCTTGGGGTTGGGGTACACCGCCTTGAGAATCCGCATCGCCTCCATCATGACGACCGTGCCAGTCCCGTTGTCGGTGGCTCCCGAGCCCCCGTCCCACGAGTCGAAGTGGGCGGACAGTACGACGTACTCCTCCGGCTCCTCCGTACCCTGGATCTCCGCGATCGTGTTGATTGCCGGGACCTCACCGAGGAACTCGGCCTCGGCCTGTGCTCGGAGAACCGGGCCCTGATTCCGATCGGCCAGCCGAGCCACCAGGCCGTAGTCTTCACAGCTCAGCGATAAGGTCGGTACTTGTTCGGTACGCGCCTGAAACACCCTGCGCACACCGTACCCGTTCGGCCACTCGGAGGTGAGGATGCCAGCCGCGCCGGCAGCTTCCAGCGCCGCGGGCAGGGTGCGCGGGTTGTAGCCCGTCTTCTCCACGCGGCTGCGCCACGCGGCTTCGGCCGCTTCCCGCTGCTCCCGCATTCGGACATAGACTTCGCCCGGCCCGGGCTCCCGCCCGGTGAACATCGCCCGCATCCTGGCCTCCTCGTCCGGGCCCGTGAATTCGCGCCAGGCGCCGTCGGGGCGGCACGTCGGCTCGGGGAACGAGACGGCGACGAAGCTCCCTTCGGCCTCAGGCAGCCACGCCGCGAACGCGGAGCTGTCGGCGACATCGGGCAGGAGGACCACCGCGCCTTCGATGGGACGGCCGCTGGGCGTGCCCGGGCTCCACGCCAGCATCATCGCGTCCAGCGACCGCACGCGGGGCTGGATCAGGTCGACGTGGGTCACGCCGCGCCGCCAGCCGAGCCACGTACCGTACGGCTCGGCGCGGGCCGGAACGCCCCAGGCCTCGTACGTGGCGACGACCCAGTCGCTCGCGGCCTTCAGGTCTGGGGTGCCGGTGAGCCGTGGCCCGAGCGAGTCGAGCAGGGTCTGGGCGAGAACGTCGACCTGAGACCGCTCTGTTCCCTCCTCCCAGATCGCCCGGAGGACGGGGTCTTCGGTGGGGAAGTTCTGTGTGACTGCGCGCGCGGGGATCAGCAGCACCGCGAGCATCGTGCAGCGAACGGTAAATGAGCGCATGAATCGTCTCCTGATCGTGGTGAGAACGGCGAATCAGACTCACATACGTTCATCCCGAGGACGACGTTGGGGAAGGGTCAGGGCAGGTGCATTTGCCCCGCTCACAGCCGGGGAGTACCGTTTGTGCGTATCTGACCCAGGGGCGTTCCGCGTCAGCTCGTCCTTCCGTGGGCGAGGCGCGATGCCGATCTCGTATTCGCAACCCGTCGGAGGAGGTCCATGCTCATGCGGAGTGTTCCAGCTGTACTGCTGATCGGCCTGTTCCTCGCGGTGGCGGTCCCACTCGAGGCACTGCAGCAGCAGAGTGTCGAGCCGCCCGAAGAGGAGAAGGCAAGCGGCGAAGCCGCACTCCTGCCCGACGAGCCTGTTGTCACGAGCCACACGGCGCAGATCAAGGGGCAAACGGTACGCTACACGGCGGAAGCCGGCTGGCTGCCGATCCGGGAAGAGGGGCAGCTCACCGCGAAGATGTTCTATATGGCCTACACCCGGGACGGGGTCGAGGACCTCGGCAGCCGGCCGCTCCTGTTCTCCTTCAACGGCGGTCCCGGCACCGCGTCGGTCTGGATGCACCTAGGGTACACCGGCCCCCGGCGCGTCGTATACGACGACGACGGTTTCGCGGTGATGCCGCCCGGGACGCTGGAGGACAACCCGCATTCGATTCTGGATGTTGCCGACATCGTGTATATCGATCCCATTGCAACGGGCTACAGCCGCATGGTCGGGGGGCAGGAGTTGCACAAGTATCATGGGACCCTCTCGGACATCCAGTCCGTCGGCGAGTTCATTCGGTTGTATCTGGTGCGCAAGGACCGTTGGCTGTCGCCCAAGTTCCTGATCGGGGAGAGCTACGGCACGACGCGAGCGTCGGGCCTCGCCGGCCACCTGCTGCGCCAGCACCGCATCTATCTGAACGGGATCATCCTCGTGTCGATGACGGACCTCAACGTGGAACAGGGGACGGACGTGGCGTATGCCACCGCGTTGCCACAGCTCACCGCCACCGCGTGGTACCACGGCCAGCTCTCCGACGATCTCCAGGCGCGCCCTCTACGTGACGTGCTGGACGAGGTGGAGCGCTTCGCGATGGGTGACTACCTCGGCGCGCTCGTGCTGGGCGACCGGATCGGCGATGCGGAGCGCGATGCGATCGCGCGATCGGTGGCACGCTTCACAGGAGTGACGCAGGACTACGTCATAGCGACCAACCTCCGCATCGACTCACGACGCTTTTGGAAGGAGCTGCTTCGCGACCAACGGCTCACCGTCGGCCGCCTCGACAGTCGGTATCTCGGCATCGATCGGGACGCGGCGGGCGAGAACCCGGAGTACGATCCCGCGATGGCCGACTGGAACGGCCCGTTCTCCAACGCGATCAACCGGTATCTCCGCGAGGAGCTGCAGTACGAGACCGATCTGGCGTACAACGTCTGGGGGAACGTCCGGCCCTGGAAGCGCGACGAGGGCGTGAACGTATCTGAAATGTTGCGTCAGGCGATGCGGGACAATCCGTATCTCAGGGTGATGATTCAGGGAGGGTACTACGACGCCGCCACCGACTATTTCGGGGCCGTGTACACCATCTCGCACATCCAGCTGGGTGGTGAGTTCCGGAACCGCTTCCGCTTCTCGTGGTACGAGAGCGGGCACATGATGTATCTGCGCAAACCCGATCTCGGTGCGGCAAATGACGACGTACGGGAATTCATCCGGTGGAGCCTGGAGAGGATCGCGGATTATCCCAGGAGCGCGCGGTAGCCGAGAGCTGCCGGCTCATCCGCCGGCAGCGGCCACGAGGAGGCCGTCCGGCGCATGCGTCTCCCACCACCTCCTGGCCCGCTCTCGCGTCCAGGGTTGGGGGGCCGGGCAGTCGTCGAACCGGTGGAGGAGTTCCCGTACCGAGGCTGGACGTCGCTCCGGTTCCTTCTGTAAGCAGTCCAGCACCACGTTGTCCAGCGCTGGGGGGAGTGGGAGCTCGGTGTGCTCCGATGGTGCCGCCGGTGGCTGGTGCACATGCTGTGCAACGATATCGCGTACACGTTTCGCTTCGAACACCAGCCGGCCGGTGAGCAGCCAGTAGCCCACACACCCTAGTCCGTAGATATCGCTCCGGACGTCACCTGGCTCGCCGAGCGCCGTCTCGGGAGCGATATATGCTGGCGTTCCGAGCACCTCGCCTCTGGCTCTCAATGCCACATGCTCAGCGGTGGTGCCCTGAGGCGGCCGCACCATACCGAGGTCGGTGAGCTTGATGATGTCGTGGTGACCGCCGACACAGCAGGCGTGCAGATTGGCCGGCTTGACGTCACGGTGCGCGATGCCTGCCACGTGCATCTCCTCCAACGCGACACATGCCTGCCGTAGGAAGTGCACGGCACGCTCGGGGGGCACCGGTCCGAACCGCTGTACCAGCTCCTCCAGATTCAGGCCCTGGAGGAGTTCCATGGCGATGTAGAACGTGCCACCGGCCAATCCGAAGTCGTAGATATGCACCGCATGCGGCGACCGCAGCGTCGCAGCGACCTTGGCCTCGCGCCGAAACCGTCGCAGGGTCAGGAAGAGATCGTCGTCTGCGGCAGCGAGCACAACCTCAGGGCGGATGAGCTTAATGGCGACGGATCGGCGTAGGAGACGATCGGTGGCGCGATACACCTCGCCCATGCCGCCTCGGCCCAGGAGTGGGCCAAGCTCGTACCCGGCAATGGTCAGGCCTTCCCGGCGACGCCGTCGATGGCGAGCGGCACTCCGCACCTGCCCGATGCTCACTTCCAGACTGGGACGTGCTTCCGGCGCCCGCGCCTGAGCGGCGTGCTGGATCGCTCGCTTCCGCCGAAAGTGGAACATGGCCGACTCCCCCTGCTGTCGTCCTCACAGTGCGACGCCCCTGTCAAGACGACGTCAAGGGACCTGGCGCGACCCGCGTGCTCTCGGTGACGATTGCGGATAGGATCGCTCATGCTTTGTATCGTCTCGCTCCGCAGATCTCATCTGGCCTGAGCTCATTCGAGCGAGGTCGCGCGAAGCGCAGTGCAGGCTCCGTTGGCGGGCAGGGCTGGCATCCCGGCCGTGCGGTGGGGCTGGCGGACGGTCCGGCCGGCTCGTGAGGCCCATGGGTAAGGGTCCCCAGGCTGAGACCTCCGACGTGAAGAGTTGCAGAATGGAGGTGCCGTGGCTCAGCGTGGGGCTGGGCCGAGGGTCGTTGACGGCCCGTCGCACGGGAATCCATATTCGCCGTCGTTGGCACGTCCTCTGTGTGCAATCACGGCGATCCCCGGCAGGTGCCAAGTGGATCGCATGGGGAGATCATCATGCCGAAAGCGAGATTCGTGGCCTGGGCCGCGGCCCTGAGCCTGCTGGTCGCGCCGGCCGCGTCGGCGCAGCGGGACCTCACACCCCTCGACGTTGTCACCATGCGCAGCGTCAGTGGCGTCTATCCCAGCCCCAACGGCATCCGTGTCGCCTTCACACGCACGGAGCCCCGCACGCCGGCCGGTGAGCCAGGCTCTGCGTACGGCGGGCTGTACCTGCTCGTCGATGCGGAGGGGGAGCGCCCGCTCGCTGCTGGGAACCGGAACGTGGGGGGCGTGTCGTGGATGCCGGATGGTTCCGCCATCACGTTCCTCGAGCGCCGGAACGGCGCTCCGGCCCGCCAGCTCTATGCCCTGACTCTCGACGCCGGCGATCCCGAGCAGGTGTTCGTTGCGGAGCGTGGCATCATCCAGTACCGGTGGCGGCCCGACGGGAAGGCCGTCGCGTTCACTGCTCGCGAGTCGGTGCCCGAGCACCGGGCTGCTGCGCGCCAGCTCGGATTCCGCCCATCGATCGTCGACGAGGACTGGACGCCCATCGGACTCTATCTCTGGACCGAGGAGACGGATTCCGTCAGGCGCCTGGCGTTGGAAGGGAGCGTGTTCGGACTGGAGTGGTCGTCAGATGGCAGCCGGCTCGCACTCGCGGTCGCGCCTCGGCCGCTCACCGATGACGGCTACATGTTCAAGCGCATCCACGTGATGGACGTCGGAACGGGGGCAGTGAGACAGGTGGTCGACAATCCCGGCAAGCTCGGCGGTTTCACGTGGTCGCCGGATTCCCGGAGGATCGCCTACGTCAGTGCCGTTGACGCGCGGGATCCGCACGCCGGGATGCTCTTCGTCGCCGATGCGGCGTCCGGGAACGTCACGAGCCTCACGCCGGACTTCGAGGGTATGGTGCATTCCGCCGAGTGGCTCTCGAACCAGCACCTGCGGCTGCGTGTCAGCCGGGGCGTGGAGAGCGTCGTGACCGATCTCGATGTCGGCCGCGGATCCTTCCGTGACCTGCCCGCCGGTCCGGGGGCGTTCCAGCAAGTACACACGGTTGGGTCGACCGTCGCGGCCGTGGTGTCGAGTCCGGATCATCCGTCCGAGGTCTACACGTATTCGGACGGTTCCTGGACACGCCGCACCAACACGAATCCATGGCTAGGCGAGGTCATGCTGAGTCGCCAGGTGGTGCACCGGTTCACCGCGAGCGATGGTGTGGAGATCGAAGGCATCCTCCTCTTTCCGCTGAACTTCGAGGAAGGCAGCGCGCATCCGCTCGTGGTGGTGGCACATGGTGGTCCGGAGAGCCACTACACCAACGGGTGGATGACGAGCTACAGCGGCTGGGGACAGCTGCTCAGTCGGGGCGGATACTTCGTCTGGTATCCCAATTACCGCTCGAGCACCGGGCGTGGGGTGGCGTTTGCCAAGGACGACCACGGTGATCTCATGGGCCGGGAGTTCCAGGACCATCTCGACGCGATCGACCACTTCGTCGCTCGAGGCTGGGTCGACCGTGACCGTGTCGGGGTCGGCGGGGGATCGTACGGCGGCTATACCGCGGCGTGGGCCGCGACGCGCCACACCGACCATTTCGCGGCGGCCGTGAGCTTCGTGCCGATCGCGCACGTCGCCACCAAGTGGCTCACCACCGACATCCCGTGGGAGTACTACTACGTGCATTACGAGGAGCAGTGGCCGCACGAGCAGTGGGATTACCTGGAAGAGCGCAGTCCGCTGACCTACGCGCCACAGAGCCGCACACCGCTCCTGCTGTTGGGCGGCACCAACGATTCGCGGGTCCATCCCAGCCAGCCGTTCATGCTGTACCGCGCAGTGGAAGCTACGACGGACACGCCCGTCCGTTACGTCCGCTATCCGGGCGAGGGCCACGGGAATGCGACCAACGTCTATCGATACGACTACGCCGTGCGGTCGTTGCGGTGGTTCGATCACTATCTCCGGTCGGGCGCGCAGCGCAGCGATCCCCCGCCTCCGCCAGACCTCGACTACGCGGGCTGGGTGGTGGGGCGCTAACCGCAGCTCGACTCGTGAGGACGCCCGCGCACGAGGGGGATGCCTCTGAGGCATCCCCCTCGTAGGTGTGGCGCGTAACTACTTGCTGATCAGCGCCCCGATCTCGTCGGGCAGTGCGAAGACACTGGGATCGACGGTGTCGAACTCGACGGCGGTCACCGTGATGATTTGCTCCATGCCCATCATCTGCTGCACAGTCTTCGTGGGCACCTGGATCCCGCCGAAGTCCTGATAGCCGGAGAGGACGGTCGTGGTTTCGACGGGGCCCATCGGCGACTCCTGCGTCCGGATGTTCCCGGCGAGGAGGCCGGTCTCGACGTCGTAGAACTCGACATATTCCTCGCCCCACTTCGTCACCACGCGGACCTTGAGGCACGGGCGCCCGTCGAACTCCGTTTCCTCCACGACGGTTGCCGAGTCGACGTATGCCTCGACGTTGAGCGGGCCGAGGAAATCGGCCTGCTGGCGCAGCTGGTCGAGCATCCTGCCCTCGAGCACCATCGGCCCCACGGCCGGGTTGATGCTCCAACCCACCTCGCCATCGTAGCCGTTACGGACCATGCCAAACCCCGGGATGTCGACGCGCACGAACATTCTGTTCGGGGCAGCCGCGAAGACCTCGAGGTCCCCCCCGATCCCTTGTGCAGGGAGCGAGAACTGGCCGGTGGCGTGGCTCGAGCTGTACCGCTCGAGCGCAGCGCGGCCGCCCGACGCTTCGACGAACCGCGTGTAGATGGCGTGAGCTTCGAGCGACGGCGCGACGGCCGGCTGGACGTCACCCGGGGCACCTCCGGCAGCGCATCCGAACGTTGCCACGCTGGTCGCAAGCGCCAGGCTTCCGCAGATCTGCTTCCCTAGATGCCGCATCCTATCCTCCCTCGCTGCAGGCGTATTCTGTTGTCAGACGTAGTCGGCCGACCGGCGTGCGCTGAGGCGGCCTGTGCTCCGAGCCAAAGCTACCGGATGGGCCACCGATGACCAACTGTCACCGATCGGGAGCGTCTCCTGTCCTGACGTACACGTGGACGAGCCCGTTTATTCACGTGGAGGCAGGCGACCAGCGGTTGCCGCCTGTCACGGATTGGACCGCTCCCCGCCCGCGCAGTAGTTTGGCGGGTGCACCCCGTTCAGCACTGGGACCACTCCCGATTCGGTGACGACCATGCTACGGCTGCTCGCGGGATTCCTCTGGCTTTCCCTCCTTCCTGCTCCCCAAGGCGCCGGCGAGATCCGGTTCGTGGAGACCAGCGTCGATCTGCGTCCGGACGGATCCGCCGTTGTGATGTACACGGTCCAGTGGCGCGTGCTCCGCGGTGAGATGCACGGCTTCTACTTCGAGGGCAATGACCGGCTGCGGGTTTCGATGCTCTCGGCCGACGCCGCTGCGGTCGACAGCAGGGGCCGGCGCTACGGACTCTCCATCACGGAGATCGCACCCGGCCGCTGGGACGTCGTGCTGGCCGGTGGGCAGGGTGTCTCCTCGGGCGATCTGACGTACCGGTTCGCCTTCGAGACCAACTTCGCGGAGGCCGGGTACGTGGCACCGACGACGTCACCCGACGGGATTCCGCTCGTCGTCTTCAACTGGTCACCCGTGGAGTGGGACGAGGCTGGGAACCAGGAGCACTACACCGTGAGCGTTCTCACGCCGCACGTGCTGCCGGGTGGCACGGATCCCCGGACGTACGTAATCGACGGCGGTCTGGTGCTGACGGAGCGGTGGGTGAACGAGCGGTTCCGCATCGACTATCAGCGGGGGGAAGAGGATCGACTGCGGCTCGTGTTCCACCGGGAACGCCCCGGGAATCGGGCCGACATGCGGGTGCAGTTCTACCTGCCGGCGGACTGGTTTGCTGTGCGGGCCGGAACGACGCCGTCACCGCCGCCCGCCGCGCCGATGCCGACTGGAACGACAGGGCTGCGCACCCCGATGCTCATCGGGGGAGCGCTTCTCCTCGGCCTGTTTTCTCTGGTCGTGGGGGGCAAGCACCGCTCTATGGTCACCGCCCATCGCGGTCTCGATGACGTGCGCTGGGACACGCTCGACTGGACACCGCCCAAGCTGGTGCTGTCGAGCTTTCGCGTACCGGGGAAGGTGTGCAAGGACCTCACCCCCTTGGAGGCCGCGTTCTATCTCGAGATCCCCTTCAAGCGCATCCTGAGCGCCATGCTCAACTCGCTGGTGGCCGAGGGCTACCTGCAGGTGCGCTATACCGATCCGCTACGTGTCGTGGTGCTCGAGCGACCCGACACGAATGCCCTCAGCGAATACGAGCGCCTCTTCTTCGCGTCGATGGCCGACGACGGGAAGCTCTCTCAGAGCGAGCTCGAAGCGCTCATGAGCCTGGCCGTCGAGAACATTCGGAAGAAGGCGTGGGACTGCGACGTCGAGGCCACCAAGGAGTATCTGCGGCGACGGGTCGGGGAATCGGCCGACGTTCGGCAACGCCAAACTGACGAGGACTGGTATTGGTGGTACCACAACCATCACCCGTACTACCACCATCGGTACGCCTACGACCGCGACCCGTTCCGGCACGAGGTCGACATGCCGATCCAGACGGATCACCTGGTCATGGGCTCGATCGATACGGCGCTGGCAACGAACCTCAACGTGTGCCACGATGCCTGTCACTCGGCCTGCCACTCCGCGTGCCATTCGGCCTGTCACTCTGCCTGCCACAGCGCCTGCCACAGCGCCTGCGTGAGCGGGAGCTCACATTGAGCGCGCCGGGTCAGGCGATTGACCTCTCGTGGGTGGACGAGTTCATCGCGAACGTCCGACCGTACGTCTGCGTGCGCGAGACTGACTCCGTCATCATCAAGCGCCCAAACGTAGCGCAGAAGCTGAACGCCCAGGGTGCGCGCATCCTCAAGTCGCTGCTCGACGGCCGGGGCATCGGGGAGGTGCTGGACGGGATCGGGCGAGAGCCAGGCCGGGTCCGGGACGTTGCCCTGTTCCTGTTCGAGGTGAAGCGGTTCATGGAGGGGAGGGTGGACGAGCTGTCGCACACGAGCGGCGTGGAGGTCGAGCCGTTTCGGCTGGGATTCTCGCAACTTCCCATCCTGTCGGAGATCGCCCTCACGTACCGCTGCAACCTGCGCTGTACGTTCTGCTACGCGGGCTGCAATTGCACAGCCAATCCTGTCGGCGACGACCGCGAGATGACGACCGCCGAAGTGAAGGAAGTGCTTCGACGGATCGCCGGCGACGCCGAGGTTCCGTCGGTGAGCTTCACCGGGGGGGAGGCGACCCTGCGGCCGGACCTTGCGCAGCTGGTGGCCCACGCGCACGGGCTGGGAATGCGCGTGAACCTCATCACCAATGGCACGCGCATCACGACCGAGCGGGCGGCTGAGCTGGTGGCAGCAGGGCTCGACTCCGCGCAGGTGAGCCTGGAGGGGGTGACCGCCGAGGTCCACGAACGGATCACGACCATTCCGCACTCCTTCACCCGTACGGTGGCGGCGGTGCACCATTTCAAGGCGACGGGCATCCATGTCCACACCAACACGACGATCAACCGCGACAATCTGGCGGATTGCCGGCGAATGCCCGCCTTCGTGCAGGACGAGCTTGGGCTCGAGAAGTTCAGCATGAACCTGGTGATCCCCACGGGAAGCGCCGTCCTGGACGAACGGCTGGTCGTGCGATACGACGAGATCGGGCCCGTGCTGCTCGAGATCGCGGCGGAGGCGCGACGCCGCGGGATGGACTTCATGTGGTACTCGCCCACGCCGATGTGCCTGTTCAACCCGATCGTGCATGGGTTGGGCAATAAGGGCTGCGCGGCGTGCGACGGCCTCCTGTCCGTTGCGGCCAACGGTGACGTGCTGCCATGCGCATCGTACGACGAGAGCGTCGGCAACGTTCTCGAGCAGGGACTGCTGGAAGTCTGGCGCTCTCCTCGGGCCGTGCAGTTCCGGGAGAAGTTCCTTGCCCACCCGCAGTGCCGTGACTGCGAGCACTTCCACATCTGCAACGGCGCCTGTCCGCTGTACTGGCGGCAACGGGGATTCGGCGAGCTGTGTCACGTACGCGGCTTCGAGACCCTCGGCCAGGAGTACTTCGAGCAATGAGGATCTTTCCCGGGAAAGACGATCGAGGGATCGTCGTGTTCTGGTTGCTGCCGTCGCTCTCGTACGGGACGCGGCTCGCTGCCAGCTTCGCACTGGTGCTCGTAGGGCTCGCGGCGCAGATGGTGACCGGGACCGTCCTTCCGGGGGTGCTTGCCCTCGCGGCGGGGAATCTGCTGCTGCTCGTGAAGGGCTACGACAACCGGGTGGATCTCAAGAGCTTCGACCCAGCTATCGAGTGGGAGCGGGTCGAGGTGGAGAAACTGCAGGAGCTCGCGGATCTCAACCGGAAGATCCGGCGCTGGGACCGCAGTGCCCTCGACGTCTCCAATCCGCTGGGGCTGGTCGCGTTCGTCGTGGTTGCGGGTGGGCTGGGGGTGGTGGCCCTGCTGTTCCCCGGTGAGCGGCGGATCCTCGCCGTCGACGGACTCGTGCTGCTGATCCCTCACTGGCTCACGGGCATCCGACGTATTCTCGTCAAGCCGACGCTGCTCGTACGGGTGCAGACCATCCAGGCGGTACTGGACGACGCGACGCGGCGTCTCGCCCGGCATCACGTGCAGCTATTGATGCTCCTCCGTGGCGGTGAGATCCGGATCCCCGACGACGTCAAGTTCAAGGTGGAGCTGGCCGATCGACACGAGGATTTCCTGGGGCTGTACGGGCAGGTGGTCATCAACGACGTTCAGGGCACTTCGTATCCGTACTTTTACGTCGTGCTCGTCGCGAAGGATGGGTTCGGCCTGCGCGAGACCTTCGATGGTTATCGGCCGCCCGAGAAGATCACGAAGGAGTTCAAGACGCAGGACCAGGTGGAGGTGATGGTCATCCGGCAGCACACGACGAAGAAATCCGGTTACCACACGAAGCCGGCGGCGGCGGCACGCGTCTTTCGCGAGGGTCTGGCGATGGCGCAGCGGGCCGCGGTGGGCGTTCCCGCCTGACCGCGACAGCGTGCACGTGACTGGGAGGTGGTAGCGCTGGCGCCGGCGCATCCATCCCGCGACCTTGCGAGGCACGAGCGGCAGCCAATCGGCGTTGCCGCCTCATTCCGGGTACTTACACCGTGAGAGCGATGCGGACTTCTGACGGTTTGGGCCATTTCCCGTCGCGGATGCGTTCGTTGTCCCTTGGCGGTCGTACCGTCTATCTCGGCGCCCTCGTCGCGGCCTGCGCGCCAGGGGGGCCGAGCGCAGAGATCGCACCGGCGTCGTCCGTCACGGCTCCGCTGCCGGGGGACAACTACGCCTACGTCTTCGAGGGTGAAGGCGTCATTGGCCGCTACGATACACGCACGGCGGCGGACGACGCCCGGGTCACCGGTGTACGGGAGGTGCTGGCGTCTGCCGTGGCGCCGGGCGGATCGCGCGTGGCGGTCGGGTTCGCGACGTCCGAGTCGACACGCGTCGCTGTGATCGCGACCGGCACCGGCGATCTCGAACATCTGTACACCGGGCCAGCTGGCTCGACCGTGACACTTGCGTGGTCGCGTGACGGCACGCGGCTGGGTGCGGGGATTCGCGGCGGGCGGAGGGGGATACTCGTGCTCGGGCCTGGCGGGAGCGCGCGGGACATGGGGTGCAGCGCGGCAGACGGATTCGAAGCCTGGCGCTCACCGTCGCAGGCTATCGTGCACGATGCCGCGAACTACTACACGGTCCGTGTCGCCGATTGCGCCACCTTGGCGACGTTTGCCAAGGCGGGTAAGTCCGCCATCACATTCGCCGCCAATGGGAGCCGGGTCGCGTACTTCGTGGCCCAGCAGGTCCCCGTTCGGGATCGGGCGGGCTCGGAGGCCGTCCCGGAGTTGTGGATCGCCGGTCATGACGGTGCCGGGGCGCGAAAGGTCGCCGACTATCAGGGACGACCCCAGAATGCGCGCTGGTCGCCCGACGGGACACGCGTCGTGTACGAGGTGGTGTCGCTACGCTGGGCGAACACCTTGCACCTTATCACGTACGGGGTCGAGAGCGAGTCGTTCACGTACATCGCGGAGGAGAAGCAGCTCGGCGTTCCTAGCGACTTCGGCGCGTGCTGGTCGCCAGATGGCAGCCGCATCGCCCACGACCGGATCTACGCGCGCAGCACCGGAGCCCAGCAGTACACCACGCGGCAAGTCGTCGTGCGCGAGGGAGAGCAGGAAGAGGTCGTGTTCGACGAGGTGCTCGACGCACCCGCGAGCCAGGTGCGCGCCGACCGGCCCGAGCGCTGTCGGTGGACCGACGCGCAGCACGTGCTGGTCAATACGCGGCGGGGCCAGCGCATCGTGGACCTGCAGGATGCAGACGTCCACCAGTTCCCGCAGGATCAACGTGTCCTCGGCGCCAGGGTGTTCGATCGCCGACCCTGATGCCTGTCCCGAGTCGCGTGTCTGTATCGGTCAACCGTGCCAGAGGGGGAATGACGAAACGTTCGTCACCCCTTCCGCCATGGTCCATGCGACGTCTGCTAGTGCGCCCCGCTCGCTGCTTCGCGTAGCAGGTTGCGCGCGATGACCAGCCGCTGAATCTGGTTCGTCCCCTCGTAGATCTGCGTGATCTTCGCGTCCCGCATGTACTTCTCGATCGGGTAATCCTTGCAGTAGCCGTACCCGCCGAACAGCTGGACGCAATCGGTCGTCACGCGCATCGCCACGTCGGTCGCCATCAGCTTGCACATTGCCGACACTTTGGTGATGTGCCGATGACCGGAGTCGATCACGCGCGCCGCGTGGTGCACGAGCTGCCGTGCCGCCTCGATCTGCGTGGCCATATCAGACAGCATCCACTGAACGCCTTGGAACGAGCTGACGGATTGGCCGAACTGCTGCCGCTCGTGGGTGTACTGCATTGCCAGGTCGAGGGCACCCTGTGCGAGGCCCACGGCCTGAGCCGCCACGCCCGGTCGCGCGCGGTCGAGGGTGATCATCGCATGCTTGAATCCCCGGCCCTCGTCGCCACCGAGGAGGTTCTCGGCGGGGACGCGGCAGTCCTCGAGGTGGATTTCCACCACCGGCACGCAGCGGATGCCCATCTTGTCCTCGTGCTTGCCAACGCGGTAGCCCGGCGCGTCCTTTTCGACCACGAACGCTGAGATGCCGCGCGCGCCGCGGCCGGGCTCGGTAACGGCGAAGATCGTGTTGTACGAGGCAACGGCGCCGCCCGTATTCCACTTCTTCTCACCCCTGAGCACGTAGTGATCGCCGTCCCGTTCAGCGATGGTCCTCATCGACCCCGCGTCGGAGCCGGCTTCCTTCTCGGAGAGTCCAAAGGCGACCAGCTCCTTCCCAGCGGCGATCCCGGGCAACCAGCGTTCCTTCTGCTCGTCCGTACCGCCCACGATGATGGGGAACGACCCGAGCGCGTTGACGGCAAAGCCGACTCCCATGCCGCCGCAGGCCCGTGAGAACTCCTCCACGACGATGCAGAGGTCGAGGACGCCGCCACCCATGCCGCCATACTCCGCCGGGATCCAGACACCGGAGAGCCCGGCGTCCCGAATGGCGTGCTGTACCTCCCAGGGGTATTCCTGTGCCTCGTCGTATTGTGCAGCAACGGGGCGCATGGCGGTCTCCGCCAGTTCTCGCGCGCGGCTGCGCAGCTCGATCTGTTGGGGGGTGTAGAGCTGTTCGACCATCATGATCTCTCTCGCATCTCGTCATTGGGAATGGACGTCGACCACCGGCCTCGACGGACAGCAAAGTTACACCGCCAGATCCAATCTTGCTGTGCATCCCAAACCCGGCGAGACACCCTGGCGAAGAGGCGGCTTGGCTGGCAGGTTTGGGGGAAGCTGATCCGGAGCGCAAGATGATGCCAACCAGAGCCAGTCGCCGCCAGTTCCTGGAAACCACAGCCGCTGTCGTGCCCGCCATCGCCCTCGGCCGGTTCTCGCCTCACCGCTCCCCATTCGAGCCGCTCTTTCGCATCTCCCTCGCCGAGTGGTCGCTGCACCGTGCGCTCCGGGCGGGGGAGCTGGACAACCTCGGGTTTCCTGCCGCCGCCAGCTCCGAGTACGGGATCGACGCCGTGGAGTACGTCAACGCCTTCTTCAAGGACAAGGCTAACGACCGGAGCTACCTCGGTGATCTGAAGCGACGTTGCGATGACCACGGGGTGACGAGTCTGCTGATCATGTGTGACGGTGAGGGGGCGCTCGGTGATCCCGACGATGAGGCGCGCAGCACCGCGGTCGAGAACCACTATCGGTGGGTGGAGGCGGCGCGGTTCCTGGGCTGCCACTCCATCCGGGTCAACGCGCAGTCGCGGGGGACCACGGAAGAGCAGGGGGCACTCGCGGCCGACGGGCTCAGGCGGCTGAGCGAGTTCGCGGCTTCCCACGACATCAACGTGATCGTGGAGAACCACGGCGGCCTCTCGTCGAACGCTACCTGGCTCGCGAGCGTCATCGAGGCGGTCGACCATCCGCGGTGCGGCACCCTCCCGGACTTCGGCAACTTCCGCGTCAGCGACGACGAGTGGTACGACCGGTATCAGGGGGTCGCGGAGTTGATGCCGTACGCCAAGGCGGTGAGTGCCAAGTCGCACGAGTTCGACGAACAGGGAAACGAGACGAACACGGACTATGAGCGCATGATGCGCATCGTTCTCGATGCGGGGTACCGGGGCTACGTCGGCATCGAGTACGAGGGCGACAATCTCAGCGAAGCCGAGGGCATTCATGCCACCAAGCGGCTGCTGGAGCGCGTGCGGACGGTGCTGGAGCCCGCCTATCGGTAGGATGTGGGGTGAATCCCGCGGTCCGCATGGCTGGCGGCCTGCCGAACCCGCCTGATACATTGCGTCGATAGCACCGACCCGAGAGAGACTCGCACGAATGCAGGGGACCCCGGACCTCGCTCGCCGCCTGGCCGCCCTCACGGCCATGGGATTCGAGCGCGTCGAGGACGTGTCGGTCGCCCGGGAGGTCGTGCCCATCGATCGGCGGAGTTGCCGCGTGGCTCACAGCCGGCCGGCGATGGGTACGCGCGCCTCGGTGTCGGCGCTGGTGCGCTCGCAGGACAGAGCCGACGACGCGATTGGCAGGGCCTTTGAGGAGATGGACCGACTGGTCGGCATCTTCAGCCACTACGACGACCGGTCCGCAGCCTCACAGCTCAACCTCCTGGGCCGGCTCGACGGTCCCCCGCCCGAGCTTGCGCAGGTGGTGTTCGACGCCATAGGCTACCACCGACTCACGCGTGGCGGATTCGATATCTCCGTGGCCCCCGTGCTCGAGTTGTTCCGGGCGCGCTGGGACGGGACCCTGCCCGATGACGCCGAGGTGCGTGCCGCCGTCGAGTTGGTGGGGGCGGGGCATATCGACGTCTCCCGTCGTCGGATCGGCCTCGGTCGGCAAGGGATGCGCGTGACGCTGGACGGGATCGCCAAGGGCTACATCGTGGATGCGGTCGCGCGCGTCCTCGAGCGGCACCGGATCCAGCACTATCTCGTTGAGGCCGGTGGTGACATCCGCGTGAGGGGAACGAAGGAGCGCGGGCAGCCATGGCTTGTCGCCGTGCAGGATCCCGACAAGGGCGCGACCTTCCCTGACACGATCGCGCTCTCGCGCGGTGCGGTGGCAACATCGGGGAGCTACGAGGAGTTTTACGATTCGGATCGAGAGCACCATCACATTGTCTATGCGGACACGGGCAGGTCCCCCCAACACAGCAGGAGCGTGACGGTCACCGCCCCCTCCGCGATGGCGGCGGATGCGCTGGCGACGAGTGTGTTTCTCATGGAGCCGGCCGCGGGGCTGCGGTTCGTCGACGGACTGCGCGGATGCGAGTGCCTGATCATCCGTCACGACGGGACACAAGTGCAGACCAAGGGGTGGCGGAGCGCTGCCCCGGCTTGAACCAGGGAGAGGTGGGAGCATGAAACAGGTGGCAACGACGGGTGCAGGCAGTCAAAGCGCCGACTGGTCGCGGTTCCAGACCATCGCGCTGCTAACGCTGAGAACCGTTATCGGGTGGCATTTCCTGTATGAGGGACTGGCGAAACTGACCAATCCGTACTGGACGTCCGCGGGCTACCTGGCGGAGTCGAAGTGGTGGTTCGGCGACATGTTTCAGTACATTGCCGCGAGCCCGACGGTGCTGACCGCCGTCGACTACATCAACATCTGGGGCCTGATCCTGATCGGTGCCGGCCTGATGCTCGGGGCGTTCACGCGGGTGGCTACCATCACCGGCATCGTACTCCTCGCGCTCTATTATCTGGCGGTGCCACCGTTTGTCGGCCTCACGTACGCGATGCCGACGGAAGGGACGTATCTGATTGTCAACAAGGTCCTGATCGAGCTGGTCGCACTCGTCGTGCTGCTCGCGTTCCCCACGGGACGCGTGCTCGGGATCGACCGTCTGATTGCCATGAAGCGCCAGTCCGGTGCGCTGACCGAGGCGCACGCCTGACCCGGAGGAGAGTATGAGCGAC
>JBDGYA010000134.1:0-5508 GCA_039584325.1 Gemmatimonadota bacterium
GAACATGGCGGGTGAGATGATGGGACCGGTGTTCCCGGCAAAGTCATCGCCGGGCAACTCAATGATGTCCAGATACTCGCCGGCGACATCCAGGAAGCGCTCGGTCAGGCCGGCGTAGCAATTATACAGGCGACCGATCAGGGCGTGGACCACGTCGGGGTCCGACGCCAGGTCCATGAGAAACTGTTCATGCCGACGCAGCACCTGTCCCATCTCGAAGAACCCGTAGGAGGCCACGGCCCGCCCGACGATGGCGTATTCACGATCCATCGCCCGGATGGCGCTGATGCGCGCGGTGATCTCCTTTGCGTCGATCAGCTCGTCGGGAGTCGGCAGGGGGTACTCGGCAATCTGTTCGGCGGTTGCCTCCTCGAGAGGGTGGCGATTGGCAACGCGGTACGGGCCGCGAGTCTCCCATGTGACGCCGAAGGCATCGGTGTCGTCCGCGCGGGGTCGTAGTAGTTGACCGAGTGCACGCGGGTGGGACGAAACGGCGGCACCGGTTCCCATCCCAGGGTGTCCAGCACCGTGAAGTACAGTCTGTCGGTGATCCCGTACCAGCTACCCCACAGTGCCAGGGGGACACGATCCGGCTCCTGGTGGCCGATGGCTGCCAGCACCCGTTCGCGAGGAGTGAGGGGCACGTGCCGCTTCAGATCACGCGTTGCACGATGGCCCCGCTGGCCTTTTCCTTCAGGATCAGCTTGGTCTTCCCGTCGGGCATCCGCTCTTCCTTGATGAGGAAATGATCGGCGTCGTACTCGGTCATCTGCACGCCGGCATCCGTTGTGTCGGAGCCGCGCCAATCCTCGAGCATCACCGGTTCCCACTGCCTCGACTCGGCTGAGCGGTACGCGGCGTCCATGATGGCGTTGACGACGTAGCCATCGTAGAACGTCTCCATGGGCTGGCTGCCGTTGTCCAGCGAGTTGAGCATGTCGGTGAACATCTCCATGTAGCCCAGCTCGCCCACCTCATCGCCGACGGGGAACAGCCAGCCGGTGTCACCCTCCGCCTTCTCCGACACGTAGCCCTTTTCCCCTGTGGCGGTGAACATCTCGTACCCGGTACGCAGCCAGTGGTTGAGCCAGATGGTCCCTTCGGTGCCTGAGACCTCATCGCGCAGATCCATGCCACCGCGAAACGCCCAGCTAACTTCGAACTGTCCGATGGCCCCGCTGGCGTACTTGACCAACCCGATAGCGCTGTCCTCGGCTTCGATGGGGTGCACCTGGGTGTCGGCCCAGCACATCACCTCCAGTGGACGCACGTCCTTGCCGATGAAATTGCGGCTGATCTCGATGCAGTGGCAGCCCAAGTCCACGAGCGCACCACCGCCCGACATCTCCTTGTTCCAGAACCAGTCGCTGTGCGGACCGGGGTGTGTCTCGCGGGAGCGAGCCCACAGGACCTTGCCCAGGGCGCCGTTCCGGACCGAGCCCAAGGCCTTGAGCGTCTTGGGCGTGTAGGCCAGGTCCTCCAGGTACCCGCCAAACACGCCCGCCTGCTCGACCGCATCGAGCATGCGTTTGGCCTCGAGGGCATTCCGACCGAGGGGCTTGGTGCAGAGGACGGCTTTACCGGCCTTCGCCGCGGCGCGCACGGCGGCTTCGTGCAGGTTGTTGGGCAAGCCGATGACCACCACGTCCGTATCGGGGTGGTTGATGGCCTCTTCCATATCGGTGGTCCAGTCGCGAACGTTCCATTCGCGGGCGAATTCTCTGGCGCGGTTTTCGGATCGGGAGTACACCACGCGCACCCGATCCCGGCTGCGCTGGCCATGCAGGGCCATGGTGTAGAACATGCCGATCAGGCCGGATCCCAACATGGTGATGTGATGCAAGGGGTGACCTCCTCAGCGAATCAGCAGTCATCGGATACTACAGTCCGGCGAACGATGTCAGCAACCGGACGGAGTTCGCCTCCCCGGAGGTGAAGCGCATTTCAGCGAGCCGTACCGCAACGCGATGGAGTCATTGACTCCATGTTCGTCATCGTCGGGACGACGACGGCCGACCTGCTCGTCCTGAGCGGAGAGTCGTGGGCCAAATCCGGTGCCGACGGGTTCACGGCTGGGAACGTGGTCCTCACCGACACGCCGGCACGCGTGCTCATGGGCGGCAACGGCGGCAACAGCGCCTACGTGCTGGCCGGACTGGGCGTGCCGACGGCCCTGTGCAGCGCCGTCGGGCAGGACACGTTGGGCGATACGTTGGTGGAGTGGCTGCGGACCCGCGGCGTCCAACTGGATGGTCTGATCCGCAGCGACACGCACGCCACCTCCACCTCCGTCATTCTCATGACCGACGCGGCCAACCAGGTCGTGTTCCATCATCGGGGTGCGAACACAGGGATTCGGTTCGAGGACATGCCGGCATCGCTCTTCGCCGAAGCCGATGTCCTGCTTGCCTCGAGCGTTCCCCTCCTTCCCGAGATGCGCGCCGGAGGGTATGCCCGGGCGTTGACGACGACCCATCGATCCGGAGGGACCACCGCGCTGGATATCGGCCCCGCCATCGGTGAGCCCGTGACGCTCGATGAGATCGCCCCGCTGCTGCCGGTCGTCGATTACCTGATGGCGAACAACCACGAGCTCACCGGGCTCACCGGCGTCGCCGAGTGGGAAGGTGCCGCGATGCACTTGCTGGACGCCGGGGCGCGACACGTCGTGGTCAAGCGGGGTGGGGAAGGAGCCGCGCTGTGTGGGGGTGAGGCTCGGGTCGACGTGCCGGGGTTCGCGGTGCGCGCCAACATCTCGGTGGGCGCCGGCGATGCGTTCAACGCCGGCTTCCTGTACGGTGTCAAGCAGGCGTGGCCGCCGAAGCAGGCGCTTCGCTTCGGGAACGCGGTCGCGGCACTCGTCGTGACCGGTGAGCGCGGTGTTCTGGACGCTCCGATCCTGGCTCAGGTCGAGGCGTTCCTGCAGGCGAACGGGTGAGTCACCTCTCCCGACAGCAGCCATGCCGCACGTCCGCGGCGAGGGGCCTGCCTCGGCGATCCCCCACCGAGTGGCAGCTCATTCGTCCTTCGTGATGCGTAGGTCGGCAAAGTCTCCGCCCGACCCGTTGCCCACCCAGAAGCCAAGCCACCCACCTGCGCGGTCGCTGAGCTGCTCCACCACGAGGCTCGGAGCATCCGCGTCGTTCACGTAGACAGAGACGGTGCCGCCCCGCACGACGATCCGGGCGCGGAACCAGTCGTCGGGATCGGGCGCCGGGTCCACCGGCTGCTCGTACTGCCCGGTGTGCTCGGCGCGCAGCTTGTTCCACGTGTATGTCGGGTGCGACACATACTGCACGCCGTGGCTCCGCCGCTCCGAATCGTCGCTCCGGAAGTTGAACGGCCGGAAGTAGACGGCGTCGTAGGTCTCGTCGTCGCGGCCGTGGAACGCCACGCCGACGAAGCTGTGCTGCGGAACGTTCTTGCCGCGAATGCTCAGCTCGATGACGCCTTCGGCGAAGGTGAAGTCCCTGAGCCGGGCGAAACCCGATCCGAGCGTCTCGTCGAGGCGGACCATGGGCCGTCCGGCATCCTGCAGCACGGTCGGCTGGCGGCCAACCGCCTCCCACACCGCTGTGTCGCTCACCCTGGCGAGATCGGGCTGGATCGTGGCTTCCTGCCCGCCGACCGGTGCCGCGGCCCCCAGCACGGTGGCGAGCAACGGTGCGATCGATTGTCTTCGAGTCATCGGTCCTCCGGACTGCGGTGTGAATCCGTGGCATCGCCACCCTGGCCAGCAACCGTGACCTGCCCTTCGCCAAGGTACACTCCCGCGAGCTCAGCAGGCTGGCCGGCTCCACCGCCGGTGCCCTGACCGCGATGGCGCCGACCCGCCGGGGGATTGGCGCGGAGCCGAGTTTCGGCATATATTCGGTACCCGGCCGGCGCCTCGAGTACCCGCGTGCCGGCCAATACCTCCATCCCAAAAGGAGACCTCCCATGGCCCCGAACACGCTCGGTCGGTTCGTCTGGTACGACCTCATGACCACGGATCTCGGCGCGGCGCAGGCGTTCTACACCAAGGTGATCGGGTGGGGCACCATGCCGTGGGACGGCCCCATGCCGTACACGATGTGGACGCACGCGCCGGAGGCGGCCCTGGGTGGTCTCATGGCCCTGCCCGACGACGCTAAGGCCGCCGGCGCCCCGCCGCACTGGCTCGGCTACGTGTCGACGCCGGACTGCGCCGCCACGGCCAAGAAGGCGGCCGAGCTTGGCGGGAGGGTCATGGTGGAGCCTGCCGACATTCCGGGCACCGGGATCTTCGCGGTCCTGACCGATCCACAGGGAGCCGTGTTCGCCATCTTTCAGTCGGTGAGCGGGATGCCGGAGGACACCCAGCCCGAGGTCAAGCAGTTCTCGTGGCACGAGCTGGCGACCAGCGACTACAAGGCGGCCTTCGCGTTCTACTCGGAGCTGTTCGACTGGACGACGACCGAGGACATGGACATGGGCGAAGCCGGCATCTACCGCATGTACGGGTTCGGCCAGTGGCCCATCGGTGGCATGTTCAACAAGCCGGTCGAGATGCCGGCCCCCGGGTGGCTGTACTACATCCGAGTGCCGGACGTGAAGGCAACTGTGGAAGTCGTGAAGCAGGAGGGCGGGAAGATCCTGAACGGCCCCATGGAGGTCCCGGACGGCGGCCTCGTCGCGCAGTGCCTGGATCCTCAGGGGGCGGCGTTCGCGCTCCATTCGACCGCGGCGTAGGGCGCGACTTACCGCCTCTGGCCTTCTCGCACTCGACCCCTAGCTTTGTCGAGTCTCCGCCCAGACCATGACGATCACCCGAGATCGAGGGTCGTGCCATGAGAAGACAGCTTTCCCGCCGTGATTTCCTGCAGACGGGTGCCGCGGCCGCAGGAGGAGTGTTCGCGGCCGAGTCGATACTCCTTGGCGCACGGCCAGCCGAGGCGTCCACGCTCCGGGTTCAGGCAAGTGACCGCGTCCGGTTCGGAATCATCGGTGTCGGTATGCAGGGGTCCGGGCTGCTCGCCACCGCACTGGAACTCGGGCACGAGTGCGTCGCAGCGGCCGATCTGTATGACGGCAGACATACGCTCGCCAAAGAGATCACCGGAAACCCGAGCCTTGCGACCACCCGCCGCTATCAGGACCTGCTGGACCGCTCCGACATCGACTGCGTCATCGTAGCGGCACCCGACCACCACCATCGTCAGATCGTCGTGGATGCCGTGAGCGCGGGCAAGGACGTGTACTGCGAAAAGCCGATGTCGCATACCGTGTCCGACGGCATGGAGATGGTCGCCGCCGCGCGACGCTACGAGCGGATCGTGCAGGTCGGCTCGCAGCGCACCAGCTCGGCGCTGTGTGCCAAGGCCAACGAGGTGTACCGCGACGGCGCCATCGGCGAGGTGTCGATGGTCGAGCTGTCACTCGGTCGCAATACGCCCACGGGAGCGTGGCAGTATCCGCCGCCGCCCGACCTCTCGCCGCAAACACTCGATTGGGACGCGTGGCTGGGCTCCGCTCCCAGGATCCCGTTTA
>JBDGYA010000135.1:0-5521 GCA_039584325.1 Gemmatimonadota bacterium
CCTGGGCGACCGGGCCCACGGAGCGGCGCACCACCCGCACTTGCTTGCCGGCCGCGACCAGCCGCTCCGCCAGCCGCATGCCCACCTGACCGGCGCCGAAGATGACGTGGATCTGACCCATGGGAATATCCAATACTCAATGCTCAATGTCGAAGGAGTATACGAGTTCCAACGCTGAAGGTATGGGGTACGCTGCTATACCGTTGGACATTGGGCGTTGCATACTGGCTAGTGGATATTGAATACCGGTCAGCCTGCCTCGCCGCGCAGGGCCGCGTGGGTCTCCCGTCCGAGCCGCGCGATGATCTCCGGCAGCGCATCGATGTCTGCCGCCCGGGTGTTGAAGTTCACGATGCAGAGGCGCAGGACGTACCGCCCGTCGAGTACGGCGTTGGAAACGAACGTCTCGCCCGAGGTCTGAATTCGGTCGACCAAGGTCTCGTTGAGTCGCGTCCGCGTCGAGGTCGGGCGGGACATAGCGAAACGTGGCGATGCTCAGTCCCAGAGTGCACGCTTCGAATTCGGGGTGGGCGTCCACCAGCCTGAACAGCCGCTGCGTCAGCCGAATGTCGTCGCCGATCATCTGGACGTATCCATCGCGCCCGGCCTGACGCAGGGCCAGCCACACCTTGAGGGCGCGGAAGCCGCGCGAGTTCTGCGGACCGAAATCGACGAAGTTGGTGGCTTCGACGCCGAAGTTGTAGTACGGCGGGTGGTAGGAGAACGCGCGTCGTAGCGTTTCCGCATCACGGACGAGCGTGCAGCCCGCTTCGAGCGGCGCGTACAACCACTTGTGTGGGTCGAGCGCCACCGAGTCGGCGAGCCTGAGCCCCTCGAGATCCCGCGGCGTGCCCGGAACGGCGACGCCGAAGCCGCCGTAGGCGCCGTCTACGTGGAACCAGATACCGCGTTCGCGGCAAACCTCGGCGATGTCGAACAGCGGATCGACCGCGCCGGTGCTCACTGAGCCCGCGGTACCCACGACGATCATCGGACGGTCGCCGCCGGCCCGGTCACGCTCGATCGCCGCGCGTAGCGCGGCGGTATCCATGCGGAGTGACTCGTCGGTGGGGATCCAGCGGATGGCGTCCGTGCCGAGCCCGGACAGGTCGGCGGCCTTCTGGATCCAGGTGTGCGTTTCCGCCGAAGCGTACACGCGGAGTGGACGTGCGGCGGGTGCGGCCACGCCCGCCGCCCGGACGTCCCAGTCGGCGGCCGCGGCGCGTGCGGCGAAGAAGCCCACCAGGTTTGCCATGTTCCCGCCACTCACCAACAGCCCACCGCCCCTCGGGTAGCCCACCAGGTCGGCGATCCACCGCACCGTCTGCTCCTCGATCTCCGTGGCGACCGGCGAGAGTATCCATGCGCCGACGTTGGGGTTCACGGCGGAGGCGAGGAGATCGCCGAGGATACCGATTGGTGTCGGGGATGCCGTGATGTATCCCAGGAACCGCGGGTGACCGTTGAACAGCGAGTGCTCGAACAGCAGGTCCGCCGCGGAGCCGAGCAGGGTTGCGGGATCGGCACCGCTGTCGGGCAGTGGCGCCTCCGAATTGAGGAGCGCCCGGATGGTGTCCGCCGAGTCCCCGGGAGTAACCGGCCGGTCCGGCAGTGTGTCCAGGAAATCTGCGATGCGGTCCACCAGGTCGTGGCCCAGCTTCCGGAACTCGTCGCGACTGATGGCCAGCGGGGTCGTGCTGCGCTCGACGGCGGGTGTGGTCATTGGCTTCTGTCCTTTGGCTGGTCGTCGGACCGAAGGAGCAGTCACAGGATGCGGACGATCCCCGTACCTGGAGGCGCAACTGTGCTGCGATAGGGATCGGTGGCAGGAGTGAGCCGCCGACGCCACGCCTGCGTCCAGGGATATTGGCTATTGAGTGTTGGCTATCGGTTATTGGGTCTCCGACATTCCCCAGTCGCTCGCTCCCCGCCAGAACCGTCGGTAGTCGAGCATACGCTGGCTCGCCGACATGAGGCCCGACGGGAAGTTCGCCTCGTCACGTATGATGTCGGCCACGGTGTCGGTCCTCGCACTCGCATTGTCCGCCCAGTGCAGGACCTCGGCCTCGAGCGTCATCGGGGCGATCGGGCTGCCGAACTCGAGCCGGCCGTGGTGGGACAGGAGGAGATGCAGCAGGATGTCGCGCTCGAGGTCGGTACAGACGGGCGGCGATTCCTCGCTGAGCCGTCGGTCGAGCATCATCGCACCGAGCACGACGTGGCCCAGCAGGCGGCCACGCTCGGTCTGCTCGAACAGCCCGTCCCAGCGGTACGCTTCGAGCTTGCCGATGTCGTGGAGCAGCGCGCCGGCCATGACCAGCTCGATGTCGGCGCCGGACGTCTTGGCGATGGTGCGCGCGATGGCTGCGACTTCGACGGTGTGCTTGAGCAGGCCGCCCAGCAGCGCATGGTGTCCGAACGTCGCCCCCGGGCACTGCTCGTAGCGCCGCCGGAAGGCGTCCTCCTCATAGAACAGGTCCACGACCGCGCGCAGTCTGGGCTTCGCGATCTCGCGCCGCCATCCGTCGAGGGTGCTCCAGTATCGGTCCACTGTCCCGACCGACGGCAGCAGGGCGCCGAGGTCGACGCTGCCGGCGGGCAGGTGGCGGATGGAGACGATCCTGAGTTGCCTGCGGTCGCGGTACGCCGCGACCTCGCCGATGATCTGGACCACGTGTCCGCGCCCGAGTCCGGCGATCTCGTCGGCACGCTCCGCCCAGAACGGCTCGGTGGCGATCGTGCCCGTCCCGTTGCCGAGGGTCAGGATGGTGAACGGGTCCCCCTGGACCTGCGAGCGCACCTCGACGTCGCGCACGAGGAAGGTGTCTTCGACGCGCGTGCCAATAGTCAAGGATGGGATGTCGAGCGGCTGGGCCATGCTAGGTGGAAGCTATCCCGGGAAGCAGCTGATCGCAGTATGCATCACCCTTCACCCTTCACCATTCACTCTTCACACGTCACCGCCCCGCGCTCCGCATACGGCGACCCGCGCACCCTGTCACACTCTTCACCCTCCACTCTTCCCCTTTCCCCTCTCGCCTTTCCCCCTCGGCGCCCACCTGCCCAATCTCGGCAACGTCGGATCCGTCTCCAGCGCAGGCGTCATGACCGGCACCTGCTCGAGCGCCGGCAGCAGATGGCGGATGGAGTTGGCGTAGTACTCCAGCAGCGGCCGCTGTCTTGGGAAGACCACGTACGAGTCTCCTTCGCGTACCACGAGCCGCCGCATGCGGAGCGTCCGCCACGCTCGGTCCAAGATGACATCGGGTGCCCGCTCGGGCTGTACCAGGTTCGCGCCGCGGCGCAGCAATTCATCGCGAAACCCGTCAATGCGCTCCAGCACGTCGGCTTCCAGGAGCACGCTTCCCTCCAGCGAGAGGATGCTTGCGGCCACCAGCGGCACCGGTGTCACCGGGATCAGCTCGCCGATGCGCTCGCGTACCCCGTCGGCGAGACGCTGCACCTCAGGCAGCCGGTCGTCACGCGACCGATCGAGCACGCCCGGGTGTCCGGCCGTCCACTCCCTGAGCGAGACCGGCGTGCCGAAGTGCACATGCACGCGGCCGTACCGCCGCAAGTTGCCGGTCACGAGCCGGACGACGTTCCACGTGATGTAGTGTACGACGCCCAACAGTTGGCGCACGCGACCGGGGCGAGACCCGTCGTCAACCAACTCGGCGATGAGCGTACGATCCTCGAGCACCCGGTCGTAGTTGAGCGCCACCGGCACGAGCTGAATGTCGCGCTCCGGCGGAAAGTCGCGCAGCGCCCCGGCCACGGCGTCCAGCAGCCCGATCTTGGCCGGGCGCATGAGCCCATCGCGGGAGAGCCCGCCCTCGAGGAAGATGCCCTGCGTCACGCCGTTCCGCGTGATGAGCTGCACGTAGCGCCGAAGGACCGTGTGGTACAGTGGGTCGCGGAACCCCCGCCGCACGAAGTACGCGCCGAACGACTTGAACACGTACTCCAGCGGCCACACGCGTGCCCACTCGCCGACCGCGTAGCTGATGCTCACGGCCCGGGCGAGTACGTACGCCACCACCACGTAGTCCGCGTTCGACCGGTGGTTCATCAGGTAGACGACGACATCGCCACGCGGGATCGCGTCGAGTGCCCGCCGATCGCGGTAGCTCGCGTCCACGCGGTACAGCAGGTTGATCAGCACCCGTGCGACGTTGTAGCCGAACTTGTAGTACGAGAGCACGTTGAACTGCGGCACGATCTCGCGCAGGTACTGCTCGACCCGCCTGCGCACGTCGCCGGCGCTCAGGCCTTGCTCCCGCCCGTGCACCTCCATGGCGGCCAGGACCTCGCGGTCGGCAAGCAGGTCGTCCCGGACCGTGCGCTTGCTGACCAACTTGTAGCGGTCCAGCCGCACTTCGAACTGATGTACGGCCCGTAGGACGGCGCGGTTGAACCAGTGCTGGATGGCCACCCGGGTGCGGCGGACGGTCCAGAGGGTGAGGGCCACGGTCAGTGCCGCCGCGATCCCCAACAGCACCCAGTCCAGGATGGAGAGGATCAGGAGCCCTCCCCCGGATCGCTCCCGCCGGATCGGCTGCACGGCGGGGACGTGCCGGAGCAGCGCACCCAGTTGTCCGGCGAGTGGGGATTGGCGCGCACGCGGACACCTCCGTCAGGGTGGGAGACGGCCGTCGAGTAGCAGTTGGACCAAGATAGCGCGCGGTGATCCCGAGCGCGCCATGAGCCTCACCGACTCGGCTCGTCGAGTGTTAGCCAGCCGGTACGTCCCCTGGGTCCCTGCACCAGCAGGAAGTCGTCGTACGCTCCCAGCACGCCGATCTCCGTTCCCGGCGCCACGGTGTCCAGGGCGATGGCTGTGGGGACGGGGTCAGTGAGCAAGGAGGCTCCCGCGGTCACGCGTTCTCGCCGAACGGGTGATTCGATGGGTTCGGTGAAATCAGCGGCCACGAAGCCGGGCGTGCCGTGCGGCGTTGCCACGCGGTACCACGCTCCACTGCCGGCCGTTACGTGCAGTGGCGTGTGGCGTGGGAGACTTGCGAGGACGGGCGCGGTGGTGGTTGGCAGGGCGCGAACTCGAGCGCGATCGCTGTTGATGCGCACGAGTCGGCCGATCACGTCCGGATCTCCCGCAAACGCCGCCACGGTGGTCGGGTACTCGAACAGTGCTGGGTACGGATCGAACGAGCCGCGCTGATAGATGCCGAAATGCAGGTGCGTTGGTGTGGTCCTCGCGTTGCCGGAATTGCCGACGAAGCCGATTGTGTCGCCGGTCCGGACCCGCTGTCCGCGGCTCACGGCCCGCCGGTCGAGGTGGGCGTAGTAGTGTGCGCGGCCGTAGGTGTCCCGCAGCCAGACCACGTTACCGCCGAGGTTGTTGGAGCGGGTGCTCCGCACGACACCGTCCGCTGCCGCCAGCACGGGCGTGCCCCTCGGGGCGAAGATGTCGAGCCCCTCGTGCTGTCGACGTCCACCGTCCCTCTGAGCGCCGTATCGGCTCCTGATCGCCGTAGTGTCGTGTCCGAGCACCGGGAACCGG
>JBDGYA010000136.1:0-6820 GCA_039584325.1 Gemmatimonadota bacterium
TGAGCCCGTATCACTTTCAGCGCCTGTTCCGGCGCTGGGCGGGCGTGTCCCCGAAACGCTTCCTGCAGTTCCTGACGATCGAGAGCGCCCGGGCGGCGTTGAGCGAGGGGCGCAGCGTGCTCGAGTCGGCCTACGATGCCGGCCTCTCCGGTCCGAGTCGCCTTCACGATCTGTTTGTCACGTTCGATGCCGTGACGCCGGGTGATTTCAAGACGGGCGGCAGCGGTCTGGTCATCGAGTACGGGTACGTCGACACGCCTTTCGGCGACG
This sequence comes from Gemmatimonadota bacterium, assembly GCA_039584325.1. Lineage (GTDB taxonomy): Bacteria > Gemmatimonadota > Gemmatimonadetes > Gemmatimonadales > GWC2-71-9 > JAOTVV01. Next base: position 271 of record JBDGYA010000136.1, read on the forward strand.
GGTTCCTGGCCGAGACCGAGCGCGGCATCTGCGGGCTCACCTTCGTGGGCGGAGGCGGACGTCGGCAGGCCCTCGAAGACTTCCGGACCGATTGGACCGGGGCAGTGCTGCGCAGTGCACCGGGCCGCGCCGCCGCCACCGCACGCCGCATCTTCCAGCCGGGGCAGGCCGTCGACCGGCTCATGCTCGATCTGCGCGGGACGAACTTCCAGATCAAGGTGTGGGAGGCGTTGCTGCGGCTTCCGCCTGGCAGCCTGGCGTCCTACGGCGACATCGCCGCCGCGATCGACCGCCCAACGGCGTACCGCGCGGTCGCCTCGGCGATCGCGCACAATCCCGTGGCATTTCTGATCCCGTGCCATCGGGTGATTCGACAGTCCGGGCGGTTCGGTGAGTACCGCTGGGGCCCCGAGCGGAAGAAGGCGATGTTCGCGTGGGAGGCCGCGCAGCGGGCGGCGGCGAGCCCCGCCGCCTAGCGCGGTCCGGCCTCGACGGGATTGCTCAGTACGCCGACCCCGGGTATCTCGACCTCGACCACGTCCCCCGGCTCGAGCGGGCCCACACCCGGTGGGCTTCCCGTCGCCACGAGGTCCCCCGGTTCCAGCGTCATGACCCGAGAGATGTACGCGATCAGGAACGGGATGCCGAAGACCATGTCGCGCGCCCGACCGTGCTGACGCACGGCACCATTCACGCGACAGGTCACCTCCAGATCGGACCATGAGCCCAGCGCCTCGAGCGGGACCGGCTCGGGGCCGGCGGGGCAGAACGTGTCGAAGCCTTTGGCGCGGGTCCACTGGGGATCGAGTTTCTGGAGGTCCCGGGCCGTGACGTCATTGACGCAGACGACGCCGGCCACCGCATCGAGCGCGTCGTCCTCGTCGATGCGCGTCGCCCGCCGGCCGATCACGATTCCGATCTCGCCTTCATGCTCGACGCGCGTCGATTCGACCGGAAGGAGGATCGGCGCGCCGGGGGCCAGAAGTGCCGACGGCGGTTTGAGAAAGAGCAAGGGTCGGTCGGGAACGACGTTGCCCAACTCCTTCGCGTGCTCCGCGTAGTTGCGTCCGACGCAGACGATCTTGGTCGGTCGCAGGTGAGGATGCCCGTCACTCATGGTCCCCCCTCGTCGGCTGCCCTCCACGCCGACCTCACTCCCGCCTGACTCCCCCGGTCATACTCGTGACCACACGATGTCCGTCCCGTCGCGATCACCGAGCGCCCGGTCCAGCATTTCGAGCACGGCGACGTAATCGAGTGCGACGGCCTTGATCATGTCGATCGTCCGGCGGTCGACGTAGTAGTCCTGGTCCTCGAGGCTCGTTTCCTCGAGGTGATCGACGAGGATCTGCAGCTGCGACTCTGTGATCGAGCCCAGCGAGGCGCCCGATGTCTTGTCTGATACGGCGATCATGTCACCTCTCCCGGGATGGTGGGAGTTACTGTACCGGTTACTGTACCGGCACCAATAGTAGCGATGGAGAGCGAGCCGGCTAGGTTCGAGGCGATGATTCGGCGGCTCAAGCCGCCGCTCGGCGCCTCCGGCGACGTGCCCTAAAGGGCGGGTCACCGCACGTCCCTTCCGTCGTTTCCGTCCTTCCCGTCCCTACTCGGCCCGCAGGGCAGGCGGGGGCGTCGTTCACGACGCGTCGCGCAGCGCCGAGCCGACGCTTCAGCGTCCGAACACCTGACGCTTACGCCGCGCCTCACCCCTCTCCTAACGCATCAGCTGGAGCGCCGGCTATCAAGAACTGAACGCGCGCTACGTGGCGGAGGCGCGCACGCTGCGGATCACTCTCGCAGGATCGACCGGACTGATCGCGGCGGCCGGAACAGGCTTTCTGCTCGGAGAGGTCATCCATGAGTGGCCGTGGCCGTAAGTCAATGCCGTGGCTGAAGATCGGCCCACGGAGGCCCGTTTCGAGCGCCTCACTCGAAGCTTGGAATGCCGCGCTTCAAGCTTCGAGTGCCCCACTCCAAGCTTCGACTGCCTCACTGCAAGCTTCGACCAAGCCGCTCAAAGCTTGGTCCGCCTCGCTCGAAGCTTCCGGAGTGGGCTCCGAGAGTTCGGACGAGCCGATCGAAGCTTGGAACGGGGCATCCGAGCTTCCGGACGGGCCGCCTCGGTGTTCGAGTGCCTCACTCCAAGCTTGGAATGCCTCACTCCAAGCTTCGAGCGGCTCACTCCAAGCTTCGAGCGGCGTGCGTGAAGTCGGGTTCGCGTCGCTCCTAGTCACACGCGGCACGCTCCAGGTCATGGGGCGGCCGCCCCCACCTTGTCTCGGTACACGCAAGCGCACGACCGCGGCGTCGGCATGTCGGCCGCGCCGCGGCAGGCGACCGCAAAGGTTGACGCACGCCAATGCCGCGGGAGGGATCATGCTGCTGACCGGCGGGGGCGGGCTCTTGGTTCACGGTGCCGTGTCATTTGCACGGTGGCTGCGGTATCCAGCGCAGCCATCGGCCGGACGTTCGTCGCGGTCGGCACGTCCATCCCGGACTAGCCCGAGCGGTAAGTCGTTGAGCAATGGTTGGTTGCGATCCTGGACCAGCGTTTCAGGCGGCCTCCCTCACGCTTCAGGGAGCCTGCCTCACGCTTCAGGGAGCTTGCCTCACGCTTCAGGGAGCCTGCCTCACGCTTCAGGGAAGCTCCCTCACGCTTTAGGGAAGCCGACTCACGCTTTAGGGAAGCCGACTCACGCTTTAGGGAAGCCGACTCACGCTTCAGGGAGCGTGCCTCACGCTTTAGGGAAGCTGCCTCACGCTTCTGGGAGCCTGCCTCACGCTTCAGGGAAGCTGCCTCACGCTTCAGGGAAGCTCCCTCACGCTTCAGGGACCCTGCCTCGAGGGTCGGGGAGGTCGTCCGAACCGAACGGCAGGGCGCCTTCGGCGTCCGTACTGTTCCGAAGAGCTTTCACTCCAGCGGGCGCACGCAGCACCGGCTCCAGATAGGTCCACACGGTCTCGGCGATCCGGCGCTGCCCTTCGGCGGTTGGGTGGATGCCGTCGGCCTGATTCAGCTCCGGAACGGCGGCGACGCCGTCGAGCAGAAACGGAATCAGGACGGCATCGTTGCGGGCCGCGAGTTCGGGGAACACGGCGCGGAACGGTTCGGTGTAGCGATCGCCAAGGTTTGGCGGTGCCTCCATACCGGCGATCACGATCCGAGCGTCGGCGTGCGCCGCGCGAGTGCGGTCGATGATCTCCTGCAGGTTGCGCCGCATGGCAGCCGGCTCGAGACCGCGCAGGCCGTCGTTGGCGCCGAGCTCGATCACGAGCACCGCGACGGGCTCCCGCAGCAGCCAGTCGATGCGTCGCAGGCCTCCGGCCGACGTCTCGCCACTCACTCCTGCATTCACGGCGCGGAACGAGAATCCGGCCGAGTCGATCTTGGCTTGGAGCAGCGCGGGATACGCCTCTTCTGGCTCCAGCCCGAGGCCGGCCGTAAGGCTGGTTCCGATGAACAGCACCACCGGCCGTGGAGTGGGGGCCGCTTGCACCGCTCCCGACTCGGCGGCATCACCGTCGCCGTTGCCACAGCCAATAAGGCCGATACCGAGGGAGAGAGCGAGTATCTTCCGAGCCATGATGATCGTTGCTGAACACCTCGAACAAACATACATGAGCGGCGGCCGGCCACTCACGGTGCTGCACGACGTGAGCCTGACCGTGGAGGAGCGAGGCTTTCTCGCAATCGTCGGGCCGTCGGGCAGCGGCAAGACCACGCTCCTCGGCCTGCTCGCGGGTTTGGACCGGCCGACGCGAGGGAGTGTTCGCCTCGACGGACAGCAGCTCGACGCCTTGTCGGAGGACGAGCGCGCGGCCATCCGCGTGCAGAAGGTCGGGTTCGTGTTTCAGACGTTCCAGCTGATTCCGACACTCACCGCACTCGAGAACGTGCTGGTGCCCGTGGAGTTGCAGACCGCATCCGCGGATTACGGGGAGACCGTTGCGCATGGACGCTCCCTGCTCGAGCGCGTCGGGCTAGGCGACCGAACGCATCACTACCCCGCCCAGCTGTCTGGCGGCGAGCAGCAGCGCGTGGCACTCGCCCGCGCCTTCGCCAATCGCCCCAAGATCCTCTTCGCCGACGAGCCGACCGGCAACCTGGACGCCGAGACCGGTCGAGCGGTGATCGAGCTGTTGGTCGGGCTCAATCGCGAGCAGCAGACTACGCTCGTGTTGGTCACCCACGACGTCGCACTGGCCGGACTGGCGCACCGCGTGCTCCGCCTCGCTGGCGGCCAGGTGGTCGCACGCGACATCGCCGAGGTGCCGTGACCGACTGGCGCTTCGTGCTGCGCATGGCAGCTCGGGAGGCTCGCGCGGGTCGCCGCCAGACGGCCCTGTACGCTGGTGCGATCTCGGTGGGCGTCGCCGCGCTGGTCGCCATCACCTCTTTCCGCAGTGACGTCACGGCCACGCTGCACGAGGAGTCGCGTGCCTTGATGGGCGCCGATGTCGAGCTGAGCAGCCGGACCCCGTTCGACACGACGGTGTCTGGCCTGTTGGACTCGCTGCGTGGCGCCGGGCGGCGAGTCGCATCCGTCACGTCGTTCTCGTCCATGGTGCTCGCGCCTCGAACAGGGGCGACGAGGCTGGTCGAGGTGCGGGCGGTGGCTGGAGGGTTCCCCTTCTACGGGTCGATTACGACGGTGCCCGCCGATCGGTGGACGAGCCTGGGGGTCGGACGACACGCGTTGGTGGACCCGGGGGTCTTACTCTACCTCGACATCGACGTCGGCGACACGATTCGGCTGGGCGAGGCCGCCTTTCGTGTCGACGGCACCCTCGAGCGCGTGCCGGGTGAGATCGGACTCCAGGCGGCCTTTGCACCGCGGGTCTACATCGCGGAGCAGTTCCTCGCCGAGACCAACCTCCTGCGCTTCGGCAGCCTGGCGCGCTACGCAGCCCTGCTCGAGCTGCCGGACGCTACGGCGGCAAGCACGTTCCTCGACGATCACGAGGACCTATTCGATGCAGCCCGCGTCCGCCACGCCACCGCATCGGACCGGGAGGAGGGGCTGCGTGAGTGGTTCGACGCGCTGTCCCGATTTCTCGGTCTATTGGGATTGACGGCATTGCTGCTCGGCGGCCTCGCCACTGGCAGCGCCATCCACGTGTTCGTGCGGCGCAAGCTCGGGACGGTGGCCATCCTGCGCTGCGTAGGAGCGCCCCAGCGGACCGTCTTCGCGATCTATCTCGCGCAGGCGGCCCTCATGGGGCTCGTGGGAGCGGCCTTCGGCGCACTCCTGGGCACCGTTATTCAACGCGCATTGCCCTCCCTGCTCGCCGATTTCCTGCCGCTGGACATTGAGCCGCATCTGCGGATCGGGCCGGTTATTGCCGGCCTCGGAATCGGAGTGTGGGTGGCACTGGCGTTCGCGCTGCTCCCGTTGCTCGATGTCCGCACCGTCTCGCCGCTCCAGGCGCTCCGGCACGAAGTAGAGCCACCCCGGGGTAGGCGTGACCGCTGGAAGCTCGGGGCGCACGCCCTGATCCTCGCTTCGGTGGTGGCACTCAGCGTCTCGCAGGCGCCCGTACCCGTGGCGGGAGTGTTCTTCGCCGGGGCGATCGGCATGACCACGCTGGGGCTCTGGGCAACCGCCCGCGTGCTCATGTTTGCGGCGCGACGGTTCTTTCCGCGACGCGCCCCCTACGTCCTGCGCCAGGGCGTCGCCAACCTGTTTCGACCGCACAACCAGACAACCGCCGTCACGCTCGCGGTTGGGTTCGGCGTATTCCTTTTAGGAACGCTGCATCTGGTGCAGCGGAACTTGCTGGACCGCCTCGCCTTCGACACCGAGAGCGACCGACCCAATCTCGTCGTGTTCGACATTCAGTCGGACCAGGTCGAGGGTGTGCGGTCCATCCTGGCCGAGGCGAGTACACAGCCGGCGGAGATCACCCCGATCATCCCCGCCCGGATCGCGGCCATCGAGGGGCAGGACGTCACCGAGTTGCTGGCGGACAGCTCCGAAACGGCACCCAGCCGCTGGGCGTTGCGGCGGGAGTATCGCAACACCTATCGCGACACCCTCGTCGACTCCGAGGAGGTCCTCGAAGGAGCCTGGTGGACAGAGGGCACGGGCACCCCAGGTGATCCGGCCCGCATTTCCGTCGAACGCGACCTGGCCGACGAGCTGCTCGTAGACGTGGGGGATCGCATTACCTGGGACGTGCAGGGCGTGCAGGTGGAGACCGAGATCGCCAGCATCCGGCGCGTCGACTGGGCACGGTTCGAGCTGAACTTCTTCGTCGTGTTCGAACCGGGGGTGCTCGAGACCGCCCCGCAGACCTATGTGACCCTCGCATACGTCCCGGACCGGATGACCACGGCCACCGTTCAGCGCGATCTCGTCCAGCGGTACTCCAACGTCTCGGCGCTGGACGTCTCGACGGTGCAGGAAACGCTGCAGCGCCTACTGGGTTCCGTCTCGCTCGCCATCAGGTTCATGGCAGCGTTCAGCATCGGGTGTGGCCTGGTGGTGCTGCTCGGGGCGGTTGCCACCTCGCGCTGGCAGCGCTTGCGCGAGAGCGTCCTGCTCAA
>JBDGYA010000025.1:0-49722 GCA_039584325.1 Gemmatimonadota bacterium
TGGCTTCGCAACCGCAACCCTCAGCGACCGGGCGCCACACGAGTTCCCCGACCCCTCCACAGCTCCCCCTCGGGCACGCATACTTCACAGGGAGGAAAGGAAATTCCTATTGAGACGTGTCTACTCCGCATTCACGAGAGCAAAACACGATAAATTCACTTCACTTGTTGCGCATCTACGGTCTTTCCACTTCACACACTTCTCACGTCTTCTTGAGTATTCCACTCACACATTCGTTGGGACGCACTGAACGACAATTCAGTGGAGGTCCGGGCCCAGCGTTTGTGAATGTCGACAATTGCCGTCGCGGTACGTTCGTGCGGGCGCACGGGGCTACTGGCTCACGACGCTGCGGTCTGTCGGTTGGATGGATGCGAAGCAGGGGTCATGAAGTCAGTGTGGCGTGTGGGAACTCTGGGTGACAAGGAGGAGTCGATGCGAATCTCGCGAACAGCGCTTGCTGTCACGGCGCTGGGATTGAGCCTCGCGCTCGGCGGCTGTGGCGAAGATGCCACCGGCCCGAACGGGACCGAGGGTGCTATCGTGGTTACGCTCGATATGACCGGAAACCTGCCAGACCCCGATGGCTGTACGGTCGGCGTGGACGGCGGCACGACCCAACCCATCGCGGGGGGCGGCCGCGTGTCGTTTGATGGCCTGGCACCCGGCAGTCACGTGGTGATGCTCGCCGGAATCGAGGCGTACTGCACGTTGAGCGGTGACAACCCCCTGGTCGTGCAGACGACCGCGGGCGACACCACCGACGTGCAGTTTCACCTCACGTGTGGGAACGCGACGCCGGTCTTTGATCTGGCCGGTATGGAGGTCTTGGGATCCGGATACAACATCGGCGGCAACTATGCCGATGTCGCGGATGTGCGTGCAGGGATCCTAGACCTGACCGCCCTGCAGAACGACGGCTTGCTGCGACAGGTCCAGTACGAGCGCGCGAGCTACCATGTGGTGAGCGGGGAAACCAGTCGCGACTACCTGAGCAATCTGCAGGTGAGAGTTGGGGTGAGCGGAGGCGGCTTCGGCTTCAGCGGAGCCTTGAAGGTCGGGTTCAGCCGAGAGCGCTACGAGAGCCAGCATTACTCGTTCGCGACCGTGCAGAGTGTCATCCGCAAACACGGGTTGCGTGTCGCGCTGTCAGTGCCGCCCGACGTGTTGCGGGATTACCTCTCGCCGGCAGCAGCGGCCGCGATCAACGACCCTGCCGTCGATCCCCTCGACCTGTTCGACGCATTCGGCACCCATGTGCTCAAAGGCATTATCGTGGGGGGGCGACTCGACTTCACCACCTCGGCGAACATGTCGTTCGAGAAGCAGGGCCGGACCATCGATGTGTACGCCCGGGCGAGCTTCAAGTCACTGTTCGCCTCGGCCTCGATCGAGACGCAAGTGATCGATCAGCAGTCGCAGTCGGAGTTCTCGGCGACCGAAGAGGTGCATCTCGAGGTCTATGGGGGCCGCAGTGAGTACGGCCAATACATCGTGAATGAGGGGCAGTATGAAGCATGGGTCGAGTCCGTGGACGGGCACTCCGTGTTCATGGACTTCGAGTCAAATGGCCTGCTCGGCATGTGGCAGCTAGCCGACGACGCCGACCGTCGCACCGCGCTCAAGGCCGCGTTCGACGACTACGCCGCGGCGCACGGCATCAGCCTGACGGCCGCCGGCACGATCTTCAGCAATTTCGCGGACACCGACGAAGGCTGGGTCTACCACGACACTGCCGGCGTCGCCCACACGCCAGATCACGGCGTGAACGGTGGCTTCTTCGGCGGGTACATCGTCGGCCATGAGGGCGCCGAGGCCACTGACGAGTTCATGAAGGGGTTGGACTTCTCCGCGTCAAGCAAGTTCCTGGGCAACAAGTCGCCCTACGCGGGCGGCACGCTGGAGTACTACCTCTGGTACCCGACGTGGATGGACACGTACACGTGGCATGCCAGCATCGCGAACTTTGTGGTGCTGATCAGTGAGAACGGGAACCTGGAGTACCGGCCGGCGAACTCCGACCGCGTCCCCGATCCACGGTTCCGCCCGGGCAACCGTTTCCCAGACTACGCCCCGACGGAGTTCGTCATCAATCTCGTGGCCGGCGAGCACACGGGAGACGACGGCACCGTCCCCGGCATGTGGTTCCGCTGGGACGGCGACCCCGCGACGGAGTCCGACATCTGGATGTCGATGGCCAACATCCGCGCCATCAAGATTTGGGGAGACTTCTATCGAGCGGAAGATCACGTGGTCCTCGACAAGGTCGCGCTGATAGCGCCGTAGAGGCACACGAGGACGTCAGACCAAGAGAGCCGGATGGCAAATTGCCGTCCGGCTCTCTCGTGCCTCCCAGCAGCTCCTGCGCCTCGTCTCCGCTACGCCCCACCTCGGCCACGTCCGCACTGCCCTCGAGTACTTCTCGCTCCTCCGCCATTCTGGCCAGGGCCAGTGTACCAGCGGCGGAGCCCGCGCCGGCCACTGCGAAGATGGGGCCCAAGAACACCAGATTGGCTATGAACGTCATGTCCTCTGCAACGGCCACGGCCAAGACGAAGAGCACGGACAGCAGAAGCCCCCCACCGGCCCCCCACCCCGCGAAGCGCGGAAGCGACATCTGATCGAACCTGCGACGGCCCTCACCAAGCACGAGGACGACGGAGAACGTGACGCCGGCAAAGAAGCCAAGCATGCCAAACCCGAGGGGAAACGGAACGTCGGCGGCGCCAAAGCCAACCACCAGCAGGAGGGCCATGCCCGCGCCGAACCACGCTAACGCCCAGATCAGGCCCATTCCGATTGCGCCGCGGATGCGTCGCAGCCACTTCTTCATTGCTACCTCCCTGTGCACTTGGACCATCCACCACAGATACTGCTCACCACATAGCCTCAAAGGACTTTGTGTTGCAAAGTACAATACTGGCTAGCGGAGGCCAAAAGAGCGGACCGTTGGATATACCTCGGGAGATGCCTATGATAGCGCGTTATGCTGATCGGTCTAATCTGCGTTAGGGTGACCTCGTGAGCAGGAAAGGTGGTTGGATGGCACTGAGGGAATGGGGCTGGGATGACCAATGGGCACAACAAGCTGCACAGTTGGGTGCCGATTCCTCGAAGGCCGCTCGTGTCGTGGGCCAAGACCGTGCGAGTTGGACTGTGCGGACGCCTTCGCGCCCAGTGGCTGCGCGAATTCCGTCGGCTTCGTGCCATGACAGTCAACCGGTAGTCGGCGACTGGGTCATCGCCGAACCGGGTCCTATGCCAACCGATCCGTGGTCAATACTGGCTATGCTTCCTCGGCGATCCTGCATATCAAGAGGTGCGGCAGGCACCGGCAAATCAGAACAGGTGCTAGCAGCAAACGTGGACAAGGTCTGGGTCGTACATGGCCTCGACCTGGAGTTCAACCCGAGGCGCCTTGAGCGCTATCTGGCGGTGGTGTGGGACAGCGGTGCCTCGCCCGAGATCATCCTCACCAAGTCGGATTTGGCGGACGACCTGGAAGCTTGGGTATCGCAGGCAAACACAGTTTCGGCCGGCGTGCCGGTTCGGGTGGTGAGCGCCAAGGATAGCGAGAGCGTCCACGTACTCCGAAGGACCCTGAGCCCGGGCTCCACCGCCACCCTCCTCGGACCGTCCGGGGTCGGGAAGTCGACATTGGTCAATCTGCTTTCCGAAGCGACCGTCGCCGAGACCGGTGAAGTACGGAGCGGCGATCGCAAGGGACGCCACATCACGACCCGCCGCGAGCTGTACAGGATCCCTGGCGGGGCCCTCCTGCTCGACACTCCTGGTATCAGGGAATTGCGCGTCTGGGTCTTGGACGAGGGACTGGACCACGCTTTCCCGGAAATCGAGGAGCTTGCCCATGGTTGTCGGTTTCGGGATTGCCGACACGACGGGGAGCCGGGCTGCGCCGTGCAGGAAGCGCTGGAAGCTGGCGACTTGGACCCGGAGCGCTTGCGCAGCTTCAAGAAGCTCCGCGCTGAAGCCGCGTATGAGAAGCGGAAGACCGATCCCCGCGCTCGCGCGGCCGCCGTGTCTGAGTGGAAGACCGCAATGAAGACGCTGAAGTCTCACCCGAAGTACAAGGACCGTGGGTGAGGTCGGGGTGGTGCCCCTCTGAACCAGGCGTGGCCGGTCGTGGGCTCCATGGCAGCGGCCGGACTCGCCGCCGTCATGGGAGGAACCAACGCGCAGATTGAAGAGGCGGCCGAAATCGGAATGGAACACAATCTCGGACTCACCTGTGACCCAATCGCCGGCCTCGTGCAAGTTCCGTGTATCGAGCGAAACACGATCGGGGCAGCGAAGGCAGTGAACGCTGCACGGTTGGCCGTGCTTTACGGCGATGGCCAGCATCATGTTCCCCTGGACCGCGTGATCGTAACGATGCGGCAGACGGGAATCGACATGCATCAGAAGTACAAGGAAACATCCCGCGGAGGCCTCTCCGTCAACATGATCGACTGCTGACTAATGCGTGGCGAGTCATACAAGATGCTTCCGGCTGACCCCACGCTGCGGAGATTGACGTTGATCGCCATCATCGTTGTGACGGTTGCCGGCACCGCGGGACTGGTCTACACTGGTGCCTTCCTTGACAGAGTGCGAACGTTGGCCAATGACGATCCCGTAGAGGCGGCGCGGCTTGCAACACGCACCTTCAAAATGCTGACGGTGTTCATGGCAGTGATTCCCGTTGTCGTGGGAGGCTATCTCGGGCTGGTTGCTGCCAGGTCTTGGCATCACGGCGAGTTCCCGCCGCCTGGTACACGCGTCCTACGCGACACGGTAGTCACCGTTGGTCCCCACAGCCGACGCTGGGCGCTGTTGGCCTTCGTGATTGCCCTGCTTCTGGTGAGCAGCGGCATCTTCTTGCCGCTGTGGTCATGGCAGCTGACCGACCGTCTCTTCGCGGTTGGCGCGCCGCTCACGCCATGACCGCGGACGGTGATCGAGCCACGGGTGTCTGACGTGCAGCATCAATCCGACGGACACGAGACTGCAGCATCCGCGAAAGCGACGTCGTGGAATCCGAATCTACCCAAGGCACTGGTGGTTGCGTGCTCGGACGGACGCATCCACTCAGCGCTTGACGTCTTTCTTCAGCGCGATCTTCACATCGAGCGGTACGATCGGATGTACGTTCCCGGAGGCGTCGGCGCTCTTGCGCCGAGCGGCGCCGAGTTCACGCGGGCACACCAATATCACCGTGAGTGTCGGTTCCTCATCGAAGCCCACCAGCTGGACACAGTAGTGCTGCTGTTCCACGGCCCGTCCTCGGATGGACCGAGCGACGCTTTGTGTGGCGACTATCGTCGCAAGTTCCCACGGGCCTCTGCCGGCGACATTCGCCGAGCGCAAGATCAGGATCTCGGCGACGTCCTCCGCCTCGCGGCCTGGCAAACGGTGCGGGTCGTCGCAGTCCGCTATGAGGTGACCCAAGATGGTGACATCAGGTTCATCACCCTTCACGACTCAGCGGAGCACAGCGACGAGCCATAGTACTTCCAGGCACGGGTCCGTACCGGTCGCCGCCGTCTTGCTGACTCTGGTATGGCCCGCGGTTCCCCTTGCCGGTCAGGAACGTCCCCTGCCACCGCCAGGGATCGAGGCTTATGTCGCATGAGGCAATGCGCATCGTTGCCTTCATCACCGAGCCCACGACGATCGACCGCCTCCTCGAGCACCTGCGGCGTACTCGCGCCACACACCGACACCAACGGGCGCCACCGAGACGGTGGACGTCCAACGTAAGACCGCACGCACGGCCATCCCCGAGCGTTCCGCCTCCGGGGAGCGTGGGGGTGCCCGGCGGGGACGATCGGCCCGCCGAGTCCCCCTGTCACGCCCCGCGGCCACGCCACCGCCGCCCGTGTGCACCCTGCGCGTCCCCCGCACGACCCGGCGAGACACGCGCCACGCCCCGCGACAGGTTCACTCCGGGGCGGTAGACGCCCTTCGGTTCGAGGTCAGGTTCGCCCGGGGGTGTTCCCAGCCGCCAAGCCCATTCCTCGCTACCTCTCACATGCGGCGGACCTCGATCCAGTGCGTGAGCGCATTCCCGACCCGATTGCCGGGAAGCGACATTGCGATCAGCGAGCCGTTCATCGTGTCGCCGCGTAGCTTGAGTTCCATTCGGAGACGATACGGCCGCCGGTTCGCGTCCTCTGTCCCGATATCACCCGCGAAACGTCCCCGGAGATACCCATCGCTGAGCACGGCGTTGTTGAGCAGGGTCCACGGCTGCTCTCCGAGCTGGACGTGGACCGCTCCGGATTCGTGCACGGCGATGGTAACAGACAGGGCTCCCTCATACGTGTCGACCGTGCCGACCCAGGTGCCCGTGAGATCCGGCAGCGGCTTGAACCCAGGTCCCGGCGGCTGCCGCGTTCCACGCTCGGGCTCCTCGCCACCTTCGATTATGATGGTCGCCAGCTCTCCCTGAAGTTCGAACCTCGCCGACAGATTCGGCGCGAGATCGATGACGAACGTCTGATCACCTTGATACGACAGCGGGGACGTACCGGCATCGCCCTCGATCATGAGCTGCCCGCGCTGTTCGAATACGCGGACCTGTGTCTCGCCGAGATCGTAGGTCCCCACGTACCGACCGCGTTGCTCCGCCGTCAGTGGCTCGCCGCGTCGCTGAGGTTCCGGCTCGGGCTCTTCGACCTTGTCCGGAACGAGCGCGGCGAGAAGCTCCCTGGCGATTTGGCCCGTCACGGCCTCAGAGGAGTTGCACAGTACCGCGATCGCGATGTTCTCATCGGGCAGCAAGACGAGCTGCGTGGCCACACCACCCATGCCACCCCCATGGCTCACCATCCTAAGACCCTTCTCGTTGAGTCTGGTTGCCCAACCGATGCCGTAGCCAGTGATCTCGCTGGTCTCGACCGTTGCGGCGGCCATCTCGTCAATCGCCGCGTCGGAGATGATCGGTCGTTGGTCGCTCAAGTGATTCTTCAGATGGAACATGCCGAACCGAACCAGGTCGTGCGCACTGCTGAAGACGGCCGACCCGCCGGGGTGATCGAAATCGTAGAACGGGATCGGGCTGCCGTCTGGCGCATAGCGGGTTGCGGCATAATCCTCGAGCCCCGGCCCGATGTCCACGGACGTCCGCGTGAGCCCCAACGGAAGGAAGACGGCTTCCCGCATGAAGTCGGGGTAGCTCTTGCCCGATGTGCGTTCGAGCACATAGTCGATGATGCCGAAGCCCAGATTCGAGTACTGATACCGCTCACCGGGTGCGGTGACGAGGTTGGCATAGCGGCGGATGGTCTCGTCCATGGCCGGACGCCGGTACGGCTCATCTTCGTAGAAGAACTGGTAATGCAGTGGAAGTCCCGCCGTGTGGTTCGCGACGAGACGAACGGTCGCCCCCAACGCATCGAACGAGCGGCCGTTCACTTTGGCGTCGCCCAGGTAGTCGTTGATCGGGCGATCGAGATCGACCAAGCCTCGCTCGACGAGGACCATCAGCCCGGTGGCCGTGATCGGCTTGGAGATCGAGGCGAGGGAGTACATGGTGTGCTCGGTGGCCGGAATACGCTTCTCTCGGTCGGCCCATCCGAATCCTTCTTCCCAGATGATCACGCCATTCCTGGCGACCGCTACGGCCAGGGATGGCACGTCCTGCTCCACGAGCTTACGCTCGATGCTCGCCCGAACGTCTTCGAACTGCCCCTGTACCGGTGTGGCGAGGCACAGCACCGCCGACGCTGCGAGGGTCAGTTGGGTTGCACCCTTCAACACGAACGTCATCACATAGCTCCGGGCGTTAGCTCTTGCGAAGCACGCGGCCCGCGCGCTCTCCCGTATGCTGGCCGCCATCGACCACCATGCTGCCGTTGACCACGACATGTTCGATTCCCACCGGGTATTGGTGGGGCTGCTCGAACGTTGCCCTGTCCCTCACCTGGGCGGCATCGAAGACGACTATGTCAGCCTTCTTCCCCCGGGCAATCCGCCCGCGGTCCTGGATCCCCACCTGGTCCGCCGGCATGCTGGTCATCTTCTTGATCGCCGTCGGGAGATCGAACACTCCTCGGTCGCGGCAGTAGTGAGCGAGTACCCGCGGGCATGTGCCGTAGTAGCGCGGATGGGGCTTCGTCTCTGCCGCGGTACCCGTCGGCGCAATGCTGTTACCGTCCGACCCGATCATCACGAGGGGATGAGAGAGAATCATCTCGACGTTGGCCGGGCTCATGGCGTGGCCGATCATGTCCACGCGTCCCTCCTCTTCTAACACCAGGCGAAGAGCGGCGTCCGCGGGTTCGACCTGCCATGAGTCGGCAATCTCCTCGAGGTTCATGCCCACGTACGGGCGATTCTGCTCCGTACGCGTCGAGGCAATCACGATGCGGCTGAAGTCACCCGGATCCATCCGAACGCTGGCGATCAGCTCACTCCGGATGCGCGCCCGATCAGCGGGGTCCGACAGACGCTGCTCCAACTGCGGCCAGCCGCCGGCCAGCGCCCACGTTGGCAGGAAGATCGTCAGAGTGGTTGAGTACGCGGTGTACGGATACGCATCGGCCAGCACGTCGATGCCGTCCCCATGGGCCGACTCGATGAGGTCGAGGGAGGCACGCTGTTTCGGCCAGTTGGGGCCACCCGCCGTTTTGAGGTGCGAGATCTGCACCCGGATACCGCTCTGCCGCCCGATGTGGATGGCCTCGTTGATCGCCGCCAGCACGCCGTCTTCCTCGTTGCGGATGTGTGAGGCATACAAACCGCCCCGACGCGCGACCACCCGTGCGAGCGTTACGATTTCCTCGGTTGGCGTAAACGTCCCCGGGGCATACTCGAGGCCGGTCGAGAGCCCGAAGGCTCCCTCATCCAACCCGCGCTCGACGGCTCGCAGCGCCTTCTGCATTTCCTCTTCGGTGAGCGGGCGGTTCTCCAGCCCGACGATGTTCTGCCGTAGCGTCCCCTGTCCCAGCAGGAGGGCTTGGTTGATGGAGATCCCGAGTTCTTCCAGCGTCTCGAAGTAGGAGGCGACCCCATCCCACGCTACAGGCTGGCCGTGTTCCTCCTCCAGCTCCGACCGTCGCAACTCGGCATCCACACCCTGCAGGGGTGCAGCCGACCAGCCGCAGTTGCCCGCTATCTCAGTAGTGATCCCCTGGCGGGTCCGGCTATCAGCCGTCGGATAGGCGAACAGGGTCGCATCGGAGTGAGAGTGGATGTCGATGAACCCCGGTGCGACGTGGAGCCCCGAGGCATCGAGCACACGGCTTCCCTGTTCGGGTGCGATCGATCCCACGGCCGTGATGGTATCGCCGACGACTCCCAGGTCGGCCTTCCATAATGGGCCGCCCGTGCCGTCCACGATCGTCCCGTTGAGCACTACGAGATCGAAGCTCGGTGCGGCGTGTATCCGCGACAGGGGAAAAACGGCAAGGCCGAATGCAGCGCAGGCTCCCGCACTCACGAAGTCACGACGGCTGACGTCACGCGGCATAACTGATCGCCTCGGGCTAGGGATACTCCGAAGGTACGGGCCGGTCAGGACACGAGCCAGAGGCGATCGGTGCGTCGAGAGCGACACGGGCAGACGGACTCTCAACGACCGCGCCGTGAACGCACCGCCTACATTCTTTCTTGACACCTCCGGCACGATTCGTAGGATCACAGCACGCCGGAGCACACGGTGATGATCGCGCCGCTCTTACGAGCGTGGCCGCCCTGACTCTATTGCGAGCGAATCACCATGCGATGCCTTCTTCTGTTTGCCTGCTGGATGCTCTGCTCTTTCGTTCCCATCCACGCACAGGCTCCCGAGTCCACCGTCGAGGGTTTCGACGAGTGGGTACACCAGATCATGCAGGAGTGGAACGTGCCCGGCGTCGCCGTCGGAGCGATCAAAGATGGCAAGGTGGTCCTCCTCGAGGGCTACGGATACCGGGACCTGGAGGATCAACTTCCCATGACGCCGCAGACCCTCCTGGCGATCGGCTCGAACAGCAAGTCGTTCACCACGGTCCTGCTGGGACAGCTGGTCGACAGCGGCATCGTCGATTGGAACACGCCCGTGCACGACTACCTGCCGGACTTCCGGTTGCACGATGAGTATGCGACGGCTCATCTGAGGGTACGAGATCTTCTCACCCACGTGTCCGGGCTCCCGCGCCACGACGGGCTCTGGTACGGTCGCAGCTTCGACCGCGAGGAGCTCTTCCAGCGCCTCCAGTACCTCGAGCCCAGCACCTCGTTCCGGGGACGCTATCAGTACCAGAACCTGATGTTCATGACGGCCGGCTACCTGATCGAACGCCTGACCGGGGAGACCTGGGATCACTTGATCCGAGCGAGGATCTTCCAGCCGCTTGGCATGGCGCGGTCGAATACCTCGGTTGCCGACATGCCGGGCTCGGGCGACTTCTCCTATCCCTACCAGCTGCGGGATAGCGTGCTGACCAGGGTCCCCTTCCGTAACATCGACAACGTCGGCCCAGCGGGTTCGATCGACTCGAGTGTCGAGGAGATGCTGAAGTACATCCAGATGCACCTCGACAGTGGGCTGGCCGGTGATACGCGCATTCTCTCAGAGGACAATGTCGTGCTCATGCAGACGGCCCAATCGGTGACCGGGAGGCGGGACCGGTATCCGGAATTGGGCCCCTCCGCCTACGGCCTCGGCCTTGGCGTCACCACATACCGGGGGCACAAGCTCGTGAGACACGGGGGTGGAATCGACGGCTTCATCTCCGCCATGGCATGGCTGCCGAACGACGACATCGGAGTCATGGTGCTGTCCAATATGTCCGGGGCGACGAATCCGGTGCCGACCCTCGTGAGCTACCGCGTCTTCGATGCACTCCTCGGGCTCGAGGCGATCGACTGGAATGCCCGCACCAGGAAGGATTACGAGGAGGGTGAGGCCCGCCGGGAGGAGCAGCGTCGGAAGCGGGAAGCCGAGCAGGTATCGGGAACTTCTCCGAGCCATCACCTGACTGACTATGCGGGCGTGTACGAGCATGCCGGCTACGGCCGCATGGAAATCACCGAAACCAACGGGGCCCTCCACCTGCGATACGATCTGATCGAGATCGCGTTGGATCACTTCCACTACGATGTGTTCGAGGGTCAGGAGAGCGATGGGAGCGTTCCGCTCGAGGGTCTGAGGATGCAGTTCTTGATGAGCGTCGACGGAACGATCGACCGGCTCGCCGTCGCACTCGAGCCCAACGTCGACCCGATCGTGTTCACACGGGTGAAAGAACCGGAATCGGAGGCAGGGGAAACACCGTAGCGTTCGGGACGCGGTCAGAGAGGTCCTGTTTGCCCGGCGCAGTGAGTTTGGCAATGTCGCAGTTGACATCCTTGCCTCTGCCTCTGGAGTGTCGATGCGTCTGCCCACAGCTACCGAGTGGGGTGATGCTGGCTTGAGGAGCGGGAAACCTGTCCTCAGTTGCGAGCCGTGCAACAAAGCCTCGATTAGACATGTCCCGTAAGGGGAGAACACCACGAGGAATTCGCTCTGGCGACGCCTGCGCGCCTCGCCCATGTTTTAGGGATATGAGGACATACGACGGCCTTCCTTCCTCCATGGAGCACACGTGAACACACGTGAGTTGCACTTTCAACACTCCGAGCGACCCGAACCGCACCGCGAGCGTACCAAGGCGCTCCTCAAGCAGCATCCGGAGATCCGCCAGCTCATCGGTAAGAACCCGATCACGTTCTGGTACGCCGTCGGGATCGTCACGCTGCAGACGGCGCTGGCCATCCTGCTCCGCAACCAGCCGTGGTGGCTCGTAATCCTGGTTGCCTACTTCGTGGGCGCATTCGCCAACCATGCGCTCTTCGTGGTGATCCACGAGGTCGCCCACAAGCTGATCTTCAAGCGCGCGACACCGAACATCCTGGCCGGGATGCTCGCGAATCTCCCGTTGGCGGTGCCGGCCTCCGTGTCGTTCGCCAAATACCACATCAAGCACCACGCATTCCAGGGCGTGTACGAGCTCGATGCGGACCTGCCGTTCCACTGGGAGGCGCGCCTCGTAGGGCGGTCGTGGTGGCGCAAGGCGCTGTGGCTCGCGCTTTTTCCGGTCATCGAGGGCATCCGCCCGATGCGCCTGAAGGAGGTCTCCTTCTGGGATCGATGGTCCACGCTCAACATCGTCGTGCAGTTCGGGTTCGACATCGCCATCTTCGTGTTGTTCGGGCCGAAGGCGCTCGCGTACTTCGTGCTGTCGCTCTTCTTCGGTATCGGATTGCACCCACTCGGTGCGCGCTGGGTCCAGCGGCATTTTCTCGTGGAGGGCGGGGAGCAGGAGACCTACAGCTACTACGGCGGGCTGAACAAGCTCGCGCTCAACGTGGGCTACCACAACGAGCACCACGATTTCCCCTCTGTCCCGTGGAACAGCCTGCCGAAGGTCAAGCAGACGGCCCCCGAAGTCTACGATGGGCTCGCGTCCCACTCATCGTGGACTCGTCTGTTGTTCAAGTTCTTGTTCGACCGTGACCTGACACTCTATTCGCGGATCGTGCGAGAGGAACGGGGAGGCGTGAAACTGGACGACAGGGTCCAGCACGACCGCGAGGCCGTGCAGACCGCCCCGACCACCTCCTGAGGAGGTGCGCGACCGACCGTGAGCGGTGTCGCATCTCCGATCGCGGCACCGCAGCACGAGCGGGATTGTGCAATCGTTTGCTCGTGTTAGTGATTCAAGCGTACGGTCGGCGTCGGGGGGCAGCCGAGTGCCATCCGACGAGCGCGAAGTCCTGGTCACGGCCGACCAGATGGGGAAGCCACAGTAGCGAATCTTCGCAGAAGAAGGCTGCGGCGAACGCCCCCCTGCGGAGTCGTCGCGCGGGCGTCGGGCCTAGGCCAGGCGCTCGCGCATTGCGTAGAGAACCAGCTCCACCCGGTTCCGCACCTCGACCTTGGCCATGATCCGGGCGATGTGGTTCTTCACCGTCTGCTCGCTGAGCCCGAGGCGCTGGGCGATTTCCCGGTTGCTGAGACCCTCCACCAGAAGGCCAATCACGTCAAGCTCCCGCCGCGTCAGCCGCTGAGGTGTCTCCGTGTCCGGACGGCTGGGCCGGACCAGATCAACCAGGTACTCGGATAAGCCGGGCCCTGCCCACACCCCGCCGTCCGTGATGGTGCGCAGCGCCTGCATCAGTCGGTCAGGCGTGGATGCCTTCGGCAGGCAGCCCCGCGCGGACTCGCGGAACGCCACCAGGCAGCACTCCCGCAGATCGGCCAGCGCGTCGCGGTCCGGCCAGCGGTCCCGCGGGCCCGTGAGCAGGCGCCGCAAGGTGCACTCCTCGTCGGTATGATCGACCAGCACCAGTACGCTGCAGTCGGCGTTCGCTGCAAGGACGTCCCGCACGAGCCCCTCGTCTGCCTGCTGGAAATGCGAGTCGAGGATCAGCACGTCCGGCTGAACCTCCCGCACGGCCGGGACGATATCGGATACGTCGTCGACAGAGCGGGCCACATCGAAGTCTTCTTGGCGACGCAGGGTCACATCGATGCCGATCCGCACGAACGGCTCGGCCAGTGCTATCACGACGGATGCGGGCATCAGGTCCTCGAGACTCCTCGAGCCACACGGTCGGGCTTCCTCACCGCATCTTACCACGACCGCAGGTCCTTGGCGACTGCACGCATGGAGTCATCGCGTCGGACGGTGACACACATCCCCCGTACGAGAAGGGGAGCCCGGACTGCACCAGGCTCCCCGCTCTTCCCAGTAGGCTGACGAGCCTACTTATCCGCTTTGATCTGGATGCGACGTGGCCTCGCCCTCTCGGCCTTCGGAAGCGTGACCGTGAGGATCCCGCTCTCGTAGTTCGCCGCGACCTTCTCGGCGTCCACCGTGCGTGGCAGTGTGAATCGCCGCTCGAAGCGTCCGTAGCGGCGCTCCACGAGGTGGTGGTTGGAGCCTTCCTCTCCCTCGCGGATCTCCTGCTTCTTCTCACCGCTGATCGTGAGAAGGCCGTTCTCGACACTGACGTCGACATCGTCCGCCGTTACTCCGGGCAGCTCCGCCTGCAGCATGAGCTGGTCTTGCGTCTCCCGCACGTCGACGACCGGGCACCAGGCACTCACCTGCGTCTCCGAGCGGCCCAGCAGTCGATCGAAGTCATTGCGGATGTTGAAGATCTCGTCCCAGACGTTGGGCGTCTGCCGGGTCCAGAGCGTTGGGTACAACATGGTTGCGCTACCTCCACCTGAATGTTCGTCAGTCCGGGTCGAACTCGCCGCGACCGGTGCGGCACTCGACAACTGCAAGAGGCAACGCCGATGCCAGAAGAAGCTGCCGTTTCTACAGGAATGTCGTGGTACTAGGCTGATGCGTTTGCCAACTTTGCAGCCATCTCTGCCAAGACGGCTGCGGATGCGCGGCTACCCGACGGAGATCTCGCTGACACTTGCCCTGATGTCCTCCAGGCATGCGTCGATCCGGTCGCGATGGGTGCGGAACGAGAGCACACAGATTCGCAGCAGCACCTGGCCGCGAGTGGTCGTGCTCGTGAGATAGACACGCTTCCGCCGGTTCACGGCCTCGAGTAGCTCCCGACTGACGGCGTTCCGCTCCCGATCGGTCATCTCGGGTCCGCCCGCACGAAACGCCACGATCGACAACTGCGGATCGGACACCACCTCGATGCCGTCGATGCGCCGGAGTCCGTCTGCCGCCGCCCGGGCCAGATCCAGCTTCTCGTCGAGGGCCTCGCGGAACGTCGCCGCACCAAGCAGCTTGAGCGGCAGCCACACGCCGAGACCCCGAAACGGACGGGACAGCTCGGGTGAGAGCTCACAAAAGTCCACGAACGCGGCCGACTCCTGCATCACCGGCATGTACGCCGCCCCGACCTGGTGCGCACGCCGCAGCGCATCGCCGTCACGGACAAGGAGGGAACCCGTTCCGTACGGCACGAACAGACCCTTGTGGGGATCCAGGGTGACCGAGTCCGCCCGCTCCATGCCCGTGAGCGCCACCTTTCCACGATCAGTGAGCGCAAAGAAGCCGCCGTACGCCGCGTCGACGTGCAGCCACAGCCCGTGCTCAGCAGCGAGGTCAGCCAGCCCCGACAGGTCATCCACGGCGCCGGTATTGGTGGTCCCACCGCTCGCCACCAGGAGAAACGGAAGCAGACCGGCACGGCGGTCCTCGTGTACGCGCTGCGCCAGTAGATCGAGCCTGATCTGAAACCGGTCGTCCGTCGGCACCATCCTGACGCGCTCCGCGGGGAATCCGGCGAGCATGGCCGCCTTGGCGACCGAGTGGTGCACCTGGTCCGACACATAGATGGTGCCCCGCAAGAAGTCCGCGGGCAGACGGGCCGTCCGGGCCGTTGCGACCGCCGAGAAGTTCGCGAGCGACCCCCCGGAGGTGAGCATGCCCTGCGAGTCCGGCGGAAGGCCAACCATCTCTGCGAACCAGCGCACGACGTTCGTCTCCAGCTGGACGAGCCCGGGCGCCGCCACCCACACTCCGACGTATCGGTTCACGACAGCTGCGATCAGATCCGCTACGGCGGAGTGGAACAGGCCCCCACCGGGGATGTACGCGAGGTAGCCCGGCCCGGCGGTGTTGAAGCCGACCGGTGCGGCCCGCTCGAACACAAGGTCGAGCACCTCGTCGAGTTCCGTGCCGTGCTCCGGCAGCGCCTCGGCGAGAGACCGGGCAATTGCGTCCGCGTTGGTCAGCTCGTGTGCCGGCTGGTCGGGTAGCGAGGCGACGTGCGCAACGATGCGCTCCGTCGCCGCGTCGATCATCGCTCGCATCTCGGGAACCGTGGGCTCGAGCGTCCTCGTACGGTGTCGTTCCATGATCCCGTCCGTGTGCAGTGCCGCGCTTCGTGGCACGTAGCCGCTTATGTCCGTCTTCTCTATCTTCTCCCACGACAGCAATCACCGGAAGGTGCGCCTGGCACACCCGCTCCGGTTCGCGACTCTCTCGCAGGAGTGCCTGATGATTCCAGCACGCGCGCTCGTCGCAGCCACTGTAGCCCTCGTCCTACCGGGCGGTGTCGCGGCCCAGACACCCGGGCCGGAGCATCCGCTCGGTACGCTGCGGGAACAGGCAACCCTGCAGCAGGAATGGCTCGAGGAGCGGATCGAGACGGTGCTCCCGGCGCTCATGCGGGAGTACGGCGTCGACATGTGGGTGATCCCCATGCGGGAGTACAACGAGGATCCCCTCTTCAAGGCGCTGGTCGCCCCCACCACGTTCGCCGCCCGGCGCCGGACCGTCTACATCTTCCACGACCGCGGCGAGGCAGGGGTCGATCGCATCGCCATCGGCGGCTCGTCACAGGGGGGCGCCTACGAAGCGATGCGGGCCACCGAGAAGGCACCGGACGGGCGTCCGCGCGAGTTCTGGGGCCCCGACCAGTGGCGCGCGGTGGCAGAGGTCATTCGCGAAAGGGACCCGGCGAGCATCGCGGTCAACATCTCCCACGACCACAACTTCGCCGACGGGCTCTCTGCCGGGGAGTGGGAGCAGCTTCGGGCGGCGCTGGGTCCGGACCTCGTGGCGCGCGTGGAGCGAGCCGAAGCCCTCGCCCTCGACTACCTGGCCGTGCGCGTGCCCAGCATGGGCCCCACGTACCGGCAGATGCAGGAATTGGCACATGAACTCATCGCCGCCGCCTTCTCGAGCGAGGTCATCACGCCCGGGGTCACGACCACCGACGACGTGGTATGGTGGTTCCGGCAACGACTCAACGATCTCGGGCTCGACACGTGGTTCCAGCCCACCGTGGACGTGCAGCGGGCCGGGGTAAGCATGTCTGACTCCACGGCGCCCGTCATCATGCGTGGAGATCTGTTGCACTGCGACATCGGTGTCACGGCGCTTCGCCTCAACACGGACACCCAGCACATGGGCTACGTGCTGCGCGACGGCGAGTCGGAGCCCCCGGCAGGACTTCGGACAGCCTTACGCAACGGTAACCGTTTGCAGGACATCGTGATGGCGGAGATGCGGCCGGGCCGTACGGGTAATGAGGTCCTGTTCGGGTCCCTGGCCGCGATGCGCGCCGCCAAGATCGACGGCACCGTCTACTCCCATGCCATCGGAGAGCATGGACACGGCGCCGGCCCACTGATCGGGCTGTGGGACCGGCAGGACGGCGTGCCCGGCCGCGGCGACGTGAAGCTCAGGCCATCGACCTGGTACTCGATCGAGCTACAGGCCACGACGGCTGTTCCAGAATGGGACGGTCAGTCGGTACGGATCATGCTCGAAGAGGATGCGGAACTGACATCGGGCGGCCGCATGGAGTGGATCCTCCGTCGCCAGGAGGCGTTCCACGTGGTTCGGTAACCGTCGGGTGCGGTTCTCGGTAGCATCGGTAGGGGCTCCGCGACCCGGGGGGGTTCGGGGCCCCGTTACCTTTTCCCTCCGGGGACCGTCTCTAGGCAAATCACCCTCATGATGGCATACAAGGCGATGGGAGGCACTTCATGAAACGGCTTCTTGGGATGGCGCTCGTCTCAGCTCTGGCCGTCTCGGCAGCGGCATGCTCGGACTCGTCGGGCGTGAACGAAACGGCGCCGGTGAGCGTCACGATGCAAATGGACGGCTCGGCGCTGGCCAGTGCCGGCTTCGACGGCACCGCACTCTTCAGCATGGGCGGGATCAGTCCAGGGGAAGTCGACTCGCTGTGGGTAGAAGTGACCGGCCTGTCCTTCCTCAGCTGCGACTCCAACTGCGCGGACCCCGATCCAGACCCGGATCCGGATCCGAACGCAGATCCCGACCCCGATCCTGACCCCGATCCCGACGAGTGCTGCGGCTATTGGACCAACCTGCCGCTGGACCAGCCGGTGACGATCGACCTGATGAACCTTCCGACCGAGGACGACAGCGTCTTCGTGCTCGCCGAAGGCGAGCTGCCGATCGGCGAGTATCAGAAGATCCGCATCCACGTGGGAGGCGCCCAGGTTTGGTTCAACACGGGCCAGAGCAAGGGGCAGTCGGACTTCCCGGCGGGTGAATGGCACGACGTGACGGTGCCCTCGGGACGGCTGAACACGAACGTGGGCCTCAACATTGAGGACGACGGTGCGGGCGCTCCGGTCCCTGTCAGTCTGGTGTTCGATCCGGCGATGACGTTCAACAACGTGCATACGACGGGATCGGGCAAGGTGATTCTGACCCCGCAGTTCCGGCTGCGCTGAGCGGTCCCCGATCACCGTCTGCGCCCGCCGCGGTCAGCGCACCGCGGCGGGCGTTTTCGTATCTTTCCTCTCGACAATCCCGGCGCTCCCCGGAGAGCGCCGACCCGATCCTTCCCGTCACTCGGGGTCATCGTGAGGCGTTCCTTTCGGTTGTGAGGATTCCATGAACAGTAAGGCAGCACTGCTCGGCTCGATATCGGTCTCGCTACTCCTGGGCGCGTGCGCGTCGAGCACACCCCCGACAACGGCCGCGGAGCCGGCGGCCGCCCCACCACCCCCAGATACCGTCGTGGTCGCGGAGGACGTAGGTGCCGTAGTTCCCCTCGATCCCCGCCGCTTCGATATGGGCAAGATGTGGACGTTCGAGGACGCGCCGCTCGACTATTTCGAGGAGGCGTACGACTTCCGGCCAACCGACGAGTGGCTGGAGCAGGTCCGGCTGGCCGCGCTACGGATCCCGGGGTGCACGGCGTCGTTCGTCTCGGCGAACGGTCTGGTGGCCACCAATCATCACTGCGCCCGTGGCGCCACTTCAGCCGTGACGCGCGAGGGCGAGAACCTGCTGGACGACGGGTTCTACGCCACAACGCTCGAAGACGAGCGTCCCGCCGAGAACATGTGGGCAGACCAGTTGTACGCCGTGGAGGACGTGACCGCGCTGGTAGCGCAGGCGGTGGACCCCACCACATCGGAGCAGGAGCAGACGGCCGCGCTCGAGGCCCGCATGGAGGCCGTGGGCGACAGCGCGAGTCAAGCGCACGGGCTGGACTGCTCGGTCACGTCCCTGTACCAGGGTGGCAAGTACTCCCTCTACTGCTACAAGCGCTACAACGACGTGCGCCTGGTGTTCGCTCCCGAGCTGCAGATCGGCTACTTCGGCGGTGACCCGGACAACTTCACCTATCCGCGGTACAACCTCGACATCTCCTTCTTCCGGGTGTACGACGAGGATGGTACCCCGCTCGCACCCGCCAGTCATTTCCGGTGGGCACAGCACGGGCCCGAGGAGGGTGACGTGACGTTCGTGATCGGGAATCCGGGCTCCACAGAGCGTCTCAGCACGTTCTCCCAGCTCGAGTTCAAGCGGGACACCGAGGATCCGTTCATCGTCCGTCTGCTCAAGACCCGCACCGACATCGTGGCGATGTTCATGGACCACCACCCCGATCAGCGGGCGGCCTGGATCAACCAGTGGTTCGGTTGGATGAACGGACTCAAGCTGTATGAGGGCCGGGTGCGTGCGCTGAACGACCCGGAGATCATGGGTCGCAAGCTCGGGTTCGAATCGGAGTTCCAGCGGGCGGTCATGGCGAACTCGAGGCTGGCGCGGCAACACGGATCTCTGTGGGACGACATCGCGGCGCTGCGCAGTGAGATGGCCGAGGTCTATCCAACGCTGCTGGCATTTGGGATGGGTGGTAACCTGCGCTCGCAGACCCTGTCTACGGCCGCGGCGATGCTGCAGTATGCCCGGGGAGCCCAAGGTGGAGCACCGGACAGTGTGCTGGCGGAGCTGCGGAGCGAGATCGAGGATCGGGAGATCAATACGGATCTGGACGGCCACATCCTCGAGGCCCAGATCGGTGACGTGATCTTCGCCCTGGGTGAGGACGATCCCTGGGTCCGGCAGGCGCTGGGCGGTCACTCGCCGGCCGACGGCGCCGGAGCCATCATCGCCGCAACACCGAGCGTGGTCGATCAGGACCAGCGACGGCAGCTCCTGGACGATCCGGCCGCCATCCTGGCGAGCACGGAGCCCGCATTCCTGCTGGTACAGGAAGCGATGCCCCGGGCCCAACAGGCCGGGATGCGCTACCAGCAGCTGAGTGCCAATGAGCAGGTCAAGAACCGACAGCTCGCACAGGCCCTGTTCGCCGTGTACGGCACGGAGCTGCCACCCGACGCGACGTTCACGCTCCGCATCGCGGACGGTGTGGTCTCGGGCTATGACTACAACGGCACCCGTGCCCCGGCGTGGACCACGTTCTACGGCCTGTACGATCGCTGGGCTGCCCACGCCGGGCGCGACGAGTGGGCGCTGCCACTCCAGTGGCAGCTTCCGCCCGCCGAGTTCGACCGGAGCACCCCACTCAACATGGTGCACACCAACGACACGGTGGGCGGCAACTCGGGCAGCCCCGTGGTCAACCCGGAGCTGGAGATCATGGGCCTCTTGTTCGATGGGAACATTGAGAGTCTGTCAGGGGACTTCATCTACACGACGGACGACGCCCGCTCGGTTTCGGTGCTATCGGTGGCCATCCTCGAGGCACTCGAGCACATCTACGAGGCCGACCGGCTCGTGACGGAACTCACCGGCAACTGACCACTTCCGGTCCGCGTTCCCTGAAGCCCCCGCCTCGGCGGGGGCTTCTGCCTGTTGCCCTATTCCCTCGGAAGGAGCAGCACGACAACTTGTCAGGAGTCGCAGCGGACCCGACGCCATGCCCACGATTCACGAGCTCGCCACCCCCGCCCTGCTGCTCGACGTCGACGTCCTCGAAGGCAATCTGCAACGGATGGCCGAACGCTGCCGTGCCCTCGGGGTGACGCTCCGGCCACACATCAAGACGCACAAGTGCATTGAGATCGGCCAGCGGCAGCGGGCGCTCGGCGCGTCCGGGATCACCGTGTCCACGCTCGAGGAGGCCTGGGCGTTCGCCACCCAGGGCTTCGACGACCTCACTTGGGCATTCCCAGTGAGCCCGACGCGGCTGGACGCAGTGGCAAAACTCAACGATCGGGCAACCCTTCGCGTCGTGGCGGACTCCCACGACGCCGTCGAACGCCTGGAGCAGATGAGCCTGCCGCTCCACGTCTGGCTCATGGTGGACTGTGGATATCACCGCGCCGGCGTGGATCCCGACTCGCCGCGCGCGACCGAGTTGGCAGCGCGCCTGGCCTCGAGCACCCACTTGACCCTCGACGGGATACTCTCCCACTCCGGACACGCGTACCGCGGCCCAACACCAGCCGACGTGCTCGCTGCGGCACAGGAGGAGCGCGACACGATGCTCCGGTTCGCGGACCGCCTGCGTGCGGGTGGCGTGGAGGTCCCGGCGATCAGTGTGGGGTCCACCCCCGCGATGAGCGTCATCGACCATCTGGATGGAATCACGGAGACGCGGCCGGGCAACTACGCCTTCTACGACCACACGCAGGTGGTGCTCGGATCGTGTACGCCCCGGGATTGTGCCGCGACCGTGCTCGCGACGGTCGTCTCTTCACAACCCGGTGCAGCCCACTCAGTCACCGACGCTGGCGCGCTCGCGCTGTCGAAAGACCCCGGTCATCCGCATGCGCCCACCGCAAGTATGGGAGAGATCTACGAGGACTATCGTGCCGGGACCCTTCTGCCCGATACACGGATGATCTCCCTGAGCCAGGAGCACGGCATGCTGAATGCGTCGCTCCGCGTGGGCTCCACCGTCCGCATTCTGCCGAATCACTCCTGCCTGACGGTCGCGTGCTTCGACCGGTACCACGTGGTGCGCGGTGAGGAGGTGATCGACCAGTGGAGCATACACCGGGAGCGACAGCGACCGCCGGCCGCTTGGTGACGGATCACCCCCTGCCCGGGTATCCAGAAGTGAACTCCAGTCGAAGGTGGACGATGGTCAGACACACAGGCCTGCTGGCGATCGCGTTCGCCGTGCTTGGATTCGCCGGCTGCGGCGAGGGAGTCGCACCGATCGTGGAGCTACCCCGGCAGCTGACGGTGGCGGAGTCGAAACTCGTCGACGCCGACAACCGCTTCGCGTTCAAGCTGTTTCGCGAAGTGACGGCCCAGGAGCCCGCCGAATCCAATGTGCTCCTCTCCCCACTCAGTGTCGGAATGGCACTCGGCATGACCTACAACGGGGCCGCCGGCACGACACGCGACGCCATGCAGGAGACGCTGGAACTGCACGGGATGACGCTGCAGGAGATCAATGAGGCGTACCAGAGCCTCATCAGCCTCCTCCTCGACCTCGACCCGACCGTGGAGTTCCTCCTGGCAAACTCGATCTGGTACCGGCAGGAGATCACTGTCGTCGCGACGTTTCTCGACAACATGCAGCGCTACTTCGGTGCGGAGATCCGGCCGCTGGACTTCGCAGCTCCGGAGGCAGTCAGCGTCATCAACGGATGGGTGCGGGACAACACCGGCGGGTTGATCGATGAGATCGTGACCCCACCGATCGACCCGGACACCATCATGTTCCTGATCAACGCCATCTACTTCAAGGGCTCGTGGACCCACCGGTTCGACAGGGACCGGACGCACAACGCGGAATTCCACCGCATGGACGGTTCCACGTCGACGGTGCGGATGATGAGCCGCGAGGAGACACCCGTCCGGGCGTTCATGGGATCGGGGATCACGGTGGGCGAGCTACCGTACGGTGGCGGTGCGTGGGCCATGACAATCGTGTACCCGCACGATCCGGCGGAGATGGGCGCGCTGGCGAGCCAGCTCACGCAGGATCAGTGGGACACCTGGATCACGGCGCTCGACTCGACGGACATGCAGGTGTCGATGCCGAAGTACGCGCTGGAGTACGAGATCAAGCTGAACGACGTGCTCCGCGCGCTCGGAATGGAGATCGCCTTCGTCCGAGGCGCGGCGGACTTCAGCAACCTGTTCGCGGGACCGCCATCCTTCATCAGCGAAGTCAAGCACAAGACCTTCATCGAGGTGGACGAGGACGGCACCGAGGCGGCCGCGGTTACCTCCGTCGAGGTCGGGGTGGTGAGCATGCCGCCGAGCATTCTCGTCGATCGCCCGTTCATCTTCGCGATCCGGGAGCGGCTATCGGGCACGATCCTGTTCCTCGGCAAGATCGTGGATCCAGCGATGTAGCCTGGGCATCGGTGGGCTGTGGTCTGGAGAGACGTCAGGTGGGGGGAGAGAGACCGGGCGCTCCCCCTTCCGCGGCCCACCGAGTTGCTGGCGTGGGCTAGGGCGCGCGCTCGAAGATCACCGCTCCATTCACCATGGTCAGATCCACCACGACGCCCTCGATCTCGACCGGATCGACGGCGCGGATGTCCCGCGACAGCACCACGAGATCCGCCAGCATACCCGGCTCGAGCGTGCCTAAGTCGCCCTCCACGAACGCCGCGTAGGCGTTCTCCGTCGTGTACGCGCCGAGCGCCTCCTCTGCGGTGATCTTCTGCTCTGGCACCCAACCCCCGGGGTTCGCGCCGTCGATCGTGCGCCGCGTCGCCGCCGCGTAGATGCCGAGGAGCGGATCGAGCGGAGCCACCGTCCAGTCGCTGCCGAAGGCCACGTGCGCACCCGAATCCAGTAGGTCGCGGAAGGCGTAGGTCCACCGGACACGCTCGGGCCCGATCCGCTTCTCCGCCCAGCGCCCGTCGTCGATGGCGTGGTACGGCTGCATCGAGGCAATCACACCCGCATCGGCGATCCGCCGGATCGACTCGGGGGTCAGATGCTGCGCATGCTCGATGCGGGGCCGCCGGTCCCGAGCACCATGCGTCGCCTCCGCCTGGGCAAACACGTCGAGCAGCCAGTCATTCGCTCGGTCGCCAATGGCGTGCACGATGAGCTGCAGGCCTGCACGGTCCGCCGCGAGCAGGGAAGTCCGCAGATCGGCGGTGTCCGATACCATGAGACCCGCCGTGGAGAGGTCGTCCGCATACGGCTCATAAAACCAGGCCGTCGTCGAGCCGAGCGAGCCGTCGACGAAGGCCTTCACTCCGCCCCAGAACAGCCGGCGGTCGCCACGCCCCTCACGTGCCACGTACTCCGCCATGCGCTCCCAGCTGGCAATGGGTACGACGGAGTACACTCTCAGCGGCAGCCGACCGGCTGCCTGAGCCCGCCGGTAGGTCTCGTGCCCCTCCCACGTCCCCATGTCGGTGATCAGCGTGACCCCGTGCGAGGCGGCATGAGCGATGGCCGCGTCCAGCGCCCGGTCCAGCTCTGCCTCGCTGGGTTCCGGAATGACCGCGAAGACCAAGTCCTGGGCCGCATCCTTCAGCACGCCGGTCGGCGTGCCGTCGGGGCCGCGCACAATCGTTCCACCGGCGGGATCCGGGGTGCCAGCGGTGACACCCGCCAGCTCGAGCGCCTTCGAATTCGCGAGCGACATGTGCCCGTCCAGCCGGCTCACGAACACCGGTGTATTGCGGGTCAGCGAGTCGATCCACCCGCGCTCGGGCAGCGCGCCACCCCACAGCTCATGATCCCACGTCCCCCCAGTCACCCACTCACCGGGATGCGACGAGGCGAAGTCGGCGATGCGCCGCGCGAACTCCTCGGGCGTCGCCGCGTCACGCAGCTGCACCTCGGCTAACGCGAATCCTCCAGCGATGAAGTGCGTGTGCGCATCCATCAGGCCCGGCACAACCAGCCGTCCGGCGAGGTCGATGCGCCGCGTACCGTTGCCCACATGCTGGAGGATCTCTTGATCGCTGCCGACAGCCAGCACCAGGCCGTCCTGCACGGCAATAGCGCTCGGCGCATCCTCATCGGTCGTGAGGTCGGTCCCGCCGCCGACCCAGATCGTGCCCCCCGTCAGGACGACGTCGGCCCCGCTGGAGCAGCCCGTCACGGCAAGCCCCGACAGGCCAAGCCAGAGGGCGAGTGGATACGCCCAGCCACGCAACACCATGGTTGTACTCCGTGAAAGACAGTGAGCATAGTGCCGTGCATGCAGAGTCGGCAAAATCGGCAGATTGGCGGCAGGAAGTATGGCTGCGGGCGTCTGGAGCGCAACCCGGCCAGCTATGTACCCGGGCGAAGTGTTGCACGGGTCCAACAGACCCGGATCGTACGTTGTCGCATGTCTGCGAAGCCCGGCCCGGGCTTCTGGGCACCACGTCTACATAAATTGCTTTCTGGCAATGACTTAAAGTTGTCCCGCTACCCAGAGTATCGGCCCCGCGCTAGATTGGAGCATGAGTCTCAGACCGATATACGGTCACCAACACCTGCTCAACCGGCTGGGTGGCGCTCTTGCCTCCAGCCGGTTCCCACAAGCGGCACTGTTGTCAGGTCCCGCAGGTGTGGGGAAGCAGCGCGTCGCGCTGTGGGCGGCTCAGGGGCTGTTATGCGACGCCGGTCCAGGCACCCCGTGCGGCGAGTGCCGTTCGTGCCACCAGGTGCTCGAGTTGACGCATCCCGACCTGCATTGGTTCGTGCCGATCCCACGCCCCAAGGCCGGCGACCCGAGCAAGCAGGCTGACGAGGCGGCAGCTATGCTGGGGCAGGTCATGGCGGAGCGTCGGGCGTCCGGCCTGTGGCAGCGGCCGGATGGGACGGCCGGTCACGGCCTCGCATCGGTGCGGCTGCTGCATCGCAAGGTGTGGATCACGCCGTTCGCGGGTGCTCGCAAGGTCTTCATTGTAGGTGACGCCGAACGCCTCATCGTCCAAGAAGCGAGTCCGGAGGCCGCAAACGCACTGCTGAAGGTGCTGGAGGAGCCCCCGTCGGACACGACGGTCCTGCTGACCGCCACGGATCCGCATTCGCTCCTCCCGACCATCCGATCGCGACTCGTGACGATCCGGGTCGGGCGCGTCGCCGACGACCACGTACGGGCCTTCCTCGCGCAGGAGGTCGCTGACGGCCTCACGGGAGACGCGCTCGACGCCCGGGTTCTGCTGGCGGAGGGGAGTGTCGGGAAAGTGCTGGCCTCCGACGACGGTGATGAAGCGGGGGGGCTGCGGCAGGCGGCGGACACCCTGCTCGCGGCAATCCGCAAGCGGCGGCACGCCTGGCTGCCTCTCGCGCTCCGCCAGCAGCCCTGGTCCGCCCGGGGGGACTTCACCGGCCTACTCGACGCCCTGACAGTCCGTCTCAGGGCCGAAGTGGCGGAGGTGGTACCTGAGGGAGGGGTTGGCCTGGCCTCACGGCTCGCCGCACTCAGGCACGTCCAGCGCACCCGGGCCGCGGCGCAGGGGAACGTAAACCCGCAGCTGGCGTTGTCGGCCTTGGCGTCGGATCTGGAGCGGATTCTGTGACACTGTCGCACCTGGACGGGTCGGGACGCGCGCGGATGGTCGACGTGGGCGACAAGCCGGAGACACGGCGCATGGCGCGGGCGGAGGGTGCGATCACCATGTCGAACGAGGCGTTCGCCCTGGTCGAGCGAAACTCAGGCCCCAAGGGCAACGTTGTATCTGTTGCGGAGCTGGCCGGCGTGATGGGTGCCAAGCGTGTGGGAGAGTTGATCCCGCTGTGCCATCCCTTGCGCCTTGATAGTGTGCAGGTGGAGGCGGCCCTGGCACCGGACTTGCCCGGGGTGCGGGTGACTGCCACGGCGGCAGCCACGGGCCGGACCGGGGTGGAGATGGAGGCCCTGACCGCGGTGAGCGTCGCGCTCCTGACGGTGTATGACATGGTGAAATCGTCGGGGCACGGAATGAAGATCGGACCGATCCTGCTGCTCGAGAAGAGCGGGGGCGCCTCGGGTCCCTGGACACCTAGAGACGAATGATACGATGATCGACATAGAGAGCTTCGCGCAGCGAACGGCAGCACGTCTCCGCACGTGGTGGGAACGGCTCCCGGCCACACAACAGCTGCTGCTGCACGGTATGGGGATCGTGGTCGGGGTCCTGATGCTCGGCGGGCTCGCCGGCATCTGGGGTCCTCGCACGACCGTGGCCTCCATCGGCGAGCTTGCCTACACCGGAACCGCCGCCCGACAGCTGACCCCCGCCTGGTCGGACCCGCTGACGACCGGCATCGGCGACCAGGAGATTGCTCGCCTGCAGCTGGGTCGGGAGGCGGGGATCGAGGAGTTCTCCAGCCGCTACCAGATCACGGCCGATCTCTCGGAGCTGATCTACGAAACGTCACTGCGGCAGGGCCTCGACCCGGAGCTGGCGTTCCGGCTCGTACAAATGGAGAGCCAGTTTCACGCCGGCGCACGCAGTCACGCCGACGCGGTAGGGCTCGCCCAGGTGCAGCTCGCGACGGCGAGGTTCTACGACCCGGAGATCACCGTGCACGAGCTGTACGACCCGGGCACGAACCTGCGCATCGGCCTGAGCTTCCTGCGCGATCTGATCCGGACGTATGGCGACGTGGAGCTCGCGCTCCTGGCGTACAACTGGGGACCCTCCAGGCTCAAGGAACTGCTCGCGGAGGGGCGAGATCCCCGGAATGGCTACGCGTCGTCGATTATGGAGGGCTACCTGGGCACCTGGTAGCGTACGGCGGCGTCAACCGGTTCAGTCCCGCGTGCCCGGAGGCGGGGCGACCGCGAGACGCTGGCCGATCTTGATCATATCGCTCCGGCCCATCCCGTTCCATCGCGCCAGATCACCGATCTGGACCCCATACCGCCGCGCCAGGCTCCACAGGGAGTCCCCGCTGCGAACGGTGTGGTAGCGCGTCCCCGGACTCGGGGGCGTTGGCTTGGGCGCGCTCCCCCAGGCCGCCCGATTCCGTGCGGCCGGGCTCACGGGAATGACGAGCCGCCGACCGATCCGCAACCGCTTGGGGTGCACGTTGTTGTTGGCGGCACGGATCAGCCTTACGCTCACACGATAGCGCTGGCTGATCTCGGAGAGCGTCTCGCCCTTGCGCACCACGTGCTCCAGGAAATTCACGCGCTCGTTCGGCGGGAGTGCGGCGTACCGCGTCGCGACCGTCGATCCAACGCCGCGTGGCACCCGAACGATCGACGTCCGGCGGGGGGGCGTCACACCGCGGTAGAAGTGCGGATTCAGCTCCATGAGCGCCCGGGCGGTCGTATCGGCGAGCTGGGCGAGGACGTCCAGCCCGGTGGCATCGGAGACCGTCACTTCATCGAAGGTGAGCGGCGGTTGGAGCGGGATGCTGTCAAAGCCGTGCCGCAGCGGATCCTTGGCGAGGAGGGCTGCCGCGATGAGCTTCGGAACATAGTCCCTGGTCTCCAGGCGCAGGTAGCGCCGTGCCGAGAGGTCGAAAAACGTCTCGTCGCTCACCGAATCCGGGTTCGAGCGCAGGCGACGGATCCCCCGCGTGACCCGACCCGCACCACCGTTGTACGCCGCGGCAGCGAGATACCACGACCCAAACTGCTGGTAGAGATCCGCCAAGTGCCGGCCGGCGGCTTCGGTAGCCTTGAACGGGTCACGCCGTTCGTCGACCCACGCATCGATGGTGAGGCTGTATCGGCGGCCGGTGGACGCG
Organism: Gemmatimonadota bacterium; assembly: GCA_039584325.1. Classification (GTDB taxonomy): domain Bacteria; phylum Gemmatimonadota; class Gemmatimonadetes; order Gemmatimonadales; family GWC2-71-9; genus JAOTVV01. The sequence goes on from JBDGYA010000025.1 coordinate 28,293, forward strand.
ATGAACTGCCACATGCCGACGGCGTTCGCCCGGGATACGGCCGTGTTCGAGTAGCCGCTCTCGATCAGCGCCAGATAGACCAGGTCCTCGGGAATCCCCAGAGCCCGAAACCGCTCCCGGATCATCCCCTCGTACCGCGGCAGCCGCCCAAGCCAGATGGTGAAGCGTTCGCGAGCCGGGCCCAGGAAGTAGTTCTCGTAGTACCGCACCCGGTCCCGGTCAGCGAAGGACGTAACGTCAATGTCGTAGGTCGGTACCGCCGCACTCGCCGGCCCGCCTCGCGGCACCGTGCCCCCGTCGGCTGGGGTAATGCCGTACGGCGCGAGCGTCAGCGATCCCACCACGCCACGAACGTGATCGGCCCCTTTGCCGAGGCTGCGGAACTCCAGCTCATGGAGCGCCTCGAGGGCCAGCAGATCCGCCACGGAGTCCTCGGGTGTGGCGGGGGGAACCGCGACGGCCACGGGGCCGCCCGCAAGCGAATCCACCGGGGCCGGCTGGTCCGCTACCCGGGTCGATCCGGGCGCGCAGGCGGCGGTGCCAACGCACAGGGTCGCGACGAGGAGCTGGGATCGTGGCACGGTTCGGCTACCTCATGAACACGATGTTTCCAAGCAGACGGTTCGTAGCCGATAACACTGCAAGAGCCGCTCCACGTTGCAGCTCTTCCTGGGAAAGACACGACCCGACCAGTCGCGTGGCCGGGACGCCGTTGTGGCAGGAAAGGGAGACGATTACGACCGTCGCGTCGAAGGCGCGCACCGCCTTCACGCCCAACAACTCGAAGGTCACCCGATCACCGACAGCCTCCTGTAGGGCGGATGTGGTAGCCTGCGCCGCACATCGCAATTCGCCAGCCGGTGAGCTGAGCCCGGTCGCCTCGCCAGAGAACCTGATGCCCGGTTCCTTCTCCAGGACGACCCGGGCACTGCAGTGGCCGTCGGGGAGCTTGCGGAACTCGAAGTCGAGGAACTTGAGGCGCTCCCTCCCCCGGGGCTCGCTCATCCGTGCCCCACCGCGCGTTCACCCGCGTCGAAGCGGACCTCCAGCTGCCCGTGCGCGACCGCCTCGTCCAATTGGAGAAAATCGACGTCCAGCCGCGGTTTGCCTGTCTCGTCGAGCAGTACGGAGATCAAGAGAAGCTGCCCGTCCTCGAGCCTGATCCGGAGCTGCCGGCAGTCAGCTCGGATTTCCACGTCGTGCACGTGGTGGCCGCGCAGCTGGCCCACGGCTTCGGCGATGCGACGGAGCTCCTGGACGGGCGTCACAGACATGGCAGCGGCCTCCCCGGGCCTCAGGAGAGGTGCTGTACGAGGACTTCTCTGAGCGTGTCGTTGGTGAGTCGATCAGCCGCCTGGAACAGCGAGGACTTGGAACAGGATTCGATGGGATAGGAGGCCCAAAAGCTCCGGGATCCGCCGTTGCTCTGCGCAGCGCGGAAGGACAGCGTCAACTGCCACAGCTTGGCGTCCGGACGCATCTCCGCGGCAGGTTGAACGTGCCAGGTCTCTTCCCCGGTTTCGATCACTCTCCAGGCCATGCCCTCATCCTCGGAAGCGCTTGTCTGCCCTGACGGACCGCTCAATATGCCGACCGCCAGAGGAGTGGGTCAAGTGGGTCCCAACCCCAACGCCTCGAGATCCTCCACGGTATCGAGGTCCCGCAGGGTCCGCAGCACCTCCACCGAAAGGTCGTGTTCGCGGCATCGTTTCGCAGTGATACCCAACACATCTGGAGTGCTCCACGGCACGTCCACGAAGAGACACGGGTGCGGCTCGTTCATCCCGAGGAGGTAGTACCCGCCGTCCGCACTGGGCCCGATCACGACGTCGGCGGACCGCAGTCGCTCCTCGGCTTCTCCGATCACCGCCGCATCTACGGCGGGGCAGTCCGTGCCGATGGCCACCACGGGCGCATCCCCCGCGGCGAAGTGCGCGTCGAAGGCCGCCCGCAGCCGCCCACCCAGGTCCCGGCCACCCTGCAGCCGGTACGAGTGGTCACCCAGCCACACGCGCATCTCTCGCTCCGCTCCGGCAGGATCGTACCACACGGTTACCGGACACACGGAGGCCACCGCCCCCGCCACCTGCCGTCCGATGCGCCGGTACAGCGCGGTTGCGGCGACCGGCCCGATGTCCGCCGCGAGGCGGGTCTTGACCCGGCCCACCCTCGGGGCCTTGGCGAACAGGGCGACCATCGTCATTCGGGCTCCGGCCGGTACCACCGCACCAGCCGCTCCGGCGGAATGCCCACGGTGTAGGCAGTCAGAAGGAACCCGTTACGGATCCAGGTGCGATAGGGACCCTCGCGCTGCCACCGCCGCGGCGAGACGGAGAGCGCCGCGTTGAGACGGCGGATCGGCACTCGCCTCGCGAGGGCTCGCACGAGGCCGACGTCTTCCATGATCGGCGTGTCCGGATAGCCGCCGACTGCATCGAACAGCTCCCGGCGCACGAGTAGCCCTTGATCGCCGTACGGCAATCCGCCCACGCGGTCGCGCAAGCGCGCCCCGGACTCCATGATCCGCGCCCACGTCTCCGCGGCGTCGATGGCGAGAGCCCAGACGGCCGCGTCGACCTCATCCGTAATCGCACGTCGGAAGGCGCGTCGCGCCGATGCGGGCATGCGCACGTCGGCATGGAGAAAGCAGAGCCACGGCGTTGCGACCTGAGCCGCGCCGGCATTGAGTTGCCTGCCGCGGCCCCGAGCGGCGCGGACGAGGCGGGTTCCCCGCTCCGCTGCAACTGCGGGTGTGCGATCGGTGGAACCCCCATCTGCCACCACGATGTCGAGATCGAGCTCGACCTGCTCGAGGTCGCCGAGAATGCCGGGGAGAGACGATGCCTCGTTGAGCGTCGGGATCACGACACCGACGGAGGCGCTGGGCGCCATACGACCTCCGTCATCGAGCCATCCCGAACACCGCGGTGTCGTTCAGGGTCCAGTCGTACTCGAAGAACTCCACCTGCGCCGTACCACTCGCGAGGGCGGCGGCCAGATCAGCCCGGACATATGGCACCAGGAACTCCACGACACCGTCGATGCCACCGAAATCGTCCTTGTACCAATCGAGCACCTTGTTCAGTCGGAGCGTGGGCCGATCCCCGTCGTCGAGCCGGAAGTGCCGCTCGTCCGCGATCAGCCGCCGCACGGCGGCGTCGAGCTGCCCGTCCAGACGATCCCTCGTGTAGGCTTCCACCACCAGCTCCGGGCAGGAGCGCGAGGCACAGTTCACGGCAAAGTGGATTCTCGGATCTCCCATCGGCCGGATGATCCCGTGCTCGATCCCATCGAGCGAGCGGGCCGTGCCCGCCACTTCACAGAACTCCCCATCCCAGGTGTTCGGGATCTGACGGATCGAGTTGCCGGGCACCCCCTGCAGGCTCTTCACCAGCGACGCGGGGAAGCCCGCTTTCTCGATCGGGTAGTGATCGATGACGAGCCGAAGAGCACACGCGTTGTACGCGTTGATCCAGAACGCGAGTCGGTCTGCGCGTTGCGCACGCTCGAGATCCGCCGGATCGACTTCGGCGAGTTGACCGAGGTATGCATCGAGCGGCACACGATTCTCCTGGAGACCGGCGTAGTCGACGAGCCCGTCGCGCACGTACGGCGAGAGCACCTTGGTGAATGCGTCGTGCTCCGGCAGTACCTGCGCGGACGCTGGGCCGACCGGCATCAGGGCCGCGGCCGTGAGGATTGCGCGTGCATGCGCTGGGCGCATGAGACCTCCTCAGGCGGATTTCGAGGGGAGGCGGAACCCGAGCCTCCTGGCAATCAGTGGGATGAGCGACAGCGCCAGAAACAGCGCGCCTGCAATGAACAGCCGGATCCGCGCCTCGGCACTCGCCTCCGCGGAGCCCTGCACCAGCGCATCCGCGAAGAACACGTACACGAGCGTTCCGGGGAGTATCCCGATCACGGTCGCGAGCGCGTAATCCCGCCAGCGCATCGCGGTCAGACCTGAGCCGAAGTTGAGAGCGTTGAACGGGACCAGCGGGATCAGTCGCAGCACGAGGAGTCCCCAGAATCCATGCGCGGCGGTCGCCCGATCGACTCCCCGCAGCCGGGTTCCCAGCAGGCGCTCGATCCCGTCACGGCCCAGACCCCGCGCGAGGCCGAACGCCGCATTCGCGCCGATGTTCGCACCAACGGTGACCAGTGCAGCGCCCGAGGCGAAACCGAACACCGCACCTCCGACGATGGTCAGAATCGATCCCGGCAGTGCGAGCGCCGTCGCGAGCGCATAGGCCGCCACATAGATGACCGGAGCAAAGGGGCTGCTGCGCACGCGCTGGAGCGCTCCGAGCATGCCCTCTCGCGTGAGGTACTCACCCAGTGGAGTGGCACGCGCTACCACCGCCACCGCGACCAGCAGCACGACGAGGAGCACCAGCTTGAGAATCGCCCCGGCGGCTCTCACGCGAGCCACCGCACCACGCGCCGAAGCCACGCCCCCGTACGCCCGGCGAGCTTGGCCCGGTAGTAGGCATCGGCGCTGCGCTTGATACCTTCAGACATGGTGGGGTAGGGATACACGATCTGCGACAGTTTCGGGAGTGGGATCTTGCGCCGCATCGCCAGCACCAGGGGGGCGAGCAGCTCACCGGCGCCGGACCCGACAATGGTCGCACCGACGATGCGCCCGCCACGCCGCGTGACGATCTCGACGAATCCGTCCTCATGCCCGTCCACGATGGCACGGTCCAGGTCGGCGAAGGGGTAGCGGTACGCGGACACCTCGCCGTGCCTCTCGCGTGCCTCATGCTCGGTGAGTCCGACGCGCGCCACTTCGGGATCCGTGTACGTGACGGACGGTACCGCCGAGTAGTCCGCCTTGGAGGCAAACGGAAACACCGCGTTCCGCAGCACGAGCTTCGCCTGGTACTCGGCGACGTGCGTGAACTGGGGCCCGCCGGCCACATCGCCTGCCGCCCAGATACCGGGCACGGACGTGCGCAGGGCACGGTCGACGACGACGGCACCACCAGCCGTCGCCACACCGATGTGTTCGAGACCGAGTCCGACGGTATTGGCGCGCCGTCCGGTCGCGACGAAGACCGTATCGCACACCACGGAGATCTCGTCGCCGGACGCGGATCGGGCGACGACCGCCGTGCGCCCTTCTCGCTGCCGCTCGACGCGCTCCACACGCGTGCCGACGTGAACCGCTACGCCCTCACGCTCCAGCGCGGTCTGCACGGCGCCAGCGGCCCGCGCGTCCTCTCTGGGGAGCAACTGCGGCAGCATTTCGACCACGGTCACGTCAGCACCGAGCCGGCGATAGACCTGAGCGAACTCGAGGCCGATGGGCCCACCACCGAGAATGACGAGGGATGGCGGCAGGTCCGTCTGCTCGAACGCCGTGGCGTACGTCAGGTATCCGGCGCCCGCCAGGCCAGGGATCGGTGGGACTGCCGCCTCGGCACCGGTCGCCACCACGATGCGCTTCCCCTGCAACGTCCGCCCGTCTACCGCGAGAGCGTCTCTAGTCGTGAACTCGGCGGCTCCGAAGACCACCTCGATGCCCAACCCACGGAACCGCTCCGGATCGTCGTGATGCGCGACGCGCGCCCGAGCGGTATGAACTCGGGACATGACACGCTCGAAGGCGTGCGCCGGCGAGGCGCCGACCAGACCCAGCTGCTCCGCATGCCGCATGTGATGGGCGAGCTTTCCCGCAGCAATCAGCGCCTTGCTGGGAACGCAGCCGGTCCACAGGCAGTCCCCGCCGAGCGCGTCGCGTTCGACGAGGGCCACACGCAGGCCGAGCGCCGCGCCGCCCGCCGCGGTAACAAGACCGGCAGTTCCACCGCCGATGGCAATGAGATCGAAGCGTTCCATGGTTGCCTGGGACTAAACGCCGGTTCGGTGGCGAGGGTTCCGCCACCCACGCACCCCGACTGGACAGCGCGTGCGGCTTCGGACTACTCTCGGGAACCCCCCTTGGCACCGGTGACCGACGGGGCGCACCGGCGCCTGAATATACGACCGGGAAGCGCGCACCATGACCATCTCTCGTCGATCCTTCGTCGGTACCGCGGCACCGGTGGCCGCATCGCTCGCGGCCACCAGCGGCACCGCAGCCCGCCTCCGCGCGGCACCACCCGCACGGCGGCTCCGGCTACTGATCCTCGGCGGCACCGGCTTCATTGGTCCCCACCAGGTACGCTATGCGCTGTCGCGGGGGCACACCGTCACGCTGTTCAACCGAGGGCGCACCAACCCCCACCTCTTCCCCCACGTCGAGACCCTCATCGGGGACCGCAACGACGATCTCGAGGCCCTGCGCGGCCGCGAATGGGACGCGGTCATCGACAACTCGGCGACCGTGCCGCGCTGGGTTCGCCAGAGCGCTGAGCTGCTGCAGGATGCCGTCACGCACTATCTCTACGTGTCCTCCACAGGCGTGTTCTACCCCTACCACACGACATCCATCGCCGAGGACGGGCCGATCGGAACGATCGACGATGCCACGACGGAACGCGTGGACTACGAGACCTACGGAGCGCTCAAGGCACTCTCCGAGGACGTCGCCCGGGACCTGTTCCCGGACGGGCACCTCGTCATCAGACCCACCTACATCGTCGGCCCGGGCGATCGCAGCGACCGATTCACCTATTGGCCCGTGCGCATCGATCGCGGGGGTGACGTCCTCGCACCGGGTGACCCCACCGATGCGACGCAGTACATCGACGTCCGCGATCTCACCGCGTTCATGATCCAGCTGCTCGAGCGGGGAGCGACCGGGACCTTCAACGTCGTCGGCCAGGAGGGCACGCTGTCCATCGCGGAGCTGCTCTACGGGATCCGAGCGGTGACGACCGCCGTCGTGCGGTTCACGTGGGTCGCCACCGAGTTCCTGGTCGAGCAGGGGATCCAGGAGCTGACCTTCTGGGAACCTCCACGAGGAAAGACCCTGGGGATGATGCGGATCGATGGAGGCAAGGCGTTCCGCCACGGCCTGCGGGTACGCCCGCTGGCGGAAACCGCGCACGACACACTCGAGTGGTTTCGGTCACTGGACTGGCAGCGGCAGGCAAACCTCCGGTCGGGCCTCACGCCGGAGCGAGAGGCAGAGCTGCTCGCCCGCTCTCGAGCACGCTAGCGCAGCCCACACAGCGCTCCGCCCTACACGGCAACGTGCCCCCACCTGACGGCAGGGGCACGTTGTCTCCTCGACCAAGCCGCGCTCTGGGCGGGAAGCTGGGTGCGGAGCAGGGTCGGTCGTCTAGCTCACCCCGCTCAGCTCCCTCAGCGCGTCGGCCAGCAGGTACAACTTCACGGCATCAGCCGACTCGCTCGCCTCTTTGGCCAGCGCGACAGCAAGCGTCGTCAGCGCGCCCCGCCGTTCCGGCCCCGTCGCGCGCTCCGCGGCTGCGAGATCCTGCCGTACCGACGCGATGCCTGCGGCCGAGAGGCCGTTCGACCGCTCGAGTTGGTCCACGTACGCCCGGGCCAGTGCGAACGTAGCTGGCCAAACGAACTGAGGCTGACCCTGGGCATTGAGGTAGTCGAGCCGTACCGACTTGGCCGCGTCGATCTCGTTCTGCGAGAGGAATGCGCTCGGCGTCAGCGCGAAGATGTCGAGCCCCCGCGCAATCTCCGAACTCACAATCACCCCGTTGTACCAGTAGACCGACCAGCTCCCGGCCATCCGCATCTCGGTCGAGTCCACCGGCCCACGATCGTGGAAGGCGATCTCGACCAGGTTCCTGGGATCGGTCCAGTCGAAGATCGAGATGCCGCCCTGGTACCACCCCTGGACCATCACGTCGCGTCCCGGGATCGGAATCAGCGAGCCGTTGTGCGCGACGCAGTTCTCTTGAGGCGTCTGGGGTGCCGGCAGCTTGTAGTAGCTCTGGAACCGCATCTCTCGGCTCTCGACGGTGAAGATGGCGTTCGCTCCCCACTCCCGGGGATCGGTAGCACGGCACTTCGGCTGGCCACCCCCGCCCCACTCGTCGGTGAAGAGCACCTTGGTACCGTCGTTGTTGAACGTCGCCGAGTGCCAGTAGGCGAAGTTCGAGTCGCTCACGGCAGCAATGCGTTTCGGGTTGACGGGGTCACTGATATCGAGCAGGAGCCCGTAGCCCTCGCAGGCACCGCCAGCCAGGCCGATCGCCGGGTACACGGTAATGTCGTGGCACTGGGTGGGCCCGGGACGCGGGCCGTCCCCGCGTGCGCCAAGCATTCGTTCGATCAGCACGGGGATGTACTCTCTCAGCGCCGTGCTGTCGGCAGCCGTCGGCGCACCGCTGCCGCCCCGCGCTGTGACGATGCTGTCGAGCATCGCCGTCGCGAACCGATCCGGCAGCACCATCTGCTGGCCCGCGATGTCCGCAATGAACGCGCCCCGGGCCTGCGCCTCCTCGAGGGCGGCGACGTCGTCCGGCGCCAGACCGTGCTGCGGTGGGGCCACGAGATCGGCGAAGATCCGCGGGGAACTCACGATGGTCGCCAGCTCGGGCTGGGCGAGCGGCACCTTGATGACCTCAATGCGGAACAGCGCCGAGTTCGGGTCCTCGTCGAGCGGCGCAGCGGAGCAACCGGGGAGCTCCTCCGCGGGGCGGACGGGAGCGGAGCCCGACACGTAGACATAGACATTCTCCGGGTCGTTCGGGTCCGCAAGCACTGAATGCGTATGAGACCCGCGGCAGGTCTGCACGTTGGTGAGGTACCTGGGATTTCGAATGTCGCTGATGTCGAAGATCCGGATCCCGCGCAGGCGTTCCTGGCTGACCGCCTCCTGGACACCCTCGGTGCCGCAGTCGAGCCGGCCGCCCAGTCCCTCACCCGAGACAAACAGGAGATGCTCGTAGACCGAGACGTCACTCTGCGACGCCGGGCAGACGTACCCGACCACGAGGGTCGGCTGGCTGGGATCCGAGATGTCCCAGACCTGGATGCCGTTGTAGTTGCCCTGGATGGCGTAGTCGCCGGTGAAGGCCAGATCGGAGTTGGTGATGCCGACGAAGTCTTCGGGCGGCAACGTCTGCGACAGCACTCGCAGATTCCACACCGCCTCTTCCGCGTCAAACAACCCAGGACGCAAGCCGATGCGTGGGTCGGGGCTCGGCGCGGCCATCGCCAGTGCGCTCTCAGATGTCGCAGGGACGGTTCCCGCTTCCATCGTCGTGGTTTGGGGTGAGCAGCCGGTGAGGCTAACCAGTCCCGCCGCGAGCGGGAGGAGCCAGAGACGGTTGCCGGACGTCCTTGCGACGGTCATAGCGAAATCCTCCAACGTGGGTGACTGTCGGTGATCACGGGCCACCGCCCGCGTCGTTCATCTCCTCGAGCATCAACTCCATCCGGGCGATCTCGGTGGTCTGATCTACCTGGATGTCGGATGCGAGCTTGAACACGACCTCGTCCTGTGCGGCACCATCCGTCGCAAACAGGTTGTGCACCATGGTGACGGCCCCGCGGTGGTGTTGAATCATGAACGTGAGAAATGTCCGATCGAACTCCCGCCCCCGCGCCCCGTCCAGCTCCCGTATCTGCTCCGGCGTCAGCATGCCCGGCATGTGCATGGCGTACTCCGGACCGTGCACCATCATGGTCGTTCCCGTGATGTGTACCTCCGGTACCGGCTGCCCGCGGTTGCGGAGCCACCGCTGCATCGTGGCGATCTCGTCTTCCTGCGCGTTGATGATTCGGGCACACAGGGTCTGTACGGCCGGGCTCGCGCCGTGCGAGGGCGCCAGATCCGCCATGACGAGTGCCTGTGCGTGGTGGCCGATCATGCCGGTCACGAACCGGACGTCGGCTTCGGTGAACCGCATGCGCGCGCTGTCCGTGCGGGCCTGGTACAGTGCCTCGAGTTCGGCGGCCGATGCGGCGGCGGGCTGGGGGGCGGTGTCCGCTCCCGTCCGGGCACTGCTGCAGGCGGCTGCCCCGAGGAGGGCGGCGGTCGTCCACCAGCCGCGAGTGCTGGTCGCGCGGATTGGCGTCACGGTACGCTCTCCGGAGTCAGGAGAAATTGGCTCGGTGGATCGGTTCGGGATGACCGGACTGGGGATGAAAGCCAAGGATTATGAAATGAAAGTTAACACATCCCCTATTCCAGGGTGAACCGCCGAGCGCTGCCCAGCGCCGCACGGGCCCGTTCGTGGGCACCGCTTCGACCGGCCTCAGTTCAGGGCCAGGCCGCTGACGATCCTGGCGACGAGCTCCTCGGGCGCCTGCCCGATGTCGAGTTGCAGTGCGTCCTGCGGCGGCTCGAGCAGGGCGAACTGGCTGTCGAGCAAGGCCGCGGGCATGAAATGATCTCGATCTCGCATCCGCGCGTCGATGAGGTCTTTCGAGCCGTGCAGATAGACGAGATGAACACCCTCCCGGTCAGCGCCGAGTACGCCGCGGATCCGTTCCGTAAGCGCCGAACACGCCAACACGACGGTCTCACCGCTCTCGAGCCAGGCGTCGATCATCGTGCGCAGATCAGCGAGCCAGGGTGCCCGGTCCTCGTCGGTCAGTGGCGTACCGGCCCGCATCTTGGCGACGTTCGCCACCGGATGATGGTCGTCGCCGTCGACGAAACGGCATCGGATCCGCTCGGCCAGTGCGCGCCCTACGGCGCTCTTGCCCGATCCGCTGACGCCCATCACGAGAACGACCATGGCCTCAGCCCGCCTCGTCGGCCGCGCGTTCTCCGATACATGCAGCAGCTAGTGACAGCGAGAGCAAGATCTTCATGCGGCGCATGTCGTCTCCGGAATCCTCGAGGTCGCTAGGCCATCGGCCCGATCAACTCGATCAGATTCCCGTCTGGGTCACGCACGACCGTCAGGTAGTCACCCGAGGGATCCTCGCCGATCAGGACCGGCCCACCGGCGAGAGGTGCTACGCCTCCGGCGCTCAGACGCGCCAACGCCTCGTTGGTGTCTTCGATGAAGATCGTGAGGTAGCGAAAGCCGAGTTGTGAGTGGACATAGGCGTTATCGCTCGCCTTCGTCTCGACGCCCGCCACCTCCATCAGCTTGAGTCTCGTCGCCGACTCCCCCGCACCGAGCACGAACACCCGGACCGCGAGGGGTTGCTCGTCGGTCAATCCGGCAGCCGTGGCAAAGTCGGCGGACACGACGAAGCCGTCTACCTCCGTGAAGCCGATGACGTCGGTATAGAAGTCGGCCGACGCCTCGAGATCGCTCACGTGCACCCCGATGTCGATCGTCGTGCGCGGGAAATCGGAACGCGCTGCGGTTCGACTGGCGGCTACTACGACAACCCCGGCGAAGAGGACGACGAGGGAGCGGAGGAAACGCATGGATGGCCTCTCAGATCCGGTCGCGGGTCGGTGACGGGCTCGCTACAGTATCGCGGCCCGTACGATCACCCGCCACCCAGAGGCGGTGCTGATGGCGACCGACGTGCCGTCACTGGTGGGGGTGGTGCTTCAGTGGCTCGGGCTGCAGTACGGCTCGCAGGCGCTTACGGTGCTCTTGCCCGATCCGCTGACGCCCATCACGAGAACGACCATGACCTCAGCCGAGGAACGCGCTCACGACGAAGATCAGCGCGATCGACACGAGCGCGATCAGGGTCGTGGTGACCGTCCACGTCCGCAAGGTGTCCGGCACGCTCAACCCGAGATAGCGGTTCACGAGCCAGAAGCCCGAATCGTTCACGTGCGACCCGATCGTCGCGCCCGCGGCGATCGCAACCACGAGGAGTGCGAGCATGGGCTCTGAGAACTCCACCTCACCGAGGAGTGCGGCCACGAGTCCGGCCGCGGTCAGCATGGCCACCGTCGCCGAGCCCTGCATGAGGCGGACGGCGGCCGCGGCCAGGAACGCCAGCAGGAGAGGCGGGAGATTGGCGGCCATCAGCGCATCCGCGAACACGTCACCAACACCGGAGTCGATGAGCACCTGTTTGAGGACACCACCGGCACTGGTGACGAGAATCACGATGCCCGCGGGCTCGAGCGCCTTGGTGGCGATCTCCCGTACCTCCTGCGCCGAGTACCCCGACCGAGTGCCGAGCAGCCAGAACGACAGAACGGTCGTGACGAGGAGCGCCATCATCGGATGACCGAGGAACGCGAGCACGGTCCTCGGCGTCTGACCCTCCGCCAGCGTGATGCCAGCCACCGTGTTGCCGAGGATCAGCGCGAGCGGAATGCCGATGAGCGTCACGATCAGCGACACCGGTGGAAGCGATCTGCCGCTTCGTCGCTCGGCGACGTGCATGTAGTCGGGGACCATCGCCGGCACGCGCGGTGCGATCAGCCGCGCATACAGCGGCCCGGCAACGACCGCGGCGGGTAGACCGATCAGCACTCCGAACAGCATCACCCAGCCGAGGTCGGCCCCGATCAGGCCGGCGACGGCGATCGGTCCGGGCGTGGGCGGGATGAACGCGTGGGTGACCGCGAGACCAGCCAGCAGTGGCAACGCATAGTACACGATCGGCCGGTTCGTTCGCTCCGTCAGTCCGTACACGAGCGAGATGAGGATGATGAACGCGACGTCGAAGAAGACCGGGATCGCCACGACGAACCCGACGGCGAGCAAGGACCACCGCGCGTTGCGTTCGCCGAACCGGCCGACGAGCGCATCGGCCAGCGCCTGGATGCCCCCCGATACCTCGAGCATCTGCCCGAACATGGCCCCCAGGCCGACGAGCACCGCGATCGCGGCAAGGGTGCTGCCCACGCCCGTCGTGACGGCCTGCAGCACATCGGCGAACGGCATCCCCGCACCGACACCGATCACGAGGCTGCCGATGAGGAGAGCCACGAAGGCGTGCAGCTTGACCCGGACGATCAGGAACAGCAGGAGGGCGATGCCCGCAATCGCCGCCCCTACGAGTTGTGCATCACTCATCCGCTGAGTCGGCGGGCTTCACCGCATGGCCGCCGAAGCGGTGGCGCAGGGCGGCCAGCAGCCGCTCGCCGAAGCCCTCGTCGTCCTGTGACTTGAAGCGGGCGAACAATGACTGGGCGATCACCGGCGCCGCCACACCGAGGTCGACCGCCTCCTGCACGGTCCAGCGCCCTTCCCCCGAATCGGCCACGACGGGCGCGATACGCTCGAGCTTCGGATCCTCGGCGAGGGCCTCGACGACCAGATCCAGCAGCCAGGACCGCACCACACTGCCGTGCTGCCAGATGCTCGTCACCTGCGCAAGATCCAGATCGAACGCGTCCTTGGCCTCGAGGACGGCCAGGCCTTCCGCGAACGCCTGCATGGCCCCGTACTCGATACCGTTGTGCACCATCTTCACGAAGTGTCCGGCGCCGGCCGGTCCGACCCGTCCCCATCCGCGATCGGTCGCGGGGGCCAGCGTCTCGAAGAGCGGCCGCAGGCGATCGACGATGTCTTCTGGGCCACCGATCATCAGGCTGAATCCGTCCGTGCCACCCCGCACGCCTCCACTCGTACCGACGTCGAGGAAGTGGAGCCCTGAGGCTTCGAGCTCGACCGACCGTCGCATCGCCTCGCCATAGTGACTGTTGCCGCCGTCGACGATGACGTCATCGGCATCCAGGAGGTCGGACAGGGTGTGAATCGTGTCGGCGGTGGGATCGCCCGCCGGCAACATCACCCAGACACACCGCGGGGGTCGCAGGCCCTCGACGAGAGCGTGCAGGCTCGCTGTTGCCGTGCCACCGGCGGCGACACACCGGGAGACGGCTTCCTCACCGACGTCGAAGCCGACCACGTCGTGGCCGCCACCAGTGAGCCGTCGCACCATGGCGCCGCCCATCTTGCCGAGACCGACGAGACCGATCTGCATGGTTCTCACCTTTCGCACGGTGCCGCTGTCGTCGGCAAGTATAGCAGTCTTGGAGCGCTCCCGAGAAATTCGCACCGGCCGAATCTGCGCTGCGCCCTTGCCCGCGGCTGACCTGCCGCGGCATAGTAGCCCTGTTCTTCCCGACCGTTCCGCACCAGGAGTGAGGTTCACGCCATGCGCCCCCTGCCTTTCACCTACCTGACCATGCTCACCGTGGTTGCCGGCATCGCCGCCTGCAGCCCTGACGACACGGCGAGGGACGATGATGACACCGTCCTCCGCACCATCGGATACGTCGAACGACTCGATCCGGAACTCGACGCCATCGTGCCGGAGGATGCGGTGTTCGAGATGCTCGCCCAAGGCCACGAATGGACGGAGGGACCCGTGTGGGTGCCGTGGCTGAAGTTCCTGCTGTACTCGGACATCCCGCGCAACGCGATCTACCGCTGGGAGGAGGCCACCGGGGTAACGCTCTGGCTCGAGCCGTCCGGCTACACGGGCGACGTGGACCGCGCAGGGGAGATGGGATCGAACGGCTTGGCGCTGGCTGGGCGCGCCCTGGTGCTGGCCCAACACGGCGACCGCCGCATCGCCCGGCTCGAAACCCGGCTGACCGCACCCGGGCCGGTCTTTACGAGCATCACGGATCGTTTCGAGGGCAAGCGCTACAACTCGCCCAACGACCTCGTGATCCGCGCGAACGGTGACATCTACTTCACCGATCCGCCCTACGGGCTCGAGCAGGGAGTCGATGATCCCGCGAAGGAGCTGCCCGTCCAGGGCGTGTACCGCGTTGCGACCGATGGAACCGTCACCCCGCTGGTGGACGATCTGTCCCGGCCGAACGGGATCGCCCTCTCGCCCGACGAGGGCATCCTCTACGTTGCCAACTCGGACGGTGACCAGCCCGTCATCATGGCGTACGACGTGGTTCAGGACGGGAGCCTATCGAACGCCCGTGTGTTCGCCGAGTCATGGGGCGACGGCATCGCGGTGGATCAGGAGGGGCGGCTCTACGTCGCGCGTGGTGCCGACGGAGTCGTGGTGTTCTCCGCCGACGGTCGGCACCTCGGTACCCTCGTCACGGGTGAGCGGACGTCGAACTGCACCTTCGGTGACGACGGTTCGACCCTCTACGTCACCTCGGACATGTACCTGGTGCGGATCCGGCTGACGACCAAGGGCGCCGGCTTCGAGCCAGGATGACGATCGGACGCTGCGGCTCCACCTGGAGCGCGTGGGGCCCCGCGATCGCGGGGCCCTACGCGTGACGCCGGAACCGAATGTTCCCTCTCCGCCTACATGCCCTCCATCGGCGTGTTCGAGTTCCAGACGTCCAGCGTCATCTTCCAGGAACCGTCGGCCTGCTTGCGATACACATGCAGCCCTTTGATCGACTCCGTCATCGACTCCTCGGCGCCTGCCATCCTCATCGTGAGGTTTGAGACGTAGTGCTCGACCGCGAGGTCGCCCGAGACGGTGATCTCAGTCTCGTCGTAACTCAGGCCCTCGATGGTCGCCGCATTCGCAAACGCCGTTCCCCAGGCGATCGCCGCCTCGCGCCCCACCACAATCGGCTCGTTCGGCGGCATCACGACGACGTCGTCGGTGGCGTAGGACATCGTCACATCGCCGGCCAGGAGACTGGAGACCTCCATCTCGCGGACGGCATTGATGGCCGCGATGTCGGCCGTGTTGTCGGTGTCCATCTCGACTTGCGCCGTGCATGCGACGACAAGCGCGCCCGCGATTGCGGGCACCAGGAGACGGGTGCTGCGCATGGTTTCCTCCAAAGGATAAGGTACGGAGCAGCAGAGAAGGTGCCGATGCAGCCGGCCCTGTCAAGAGCCCACCCACCCAAGGAACGCCGGGGCAATCCACGCAGGTGGCGCAGTCACCGCCCGGGCGCACACTCCTGTGCAACCTGCCGCAGCAGCCGGTCCCGTCTGCTGCTGGATTGAACGGGACCGACGTTCACTTCCACGCGACTGCCAGACGCCCTTCCGAACACACGGATGAGGGCGGTCTCCCTGCTGGTACTGCTGGCGAACCGCAGCTCCAGATAGTCGCGCGACAGTTCCGGATGGGCGGGGTCACGCTCGAGGGCCCCACCGCGAAGCTCACTGTTCGGCAGCACCCACCTGCGCCTTGTCTCTTGGTACATCCTGGACTGCATCGTCTGCACCACGCACTCCACGGCCGCCTCGAAGGCAGGCTGGATCGTCGGAGCCGGTGGACCGTGCGACGCACAACCAGTCAGGAGCAGCCACCCGGTGATCGAGAGGAACGGCGTGAGGCGATCGCTCCGCATCGACACCTCGTCGTTTCGAGTGAGCGGGGGAGTCTACATGCGTGGGTGCGAGATCGGCAAACAGGACCTGGTGATCCGTCAGTCCGCGGCTGTGGCGGAGCCACCTACCGCCCTACCGCCTTGCTGTCCTGCCGTCCGGTGATGACCGGGCTGGGGCTCGAACCCAGGACCTACGGATTAAAAGTCCGTTGCTCTGCCAACTGAGCTACCCGGTCGGGAAAGGAAAGGTCGCCAGGGTGGGGGGACGGGACAAGCGTTGCACCACAAGACGTTACGGAGCCCGGCCTAGCGGTCGGGCTCCGCTTTCCGGGCAGCTCTGGGTCCCCGCCTCGAGCAGCCAACGTAGGATGAGACGTAGGATAGATAGCCGCGGAATGACAGGCTGTCCTCATACCCGGCAAGTGCTTTGCGCCAGTCTTAGGCATGGGCCGATGCGTGCGCCGATGTTTCATTGCCGACAGGGAGACGTGACTTGAACGCAAGCCTGAAGGTGCGGGAGCCCGACCTCGACCTCAACGGTGGCGACGATCCACGCGATCTGCCGCGCTACACGTACCGGGATGCGGCCCGTGCAACGGGGGTCCCAGCGACCACGATAGGTGCGTGGTGCCGTGGCCAGAAGTACTATCGGCGCAAGGGTGTTGGGTTCTTCCGGCCCGTCCTACAGCGTCCCGACCCTCGTGACACACGCCTTTCCTTCCACAATGTCCTTGCGGTCCACGTCCTTCGTGCGCTGCGGGAAGTACACGAAGTCAGACTTGATACCGTTAGAAGAGCCATCGAACGCGCAGAGCATGACGGGTGCGCCAACATGGCTGTGTAGGAAACGAGGAAGCCCCGAGCGCCGGGTGACGCTCGGGGCTCTCCTTCATCAGTGCTGGTCAGGCTACGGCATGCCGGGGTTCACGTTCAGCGCGAATTGCGGCGTCCCACCATAGTCGGTCACGGTTCCCGTGCCCAGTTGGCCGAAACCGTTGTAGCCCCAACAGTAAACGTCCCAAGTTGTGGTGAGCCCACAGGTGTGAAATTCACCCGCGCTCACCGCCTGGAAAGTGTGGCCGCCGGTGACCGGTGCAGGTGCGGACTCGTAGTCCGTCTTGGCTCCGGTGCCCAACTGGCCGGCGACGTTCCTGCCCCAGCAGTAGGCGTCCCCAGTGGTTGTGAGTCCGCAGGTATGATCACGACCAGCGCTTACTGATTGGTAGATGTAGCTGCCCGTGACCAGTAGCGGCGTTGGCTCCTGGTACGTCACCGTCCCGGTGCCGAGTTGACCGTACCCATTGTGGCCCCAGCAGAAGACATCCCCGGTCGTCGTGAGCCCGCAGGTGTGATGCTGACCTCCACTCACTGACCGAAAGACGTGACCGCCTGTGACCTGCACAGGCGAGGGCTCCGGCAGAAGTGTCGCCGTCCCAATGCCGAGCTGGCCGAAGAAGTTGTGTCCCCAACAGTAGGCATCCCCTGCGCTTCTGAACCCGCAAGTGTGACTACCACCCGCACTCACCGTCACGAAAGTGTGGCCGCCTGTGACCAGCAGCGGTGTGGGTTCGAGGTAGTCAGGCCACGTTCCACCCCACGACCCGTTGCCAAGCTGGCCCACCTCGTTGTTGCCCCAGCAGTAGGCGTCGCCACTGGATGTAAGCGCACAGGTGTGATGCTCAGCCGCGCTCACTGCCTGATAAGTGTGGCCGCCCGTGACCGGCAGGGGCGTGGGCTCCTGGATCGTTCGGACCCCAATGCCGAGCTGACCCCACAAGTTGTAGCCCCAGCAGTAGGCGTTCCCGCTGGGCGTGAGTCCGCAGGAGTGGTGTTCACCTGCAGTTACCACCTCGAAGAGGTGGCCGCCCGTAACCTGTAGCGGTGAGGGCTCCGTCCACGTCCCGGTCCCGATGCCCACCTGGCCCAGGAAGTTGTAGCCCCAGCAGTAGGCGTCCCCAGTGGTTGTGAGCACGCAGGTGTGATGTTGACCCCCGCTCAGCGTTTCGGCCTCCACAAGCGCCCCAACCTCGATCCGGAACTTGATGGGCAGGGTCCGTCCGTCCATCACCGGGACGAACTCATCCGTGTCCACGTTCTTGAGCTCCCGCATACTCCCCGCCACTGCCACATCCGCGTGTCCCAGCTCCTTCGTGCCCACCAGCACTCGGATGCGGTACACCTCATTGGCACCGAGCGGCACGTTGTCCAGAATTTCGCCGGTATGCCAATTGACGATGTACAGCTCCTCGGCAGCATCCACCCGCACCGACTCCGAGCCTGGCCCCGTGGTTGTGTTGTAGATCGCTAGACTCGCGCCGCACACTTCGGCGACCGTGTGCCACACGCAAATCTCCACGCTGGGCGCAAGCGAGCCATCGAACGTCCCAGTCGGGCCGGGCGCGGCTACCATCGGGGGAAAGAAGTAGAAGTGTGAGTTGCCACCGTGTGCGCCATCTACGATGGCAAGCACCGGCTTGGTGGTGGTATCGCCTGGACTGGACGAGTCCGCACATCCCAAGACCAAGGCGCTTCCGAGCAACAGAACGAATGCGCCGCGCATGGCTACCTCGCATCGAAAGGTTCTGCAGGGTCAGAGGGTGTCCGCACCTCCTGGTGGACGTACTGCCCTGCGCCGATGGCCCAAGGGTCGCGTCGTCAGGCGGGCGTCGGACTGCGGCGTCTGTCAGGCGGCGGGGCCAGGAGGGCCACCGACAGAGGACTTCAATCTCTAACTTGGGGCAGTTCGCCCCAATCGCCAAGGACGGGAACTGTCCAGTTTGGATTGAGCGGCGCTCCTTGGTAGCCGACTGGCGGCACCGTTCCTGGAGCCTGAAGCGAAACCGCCCGGCAAGAGACCGGGCGGTTCGAAGCTCCTGAGCAGCGACTCTCTAAGGACCCTTCCTTCGCCATCGTATGGCGCCGACGACGCGGTCCCCAACCATGCGACGGTAAGCGGTTCGGGTTCCGCTGTGCCGGCGAACATGACGCACGGTGCATGTCCCCGCAAGAGTTGCGAGGCTGCAACAGCGTTGCGGCTCAGGTATGGGAGAATCGGTCAGGGATGGTCGGATCAGTCAACAGGCTGGCTTGCGAGTGTCTGCCGGAAGGGCATCGCTCTTCCACGTTCCCACCATGCCAGCGGCCCCGGGGTTGGGGCCCCAAGGGTGGGGTTCGACTGAATTCATGCGATCGGGCGCGGTTCGCCTATCTAGGGGCCCCGTGACAAAGCGGCCCAACTTCCCAGATCCACGTGCGCGTCATTCTGCGGATCGTGCTCTTGACGGTACCCGGCGAGCGGGTCTTGCATCCTGACTTTGGCTGCGGCCCTCGCCAGGGACGCGGCAGTGGAGCTGCTCCGGGGCTGCGTACACCTGCGGGGCGGAGCTGTGCTCATCGGAGTGTGGTGCGTATCCGTCCTGCCAGAATTGCCGCCCCGAAGTGCAGCAGCGCCCGACACAGGGGCGGGCGCTGCAGGGACTGCGAAGGTGCTTGTCTTGCTGTCTATGGTTCCTCTGTCTCGGCACAGATTGCGTATACGGACAGGTATATCGTGGCATCGTTTGGGTTGTATACCCTCGCATGCCAGCCCCACAGATCAGACTCGTCGCCGGGATAGGAGTAGATGACGTGTACGACCCAAAGAAGTCGTACTTGGTCTTCACTCCCCCACCCAGGACCCTTTGACCCGCTGGGCACTGCGCGAATGCCTCCGCGAAGGAACGCGGCGAGACTTCCTTGTCTTCCACCTGTTCACGGTGCCACCCTCTGACTCTTGCACTTACGTCAGCTGCCAGCTCTGCGTTGGTCACCGAGCCATTCACCAGATCGGAACCATGGTGTGTGTGGTTTAGCGGTGCACCGACGTCGTCGGTGCCGCACGCCCATCCCGTCCCCGTCCACTTCGCCACTTCGCCTGTCGTGCAGCCAAGGTCCATCGGATTCCAGCTGAACTTGACGTGCGTCGTTTCAAAGCAGTCGTCCGGCGTACTGTCGGTTCCGACTCGGTACACCGCACCGACATCCGGCACATAGCAAGCGTAAAGCAGGGGATCTTCGGTCTGCGCCTGCGCCGGCTGCGGCCTCGCACCGAGGAGTGCGGCCGCCACGAGCCAGCCGAGGCCCAAGAGACCCCACCGAATCTGTGCGTTCGTTCGCATCGTTATCGCCTCCATGGGCTGTCAGCCGGAGAGAGCCAGTATGGCCTCGTCGAACAGGACCTCACACCGGCCCAGGATCAGGTCGAGAAACGCGTACTCGACTGTGTTGGGTGGCGCTGCGCCCTCGACCAAGCTGTGTGCGGCAGCGAGTGCTTCGCCGACTTGGTCGAGGTCTAGCTCCTCCCCAAGGCCCTCCAGGAGCTGGGACAGGGCAGACCGCAACTCGTCGGCAACGTCCGGCTCGAGTCGCTCGATGAGTGCGTCCACGAACCCGTCAACCAGGAGGTGCCGGACGGTTGTGAGTTGAGGTGGCCAGGGCTTCCCTGTCGCCGTGAACCTCGCCCAAACCTGCTTCTCGCCCGTAGTTGGCTGGACGGAGCGCACCTCGACGACGTTCTCCCCCGGCTCCGGTCCCAACGTCCAGTAGTCCCGCGCGATGCCATGCGGGTCCGTGTGCCCCGACCCGGCGTACATGCTGCCGCCACCCTCGATCACACGGAAGTTGACCTGGAAGTGGGGAACCGGTCGGTCCCGGACCCCGGTCACTTTCACCACCAGCGCATCAGGCAACTCGTAGCCAGCTATCCACACTTGGTCGTCGCCGCTCTGTACACTCAGCAGGATCTCGGTATCCTCGGGGGCAGCGGGCACGTCGGTGCAGGCAGCCGCCAAGAGGGTAGCCAGCAGCATCTTTGCGGGTGGACTCCTTAGGAGGACACGCATGAGCACCTCCTTTCAAGGAAGCTGACGCAGCACTTTTCGTCGATTGTCCAGCGGTCTCGTCGTCGGGCGGGCGTCACACTGCGGCGTCTGTCAGGCGGCGGGGCCAGGAGGGCCACCGACAGAGGAATTCAATCTCTAACATGGGGCAGTTCGCCCCAATCGCCAAGGACGGGAACTGTTCAGTTTGGATTGACGTGAGGTGCGAACCGAAAGCCCCAAACGCCGGGTGACGCTCGGGGCCGTGCTCCTGCTGGCTACTCAGCATCACAGGGCTTGAGGTAGAACTTAACCCATCGCTCGGGACGCACCAACCGTCAAGATATCTACCGCTTCATGCATCGCGGTTCTAGCTACATAACCTCTTGCGCCCACCGAACCACGTGAACGTTACGCCGAGCATGGTTGTGATGCTGAGAACAAGCAAAGCGAAAAGGTACGCCTCCGTCTTGTCGGAGGCCTGCCCATCCGGCGAGATAGAGAAAGCCACACCGACGATCACAACCCACACGAACAAGAC
>JBDGYA010000058.1:0-34595 GCA_039584325.1 Gemmatimonadota bacterium
GCGCGGCGTTCCACACCGTCGCTGGAGCGCCGGACGAGCCCGAAGCGCACACCGTCAGCGCGGCCGTCGACCCCGAGCCGGTCGGCACCGAGACCCTCAGTGAACCGCCGGCCGTCCACGCCGTCGCGGCCGCAGGTGTCACGACCATCGGCACCTGCCCGGGCGCCGGCACGGGCGGCCCCGCGGTCTGCGCCGCGGCCCCAGGTATCACGGCCATCGGCGCCGCGGTCCGCGCCGCGGCCGTCAGCACCGTCGCGGCCCAGTTCGGGCCGGCGGAAGAGGTAGGCGCAACAAGGCAACCACGACTCGAGGGCGCTTCCGCAGATGCGGAAGCGCCCTCGCTGCGTACCCACCCGCCAGGCGTCGGCTCCAGCGCCGGCCCATTCCCGCTCTCCTCGGTCCCCGCCGAGGCCCCCCCGACCAGAACGTCCTGACTGGCGGCGCAAGTTGACGTATCATTAGCTTAGCGACGCGTCCTCAAGCCACGAGCTTCCATGATCCGCAAGTTCTTCGACTACCCGCTGGTCCGGCTGCTCCTGTACTACCTCGCGTTGGTGCTGGGAACCGCGATCCTGACGCGGCTCTTCCCCGTCGTCGCGGACGCCTTGCGGGCGGTGGACGTCCCTACGGCCGGTGCCGAGTGGTTCGGTGCGGAGCCGCCGTCGGGTCAGGGCGGGTTCCTCAAGGCGCCCAACGTCGAGCTGCGGACGGCGATCGCGATCGTGGGCTCGCTGCTACTCGTCGCCCCCATTGCCTGGGTGTACATGGTCACGCGCCGGGAGACCCGGTACGACAAGTCACTGGTGCATACGCTGATTCTGCTGCCACCGGCGGTGACCGGGATCGTGATCATCGTACAGTCGTCGCTGTCGCTGGCCTTCGCCCTCGCGGGTATCGTGGCCGCGGTCCGCTTTCGCAATACGCTGCAGGACACCAAGGACGCCGTGTACGTGTTTCTGGCGATCGGTGTGGGCCTCTCCGGCGGGATTCAGGTGCTGCCGGTGGGCCTGATCGTCTCGGGCATCTTCAACGTCGTCATCATCGTGCTCTGGCAATTCGAGGTCGGGGACATCTACGGCCCCGGCAAGCAGCCCGCGGCGATCGCGCAGGCACCGGCGAGCACACGGGAGCACGCGGCGATCGTGAAGATGCCGAGCCGCAAGCGCGGGTCGCGCATGTTCCCGGTACCTCAGCCTAGTGTGCGGGAATCCGACGATCAGATTCCCATCCCGGGTAGCTCCCCCGTTCTCAACCCCGAGCTGAGTCTGCTCGAGTTCAACTCACGTGTGCTGGCGCTGGCGGAGGATCCTCAGGTGCCGCTGCTGGCGCGGGTGCGCTTCCTCGCGATCTTCAGCTGGAACCTCGACGAGTTCTTCATGGTCCGGGTCGGAGGACTCAAGCAGGCCGCAGCCGAGGGAATCACCCGCCGGTCGATTGACGGGCAGACTCCGACCGAGCTGCTGCAGGCGGTTCAAGTGAAGCTGCGCGCGCTGGTCCGCCGCCAATACCGCTGCCTCCAGACGCTGCTGGAGGACGGGCTCGAGCCCGCCGGCCTCCGGATCCTCGACATGGACCGCCTCAATGACGCGGAGCGTGAGTATCTCCGCGACTACTTCGACGAGCGCATTCTGCCGCTGCTTACCCCGAAGGCCATCACGCTGGCCGGTGGTCATCCGTTCCCGCACATGGAGGACCTGCTTCTCTCCCTCGCGGTCGTGGTCCGGGATCCCCGCACGGAGCGCGATCACTTCGCGCATCTCGAGGTCACTGATGCCCTGCCGCGGCTCGTGCAGTTGCCCGAGGGATTCGACTTCATCCCAATCGAACAGGTGATCCGCGCGAACATCCAGACGCTGTATCCTGGCCGGCAGGTCCTGGAGGTCCATCCCTTCCGGATCACCCGCAGCGCGGACATCAAGTTCGACGAAAAGCACGCCACCAACTTCCTCGAGGCGATGGAGGCAGAGCTCAGGCGGGGCCCCGCGGGCGGCATCGTCCGGATCGAGATCGACCGCACGATGCCGTACCCGATCCGCGATCTGCTGCTGCGCGAGCTGCAGCGCGAGGAGGAAAACCAGGGGATCCCACTGCATCCCGCCGATCTGCACGAGGTGGACGGCATGGTGGACCTGGGGTCACTCGACGAGCTGGCGTCCCTCCCTCGCCCCGATCTGAACTTCGAGCCCTTCACGGCGGCGAACCCGCTCCCGCCCGACACCTCGATGTTCGACATCATCGATCAGGGCGACGTGCTGGTCCACCACCCCTACGACTCCTTCGAGGCGACCACCGAGCGCTTCCTGCTGGAAGCAGCCAACGACCCGGAAGTGGTCGCCATCAAGCTCACCCTGTACCGCCCCGGGGGACCGTCCAGGTTGGCCGACGCCCTCATTCGAGCAGCGGCACAGGGGAAGGACGTCTCCGTGTTCGTGGAGGTGAAGGCCCGGTTCGACGAGGAGCTGAACATTCTGTGGGCCAAGCAGCTCGAGCGGGGCGGCATTCACGTGATCACCGGGCTCGTGAAGTACAAGACCCATGCGAAGCTCGCGTTGGTCGTACGAAGAACGGAAGATCGCCTGCGGCGCTACCTACACATCGGCAGCGGAAATTACAACGCCGACACGGCACGGCTGTACACCGATCTCGGGCTGCTCACGGCGAATCAGGATCTGTGCAACGAAGCCAGCGCGCTGTTCAACGAGCTCACCGGCTCCTCCCGTCCGCCCGCGGCGGAGTTCCCGCGCCTCATCGTGGCGCCGACGAACATGCTGACCCGGTTCATCGGCTTGATCGACCGGGAGGCCGAGCACGCGCGCGGCGGCCGGCCCGCGGGAATCCGGGCCAAGATCAACGGTCTCGCCGACGGCGAGATCATCGAGGCGCTCTACCGTGCGTCGCAGGCTCGCGTTCCCATCGAGCTGATCGTACGCGGTATCTGCGCGGCGCGTCCCGGCGTCACGGGACTCTCGGAATCCATCCGGGTGGTCTCGGGCGTCGGACGGTTTCTGGAGCACGCTCGAATCTTCCGCTTCGAGAACGGCGGTGAGACGGAGTACTACATGGGTTCCGCCGACTGGCGACCGCGCAATCTCCGGCGCCGCATCGAGGTCGTGGCTCCCGTCGAGGATGCCGAAGCTCGGCGACGGCTCGACGAGATCCTCGACTCGGAGTGGAACGATGCCGCGGCGTGGGAGCTTGCGCAGGACGGCAGTTACGCGCAGCGCGGTGACGGTAGCACAGGAGCGGCCAGCCGGGCGCAGGACCTCATGTTGAGCCGCCATACGACGTCAGAAGCCGTCGGGAGCGCAAGCAGCGGGGAGTAGCCGCGCACCGGGCCGGCGGTGGCTCAGTGCGCGAGATTGACGTTCACGTATTTGGGATCCCCGGTAACCTCACGCTCCAGGACCGTTGCGAGCCAGTCGGGAACGGCCACATCGGTATCGGGGGACGGCAGCTCGACCTCTGCGAGGACCAACTCACGGTCGAGGAACTCATCGATCTCCCACATGATGCCCCCTTCGGAGACCGTGTACCGTCGCTTGTGCACTCGGCGCCCTTCCGTGAGGGGCCAGAGATGCTCGAAGATCTCTTGTGAGCTCTCCTCCTCCACCTCGAGGCGAGTCAGCCCCTCTCCCAACTTGACCGTCCGGAAATAGCTGTCGCCGTCCGACCCTCGCACGCGCCGCAGCCGCTCCTGCAGGCGGGCACCCGGGAGCCAGCCCTGCTCCACGTCCACGGCCTCCGCAGAGCTTACCTGCTCGGGAACGCGGCGCAGCAGGTACTTCCGCTCGATCTCGATCCCAGCAGGTGAGACCACCGTGAGCTGGTCGAGTACTGCTGCAACGTCCTGCTGGAGCGCCGGCCAGTCCGACTTCCGCCATCGTCGATGCGCCCGGAACAGGTCCTTCTGGGCGCCGCGGCACTGTTCTGTCAGCGCAAGGAGTCCCGACATCGGATTGCGCCGCCGCGCTCGCCGTCGCTCGGGATCGTCCGCGCCACTGGTGGCCAGCTCGGCGAGATGCCGGGCATGCTCGGCGGCGGCATCTTCACACGCCGCACCGAAGGCTCCCTCCCCCACCTGCATGTCGTGCAAATCACCCAGCACCGTCTGCAGGCGCTTGATCCGCTTCACGCCCGAGGCCGCGGATCCCAGCTCGCCGGCGACGAGTTCCAGGAGATAGCGCAGTCGTTTGGCATGGATGCGAGCGGCGTGCACGGTCTGCCTGTCGTCCGATCGTTGGACCTCGTCCAGCGCCTCTTGCAGGGTCTGCAGATGGGTGCGTACCAGCTCTCCGAGCGCAACTGCGAACGTCGCGCGCGATTCCGATCCGCCCCACGGATTGCGCGCGGCAGTGGCAAGCCGCTTGCGAACGCGCCGATCGACGCCGGCGAAATCGCTGGCGATCGCGCGCGCCCCCACATCATACCCGTCGTCCCGCTGAGCGGTCAGGTGCTCCTCGAGCCAGCGCGCACCGATCCGCTGCGAGGGTGTGAGTTCCGCACGTCTCCCACCGAGCCAGTCGAGGAGCACCTCGGCATCGCGCGCCGAGTTGGTGGCACGGGCGAGGTCGCGAATCCGCCGGCGGGTCTTCTTGGGAACCGCGTGATCGAGGTACGGTTGGAACGCTCGCAGCACGCTACGCAGTCGGCGGAGGGCGACCCGGAAGTCGTGGAGCGCCTCGTCGTCCTCGCCCCGGTCGAGCCGCGTGACCGCCTCGCGTGCGTCGGCCAGCAGCACGTTGCCGATGCGGTCGACGGCGACTTGCGGAGGCATCGGGAGGAGTCCCCCGGGATAATCAGACACCGCCTCCCCCCAGGGTCCGCAGATGCTTCGGCTGGAGGAGCCATCGCAGGACAGCCTGTGCCGCCGCCACCGGGCCGGAGAACTCCAGAAGGCAGGCCCCACCCTTCTTGAATTGGACGAACGGGGTGACGGTGTCGAGGAGCAAGTGCGCGGTGAGCTCACTGAGATCCGGCTCGTGTCCCACGAGCGCGACACACGTCGCGTCGGCATGGTCACGGAGCCACTCCACGACCGCCGCCGGATCGCCACCCGGGGAGAGACTGGGGGTCTGCACGACGCTCGGTCCGCCGAACGCCTCCGCGAGGATCTCGGCAGTCTCCAGCGCTCGGGTGAGGGGGCTCGACGCGATGAGCGTAAGCTCAGGCACCACGGCGCGCAGGCCAGCCGCAGCATGCTTCATGCGTACGCGCCCAGCCACCGTCAGCGGCCGCTCCCCGTCATGCTGTCCCGTCTTGGCAAACGCGACCCGATCCTCCGCGATGGCGTGCCGTACGATCAGAACCTGCACGGCATCACCTCAGACCTCACTGCGCTGACGCTCCGAGTCGGACCGGCGGCGCCGTGTGACGGACCGGAAGTGGGGGTCGACCTCCCCTGACGTGCGTGAGGACCGGCGTGCGAGCCCCTGGAGCACGAGCTGGGACCGCACCGGTGCCTCGTCGGGACCGCGCTCGACACGCTCGTACGTCTCGTCGGGCTGGAGTAGGCGCGCCTTCACGTTGTCGGCGAGCACCATCTCGAGGATCTCCTCGACGATCCGCGTCTTGAGCGCCGGCTCCAGCACGGGGAACATGACCTCGATCCGGCGGAAGAAGTTGCGCGGCATCCAGTCGGCGCTCGCCAGGAAGATCTCGGGATCCCCATCGTTCTCGAAGTAGAAGATCCGGGAGTGCTCGAGGAACTTGTCCACGATGCTCACCACCCGGATGTTGTCCGAGATACCGGGCAGGCCGGGCCTGAGGCAGCAGGTGCCACGGATCACGAGGTCGACCTGCACGCCGGCCTGGGATGCCTCGTACAGCGCGTCGATCACCGACGCCTCGACGAGCGCGTTCATCTTCACGATGATGCGCGCCGCTTTCCCTTCCTCGGCATTGCGCCCTTCGCGGTCGATCAGCTCGACCACCCGCTCACGCAGCGCAGCCGGTGCTACAACCAGCCGCTGCCACTCCTGCGACTGCGAGTACCCCGTGAGCAGGTTGAACAGCTTCGTCGCATCCTCGCCGATGGCCGGGTCGCTGGTGAACAGCCCAAGGTCGGTGTAGATCCGGGCTGTCACGGCGTTGTAGTTCCCGGTCGAAAGGTGGACGTAGCGCCGGATGCCGTCGGGCTCCCGGCGCACGACGAGCGCCGCCTTGCAGTGCGTCTTGAGGCCCATCACACCGTACACCACGTGGACGCCGGCTTCTTCGAGCGCTCGCGCCCACAGGATGTTGTTCTGCTCGTCGAACCGGGCCTTCAGCTCGACGAGGGCGGTGACCTGCTTGCCGTTTTGAGCCGCCCGGCCGAGGGCGGTAATGATCGCACTCGGCACACTCGTCCGGTACAACGTGAGCTTGATCGCGAGCACGTCGGGGTCGTCGGCCGAGCGCTCGATGAACTCCACCACGGCGCCGAACGACTCGAACGGATGGTGTACCAGGACGTCCTGCTGCCGGATCACCTCGAACAGATCGCGCCCGGAGGCGAACGGCACGGCGGTGCGCGGCACCAGCGGCTCATCCCTGAGATCCGGGAACCCGTCCAGCCGACTCAGTCCCATGAACATCGATAGGTCCACCGGACCGTCGATGCGGTACACGTCGCGCGTCGCGAGGTCGAGCGCGTCCACGAGCATGTCGACGAACCCGTCGGCGGCGTCGGCTGCGATCTCGAGCCGCACCGGATCGCTCCGAAGCCGCTGCTGCAGGCTCTCCTCGATCATCTCGAGGAGGTCCTCGGCTTCTTCCTCCTGCAGCGTCAGGTCCGTATTCCGGGTGACCCGGAAGACGGTCGCGTCCAGCACGCGATAGCCGCCGAACAACTCCTGCACGTGCTCGATGATGAGATCCTCGAGCAGCATGAAGCGGAACCGCCCTGATTCGCGGCCGATCGGGACGATTCGGTCGAGCACGCCCGGCACTTGTACGACCGCCGGCAGGGGCTCGTCGTCGTCTGGTCCGCGGAGCAGCAGGGCGATGTTCAGGCTCTTGTTGTGCACGTGCGGGAACGGGTGTCCCGGATCGATCGCCAGCGGCGTGAGCACCGGGTACATGTCGTTGCGAAACAGGCTATCGACCCGCTCGCGCTCGTCCGCCGAGAGATCGCCGTACCGCTCGAGCGCGATCCCTGCGTCCCGCAGACCGGGCAGCACTTCCTCCCGAAGCACCCGGTACTGTTCCGCGACCAACGCGTGGACGCGCGGATCGACGGCCGCAACCTGCTCGGCCGGCCCCAACCCGTCCGCCCCAAAGTCCTGCGGTTCCATGCCGGCGTTGACCTGCTCGAGCAGGCCCGCCACCCGGACCTCAAAGAACTCGTCGAGGTTGGAGCTGAAGATGGAGAGGAACTTGAACCGTTCGAGCAGCGGGTTGGAGGAGTCCTGCGCCTCCTCCAGCACGCGCCCGTTGAACTCGAGCCAGCTCAGCTCACGGTTGAGGTAGTGCTCGGACGAATACTCTGGCTGCGGTCTTCCCTTACCCATGGATCACGTCCTGCGCGGCTCCCGCGACCCGCGCTTCGTCTGCCTGCTCTGCTGGCCCGCCCCGGACACCCCGTTCTTCCGCGGTCGCTGCCAGACCAGTTCCAGCCGCACCCCAAAGACCTTTTCGAACAGCACTGCCTTCCGCTCGGCATCACCGAGATCGACGTGCGGATTCGTGGGTGCGGCCACTCCGATCCGCACGACGTCGTCGCTGACGTCGACCTCCAGATGCTCCACCGCCTGCCCGTGCGTCCGGTCGAGCCCATCCGCCACCCGGAGGATGCTACTCAGCTGCCGTACGAGCTCGCGGTCCGGGCGATCGAGGCGCACGAAGTTCTCGTGCGACTTCTTTGGCGTCGCCCGGCGATGGTAGCGTGCCACGTTCGCGATCAGCTCCACGTCGCCCGGTGAGAACCCCCGGAGGTCCCCGTGCATGATCAGGTGGTACGCATGCTTGTGGTGCTTCGAGTGATTGACCAGATACCCGATGTCATGCAGGAGTGCAG
Source organism: Gemmatimonadota bacterium (assembly GCA_039584325.1). GTDB lineage: Bacteria > Gemmatimonadota > Gemmatimonadetes > Gemmatimonadales > GWC2-71-9 > JAOTVV01. The sequence continues at coordinate 7,994 of JBDGYA010000058.1, forward strand.
CGGCCTCCAGGATGTCACGGCCGGTGGACGGGATCTCAAACGGCTCTCGGAGCGCGTCGAACAAGGTCACCGAGAGCCGCGCGACCTGGGCGCAGTGACGCTCGTTCGACCGGCACTTATGCGCGAACTCGCGCACCCACTGAATCCGGTCCTGCTGAAGGGGCGTCTGTGCCCCTGCCACACCCACGTCCTCGATCATTGCCTGCAGCAGACCATCGCGGATCCCGCGGTCGTTCACGACGATCCGCTGGGACCCGAGCTTCCGGGCTAGCCGCGCGACCACCATCGCCCCGGCTGGGATGATGTCGGCGCGCTTCGGATTGAGCCCGCACATCCGACGCCGCTCACCGAGCGGTGTCTCTCGCAGCCGGTCAACCAATCGGTCCAGGTCGGCCCGGGCGACTTCGTAGCCCCGTATCGGACCGAACCGCCCCTCCCGCTCACACTGGACCATTTCACCGATGTTCGTGAACGTCCCCCCGCTTCCCACCATGACGTCGGGATAGAATGGCGGTCGCCCGATGGTCTCCTTGATCGTGCGGCCGACGGCCTTGCGGAGCTTCTTCCAGTGCTTGTTCGTGAGCGGATCGGACTTGGCGTACCGCTCGGTCAGCCGCACTGCGCCAAGCGGCAGCGAGTGCACCTGATTGACCACGCCCTCGGCCACCAGCACCACCTCCGTGCTGCCGCCGCCGATGTCCACGATGGCCAGCGAGGGCGATTCAAGCTGGAAATGGCGGGTCACACTGCGAACGGCCAGCTCGGCTTCTTCCTCCGAGGAAATGACTTCGATGCGAAGACCGCAGCGGCGCTGCGCCGCCCGGCGAAAGGCGGCGCCGTTCGATGCCTCCCGGAGCGCGCTCGTGGCCACCGCGCGCAGCTCCTGCACCTCGAACCCCTCGGCGATCGCCCGCATCTTGCATAGCGTCTCGAGCGAGCGCTCCACCGACGATCGTCCGAGGCGGCCGGAGGCATAGAGTCCCCGCCCCAGCCGGGTCATCGCGCGCTCTTCGTCGAGCACGCGGTAGTTGCCGTCGGGCTCGACCTCCGCGACGACGAGACGAATCGTGTTCGTCCCCACGTCGATCGCCGCCAGCCTTGGGTGGCTGGCCTTGTCTGCCCGCTCGACCATCTCAACCTCCGCCGGGATGCCCCGTGGTGCTCTCGTAAGGTACTCCTATCCGGGGTGCCCCGTGACACGACCCGGAAACAACGTGTAGCGACCGCCGACGCGGCACCGTCGTGCCGCATCATAAGCTGTTCTGTTTCGGCGGGTTACGGGGTTCTGAATGTAACGGTCGGCAGCCTGCGCCGCGAGACCACGCCTCGACGGTGCGGGAGGACCACCAGGCTCACCAGCGCGGGGGGCGCGGCACCCAGTCAGCTACCTCCGGAGTCCCCCTCCTCCGAGGAAAACCGGCGATACAACAGCCAGGTGCCGGCGGAGGCTACGGCCAGCAGCAGTGCGGGTACGAGGTAGGTCCACACTGGCCCGGCAATCGGCGGCGTCGCTGGCAGCCGCTCGGCAGCAGCCTGGATGAGCGGGACCGGAATCGAGATCGATGACATCATCGCTCCTCCCCATCCGCTCGAGGGCCCTTGCGCCGGCGCCACGCCCACCAGGCGAGCAGCATTCCGAGCAGGGAGGCCACGTATGCGATGCTCATGCCGATCAGCGTCACCAGTCCGCGGTCCATGGTCAGCGCTCCTCGCCGGCGTTCACCTTGAGTTGGTCGCCGTACTCCCAGTGCAGCCGCCGCTCGAGTCGCTCGAGATAGCGGGCCTGTTTGGCTTCGTAGTCCGACGACACCGCGCGGAGCTTGGGATCGATCACCCAGAACACGATCAATCCGCACGCGACAGCGGCGAGCGTGAGCGTGAGTCCGGCGGTCTGCAGCAGCAACAGCTTGGCGATCCCGATCATGCCGAGCGCGAACACCATCGGCGATAGCACGATCGCGATCCAGTCCTCTCGGCTCCAGGCGTCGGCTTGCTCCGGCGTCCAGGTGCGCCGGATGAGGGGGCGGCGCTCCCCGGCCGGCTCGGGCCGATGGGCTGCGATCAGCCCGCGCCGTTCCGCCTCTCGCCGGACGGGCGCCCACCGGCCGAGCGGGCGGGTCATGACGTAGTACGCCACCAGGTGCTCCATCGGCTCGGGCTTGGTGAGCAGAGTGGTGGGAATGAACACCAGGGCGCCGAGCGCCATGAGCAGCCAGAACTGCACGTATTCGGGCAGTTCGGGCAGGACGCCGAACGCCGGCAGCACCCACACGACGAGCCAGGAGACGCCGAGGTTCGCGATCCAGGCGGACAGGTAGCCCCACGAGTTGAACCGCCACCACACGACCTGGAGGATGTTGGGCAGCCAGACCCCCGCCATCATGAGCCACAGGGCGAAGATCAGCCACTGCGTGATCTCCTCCATCATGAGCCCGTAGAAGAACGACCCGATGAGGAGCACGAAGGTCGCGATCCGCCCCACCCAGACCAGTGTGCGTTCGTCCGCGTCGGGGCGGAGGTAGCGCTGAAACAGATCGCGCGTGAAGTACAGCGCGCCGAGGTTCAGATGGCTCGAGATCGTCGACAGGTGAATTGCCAGGATGGCGGCGAAGAAGACGCCGACGAGTCCGACCGGCAGCAGCTCGAAGCCGAGGCGGAACCAGCCCAACTCGTACTCGGCCGCGTCCGGGATGTTGGGGAGCATCACGAAGAAGGCGAGGATCGCCGCCGCCCAGAATGCGTTCCGCACGAGTGTGACCGCGCCACCCGCCCACAGTCCGTAGCTCGCGTCGCGCACGGTCTTCGCCGACTGGATCCGCTGGGCCTCGACGTACCAGTCGATGCTCGTGCCCATGCCGAATCCGCCCACGACCGCGATCACCAGCATGGTGAGCCACCAGACTGCCGGGAAGTCGCCGCTCAGCCACCCGGTGAAGGCGAGCGGGTCGAGGCGCCACCCCTCACCCATCTCGGCGAGTCGGGTCGTGACGTCGGCGGGACCACCGACCGCAAAGACCCCGACCATCGAGACGAGCACGATGGCAAAGATGGCGACGATGCCCTGCAGGAAGTCGCCCATCACCACGCCCCAGTACCCGGCCGCCAGGGTGTACAGGGCGGTGATGAGGGTCGGCACGACCAACCCAACCCACAGGGGCCAGCCGAAAGCGAGGTTGCCGACCTTCCCCATTGCCATGCCCACCCAGCCGAGGATGAACATGTTCATGAACACCTGCCACCCGGCGAGCCAGCCGCGCAGCAGCTCGGCACCGAGCCCGCTGAACCGGAGGGTCTGCCACTCCGCCTGCGTGTAGGCGAGCGACCGGCGGAAGACGCGCGCGGAGACGAAGGACGCGATGGCGGTCCACGATGCGAAGAACGTGTACCACAGCCCGCGGAGCCCGTGCGCATACACGACCCCGGTGATCCACATCGGCGTGTCCGTGGCCGTGTGGGTGCTGAAGACCGACGACGCCGGCAGCCACCAGGGCAGTCCGCGGCCGGCGAGGAAGAAGTCGGACTCCGAGCGCCGCGCCAGCCGGTAGAAGAAGAACGCGCCACCCACCATGAGGAGCAGGAAGGCGCTCGTCCAGAACCAGTCGATGGGAGAGAAGCTGCTCACGGGCTCACTCGGCTCCTGGCAACGGGTTGCACCATTGTAGCCCCCGGGCTCGACCGCGACAACGGAACGTCGGTCGGATGCCCTCCGACCTCATTCCTAAACCAGGTTTGACAAGTTGGTGACGGCGCTGAATAATGTCGCTGACGCCTCCCGCACTCCCACAGACCTCGCAGTACCGCCCAAGGGGGTTGAGATGCGACATATTCCGTTCCTCATGGCGTGTGCTTCCGCACCCGCCCTGATCGTTTTGCTGTCTGCAGCCGATCCGTCCGGAGCCACCCCGGTAACGGTTTCCGCCTGCACCGACTGCCACGTGCAAATCCACCCGAGTATCGTGTCGGACTGGCTGCAGAGCAAACATGGGCGGAACGGAATCGACTGCTCCGTCTGTCACGGCGGCGAGCACACCACGTCGGACGACTTCGCCGAGGCGAAGATCCCCACGCCCGAGACGTGCCGCATGTGCCACGCCGAGCGCGTGCAGCAGTTCACGGCCGGCAAGCACGCGCTGGCCTGGACGGCGATGAAAGCCATGCCCACGACGCACGCGCTCCCGGTGGCAATGACGGAGGGTATGAAGGGCTGCGGGGGGTGCCATAAGATCGGGCTGAAGGGCGCAGAGGATCTCGAGGCACTGCAGGAGGCGGGGCGTGGGTACGGACTGGCCTCGTGCGACGCGTGCCACACGCGGCATCTGTTCTCGGTCACCGAGGCCCAGCAGCCGCAGGCGTGCCAGACGTGTCACATGGGCTTCGATCACCCGCAGTGGGAGATGTACTCGACGTCGAAGCACGGTGTGCGGTTCCTGTTGAAGCAGAACGGCGTGCTGCCCGTAACGGCGGCCGCGCCGACTTGCCAGACCTGCCACATGCCCGAGGGTAACCACGAGGTACGGACGGGCTGGGGCTTCCTCGCCGTGCGGCTGCCGATGCCCGAGGACGAGCAGTGGGCGGCGGACCGCACCACGATCCTCCAGGCCCTCGGTGTGCTGGACCCGCGTACGGGCGAGCCCACTGGACGACTGGAGGTCGTCCGCGCTGCTGACGTCGCGCGTCTGACACAGGCGGAGTGGGAGATCGAGCGCGAACAGATGGAAGGCATCTGCATGGAGTGCCATTCCATCAACTTCGCGCGTGCTGAGCTGGAGAAGGGCGATGACATCATCCGGGAGGCGGATCATCTCCTGGCCGAGGCCATCCGTGTGGTCGCGGGCCTGTACCGCGACGGCAAGCTCAGGAAGCCGGCGGAGTACCAGTTCGCATTCCCGGACCTGTTGACGTTCCACGACGCGCCGACGCACATCGAGCAACGGCTGTTCGAGATGCACCTGAAGCACCGCATGCGTGCGTTCCAGGGTGCGTTCCACTCCAACCCGGACTACTCGCTGTGGTACGGCTGGAGTGAGATGGTGCGCGACCTCCAAGCGATCAAGGAACTGGCGGCGGAAATGCGGTAGTGCGCCCGATGGTCGAGCGCTCGCTCGGGCCAGGCGCGCCGGCGGTCGCGGTCATCGGATTGCGTCTGCGTGAAACGTGAAGGGGCCGCTCGCCGGACAGCACCCGATCGCCGGTCCACAACACGTTGCACGCTGCACCCTGCACGTTGCACGACCGAGCGGGCGCCAGCCCTTTCCCTTTTCCCTCTTCCCTCTTCCCCGTTCCCTCGCCCTTTCCCCCTCGCGGCTCGCCTCAGTCGCCGATCGAGAAGCGGAAGTCGTACTTCCCGGACAATTGCAGCCGGTCGTACTTGCCTGTGATACCTGACTCGAGCCTCCGATACGCGCGCATCAACTCGATCCCGAACGAGAGCGCTGGAATCGGCGAGTAGATCAGATTCCCGGAGAAGCTGTACGCCGACTGGTTCACTCCGGTGCCGGTGAGCGTCTCATCGTTGTTCACGACGATACCGGAGACGTTGACGTTGCTGCGCAGCGTCTCGCTCCACAGATGCCGGTACCCGACGAAGCCGAGGAATGAGGGAATCGCGTTGACCCGCTCGTCGACGCCGACCACGGCGGCGTTCACGTAGTTGAAGGCGGCGTAGCGGCCCAGTCCCCTGCCCGCCGAGGCCTGGAACCGCACGTCGTCGCGCCCGAAGGCAGTGATCCGACCGCCACCGGACACGCCGAATCCCAGCGCGTTGTTGGCTTCGACCGTGCCACTCGTATCGAACTCGTGCTTGAGCTGACGGACCATCCCGGCCAGCGACAGTGTACCCCAGTCACCGCTGAGGTTGTAGCGGCCCACCAAATCAGGGAGGGTGGACGACTCGGTGACGATCCTGCCGCCGCCCCCGAACGGCTCGAGGGTGGTCTCCGGATTCTCGGCGGCGAACTGCCAGGGGCCGATGGAATACCTGACCATCGGCTGACGGTTGAAGATGAAACCATCGGCCGTGCCGCCGAAGTCCAGGTCGTCCACGATCGGCGCCAGGACCATGAACGTCGACCATGTCTGGCCCAACAGCCAGCCCCGATACTCGAAGAAGAAATGCCGCAGGCGCGGGTTGAACGAGTTGCTGACGCGCTCGTCGCCCTGTCCTGCCAGCAGGAAGTCCAACTCGACGAACGCGCGGACCTCGTGCTCTTCCGCGAACCGCGTACGCACATCGAAATTGAACCGGGATTCCTTGGCGTGGAAGTCCAGGTTAGCGAAGATCTCGCTCTCCGCCCCGACCGGGATCGCCGCGGGAAAGTGGATATCGCGCAGTGGGCTCTCGGGCGCCACGTTGCCGTCGTAGTACTTGGTGGACAGCACGTCCAGCTTCACGTACCCGCCGAACGCGAACGTGGTTTGCGCGCGGGCACCCGCAGCCACGAGGATCATGGCAAGCGATGCTGCGACGACGTGTCTCATCGTGGCACGACCTTTCCCTGTTTCCTAGCCTTCGATCTTCTCGTAGCTGAACTTCTGCCCGCCGACCGAGGCCTCGTACATCAAGCCGCCCTTGGTGGCCGTGACCACCGCGACACCACCGTTGTACGCCAGATCGGCCGAGGCACCTGCCGTCAGCGCCACGGCTGAGACCTGCGCACCGAACTCGAAGTTCTCGCGCGTGAAGTCGTCGAAGGCGGTCTTGTCTTTGAAGAAGATCACCTCGCTGAACGCCTGCCCACCGAGTTGAAACCCCACGGTTACCTCGGTGAGTGTCGTCTTACCCACCAACCGCCCACGCTCGTATACCAGCCCCTTCCCGTGGGCGCCGCCGATACCGATACCGCCTTTGCCTACGGACGGGAACACGGCATAGCCATAGGCCTCCTTGAACCAGGCCTGCATGCCGGGGTCTCCCTCCTCGAACTTCTCAATGACTTCCTGCACGTCCTCATGGCTCTGCGCACTCGCGGGCTGGATCGCCCCGGCGAGCCCGAGGATGGCCAGCACACACATGGAAAGAGCTTGCTTCATTGTCGACTCCTCAAATGAAGTGAAGTTGTCCACACCTTCGCGGGACCGTGTGGGAGGCCACGCACTGCGGAGAGCGCGGCACGCCCCGTCTCGACAGTTCGCTCAGAAGTCCACCACCCGTACGGCGGGCACATACTTCCAGTCCGCCCGGACATTGAGCGCCAACCCAATGAACGTGAAGCCGTCCGTGACCCACTGATCCCCCAGGTTCTGACGCCCAATGAAGTACGAGACGTTGAGACCGTGCAGTGCATCGAACACGTACGTGACCCCACCGCCCACGCGCACGAACTCGATATCGTTGAATCCCTCACGCCACCGGTAAAACCACCCGCCGATCCCACTGAACAGGAAGTGATCCCCGACCCTCTTGTTGACGTAGAAGATCTGCCGCACCCCGTGATTGGCCGCACCGGTGCTGAGGAGGTCGAGCTGATACTTGTGCTGGACGGCAAACTGCCAGCTGGACACGAGCGCCTTGAACGTGACACCGGCGCCGGGCCGATACTCGAGGCGTTCCGGCCTCACCGTGATGCGAAAGTCGCCCTGGAATTCCCAGTTCTTACTTGGTGAGTAGATCGAGGCCGCTTCGGCCAGGTACTGGCTCAGCTCCCGCCAGTTCCCGTCGAGCCGGAATTGGGCGTCACCATAGAACCGCCACTCGTCCACCGCGTAGGAGACCTTCGTGCTCGCAAACAACCACTGCTGACTCTCGGCCACGGGGAGCGCCTGCGCCTGCAGGCAGCTACTCGCGGCTCCGAGCGCCGAGAACACCACTGCCACCGCCGCGCCCGTACACGCTGTCCTCGTCATGGCAGCTGCCGCGCGCCGCTCACCAGGGAACCGCGACCACCTGGGTGACCTGGGAGAACACGCCCCAGCTCGGTCCGGCCACGTCCGGCCGGGTGACGAAGTACTGGCCTTGGAGCGTGGTCTTGAGCGGCATGCTCCCCAGCAGAAACGTCTTTGCCACACCGAGGTTGAGCGGGACCGTGAACTCCGTCTTCGCAGCCATATAGTTAGCGGTAGGCACCGGGGAGCCGCCGACCTGCCAGCCGCCACCGAGACCGAACCAGTAGAACAGCTGCAGCGTCCCGACGTTCACCTTGTCCTCGCCCGGGTCGCTGTTGAGACCCCACCAATGCTGCCAGAAGGCCCCCAGTACGCCCCAGGGCTTGATGAGGCCGAGGATGGCTGCCGGCCCGAGCTGAACCTGCCCTTTCCCCATGTCGTTCGTCGCGGTAGGGAAGACCGACGTGGCGCCGAAGCTCCACAGGATACCGCTCGATTCCACGCGCCCCCAGTTGGCAATCAGCGCGATGTCGCCGAAGCCGCGTGCTTTCGTCCAGCCACCGGTCCCATCCGGTCTCGGCGCTGCCGCAAGCGGAAAACTCGGCCGTACGATGAGATTCCCGGGTCCAACTTTGAAGGGAAGGGTCGGGAGGAAGATGAAGCTGCTCGTCGACTGATCGCCGATGCCAGGCGCCGAGCCACCCCATTGCGACCACGTGCCCTGGAATACCATGCTGGCGAGGCTGCCTACCGGGTTGGAGAGCTCACGGGCTACGTCGTCGGCACTGCGCGTCTCCTGCGCCCGTACCACGCCGGCGCACGCACACAGCATGACCGACACCCACAGGAGTCCACGCCGCGCGACACTCATGTTTTCACTATCCGTTCTCTCCATTCTGCACTCTGCACTCACATCGTCACTCTCGCCCGCACGCCGACGTAGAAGAGCGATCCCTCGTCCGTATTGAGCGACGGATTGATCACCCACTGCACGTCCGGCGTGAACGCGAGGCGCTCGGTGAGCGTGAACCGGTAGTAGACCTCGGCCGTGTACTGATCGCGCAGGCCACCGGGCGGGCGCGTCCAGTTGACCGACGTGCCGAGGATGTCGTGACTCTTGAAGCGGTAGCCGTGCCCCAGGGTTACCGTCGACTTGGCGAGCGTGTTGGCCCCGTTGCCGTCCGAAAAACCAGCGGTGAAGAACGGGATGAACTTCTCCTCGAAGAACCAGTGGCCGGTGAGCGCCACACCGGACCCCTGCGGGGAATTCGCATAGGCGTCGGCATGCCAGTACAGCGCGCTGATCTTCTTGAAATAGTGCTCGCCGTACCCTGGCGTGTAGCCGACCTCGACGGCCTTGAAGAAGTTGCCCTCGAAGAACTGGTTCCCGAAGTCCAGCAGGTCGCCGGACTCGAGCCGGTCGCCTGCGGCATCGTGCAGACCGGCCATCACGTAGATCTGCTCGGTGGGAAACACCGCCGCGATGACACCGGTCCCACTATTCGGCCAGTTGACCGTCGGGGATACGGAGTTGCCGTATCCGTAGAAGTTCATGAACGGGTGGATGAGGCCGTGGAACGTGTAGTGGTTGGTCGGGTCGACCTTCCCGAGCTGGAAATGCACCCGACTGTCGAGCAGTCGCTGTTGGAAGTTCAGTTCCCAGAACCGAAACGTGAATTCGTTTGCCTTGGTAGCGGGCAGCAGGATCGAGCCGGTCTCGAACCCCAGGAACATGGGCGACACCGGGCGCGAGCCGTAGACGTGACGGTTCTCGAATTTGAGCGCGAAGGTCCCGGGGTTACCGGACGCTGCGCCCCAGGCCCACTCGCTGCCGAGGTCTGGCTCGTCTCTTCGATGCCGGCGGACGCGGCGAGGTAGTACGCGGTGTAGTTCACACCGAACTGGATCCCGGTCCTCTCCCGGACCCTGCCCTTGAAGTCGAACCATGGCTGAGTGACGCGCACCGGCAGGCGGAAGTACGACTTTTTGACCTGATCGCTGACCTCCAGCTCCGCCCCGATGGTCTCGGGACCACCGAAGCTCCCTTCGTTCACGTAGCCGGCTCGGCTGCTGTCCGCCAGACGGGCCAGCCCGGCCCTGGTGTCAGGTTCTTGCGCCGCGAGGGCCCATGTGAGGGTGACCGCAAACGCCACGGTAACGGGGAATGTCCGTCTCATCGCTTCTCCTACCTCACTCTATGCGGAGATCCTCGAGCGCCAGGACATGATCGAGGTGCGTCTGGCCGTCGCTCCCAATCGCCCTGAGGGTCATCGTCGGCCCCTCCTCCCAGTCGATTTCCACCAGACCGACGTTGCGATCGACGTATGGACCAGCCACCCGATATCGATTGGCGGCGTCGGCGTATCCCTGATTCACGTGCGTGAGGCCGCTGGCCGTGAAGTCGGTCAGCAGATACGGCCCTTCATCGGTCTGTGAGACCTCGGTGTAATGCACGTTGCCGCTCAGCAGCACGACACCGTTCGCGTCGGTCGACTCGATCAAATCAAACAGCCGGCGCCGCTCGTGCGGGTAGTTGCCCCACTCGTCCATGCCCTTCTGATCGGCTACGATCTGGGTGCTCGACACGACGAATCGCACCTCGGCCGGCTCGCGCAGTTGCTGCTCCAGCCAAGTCCACTGCTCCTCGCCAAGCAGCGTCACGGTGGTGTCCGTCTGCGGCGCGAACTTGCCGAGACTGCCGCCGGCACCTTCCGGTCGCTCGGCGAGCACGTACGGTCCCTTGTTGTACCGGGTATCCAGCATGATGATCTGCACGCGACGTCCTGCCGGACCGAACACCTTCGCGTGGTAGATGCCGCTGTGATCGCGCACCCGTGCTTCCGCCGGGTAGCCGAAGAAGTCGAGAAAGATCCGCTTCGACATATCCTTGAGCGCAAACTCGGCCCCACCCTCGGCACGCCCGTAGTCGTGGTTGTCCCACACGGCCATCACCGGCACGTTCGCGGCCAATCGTTGGAAGGAGGGAACGGCGGCGAGCACACCCCACTCCCGCAGCAGCGACTCGCGGCTCACGTCGTAGACTTTCTCGCCGTCGAAGTCGCCGTATATCGCGTCACCAACGTAGAGGAACAGATCCGGCTCGGCCGCGATCACCGCGTCCCAGATGAGTTGTTCGTCCCACTGAAACGCGCAAGAGCCGATGGCGATACGCGTGATCGTCTCGTGTGGCAGCGGTTGGAACGTGAGATGGGAACCGATGCGCTCGGCGGGTTGCTCGCCGGCGCAGGCAAACCCTACCATCAGGATGGCCATGAGCATCATGCGAAGTGCCGGCGTTGTGTTCCGCGGCTGAAGCCGCGGCTCGACCGACTGACTATCGCTGAGGCGACTTTCGTGAGTCGGTGTGCCAACAGTCATGCCGAGCCGCGGTTTAGCTCGATTCCCACCGCTGGGCGCGCAATGTTTCGAACCGGTCCACCGTCGGCTGGATCTCGCCCTCGAACGCAGCCATGGCCTGCCGATCCTGGCTTCGGCCCGATCGTAGACCTCGATCAGGGGCTGGTTCGGCGTCGCGCCTGCGGTCTCGCTACACCGACCGAGCTCAAATAGCTGGCACTGCTCGTCCCTGCTCTCTTCCTGAGTCGATTTCTCGCTCTCGGCCCACGCTGCCTGCGTGGAGCGCGCAAGGACGAGAAGCGACGCCAGCCTCTGCATTTCTATCTCAGCGTGTTCTTGTAGACCACGCCGTCTTTCATGATCAGGTCGATCTTGCTCTCGTAGTCGGCGAGGAGGGTCGCGTCTCGGGTGGGATCCCCCTCCACCAGCAGCAGATCCGCATACGCACCTTCTTCGATCACGCCGAGCGAGCCCTCCTGGTAAGGGTGGAGCTCGCCGCTGAGCTTCAGGAGATCGGCGACGTTGGACGTGGCGATGCGGAGGACCTCCGCGGGCGAGAAGTGCTCGGCAAGGGTCAGGAACTCCTGGCTCTGCTCGGGGAAGATCTCGGGCGCGCCGAACTGATCGGTCGAGAAGACCACTTTGACTCCGTACTGCTTCGCCCATCTCAGCTGGTTCTTGGCGCCCTCGTTGACCTGGCGCAGCTTCACGGCGGTGATGCTGTTCGGGTCGAGACCGACCGCCTCCGGCGAGGTGAGTGCGATGCGAGCGGTCGGGGCAAGGTAGACGCCCTTTTCGGCCATGAGCTTCATGGTGTCTTCGGTCAGGAACGGACCGTGATCGATGCACTTGACCCCTGCCTCGACGGCCTGCCGCACCGCCGTGTCGGTGTAGGCGTGGACGGCGACGTAGGTGCCCCACTGCTCGGCAGCCTTCACGGCGGCCTCGAACTCCTCCGGACCACCTTGTACGGTGTGTAGGGGGTCGTAGGGCGAGGAGACCCCACCGCCGGCCATCATCTTGATCTGCGTCGCGCCATAGCGAAGCGCTTCTCGCACGCCCCGGGTGACTTCGGCAGGGCCGTCCGCCATGATCAGCCAACCCTGCCGCTCCATCAACGACAACTCGCCCGTGATCCCCGGATGCGGCTCGTTGTAGTTGCGGAAGTCCCCGTGCCCTGAGGTCTGAGTGATGTAGGGCCCCGAGGAGAGCACGCGCGGGCCGACGAGCTGTCCTTCCTCGATGGCGCGGTGGAGCCCAACGGTTGGACCGCCGATGTCCCGCACCGTCGTGAAGCCGCGCAGCAGCATCTCTTTGGCTTGCACGCCGGCCAGAGCGCCGACGTACATCCAGTCGTAGTCGTTGCGGATCTCGCCCGGGCGGCGCACGAGGGCGAGGTGGACGTGGGCATCCATCAGCCCGGGCATCAGCGTTCGCCCCCCACCGTCGACCACGGTAGCGCCCGAGCGAGAGAGCCCCGAACCGACGCCGACGATCATGTTGCCTTCGACCAGGACGTCGGCCGAAACGAGTCCGTCGGCCAGGCCGTCCCAGACCTGGACGTTCGTAAAGAGGTAGCGGGTCGGAGCCTCCTGGGCTCCTAGGTTCTGCACGCCCGACACGCTGAAAGCGAGCATGGCAGTAATGAAGGCGATTCTAGGCAACGTTTGACCCCCTAATGAGAGCATGACTGGAACTACGTTGGACTCTATTGCTGCGTGCGCAGCGCCTCGAACCGCTCCATCGCCGGCTGGATCTCGCCCTCGAACGCAGCCATTGCCTGGTCGATCCTGGCTTCGGCCCGATCATAGACCTCGATCAGGGGCTGGTTCGGTGGCCCCTCGGTGCTTTCCATGACGTTGTGCAGGCTCACCAGAATGGAGAGCGGCTTGGTGGGCTCGCTGATGATCTGCACGAGGGTGGCGCCCGTGGCCACCATGCTCGAGATGAACTCCGACGTGATGGCCTGGATGGCCTCGGCCTGGGCCGTGAGCTCGGCAGAGGCGCCCGGCGCTTCGGCGGCGGCCTTCACCTCCTCCTGGATCCCCTGGGCCCGGATGACAGCCTGCACCCCCTCCTCGGCCTTGTCATAGAGGCGCATCCAGAACTCGGCCTTCGCATCCGTTTGTGCACGAGTGTAGGTCTCGTTCGGGTTCATCTGCAGCTCGAAGATCCGGGTCTGCACCTCCCCATCCACGGTGAGCCGGACCTGATAGACGCCCGGCTTCGCGATCGGTTTGATCAGCACCGGAGGCACCCCGGGAATCCGCGACACCGATGGATAACGCATGTCCCAGATGAACCGGTTGAGTCCAAGGCTCACCCTTGCCGCAGGTGTTCCCGTCACCAGATCCGTCCCGTAGCCGCGATTGTCGAAGCTGCCGAAGCGCTGGGTAGGGATCTCGTCCTGCGTGAAGGTGCGGATCTCGTTGCCGTCCTCGTCCAGGATCGACAGCGAGACCTCGCGAGCCCCCTCACTCAGGAGGTAGTAGATGATGACGCCGTGGGGACGGGCATCGCCGGCGTCCAGGTACTCCCGCTTCCGCTCGCCGTTGACGATGCCGCGCTCGTAGAACGTGTAGCCGGGCTCCGCGTTGCGGACGAAGTAGTACTTCTTGTCCGACGGCGGGCCGCCGCCGTAGTCGATCCACCAGTGGTAACCGAAGCGGGTGTGGTCGGCGGGCTTGAAGAGATGCGCCGGCTTCTCCGCCTGCTCCGGCGCGTACTGCCTGAGCGGGCTGATGTCGTCCAGGATCCAGAAGCCGCGGCCGTGCGTGGCGATCACGAGATCCGCGTTCTTGACCTCGATGTCGTGCACCGGCAGCGGCGGCATGTTCAGGTTCAGCCGCCGCCACTCCTGCCCGTCGTCGATGGAGACGAACACCCCCGTCTCCGTCCCCACGAACAGGAGGTCCTCCCGCTCCGTGTCCTCACGGATGGTTCGGGTGATCTCATCCTGGGGGAAAGTTGCGTCGATCCGGGTCCAGGACTGCCCGTAGTCTTCCGTCTTCAGGAGGTACGGCGAGTAGTCGTCGGCCTTGCGGTACCGGGTGATGGCCAGGTAGACCTTGGCCGGGGCGTGGGGCGAGATCTCGATCTCATAGACCGCCGCAAACTCCGGCAGGCCGGGAGGTGTGACCTCCGTCCAGGTTTGGCCGCCGTCACGCGTCAGGTGCACGCGACCGTCGTCCGACCCGGTCCAAATGACTCCCTCCTCGTGGGGCGACTCCTCAATCCGGTGGATGGTGGAAAAGATCTCCTGGCCGAAGTACTCCGGCAGCCAGGGTGACCCGGCGACCTCCATCTTGTCGGTTCGGTTGTGCGTCAGGTCGTCGCTGATGACCTCCCAGGTCATGCCCTCGTCCCGCGACCGGAAGACCACGTTCCCACCGAAATAGATCGTGTTGGGGTCGTGAGGGGACACCAAGAACGGCGCCTGCCAGTTGAACCGGTAGCGGAACTCCGATGCCGGAGTGCCGAACAGGATCTCCGGCCAGACGGACCGAGTCTCGGCCTGCCCCGTCGTCACGTTGTTGATCGTGAACTGGGCCGCTCCACCGTACGTCGCGCCGGTGGCCAGGCTGTAGACGATGTTGGGGTCTCCCGGCTTGGGGATGGCCCGACCGGTCTCTCCACTGCCGAGGAAGATGGTCTCGTGAAGCGGGATCCCACCCCAACGGGACGCACTGGGAACGGAGTAGACGATCAGGTCCTGAGAGATCGAGTAGACGCGATAGGGGAACTGATCGTCGGTATCGACACGGTAGAACTGGGTGCCGTTCTGGTTGGCGAACGTGGACCACGTGCGGCCGCCGGTCATGGTGACCTGAGCGCCCCCGTCGCAGGTCGCGATCATCCGGTTCGGGTTGTTCGGATCGATCCAAATGTCCTGGTAGTCGTCCTTGACGCCGGGCTCCAGCGTCCAGGTCGCACCAGCGTCAGTGGAACTCCACAGCTTGTTGCCCGGCACCCACAGCTCATCCGCGTCGCTGGGGTTGGCATAGACGGTATAGAAGTAGAACGGCCGGGCCAGGATGTTGGCGTTCGTCGACACCAGCCTCCAGGTGTTCCCCCGATCGTCGGACCGATAGAGGCCCTGCTGGGTCTCGGAGTCGATGATGGCGTACACCCGGTCCGGATCATCCGCGGACATGGTCAGGCCGATGCGGCCCGTGGCACCTTCGGGGAGCCCGGGGTTCTCGGTGATCTCCTCCCAGGTGTCTCCCCCATCCCGCGACCGATAGATCCCGCCCTCCAGCCCCCCGAAGAACGCACCCCACGCTTTGCGCTCGAACTGCCACATGGCAGCGAAGAGCAAGTTTGGGTCGTCGGGTGCCATGATCAGATCGATGGCTCCTGTGCCCTCGCTGATGAAAAGGACCTTCTCCCAGGTCTCGCCGCCGTCGGTGGTTCGGAACACGCCCTTGTCGGGGTGCGGGCCCCAGGTGTGCCCCATTGATGCGACGAAGACGACGTCAGGATCGTCGGGGTGGATGCGCACTCTGGCGATCTGGCGGGCCTCCGGAAGTCCGATGTGGGTCCAGGTCTCCCCGCCGTCGAGGCTCTTGTACATCCCGTCGCCCCAGGACACGCTCTGTCGCAAGTTCGGCTCGCCCAGGCCGACGTACATGATATCGGGGTTCTGCTCGTAGATGGCGATGGCTCCGACCGACGCGTAGCGAAACTGCCCCTCGCCCACGGGCGTCCAGTAGGCCCCGGCGTCGTCGGTCTTCCACAGCCCGCCCGAGGAGTGTCCGAAGAAGAACACGTGCTCATCGGTGGGGTGGCCGACCACGGTAGAGCCGCGCCCGCCGTTGAACGGACCGATGGCGCGCCACTCCAGGGCCTGGACTTGGCTCTGGAAGGCCTGATCCTGCGCGTGCGCGAAGCTGAAGGGAATACCGGCCATGGTGAAGGCCGACAGCAGTCTGCTGGCTATCCGCATGGTCTTACCTCTGCTGAGAGCTGACGAACACCAGTGCAATCGTGCTTGGGTCAGTCGAGTCGGCGCGCTATGCGCTCTGTTGATCACGGCCTGCCGACTCGCGCTCCATCGTCTCGACCGAGATGACCGCCAGGTTCAGGTCGCCGAGCGTATTCAGCACTCCCATGAGGGCAGCCTGATCCGGCACATCGCCCTCCAACACCGTCTCCACCACCTCGCTGCCTGCCAACGTCGTGACACTGAGCGCCCCGAGCCGCGCCGACCAGGACTCGTCAAGCTTCCCTTTGATCCGTATCCGACAGGAAATGCCCACAGCGCTCCTCGATTCGTCGGGGGTCATGGCGGTACGGCGAGAATGTGCAGGCCGCCACTGCGCGTGTCTTGGCCCAGTAGGGTGTGAAAAGGGTGTAATCCCGGAGGGCGGGAGAAGAGGGAGGTGGGAGGCGAGAAGCGCGTCGCCTTGGCCACGGCGTCGCGCCGGCCGTGGACGGAGAGCTTCTGGTAAATGCTCACGGTATGGCGCTTTACGGTTGCGGGAGTGATGTGGAGCTCACCCGCGATCTCCTTGTTGCTCAGTCGGCGGGCGAGCAGACCGAGCACGTCCAGCTCCCGGTTCGACAGCGGCTCTATCAGCGGCTGCGAGCCTGACGGCGGTGTCCTGAGCACGGCCGGGTCGACCGGCGCGCCCACCACCCCCAGCCGCTCGTCGTGGTACGCCGCCACGATCCGACCGACGTACTGGGCCACATCATCCCCCAGCTCGAGCCGCCCGACGAGTTCCATGAACTCCATCCCGAGATCGAGGAACGGGCGGACGATCCCACCGCGCGCCCCCGCGACGATCGCGCACTCGAGCTTCTGACGCGCAGGCTCCCGGTTGCCCTGCTTCGCCTCCAGCAGACTGCGCAGGGCGAGCACGTCCGTCAGCACGCGGGTGTTATGCGTCGTGCCGAAGTAGTCCTCGAGACGTTCGAGCACGGCAACCGCCCGCTCGCGGCTTGCCGGCGTGTCCCGTGCCGCGAGCACCTTCGCCAGCGTGAGCTGCGGCACGTAGAACCTGAGGCCCGGCAGGATCGGATCGGGGTCGAAGGCCACAGCCCACTGCTCGGCCTCTGTGGCGCGTCCCAGGCGCAGCGCGAGCTCCGCCATAAAAGCGTGCGCATGGCGGACCAGCAAGGCGTTGTGCGATTCCATGGCCCGCGCGACCACCGCTTCAGTCACCCGCTCGGCATCCAGGTCACGACCCTGTGCGAGGTGCGTCAGTGCCAACGCGAACGCGCTGTGGGCGAAGTTGTTGCGGTCGACCGCGTACGAACCCTCGACCACGGCGGAGAGCGCCTGCTCCGCCGAGTCCAGCTCGTTTCGGTGATAATGGGAAATCCCGCGGAAATAGTCCGCGAAGAACCTCGTCTGGGCCAGATCGAAGTCATCGCCCAACACCCGCAACCGTCTCGCCGTTCGCAGCACGCCGGGAAGGTCACCCTCACACCACTGGCACAGCGCGAGGCAGATCAGTAGCCGCGCGTGGTACGTCGTGTCATGCCGAGCCTCATCCTGGAGCTCGCGCGTCAACCGGGTCGTGGCCTTGGCGAAGTCACCGTCCATCTGGTACGCCAAGGAGAGCACCCCTGCGGCAAACCCGCGGGTGCTGAGGGCGTCGGCGGGCAACGCGTCCACCGCTCGCTGCGCGAGGTCGCGGGCCCCCCGGGCGTCGGCTCGGTAGTAGCTCCGGGCAGCACCGAGTGCCGCCACTTCACCCTCCAGCGCGGCGTTCGTCGAGTCCTGCTCCCCGCCGAGCAGCGTCTCCGCCTGCCCGAGCCGCTCCACCATTTCCTCGATGCGCACCCGGTTCTCGGCGTTCCAGGCGGCCTGGATCAGCAACGCCGGATCGGTAGTGACGAGGTCCGCCGGTAGCCGAGCAAACAGGCGATGCAGCACGTCCCACTGCTCGCGGTTCATCAGCGCGTTGCGCCGCCGCGCGACCACGCGCGCCGCGGCCGCGGGGTCGCCGGCCGCCAGCGCATGATGCACCGCATCCTCGTAGTAGCCGTTGTGGTCGAACCAGTCGCTCACACGCTCATGGACGCGCGCGATCCCATCCGCATCCATCCGGTTCTCGAGCTGGTGCTGCAACAGCTGCCGGAAGAGGTGGTGATAGCGGTACCACTCCCGGTGTTCGTCCGCCAGCGGGACGACGAACACGTTGGCGTCCAGCAACCAGCGCACGAACTCGTCTCCGCTCGCGGCGCGCGTCGCCTGGTCTTCACCCACGGCGACATCGCACAGTGGTGCACAGAAGCGATCCAGCACCGACGTGGTGAGCAGGTACCTCTGGATCTCGGCGTTCTGGTGCGCGACGACCTCCGACACCAGATAGTCCATCACGTACGTGTTCGTGCTGTGGATACCGCCCAGCAGGTGCCGCACCTCTTGTTCGTTCTGCACGGACAGGGCAACCAGCCGGAGACCGGCCACCCACCCTTCGGCTCGTCGCACGAGCTGGGCGGCCGCCGTGGGATCGAGCGCGAAGTCGAGCACCTTGCCAAGAAACACGCCCGATTCCTCATCCGTGAAGCGCAGGTCTTTCTCGCGGACTTCCGCCATCGCGCCCTTGGCGCGGAGCACCGCGAGGGGAAGCGGCGGATCACGCCGCGAGGTTATGGCGAGATGAACCCCGCGGGGCGGATGTGCGAGGATCGCACCGAGCAGGTCGTGCACCGCCTGATCACGAATCCAGTGAAAGTCGTCCAGCACCAGGGTCACCCGCGGCGCGAGGCCGTCCCACTCGTTGGTCAGCTCCGTCACCAGGATCGGCACCGGTGGCAGTTCCGGCGCGTCCACGAGGGCGGCCGTTCTGGGACATGCACCCGGAAAGGCCTTGTCCAGCGCAGCGGTGACGTAAGAGAGGAAGGTCCGCAGATCGTCGTCACGGCCATCCAGTGACAGCCAGGCGCTCGCCACCTCACTCGATGCCAGCCAATGACTCAGGAGCGTGCTCTTGCCGTAGCCGGCCGGCGCGCAGACGAGGGTCAGGGGCCGCCCGCGTCCCTCCTCGAGCCGGGCCACCAATCCTGGTCGCGGCACGAAGTCGCCGGGCACAGGCGGCCGATGCAGCTTGGTGCAAGAGAGAGGGGATGGAGCCGGGTGGGCTGGCATGGTAGGGGGATTTAGCCACCGATCCGGGGGAGGGCAAGGCGCCGACGGTGAGCCCGTGGACCCGATTGAGGGCTTCGGCGGATGGACGGATAGGCGGATGGCCCGATGTACGGATTGAATATCGAATATTGACTGGGGGAATATCGAACAACGAAGTAAGGCCGGCTGCAGGGCCAAACCGCTGAACCGCTCGGACGCTCCCGACCGCCCGTCCGCTGGACCGTCACCGTTTCACGTTTCACGGCCTCTCAACGTCCCCTAGCCGCGATGCGTACGTAGGAATAGCGCGCGGCCTCGCAATGACAGACACCGACTCGAAGACGCTCTCCCGAACGCTCGGGCTCTTCCCCGCCACCAACCTGGTGATCGCGGACATGATCGGGGCGGGGATCTTCACGACTTCCGGACTGCTCCTGGCCGAGCTGGGGAGTCCGATCCTGATGATCGCGCTGTGGGCCGGGGGTGGCGTGCTCGCGCTCTGTGGCGCGCTGTGCTACGGGGCATTGGGCGCCGCGATGCCCCGGGCGGGCGGCGAGTACGTCTACCTGTCCCGGCAGTTTCACCCGATCTTCGGTTTCCTGACCGGGTGGGTCTCGTTCTTCGTCGGCTTCTCCGCGCCTCTGGCCGCGATAGCGCTCGGGTTCAGCGAGTACCTGACGAGCGCGCTTCCGGCTTCGCTGGCATGGGGGGACGACGTCACCGTGAAGCGCGCCATCGCGGCACTCGCCATTGGCAGCCTGACGCTGGTGCACCTGCGCGGGATCGCGTTCGGCGCCAGGGTGCAGAACGTGCTCACGATCGGCAAGGTTCTGCTCGTCGTGGGACTGATCGGATTCGGATTCGCGCTAGGGGGCGGGAGCTTCGGCCATCTCTCGGCCGCTGAGCCCGCCGATGACATCGGTGGCGGCTGGAAGACCGTCGCTTTGTCGCTCATGTGGATCATGTTCGCCTACACCGGCTGGAACGCCTCGGCGTACGTGGGCTCAGAGATCCGGAACCCCCGACGTAACCTGCCGCTCTCGCTCGTGGCGGGAACGGGCATCGTGCTCGTGCTGTACTGCGCCCTGAACGTGCTGTACGTGTACGCGGTCCCTCCGCAGGAGTTGCACGGCGAGATCGCCGTCGGCAGCCTCGCCGCCGCCCGGCTGTTCGGCGACTCGGCACGGACGGCGATCTCGCTGCTCATCGCGTTCGCACTGCTCTCATCGATCGGCGTGCTGGTCATCCTCGGCCCGCGCGTCTACTACGCGATGGCGAAGGACGGGTACTTCTTCCGGAGCCTGGCAGAAGTCCACCCGGTCTTCCGGGTACCGTCCAAGGCCATCGTGATTCAGTGCCTGATCGCGATCGTGATGGTGCTGTCCGGGACGTTCGAGCAGATCCTGACCTACATGGGATTCGGCCTCGGCATCTTTCCCATTCTCGTGGTGATGGGAGTCTTCAAGCTGCCGCGGGCCGATCGCCCGCCGCTGTACGCGATCGCAGCAGTCCTGTTCGCCACGGTGAGCGCCTTGATCCTCGTCCTTGCCTATCTCGAACGTCCCATCGAGTCGTCCATCGCGATCCTCGTCGTGGTGGCCGGCATTCCGTTCTACGCCGTGTTCGCGAAGTCACGAGCCCGCACCCACGCTGCACTCGAGGAGAAAGCATCATGAAGTCACCAGTCCTTCACGTTTGCGCCATCGGACTGCTCGTCGCCGGTCTTGCCGCGCCGGACTGTGCCGCCCAAAACGAGACGCATCAGGACGCGCTGGACCGTCAGGTCCGCGAGTTCCTCGACGCGCATCGCCGGCAGTGGCGGGACATGAACGTGCCGGAAGTGGACGGCCAGAAGCTGTACGATCTCGTGGTCGAGCACGGATACACCCGCGCGCTCGAGCTGGGGACCTCGACCGGTCACTCAGGCATCTGGATCGCGTGGGCCCTGAGCAAGACCGGCGGCCGCCTCATCACCGTCGAGATCGATCGAGGTCGCTACGAGGAGGCACTGGCGAACTTCGAGGCGGCCGGACTGAGCGAGTACATCGACGCGCGCCTCGCCGACGCGCACCAGCTCGTGTACGAGATTGACGGCCCATTCGACTTCATCTTCGTGGACGCCGACAAGAACTGGTACACGCGGTACCTCGAGGCGCTGTTGCCCAAGCTCGCGGTCGACGGATGCTTCACCGCTCACAACGTGTCCGGCCGAGGCCGGCGGGGGATGGGGAACTTCGTCTCGGCGCTCGAGAGCACGCCCCATCTGGAGACGGAGATTTTCAGAAGCGGGGGCGGGTTGTCGGTGAGCTATTTGCGGGAGCCGGGTAGGGAGTGAAGAGTGAAGAGTGAAGGGTGACGTGCAACGTACAACGTACAACGGGCAAGGGCACGGCCGTCCGCGGTTCCGCGCATACGTTGCACCTTACACGTTGCTCGTTGTACGTGCGGGCGGCTGAGCGGTAGAGCGATTGAGCGGTTCACGTTGCATGCCGCATGCCGCGCGCTGCACGAGTGAGCGATTCACGAGTCACGCTTCACGTTTCACTCGTCACTCTTCACTCTTCACCCTTCACCCCAATTGACATCCCCCCTCGCGTCGCTCCAAGTTCGCGATAGCATGCCCGACCCCACCTGGCCCATCTCGATCGACGACGTGCGCACCGCGCGGGAGCGCATCGCGCGGTACCTCGAGCCGACGCCGCTGCGTCGCTACGCCCCACTCGACGAGGTGGTGGGGCACGGCATCCGCGTGCTGGTGAAGCACGAGAACCACAACCCAACCAACGCGTTCAAGATCCGCAACGCGCTGTCGGCGATGACGCTCCTGTCCGACGAGGAGCGCCGCCGCGGCGTAATCGCCGCCACGCGCGGCAACCACGGCCAGGGGTTGGCGTACGCCGGCATGCTGCTCGGCATCCCCGTCACCATCTGCGCGCCCCACGGCAACAACCCCGAGAAGAACGCCGCGATGCGCGGCTACGGTACGGAGCTGATCGAGGCGGGCGACGATTACGACGATGCGCTGGCGGAGGTCGCCCGGCTCGCGGAGGAGCGCGGCCTCGTCCAGATCCACGGCACGAACAACGCGCACGTCCTCGCGGGCGCTGGCACGATCACGCTGGAGATCGTCGAGCAGGCCGATGCGCTGGACGCGATCGTGATCGCGGTGGGCGGCGGGTCGCAGACGGTGGGTGCCCTGACGGTGACCCGCGCGCTCCGGCCCGAGGTGGCCGTGTACGCCGTCCAGGCGGCGGGGGCACCCGCGATCTACGAGTCGTGGAAGGCGGGCCGCATGCTCACCCTCGACGCCGCCGACACGTTCGCGGACGGCGTCGCCACCCGCGCGGCGTACGAGATGACCTTCCCCGCACTTAGAGCCGGGCTCGCAGGCTTCGTAACTGTCAGCGACGCCGAGATCGCCGACGCGCTGCGCCTGCTCCTCTCGAGCACGCACACCCTCGTGGAGGGCGCCGGTGCCGTCGGGCTCGCGGGCGTGCGCGGTATGACGGACGACCTCGCGGGGAAGCATGTGGCGATCATTCTGTCGGGGGGGAACATTGATCGCGAAACGTTGAGGCACGTGGTGAATGGGAACATCTAGGTCGAGGTGAAGAGTGAATGGTGAAGAGTGACGAGTGTCGGGAAGCAACCCACTTCACCATTCACTTTTCACCCTTCACTCTTCACTCTGCTTCTCTATCCCCACAACTCCCGCGCCGCCGGATATACCGTACTCCCCTCGTACCGCAGTCCGTTGGGACGATCCTGTGCCAGGAGCAGCGGCGCGTCGAGATCGACGTATCGCGCCACCGGGCCGAGCAGCGTGGCGGGGGCGACGCCGAGCGAGGTGCCGACCATGCAGCCGAGCATGATGTCGAGTCCGGCTTCGCGCGCGGCGGCCACCACGCGCAACGCCTCGGTGAGGCCGCCGGTCTTGTCGAGCTTGATGTTCACGACGTCGTAGCGCCCGGCCAGGTTCGGCACGTCCGCGCTCGTGTGACACGACTCGTCCGCCGCCACGGGCACGGGGTGCTCCAGCTCCACGAGCGCGTCGTCCTTGCCGGCGGGAAACGGCTGCTCGATCAGCTCCACGCCGAGCGTCGCGAGCGTGGGTACAAGGCCGCGGAACACCGCGGGCGTCCATGCCTCGTTGGCGTCCACGATGAGACGCGCCTCGGGTGCGGCCTCTCGCACGGCGCGAACGCGGGCCAGGTCGTCATCACCGGTCAGCTTGAGCTTGAGCAGCGGCCGGTGGGCTTCGGCACGGGCTGCCTCACTCATCACCTCGGGTGCGTCGAGGCTGATCGTGTACGCGGTGGTAACGGGGGCGGGCGTGCCGAGTCCGGCGAGCCGCCACGCGGGCGTGCCCGAGCGCTTGGCCTCGAGGTCCCACATGGCGCAGTCCAAGGCGTTCCGCGCCGCACCGGCCGGCATGAAGGACTGCAATGCCTCACGATCGATGCCGCCGGAAACGGCTGGTCCCATCTCCTCGATGGCGTCGATCACGCCCTGGACCGTCTCCCCGTAGCGCGGATAGGGCACGCACTCTCCCCGGCCCTGATGCTCGCCGTCGACCAGCGTCGCCACCACGACATGACTCACGGTGCGCGCGCCGCGGGAGATGCGGAACACACCCCGGATGGGCCAGGACTCCTCGCGGACGGTGAGTGAGCGCATGGGTCCCCCACGGCATGAGCCAGCTGGAAATTTGGCCCGATGTCCCGCGGGAATCCAATGGGCACGGCGTGCGGCGCGTCACCCGTCCACCCCGACGCATCACACCCTTGCACTCGGCCCGGGCCCACACCAAGCTTGAGACGAGGAGCGTCTCATGCATGCACCGCTGAGCTGGGGATGGCGCGCGACGACCTTTCGCTGGCCCACACCGTTCCCTCGGACCATTCCGGCCATTCCGTCGGCGCGACCGACACCGCCGCTCGGCGAGCCATGGGACACATCGCACGGACAGTGGAGGTTCCTTCAGAGTCAGCCCGGTGTGCGTCGATGGGCTGGGAGTGCTCGACCTGCCCCGAGGACTGGGAGCGTACCGTGAGCGCCACGGCACCCGACGCGTCCTACAGCTTCACGCTCCGGGACGGCACGCCGGTCCTCGTGCGGCCGATCCGCCCGGAGGACAAGGCGCTGCTCCAGCAAGGCGTGGCCCAGCTCTCGGAGGTATCACGCTACCGCCGGTTCATGCGCGCGCTCACCGAGCTGAGTGACTCGCAGCTCGAGTACCTCACCGAGATCGACTACGTGAACCACATGGCGTGGGGTGCGTTGGACCTCTCCGAGACCCCATCCCGTGGGGCGGGTGTTGCCCGCTACGTGCGCTCGGAGGACGACCCCACTAAGGCCGAGGTGGCGGTGACGGTGGCGGACGCGTATCAGGGCCGCGGGCTGGGCACGTTGCTACTCGGCGTGCTGGCGCAAAGCGCAACCCAGCACGGCATCCGCACGTTCATCGCGTACGTGCTGCACGAGAACGCGCCCATGATGCGGATCTTCTTCGATCTCGGGGGGCAGGCCGAGACAGACGGCGACGTGTTGCGGGTGGAGGTGCCGGTGCCGGAGGATCCCCAGGATTTCCCCAACACCGCTGCCGGCCGCTCCTTCCGGGCCATCGCGCGCAAGATGGCGGCGCGCCGGGCCGCGCGGCAAGGGTAACCAGGGGGGATCGCAGCCCAAGCCCGACAAATCGCGTCCCGCTTCGGGGCGCGATTCTTCGAAGAAAGTTCAGGAAAACTTCAGAACGAAATCACTAGGATTAGGGCGCGTCGAAGGGATTGGAGGTGCATCCCTCGGGATTGCAGTCTCCGTGGTCGGGTGGATGGGAGGCGACGTGTAGGCTGCAAGCACTGCATGCCTGCAGCGTACAATTCCCTGCGTGTCTCCTTCCGGCGATGCGCTGATGATGGGCGGCACCCTCCGGGTAACCGGGGGGTGTCGTCTTTCTTGGGGCGGTAGGACGGAACGACGGTAGAGTGGTACGGGAGCCGCTCGTTTCACGCTTCACCTTTCACGTTTCACGCCCCCTTTCACTCTTCACCCTTCACGCTTCACTCTCCCTACCCTCCTCGTTGCACCGCATCCCTCCCGTACTTCTCCCTTGCCGCGTCGATCGCTTCCGCCAGCCGGCGGTCGCGGTCGGTCTCGAGTGAGGGCGCACCATCCGCATCCGCGAACAGGCCGAGTTGCTCGTCGGTCTCCGCGGCGCCGAAGTGGGAGAGCGAGACACCCAGCAGGCGTGCCGGTACCGGTCGCGCATTCCTGAGCTTGGCGAACAACTCGGCGGCCGTCTGAAGCACCACCCGCTCGGTCGTCACCGGCTCGGGCAGCGTGCGGCTCGCACTGCGGTCGCGGAAGTCCTTGTCACGGATCCGGACGCCGATCGTGCGGGCGACGTAGCCGTGCTTCCTGAGGTCGGCCGTGGCCCGGTCGCTGAGCCGGAGCAGCTCGCGCCGCAGCCGGTCGTCGTCGTCGATGTCCTCCGCAAAGGTCTCGTCGCGCGAGATCGACTTCGCCCTGGCCCGCGCGACGATCGGCGTGCGATCGACGCCGCGGATGCGGTCGTACAGCCAGCCGCCCGCACGCTGGCCGAACCACTCCTCCAGCGTGCGCCGCTCGTGCCGCAGCGCGTCCGACACCGCCCGCAGTCGGTAGCGCGCGAGCTTGTCCTGGAACCGCGGGCCGATGCCCGGGATGTCGGCAAGGTCGAGGGTCGCGAGGAACGCCGCCTCCTCACCAGGCGGAACGACGATCACCCCGTCGGCCTCGGGCGTCTTGTGCGGCTTGGCCCGGCCGGCCGCGAGCTTGGCGACCAGCCGGTTGGTGCCGCCGCCGATGGACACGGTGACCTCCGTCGCCTCGAGCACGGAACGGCGGATGCGCCGCGCCAGCGCTTCGAGGGCCTCGCCGCCGTACAACTCCTCGGTGCCGGTCAGGTCGAGATACATCTCGTCGATCGAGGCGGGCTCGACCACCGGCGTGAACCGTTCCAGCTCCCGCACGATCGCACGGCTCAGCTCCGAGCAGGCGCGCCGCGGCACGCCGACCACGGTCGCGTTTGGGCAGAGGCGGAGCGCTCGCGCCATCGGCATCCCCGAGCGTACCCCGAACTGCCGCGCCGCATACGCCGCCGACGTCACCACCCCACGGCCCTGCGGCGTCCCTCCCACCAGCAGCAGCTCCGCCTGCCCCGCCCCGTCGGGGTCGGTGAGGCGGGCCACTTGGACGTAGAAGGCGTCGGCGTCGACTTGGAGGATTCGTGCGGGCATCGTGGACGCTTCGGCGCTCGATCGATTCAGCGGTTCAGCGGCTCAGCGGGAAGAGTGACAGGTGAAG
>JBDGYA010000006.1:0-110906 GCA_039584325.1 Gemmatimonadota bacterium
GACGGAACCGGGGACGGACGCAAGGGCCGTCACTTCGGGGCTCGTGGTGTCCTCCAGGGTGTACCAGTAGCTTCGGAGACCAGGATGTGGCCACGGTGGCCGCCGCTGGCCCGGGAGGATCCGGAAGCGTGACGGTCGATGATCGCTCGCGACGCGACGCTAGCCGTGCGCACATCGCAGGAGACGGGGTGAAGCCAATGATCGTACGGTTGATCGTTCCAATTGCGCTCGTTCTGCTCAGTGTACCGATTCCCACGGGGGCGCAGCAGACGCATGCGGCCCCGCGCACGCTGCTCGAGGCGCTTCGGTCCCGGTACGACGGCGATTGGCACGAGACCCTCACCTTCGTCCAG
Organism: Gemmatimonadota bacterium; assembly: GCA_039584325.1. GTDB lineage: Bacteria > Gemmatimonadota > Gemmatimonadetes > Gemmatimonadales > GWC2-71-9 > JAOTVV01. Next base: position 354 of record JBDGYA010000006.1, read on the forward strand.
CGAACGGTGTTTCACCGGCCGGACGGCTCGCGGGACAGCGCCACCTGGTACGAGGCGCTGAAACCCGGCAAGCTACGCATCGACATCGCCCCGGTCGATTCTGGAAATGGGATGCTCTTTGTGGACGGCATGCGATACACCATCCACAACCACGAGGTTGCGGCGAGTGAGCCCGATATCAACGTGCTGGCGCTGCTGCTCACGGACATGTTCTTCCTTGACGTCGATCGTTCCCTCGTTCTGTTCGATAGCCTGGGGTTCGATACCACGCTGGTGCACCGGACCGAGTGGAAGGGCACACCGGTGTGGGTCATTGGCGCTCGGGAGGCCGATGGGACGGTGAGCCAGTTCTGGCTCGAAGCAGAACGCCTGCTGCCGGTGCGCATGGTTCAGCGGGTCGGGCCGCAGGGGCGCGCCCTGCTCGACGTGCGGATCGGTGGGCATCAGAAGCTCGAGCGTGGCTGGGTCGAGACCGAAGTCATGATCTATCTCGACGGCGAGCTCCGTCAGGAGGAGCATTACACCAACATCCGCTCCGACATTCCGCTCGATCCGGGGCTGTTCGACCCCAAGCGTTGGCGCCTTGCAGAACCGTACTGGCGGTAGTGGTCACCGCCCGGACCGAAAGCCAATGACCGAAGAACCGTCACTGCGCGGGCGACCGGTCACCTGGATCTGGCTACTGCTCAACGTAGCCTGGGTCGTGCTGCTCGCTCGCGTGGTCATAGGGACGGCGGTTGGAGTCTTCCGCGACGCGAGGTTCGCGCCCCTCAACCGCGTCCTTGCCGTCGTGCTGGTCCCTCTCATCGCATTGATCGGCGTGGCCGGATTCGGCGTCCTGTCGTTGGCTGTGCTCTTCCGCGCGGAGCGGTGGTGGAAGGATCGACGGGGCCGTCGCTAGGACGCGCTTCGCCTCACCGCGCGGTTGGCGTCCCGAGGCCGACCGCTATAGACTTCCGCACCGAGGGGATGCGCGTCGTCCCATGCGCCCGTAGCTCAATTGGATAGAGCACCAGACTTCGGATCTGGGGGTTGCAGGTTCGAGTCCTGCCGGGCGTACTCCCCGCACCTCCAACGTATGTCCACCCGGGGGCCGGTCCGGCTCACGGCGCGGCGACTGGTGCGGCGTCGGGCGCTCCACTCTTCTCGTTGCTCTTCGAGTTCTGTGGCCCCGCACTCGCATCCACGATAACGCCGGCTGTGGGTGGGTACCTTCCCATCAGGATACGCCGTCGAGCACGCCAACTCGCTCGCGGACCGTCTCCGGCAGGCTGGTCTTGCGGTTCGACTGGTAGTCGTATGCAACCACGACGCCGCTGCCGTCGGCCGCCACGGCGTCCGCCGAGAGCGACACGATGCGGTAGGCCATGGTGAAGCGGTCGTCGGACACCGCCGTGGCACGCGCGCCAACCTGAACGGTATCGGGGTGGATCAGCGGGAGTCTGAAGCGGCACTCCGTCGAGTGCAGGATCGCGCCCACGCCATCCATCTCGTACGACTCCAGGAACCCACAGCGGTCCAGATAGGCGATACGTGCCGACTCGAAGAACCGGAAGAACACGGTGTTGTTGACGTGCCCGTAGGCGTCCATCTCTCCCCACTGTACCGGGATGGTGAGTACGGCGGAGAAGCCCTCGAGCGAGGAGTGGATCGGGGTCGTATCGGACATTGCCTGTCCTATCGTCGGTGCCGAATTGGGGGCGAAAGGTCGTCGGCCACGCGGGCGAACGCAACGTGCCGGCGTGCGCCTGGCGGACGTCGCCGCCCGCACGGTAAGTTGACGCGGCACATGGCGCACACGACCGACGGAGGACGATAGGGTGGAGGTACTACAGCTCGCTGGTATCGGGGTGCTGGCGGGAGCGCTCGGGGCGCTCCTCGGCGTCGGTGGCGGTGTCATCCTCGTTCCGGGGCTCATTTTCCTAGCGGGCTTGCCGTTCTCGAGCGCGGTGGCCACGAGTCTGGTCTGCGTCGTCGCTACGTCGGTGGCAGGATCGGCGGTGTACCTGCGGAGGAACGCGGTGGACGTTCCGGTCGCCGTCGAGTTGCAGTGCTTCACAGTGCTCGGCGCGGTGGCGGCCGGACTGGCTGCGGCCGTAGTCCCGGTCGCGCCGCTCTTCCTCGCGTTCGCGACGCTGCTGGCCGTGACCTCGGTCCGCATGTGGCCCCGCGAAACGCGCGCGACCCCTGCCGTACGGCACCCACGCGCTCCCACCCCCGTTGCAGCTGGCGCGTCAGTCGGTGCAGGGGTCGTCTCCGGCCTGCTCGGCGTTGGGGGTGGCGTGCTCAACGTGCCGATTCTGCACCTGCTCTTGGGCCTCTCGTTCGACCGCGCCGTGGCCACGAGCATCCTCATGATTGGCGTGACTGCGTCCGCCGCCGCTGCCGTCTATCTCGTTCGAGGAGTGGTCGACCTCCCCGTCGCGGCCGCGACCATGCTCGGCACCTTCGCCGGCGCCAGCCTCGCCGCCGTGACCGGTCGGCGGGTGAGCCAGCGCCTGCTCACCATGGGGTTCTCGCTGTTACTCCTCTACGTCGCGTTTCGCATGGTGCTGCGTGGTATCGAACAGCTCTGACGTCGAGGTGCTCGGCGCACGTCTGGCTGCGGTGCTCCTTGGGGCGCAATGGGCAGCCGTCGCACTCATCTGCGCCGGCTTGGCGCTCGAGGTTGCTGGCTGGACCAAGGTCCGACTCGAAACCCTCGGGGTTGGTGTCCTGGTGGCGACTCCATTCCTCGCAACTGCCTTCATTGCGTTGACGGCTGGCCGAGCCCGCGCTCGCCTGGCCATCTTTGCCGTGGCCACGCTTGCGCTCGCGGGGCTTGGAATTGTTCTAGCGGCGTGATCCCATCCTGCCGCTAGTCTTTGGGGGGTCATGCTTCCTGAAACGCTCGGTGTGATCGGTTTGGGACCCATGGGCGGCTCGATCGCCTGGGGCGCAGTGCGATCAGGGGTCCAGCGCGTGATCGGGTGGTCCTCAAGCACCAAGGACGGTGCGGCGGCCGCACGGGCTGGGGCGATCAGCGAGTTCGTCCACGAGTCCTCGTCGGTCTTCGCGTCCGCCGAGCTGGTCGTGTTTGCGACGACACCCGCAGAAGCGGAGCAGCTCCTTGAGCGGCACGCCACGGTTCTGAGCCGGCGAGGAGTGATCTGCACTGACGTGGCCGGCGTGAAGCGCCCCATCGTGGATCGCGCGTCGCGCCTCAACCTGGGTGGCGTGTTCGCGGGATCGCATCCCCTCGTGGGGGGGCAGGGAAGCGGCTTTGCCTCAGCCCGCCCTCACGCTCTGCGGGGCGAGCTCGTCTACGTCACCCCGGTGCCGGGTGGCGACCGGGCCGCTGACGAGGTCCGTGATTTCTGGTCCCGATCACTCGGGGCGCATCCCGTCACCCTGTCCGCCGAACAGCACGACATGCTCGTTGCCTGGACGGAGCAACTCCCTTTGACCGTAGCGGCTGCCCTCGCTGCGGCGTTTGCCCAGGGATCCCAGCCGGGGGTCACGTGCCCGCCGGGCCTGCTCGACACGACACGTCTGGCGAACACCGATCCTGATGCCTGGAGCACTATCCTGCTTGCCAACCGCCGGAACGTGCTGGACGTGTTGAACAGCTACTCGGCTGAGATCGATGGTCTGCGCCGGGCCCTCGAGGCGGAGGATGCCGAGGATGTCCGCAGGTGGCTGGCTCGAGCGGCAGCGTGGCGCAGCAGGCACGGACCGTGAGGGCCGCCGGAGCAATCGTCCCGTCCGGCGTCGACCACAATCCCGACCTTCTTCCAGGATCTCGACCGAGTAGTGAGCCATGGCTAATCGAGTGATTGCGATCGACGGCCCCGCGGGTTCGGGGAAGTCCACGACCGCGAAGGCCGTCGCCCGGCGCCTGGGGCTGCCGCACGTCGAGAGCGGCGCCCTCTACCGGGCCGTGACGCTTGCGGCGCTCGACGCCGACGTCCCCTTCGACCCTCACAGACTCGTGGCCCTCGCGCGCTCCCTGCCGATTCGCCTGGATCTGACCAACACGGGATTCCGGCCGGAAATTGCGGGAGCGGACGTGTCGCGCGAGATTCGGTCGGATCGCGTCACTGCCGATGTGTCAGAGGTTTCGGCTATCCCTGAAGTCCGTGCGTGGGTGAATTCGGAGGTGCGCGCGGCGGTCTCACGGCATCCGCGTGGAGCGGTGCTCGACGGACGGGACATCGGAACGGTCGTCTTTCCGGACGCGACACTGAAGATCTACCTTACAGCGTCGCCCGAAGAGCGGGCCCGCCGCCGGCTGCGGCAGGACGGGAAGCCGGCCGACGCTGCCAGCGTGCGCGCTGAGGTCAGCACGTTGGCGGTACGGGACGAGAAGGACTCCTCCCGGACGGTCGCACCTCTGAGGCCTGCGGACGACGCCATCCAACTCGACACGTCCGGGCTTGATTTCGAGGAGCAGGTGGAACGGATCGTAGTGCTCGCTCGGAACTTGTTCTCGTAGCTTGACATAGCCTGTTGGTGAATCTAAGCTTCGAGGCTTCGCGTTCCCGGCGTGGGAACGGCGTTCGCCGCTGGGGCGAACGACGATCGCGTACCCTCAACTGCTGACACCGTTGGACATGACTGAACCCTCAACCGAACATCCGGCTCCGCCCTCCACAACCTCGGCCGCGCCGGCGCCCACCGACTCCGATCTGTTTCCGGTACGACGGGACCTCTACGACGAGGAGTACTCCGACGAGCAGTACCAGGAGATGCTGCAGCTGTACGAAGGCACGCTGCAGAGCATCCAGGAAGGCGAGATCGTCAAGTCGAAGGTCCTGCGGGTGACCGAGAGCCACGTCATCCTCGACGTCGGGTTCAAGTCCGAAGGGGCTGTGCCCATCGAGGAGTTCAAGGATCCCCAGGCGATCACGCCCGGCGACGAGGTCGAGGTGCTCCTCGAGCGGCTGGAGGACGAAGAGGGCTCGATCGTCCTGTCCAAGAAGAAAGCCGACTTCATGCGGGTCTGGGAGAAGATCCGCCAGGCGTACGAGAACGACGAGCCGGTCGAGGGCATGCTGCAGAAGAAGATCAAGGGAGGCGTGGTGGTCGACTTGATGGGTGTCGATGCCTTCCTTCCGGGCAGCCAGATCGCGTTGCGCCGCGTGCCGAACATCGATGAGCTGCTCGGCAACAAGTACGAGTTCAAGATCATCAAGCTGAACAAGCGCCGCCGAAACATCGTGGTGTCGCGGCGCGTGATTCTCGAGGCCGAGCGCGCGGAGAAGCGCGAGCACCTCATGAAGGAGTTGCAGGTCGACCAGGTGCGGAAGGGTATCGTCAAGAACGTCACCGATTTCGGTGCGTTCATCGATCTCGGCGGTGTCGACGGCCTGCTGCACATCACCGACATGAGCTGGGGGCGGGTATCCCACCCCTCTGAGATGGTGGACCTGGGTCAGGAGATCGAGGTCAAGGTCCTGGACATCGACTGGGACCGGGAGCGGATCTCACTCGGCCTCAAGCAGCTGAACGCCTATCCGTGGGAGAACGTGGCCGAGAAGTATCCCGTCGGGGCCCGTGTGCAGGGCAAGGTGGTGAGCATCACGAACTATGGGGCGTTCGTCGAGCTGGAGCCCGGCATCGAGGGGCTGGTGCACATCAGTGAGATGAGCTGGACGCGGAGTGTGCGGCACCCCTCCAAGATTGTGTCGATTGGCGAGACAATCGAGGCGGTCGTCCTCAAGGTCGATCCGGCGGAGGAGAAGATCTCGCTCGGCATGAAGCAGACCGAGCAGGATCCGTGGATGATGCTGCCCATGAAGTACCCCGTGGGAACGCGCATCAGCGGCAAGGTCCGAAACCTGACGTCCTTTGGCGCCTTCGTCGAGATCGAGCCTGGCATCGACGGCCTGATCCACATCTCCGACATGTCGTGGACCAAGCGGGTGCAGCACCCGTCGGAGATCGTCAAGAAGGGCGAGACCGTCGAGGTCATGATCCTCAATATCGATCCCGAGAACAAGCGCATTTCGCTCGGGCTCAAGCAGCTTCAGGAGGATCCCTGGCTCAAGATCGCCGAGACCCACCCGGTTGGAATGGAGCAGGAAGGGAAGATCACGCGCTATCAGGACAACGGCATTGTGGTCGATCTTGGTGGTGACCTAGAGGGGTTCGTACCCCAGTCACAGTTGCCGCTTGCCGAGGGCAAGGACGCCGAGTCCGAGACCAAGGTCAATCAGAGCGTCGCGCTCAAGGTCCTCGAGGTCGACCCCATCCATCACCGGATCATCCTGGCCGCCACCGACTTTCTCGAGATGCCGCCGGAGGAGGAGGTGGTGGAACTGGCCGCCGACGAGGCGACGACGGGTGATGCGGAGGAGTCCGCCGAGGAGCTGCCCCAGGCCGAGGCCCCGGAAGAACCCGGTGCTGAGGCAGAGGCAGCAGCGAAGGTCGAGGCCGACATCGAAGCGATGGCCGAGGCGGGCTCGGACGAAGCACCAGTGGCGGAATCCGATGAGGAGTCTGAGGACGAGCAGACCAAGGAATAGCCCTGTTTCAGGAGGCGGCCGCCCTCCCGCGTGGGGGCGGCCGCCTTTCGTGTCCATCCCTCACCCTCTCTCGCCGTGACGCTACAAGAGAAGCTCGATCAGCTGCACCGCCTGCGGGCCGAGTCCGAGGTCGGCGGCGGTGAGGACCGAATCCAGCAGCAGCACGACAAGGGCAAGCTGACCGCTCGCGAGCGCATCGATCTGCTCGTAGACCCCGGATCGTTCGTGGAGCTCGATCGCTTCGTCACCCATCGGTCGTCCGATTTCGGGCTCGCCGAGAAACGCATTTTGGGTGATGGTGTGGTGACGGGGTACGGACGGATCGACGGGCGGCCGGTGTACGTCTTCTCGCAGGACTTCACCGTCTTCGGCGGGTCGCTCGCCGAAGCGCACGCAGAGAAGATCTGCAAGATCATGGACCTGGCGGTGCGCAACGGGGCACCCGTGATCGGCCTCAACGATTCCGGCGGGGCGCGGATTCAGGAGGGCGTCGTCTCGCTTGGCGGCTACGCGGATATCTTTCTGCGCAACACGCTCACATCGGGCGTCGTCCCACAGATCAGTGCGATCTTGGGCCCCTGCGCGGGCGGAGCCGTCTACAGCCCCGCGATCACCGATTTCGTGTTCATGGTCCGCGGGATCTCCTACATGTTCGTGACCGGACCCAACGTCGTGAAGACGGTGACCCACGAGGACGTGACGCCCGAGCAGCTCGGCGGGGCCGACGTGCACGCCTCGGTGTCCGGGGTGGCACACTTCGCTCACGACTCCGAGCTGCAGAGCCTCGCCGAGGTCCGACGGCTCTTCGGGTTCATCCCCGGGAACAATCTCGACAGTCCGCCGGTGCGGCCGTCCACCGATCCCGCGGACCGACGGGACGAGGAGTTGCTCACTGCGGTGCCCGACAATCCAAACAAGCCGTACGACATGCACGACGTGATCCGGCGAGTCGTGGATGACGGCGATCTGCTCGAAGTGCACCGCGACTACGCCACCAACATCATCGTGGGTTTCGCCAGGCTGGGCGGCCACCCCATTGGGGTGATCGCCAATCAGCCGGCCGTGCTTGCGGGGGTGTTGGACATCAAGGCATCGAGCAAGGGGGCGCGGTTCATCCGCTTCTGCGACGCCTTCAACATCCCGCTCCTCACGTTTGAGGACGTGCCAGGCTTTCTCCCGGGCGTCGACCAGGAGCACGGTGGAATCATCAAGAACGGCGCAAAGCTGCTCTACGCCTACGCCGAGGCGACCGTGCCCAAGATGACGGTGATCACGCGGAAGGCCTATGGTGGGGCCTACGACGTGATGAACTCCAAGCACATCAGAGGTGACTACAACGTCGCGTGGCCGACGGCGGAGATCGCGGTCATGGGACCGAAGGGCGCGGCAGAAATCCTGTTTCGGCGTGACATTGCGGAGGCGGACGATCCCGACGCCCGGCTCGATGAGCACGTCACCGAGTACCGCCGGATGTTCGCGAACCCGTACCTCGCCGCGGCCCGTGGCTTCTTGGACGACGTGATCGATCCGCGCGAGACGCGGCCGCGCCTGATCTCGACCCTTCAGTCGCTGCTCACCAAGCGGGACACGAATCCGCCGAAGAAACATGGGAACATTCCGCTTTGATCGACTGATCGACGGATCGTTGGGTCGTCGTGCGTGTCTGCGCTCCCGTCCGCCTGCTGCTAATCCGTTCGCCTGCCCGCCGGTTCGATTGATCCCCCGACCGCCGTTCCGCCGTTCCGCCGTTCCGCCGAGGTGGACGTGAATCGAGTCCTCGTCGCCAACCGCGGTGAGATTGCGCTGCGCATCATCCGCGGATGCCACGAGGAAGGTCTCGAGGCGGTTGCGGTGTATTCGGAGGCGGATCGCGTCGCGCCCCACGTCAAGGCGGCCGATGCCGCGGTAGAGATCGGTCCCCCGCCGGCAAAGGACTCCTACCTCAACGTCGAGCGCATCATCAACGCTGCCCACGAGACGGATGCGGAGGCCGTGCATCCCGGATATGGCTTCCTGGCCGAGCGGGCGCACTTCGCGGAGGCGGTGACCGACGCCGGGCTGGTCTTTGTCGGGCCGCCAGCGTCCGCCATTCGGCTGATGGGTGAGAAGACCGAGGCCCGGCGGCGGATGGCGGAGGCCGGGGTGCCGATCGTCCCCGGCACCACCGAGGCCTTGCGGGACGCCGACCAGGCGGTGACGGAGGCAGAGGCGATCGGATTCCCCGTGCTCTTGAAGGCGGCCGCGGGTGGGGGTGGCAAGGGCATGCGTGTGGCCCGCGACGCGGAGGAGGCACGCAAGGGATTCGCGCACGCGTCCTCCGAGGCAGCGGCGGCGTTCGGAGACGGAGCCGTGTATCTGGAGCGCTTCGTGGAGCGCCCCCGGCATGTGGAGATTCAGGTGCTGGCGGACACGCACGGGCGCGTGATCCACCTCGGCGAGCGCGAGTGCTCCGTGCAGCGACGGCACCAGAAGCTCATCGAGGAGACGCCTTCACCGGTGGTCGACCGGGCCCTGCGGCACCGGATGGGCGAAGCCGCGGTGCGCGCGGCGGAGTCCGTCGGGTACGTCAGTGCCGGAACGGTGGAGTTCCTCCTCGACCCATCCGGGGAGTTCTACTTTCTCGAGATGAACACGCGGCTCCAGGTCGAGCACCCCATCACGGAGTTGGTGTACGGCGTGGACATCGTGCGCGAGCAGCTTCGGATCGCGGCCGGGGAGCCGCTCGGGGTGCGCTCGGATGTTTCGGAGCCCCACGGCCATGCGGTCGAGTGCCGCATCACGGCTGAGGATCCCTACGCGCAGTTCCTTCCTGCCACAGGACGCGTCGAGTACTTCCAGGTTCCGACGGGACCCGGTGTGCGGTGGGACGGTGGCATCGAGACGGGCAGCGAGGTGAGCCTGTTCTACGACTCCCTCCTGGGGAAGCTGATCGTTTGGGGGGAGACGCGCGACCGAGCGATCCACCGGATGCGGCGAGCACTGGGGGAGCTGGTCGTGGTCGGATTCCCCACGAGCCAGCCATTCCACGCGCGGGTCATGCGCGAGCCTACCTTCTGCGCCGGAGCGTACGACATTGGCTACCTGGACCGGGTCGGGAGCGATCTCCTCACCCGGACCCTGTCGGACGCGGAGGCCGTGGAGATTGCCGTAGCGGCGGTTCTGGCGGAGGATGAGGCGCGCAGCGCGCGCGTTGCGCTCCCGTCGACGGGCACGGGAGCGGCGGAGTCCCCTTGGCTGCGCGCGGCGCGCAACGCGGGCCTGCGATGACGAGAGTACGGATCCGGGGAATCGCTGCGGGTGGGGACGGGGTCGGAACGATGGAGGATGGGAAGACCGTCTTCGTCCCTCGGGCCGCCTGCGGGGACCTGGCGGAGGTCGCGATCGTGGAGGACCGCCGGCGGTTTTCCAGAGCTCGTCTGACCTCACTGATCGAGCCAGGACCCGGGCGGACCGATCCGCTCTGTCCGCACTATGTCCACGATGCGTGCGGGAGTTGTCAGTTGCAGCATCTCTCCCTCGACGCTCAAACGGCGGCCAAGCGGAAGATCGTGGGAGACGCCCTGCGCCGCATCGGACGGGTACGGCTCGACGCCGACCCGGAGCTCGTCCCGGCTCCCGAGCCGTGGCGCTACCGGGCGCGCGTGAGCCTCGCGGTGGCCGGAGGGCGGATCGGGTACCGTCCGCTGGGTGCTCCCGGGCGGGTGTTTGACCTCGAGGACTGCCACATCGCGCGGCATTGCCTTACGGCCCTCTGGCGCACCGTCTCGGCTCATCGAACCCTGCTGCCGCAGGCCCGAGTGCGTGTCGCCCTGCGGGAGGATCGGGACGGCGGCCGCCATGTCCTCGTCGAGACCGCCGATGCGCGAGCCTGGGATGCCGCCCCGTTAGCCGCCGTTGTCGAGGAGCCCGACGTGGCCTATTGGTGGCATCCTGCTGGGGGCGCGCCGCGCGTCGTCGCGGGCCCCGCCGGCTCCTTCGCGGTACTCGCATTCGAGCAAGTCCATCCCGCGTTCGGCGACCGTATCCGGCACGATGCACTCGTGGCGCTCGGTAACGTCGACGGGCAAGTCGTGTGGGACCTCTACGCCGGTACCGGCGACGCGGCCCGCATATTGGCGCGGTCGGGTGCGAATGTGTGGGCGGTCGAGGCGGATTCCCGTACGGTGGAGTGGGGTTCGGCGCATACGGCGGCGACCGACATGCGGGGCGCGGTGTCGTGGAGACAGGACAGGGTCGAGGACGTGATCGGGGACCTGCCCGATGCCGCGGCCGTGGTGGCCAACCCGCCCCGAGGTGGGCTCGCGCCGGCGGTGACCGCGCGCCTCGATGCACTGGTTCAAGCCGGTCGGTGCACGCGGATCGCTTACGTGTCGTGCGATCCCGCGACCCTCGCCCGTGACCTCACGCGCCTGCCGCATCTGCGTCTCAGTGGTGTCGTCGCCTTTGACCTGTTTCCGCAGACGGCGCACGTCGAAACCCTGGCCGTGCTGGAGGCCGCGTGAAGTACACGGTTACGATCGGTGAGCGAACGCTCGAGGTCGAGGTCAGCGGTGACAGGGTGCGAGTGGATGGAGAGCCCCTCAGGGCGCACCTCACCACGGTTCCGCGCACGCCCCTGCGGCACCTGAGTCTGGACAGCCGCGCGCAGACGCTCGCGTTGCTGAAGAATGACGAGGGGTGGATGGTGCAGGTCGGGGGTGACAATTGGCCGGTCACCGTCGAGGACGAGCGCTCGCGCCAGGTACGTGCGCTGACGGGGCAGGGGGGCGGGGGCCCCAGCGGCGGTGTGGTGAAGGCGCCGATGCCCGGGCTGGTCCTGCGCGTGGAGGTCGACGTTGGCCAGGAGGTCGATGCCGGAACGGGGGTCGTCGTCCTCGAGGCCATGAAGATGGAGAACGAGATCAAGTCGCCGGCTGAAGGGGTGGTCACGGTCGTCCACGTGAAAGCCGGTCAGGCGGTGGAGAAGGGGGCGGTGCTGGTGGAAATCGAGGGTGTGCCTTGACCGCCCGATTGGACGGCGCTAGCATTAATGTCTGTCTAAATTCGCGAAAACACAGGGGTTTAGGAACTCGGCGATACGATGATGAAGACGTACATGCCAACCGCAGCTGAGCTGGACCACGCTTGGCATCTGGTGGATGCCGACGGCGTGGCCCTCGGCCGCCTCGCCAGCAAGGTGGCCCAGCTCATTCGCGGAAAGCACAAGCCGACCTTCGTGCCTCACCTGGATGGTGGGGACTACGTGGTCGTGGTCAACGCCGAGAAGGTCCGCCTGACCGGGAACAAGGCACAGCAGAAGCACTACTTCCGCCACACCGGCTACATGGGTCACGAGAAGTTCACGTCGGCGTCGGACATGCTGGAGAAGCACCCCGAGCGCGTGATCGAGCAGGCGGTGTTCGGCATGCTGCCCAAGGGCACGCTCGGACGCCAGGTGCTGCGGAAGAAGCTCAAGGTTTACGCCGGTCCGGAGCATCCCCATCAAGGCCAGAACCCGACACTGATCGATGTGAGGAAGTAGCGCACCATGACGCAGTCAGTACAGGCCGAACCGGAGCTTCGCTGGCACGCCATCGGGCGTCGCAAGACGTCGGTGGCGCGAGTCTACCTCACGCCAGGATCCGGCAAGTGGCTGGTCAATGGGCGAACACTCGGTGATTACTTCCCGCGCCGCTCACTGATCCAGCACATTCAGCAGTCGTTCGTGGTTACCGACACGCTTGGCGCCTTCGACGTAAAGGCCCGCGTGAGCGGCGGGGGCTCGACGGGGCAGGCCGGCGCGCTGCGCCTCGGCATCGCCCGCGCGCTCGTGGAGGCCGACGAGACGCACCGACGCAAGCTCCGTGAGCACGGGCTGCTGACGCGAGATGCCCGGGCGGTCGAGCGGAAGAAGCCAGGGCAGCCTGGTGCGCGGAAGCGGTTCCAGTTCTCGAAGCGGTAGTGACGGACCCACGGCGCACGTTGGTGTGCGCTGCATGAGCAGGTTCGACAGGCAGCCAACGATTCACATCGCCCGATTCCGTCCTGGGTGTCCGCACCGCGGATCTGGCCGGAGCGTGACGGCGATGGACGAACAACCCGAGGAACGGGAGACATGCTGACGCAGCCGCAGTTGCAGGAACTGCTCGAAGCCGGAGTGCACTTCGGGCATCAGACCCGCCGATGGAATCCCAAGATGCGCCGCTTCATCTTTGCGGAGCGCTCTGGGATCTACCTCATCGACCTGCAGAAGACCCTCACTCAGCTCCGGAAGGCGCAGGAGCTGCTCAGCGAGGTGATCACGCAGGGCGAGAGCGTCCTGTTCGTCTGCACCAAGAGGCAACTCAATCAGATCGTGATGACCGAAGCGGAGCGCTCCGGTGCCCACTGGGTGACGGAGCGGTGGCTCGGTGGGACCCTGACCAACTTCCAGACGATCAAGCAGCAGATCCGGAGGCTGAAGGAGCTGGAGCAGGGGCAGGATGAGGGTGCCTTCGACTTCTTCACGAAGAAGGAGCGGCTCCAGTTCGAGCGCGAGCGCCAGAAGCTCAACCGGAACCTCGAGGGCATCAAGAACATGTCGCGGCTCCCGGGAGCCGTGTTCATCGTCGACGCGAAGAAGGAGCGGATTGCGATCGCGGAGGCGAACAAGCTGGGGATCCCAGTGGTAGCGATCGTGGACACCAACGCCGATCCCGACCTCATCACGGTCCCGATCCCCGGCAACGACGACGCCATCCGCTCGGTGCAGCTCATCACGGCGGCTCTCGTCGATGTGATCGCGGAGGCACGCAGTCAGGTGCCGGTCCGCGAGGCGGCAAGCGACTCGGAGGCCTACTCCTCGTACGCCCCGGAGTCGACCGAGGCCGACGAGGAAGATCAGCGGCGCCGCCGGCCGCGCCGCAAGCGCCGGCCCAAGCCCGAGGCCATCGCCGCGCGACTCAGGCCCGACAGCCCCGAGCCACAGACACCGACCAAGCCCGCCCCGCAGGTCCTCGAGGACACTGGAGGCGAGGCAGCGGAGGCCGGCGGGACGGCCAACACCGAGACGGCGTCGGAGCAGGAGCAGAGCTGACCGGGAGACCGCCCCGATCCAGCGAACCGTAGACCGCCGCCGTTCGGGCCGATCAAGGCGCGAGGCGGCGGTTGTCACATGGAGACTCGATACGTGCGTCGCGCGCGGAGCTGCGTGGCAGGACAGGGAACGAAACGATGGCAACGACGATTTCGGCGAAGGACGTGGGTGAGCTCCGGGCGCGCACCGGAGCCGGCATGATGGACTGCAAGAAGGCCCTACAGGAGACGGGAGGGGACATTGACAAGGCCGTCGACTTCCTGCGCCAGAAAGGCATAGCCAAGGCGGAATTGCGGGCGGGGCGATCGGCTCAGGAAGGTGTGATCGGCAGCTACGTCCACTTCAACGGTAAGGTTGGCGTGCTCGTTGAGGTGAACTGCGAGACGGATTTCGTTGCACGGACCGAGGACTTTCAGGGTCTGGCAAAGGACCTCGCCCTACACATCGCATCGGCCAAGCCGATGGCGGTCACGGCGGACGACATGCCGGCCGACGCGGTCGGCCGCGAGCAGGCCATCTTCGAAGCGCAGGTTGCGGAGTCGGGTAAGCCGGAGCAGGTTCGAGCGAAGATCGTCGAGGGAAAGCTCCGCAAGTACTTCGAGGAGCACGTGCTGATGCAGCAGGCGTTCGTGAAGGACGACGCGAAGACCATCCAGGACGTCGTCAACGAGGTGTCCGGCAAGGTCGGCGAGAACGTCGTCGTGCGGCGGTTCGTGCGGTACGAGCTGGGCGCCTGAGATGGCCCAGCTCGCGTATCGGCGGGCGCTACTCAAGCTGTCCGGCGAAGCGCTCGCTGGGGGGGCACCCTTCGGCATCGACTTCGGTGTGGTGGACCACCTCACGGACGAGATTCGGGACGTGGCGCGCATGGGCGTCTCTCTCGGCCTCGTGATCGGTGGTGGCAACATCATGCGCGGAACCGTCGCCAGCAAGCAGGGCATGGATCGGGTCTCGGCGGACTACATGGGAATGCTCGCGACCGTCATCAACGCGCTCGCGGTGCAGGACATTCTCGAGCGGAAGGACGTCGAAACCCGAGTGATGACGGCGATCCGCATGGAGGAGCTCGCGGAGCCGTACATCCGCCGCAGGGCCCAGCGCCACCTGGAGAAGAACCGGGTCGTCATTTTTGCGGGCGGGACGGGGAATCCCTACTTCTCGACCGACACGGCCGCCGTGCTCCGTGCGCTGGAGATCGAGGCGGAGGTGCTGATCAAGGCCACCAGCGTGGACGGTGTCTACACGGCCGACCCCAAGCGGGAGCCCGACGCGAAGTTTCTGCCGGAGCTGTCGTATCACGAGGCACTCGTGCAGCGGCTCGAGGTCATGGACGCCAACGCCTTTGGCCTCTGCCAGGAGAATGAGCTTCCGATCGTCGTCATGAACGTCAACAACCAGGGAGCGATCGCCCGAGTGCTCGAGGGCGAGCGCGTGGGGACAATCGTGCGATGAGTACACTGCCGGAGATCCAGAAGACCGCCAAGAGCCTGATGCAGAAGGCCGTGGACAACACCAAACGCGAGCTGGCGTCTCTTCGGAGCAGCCGGGCGACTACGAGCCTGCTCGACACGGTGCAGGTCGAGGCCTACGGGCAGCAGATGCCGGTCAACCAGGTCGGCACGGTCGCGGCGCCGGAGCCACGACTCCTCACCGTCCAACCGTGGGACAGGTCGCTGATCGGGGCCATCGAGAAGGGTATCCAAACCGCGGACCTCGGACTGAACCCGTCCAACGATGGCACGATCATCCGGATCCCGCTGCCCGCACTGACCGAGGAGCGCCGCAAGGAGCTCGTGAGGATCGTGCACAAGCTCGCTGAGGAAGGCCGAATCGCCATTCGACACGCTCGGGAAGAGGCTCGTCAGGAGATCAAGCAGGTCGAACACGTCTCCGACGACGAGAAGCACCGCAGAGAGAACGACGTTCAGAAGCTCCATGACGAGGCCATCGGCCAGATCGAGGCGATCGTCAAAGCCAAGGAAGAGGAGATCATGGAAGTCTGAGGCGGGTACGCCCGTCCTGCCCTCCGCTCGTATGGCAAGTAACAAGACCGTTCGTGTGATCGTCGCCGCCATCGGCATCCCGGTGGCGGCGAGCGTCGTGTATGCCGGGGGGTGGCTCCTTGTCGCGATGCTGGCCGTGCTCTGCAGCGTCGGAGCCGTGGAGCTCTACCGGATGGGAGGGCTTGGCGGTCTGCGCCCGCTCACGGTTCCCGGTGCGCTGGCTGCCGCCCTGTGCCCGGTGGCGGCCTTCGTCGTGTTCCCTGCTGGGGGGGGCGTTGGGCCTGAGTGGGTGGTTTTCGGGGCCGCTGGCTGGCTCATCGTGGCGGTATCGATCACGGCCCTCACTCGGCGCCCGGACCAGCGCCCACTCGGGTCCATAGCGGTCACGGTGCTCGGTGTCGTCTACGCAGGTGCGCTTCCCGCCTTCCTCCTGCCGATCCGTCATGCGCCGGATCTTCCATCGCGCATGGCCGGAGTCGCGCTCGTCTTCCTGCCCCTGGCCACCGTGTGGGCGTGCGACTCGCTGGCCATGGAGGTGGGGTCGCGCGTAGGCGGGCCTAAGCTGGCGCCGACCCTCAGTCCCAAGAAGACGTGGTCTGGCGCGATCGGTGGTGTGATCGGAGGGATGGTCGCGGCGCCCCTGTATGGGGCGCTCGTGCTCGATAGAGTGGGGATTGACCTCTCCGTGTGGCAGCTGGTGCTGTTCGGAAGCATCGCATCCACGGTGGGACAAGTCGGAGACGTGTCGGAGTCAGTCTTCAAGCGCGAGGCCGGCATCAAGGACTCGGGCACGTTCTTCCCGGGGCACGGTGGCGTGCTCGACCGGCTCGACTCGCTGTACTGGGTGCTGCCGGTAGCGGCGGCGTTCCTCATGGTGGCGGGGGTGCTGTGACGCAGGGCGTGGCGATTCTGGGGTCCACCGGGTCGATCGGGCAGAGCGCGATCCGCGTGCTCGATCGGCATCGTCAGCGGTTCCACACGGTGGCGCTCACGGCCTTCGGGTCACGCGACCTCCTCCACGAGCAGGCCGAGTCGACCGGGGCGAGCTACGTGTGCCTGGTCGGCGACGGGCTCGACCCAACTGATCCGGATGCGACCGCCGGTCCGGAGTGCCTCGTGGCGGCAGCGACCCATCCCGACGCATCGATCGTCATCAACGCCGTGGTGGGGGCAGCCGGGCTCCGGGCGACGCTGGCGGCGCTCCGAGCGGGCAAGCGGGTAGCGCTCGCCAACAAGGAGTCGCTCGTCATGGCTGGCGAGCTTGTGCTGGCGGCGGCGCGCGAGGGGGGCGGCGAGATCGTCCCTGTCGATTCCGAGCACTCCGCAGTCCTGCAGTGTCTCACCGACCGACGGATGGCGGACGTCGCGCGGTTGATCCTCACCGCATCCGGTGGGCCCTTCCGGGAGTGGCCAAGCGAGCGGCTGCGGGAAGCCACGGTGGCCGATGCGCTGCTCCACCCGACGTGGGACATGGGCAGGAAGATCACCGTCGATAGCGCGACCCTGGCCAACAAGGCGCTGGAGGTCATCGAGGCGCACTATCTCTTCGGCTTGGGGTACGACTGCATCGACGTGGTGGTGCACCCGCAGTCGATCGTGCACGCCTTCGTAGAGTTTCGGGATCGATCCGTCCTGGGGCAGGTGGGCTTTCCGACCATGGAGTTGCCCATTCTGTACGCGTTGACCCACCCCGGACGGCTCTCGGATGCCGAGATACCCGCGTTTGATCCAGTGGCCGCCGGCCCGCTGACGTTTGAGCCAGTCCGGGTCGACGATTTCCCGGCCTTTCGACTCGGCCGTGCCGCGGGTGAGGCGGGAGGAACGGCTCCGGCCGTCTACAACGCCGTGAATGAGGTGGTCGTGGGGGCGTTTCTCGCCGAGCGGATCCCCTTTGCGGCCATCGGAGAGATCATCGAAGCGGTGCTCGGGGCGCATGAGATCGTGCCGACGACGGACGTGGATACCGTCCTGGCTGCTGACCGCTGGGCCCGTGAGCAAGGAGAGGTGCAGTGCTCGTCACGCTAGCCGCGTTCGTGTTCGTTCTAGGTGTTCTGATCTTCGTCCATGAGTTGGGGCACTTTCTCGCGGCCAAGTGGGCTGGGATCGGTGTGCCCCGGTTCTCCATCGGGTTTGGACCACCGACGCCACTGCGATTCACCCGGGGCGGCACCGAATACGTTGTGTCGTGGTTTCCGCTCGGCGGCTACGTCAAAATGGCGAGTCGCGAGGAGCAGGAGGCGATGGGGGCCCTCGAGGGCGGTGAGACGCCGGAAGAATACCCCCCCGAGGAGCTGTTCGAGAACAAGCCCTTGTTTGCCCGCGTCGTCGTCATCTCCGCGGGCGTGATCATGAACCTGCTCTTCGCCTGGCTGACCTACTCCTTACTGGTCGGCCTGTACGGTCGGACCGAGGACCCCACGACAACGGTCATGCACGTGGAGCAGCGCTGGCTTCCCGCGGAGGCGCAGCATCTGGCGGACATCCCCCGCGGTGCGCAGATCGTCCGGATCAACGGCGACACGGTGCCCTCGTGGGATGCGATCCGGCAGGGCATTCTGGACCCCACATCCGGTCGCGTGCGCCTCGACTTCGCCGGCGACGTCGAGCCGGTTCTGATCCCGATCAAGGGGACCGACATCGCCGCCCGCCAGCAGGTGCTGTTCTCGCTGCGGCCGGGCTGGGGCCCGGTTGCCGGCCCCATGGTTCTCGGACGTCCGGCCGCTGATGCGGGGCTCCAGCTCGGCGACCGGTTCGTTGTGGCGGAGGGGGACACGGTTCGCGCCTTCTACGACCTCTACCGTGTGGTCGACGCAAACCCCGGCGTACCGCTCTCGATCACCGTGCAGCGCGGCGACTCGGTCTTCACGAAGTCCATTACACCGGAAGCGGACACACTCGAGCTTCCCGCCACTGGCGAGGAGATCGAGGTCGGTCGTATCGGTGTCAATCCGCACTACGAGCCGCTGCATATTCGGTACGGCCTGGTGGGCTCGATCGTCGAGGGCGCCCGGCGGACATGGGGAGCGGTCGAGCTCGTGTACGTGACCCTCAAGGGCCTTGTCCTGCGAGAGGTCTCGGCGCGGGAGATCGGCGGACCGATCTTCATCGGTCAACTGTCCGGTCAGTTGGCTCGCGTTGGGCTCGCTCCGCTGTTCGACTTCATGGCACTGCTGTCCGTGAACCTGGCGATCCTGAACATCCTGCCTATCCCCGTGCTGGACGGGGGACACCTGGTGTTCCTCCTGATCGAGGGCGTGCGTGGGCGCCCGCTGTCGGTGGCGGCGCGGATGCGCCTCATTCAGGCGGGGCTGTTCCTGCTCCTGGGCCTGATGGTGCTGGTCTTCACCAACGATATCCTGCGCCTGATCGGCGGGTAGGAGACGTCCACCCTCGCCTGTGACACTACACCAGGGCATCCAGTTCGGCGGCGAGAAGCGTGGCTGTCGCGTGGCGATGGTCCGGGTGCTTCGCCAGGCAGCGCAGGACTATGCGATCGAATCGTCCCGAGAGGTCGGGGCGGTGCCGTCGGGGGGGCTCGGGAACCTCCTCGACGTGCATCCGGGCCAGCTCGAACCAGTCCGTGGACCGGAAGGGTGGGTGGCCGGTGGTCGCACGGTACAGCGTGACGCCGAGCGCATACAAGTCGCTGCGTCCGTCGAGCGAGTGACCCTGGGCCTGTTCAGGCGAGACATACTGCGGCGTTCCGATCGTCAGCTGGGCTCCTGTGTCCATAACGTAGCTGGACACGGCCCGTGCGATGCCGAAGTCGGCGATCACCGCCGTGCCATCATCATCGATGAGGATGTTCGCGGGCTTGATGTCCCGGTGGACCAGGCCCCGCTCGTGGGCGAAGGCGAGGCCCAGCGCGACATCTCGGCCGATGCGAGCCGCCGTCTGCTCGTCGATCGTGCGCTTGGCCTCGATGAGGGAAGCGACCGAACCCGGATACAGCGGCATCGTGAAGTAGCTGTGGCCGCCATCGCGGCCCACGTCGAGAATGCGCACGATGGACCGGTGGGTCAGGTGGGCGGCGACCTTGGCCTCCCGGCGAAAACGTTCCTCGAAGGGGCCGTTGTCTGCGTAGGGTGGACTCAGCACCTTGAGGGCCACCGAGGGCCCTCCGGGGTCGGGTCGGGCGGCGAACACGGCCGCGAATCCCCCCTGTCCCAGGAGGTGCTCTACGCTGAAGGCTCCTATGCGCTGGCCAATCAGGGTCCGGGCGTCGTACATGGGCCTCAGGGTTTACACAAGTGAATGTGTCAGCTAAACTTAATGTCTATTATCAATTCGAAATCCACAGGCTAGTGAAGCCCGCGCGTTTGACGAGGATACACGGTTCATGAGCATCGACAAGCAAGTGGTTACACGGAAGTTCGGGGCGCACGAGATGGACACGGGATCGACCCGGGTCCAGATAGCGCTGTTGACGGAACGCATCAACTATCTCACCGACCACTTCCGTACCCACAAGAAGGATCACCACGGGCGCCGTGGGCTCCTCATGCTCGTGAGTAAGCGGCGCCGCCTCCTCGACTATCTCAAGCGTACCGATCTCGAAGGATACCGGAAGCTCATCGAGGAGCTCGGTCTCCGTCACTAGGTCCTCGGCGCGTGGGTTGGGGGTGTCCGAGCTGAGCACGTCGGGCACCCCTGCATTGTGTCGTGTGCTCAACAAGGACGAGAACAGTGCAGCACGTTGAAAAGATCTTGGCTGGTCGTAGGTTTTCCCTGGAAACCGGCCGACTGGCCAAGCAATGCGCCGGCAGTGCGATCGTGCAGTTCGGCGAGACGATGGTGTTGGCAGCGGTGACGGTCTCCGACCGCGAATCCTCACTTCCCTTCTTTCCCCTAACAGTCGAATACCGCGAGAAGAGCTATGCCGCCGGGAAGATCCCTGGCGGCTTCTTCAAGCGTGAGGGCCGGCCCGGCGAAGAGGAGATCCTGGCCGGGCGACTGATCGACCGGTCGATTCGCCCGTTGTTTCCCAAGGGCTTCCAGAACGAGGTCCAGGTGTTCGTGTATGTCCTCTCGGCCGATCAGGAGAACGACGCGGACGTGCTGGGGCTGACGGCGGCGTCCCTCGCGCTGGCCATTTCACGCGTGCCCTGGCAGGGCCCGGTTGCGGGCGTGCGGGTGGGACGGGTGGACGGCCAGTGGGTGCTGAACCCGACCTTCTCCGATCTCGAAGCGAGCGACATCGATCTTGTGGTGTCCGGACTCCGCGACTCCATCAGCATGGTGGAGGGTGGGTCCCTCGAGCTCAGCGAAGAGGAGATTGCCGACGCCCTCGCGTTCGCGCACCGAGGAATCGCCGAGGTGATTGACATGCAGGCCGAGATCATCGCGGCCGTCGGCAACCCGAAGATCGAATGGACGCGCAAGGAGCCGGCGCCTGAACTGGTGCAGCAGGTGGAGGCATCGGCGGGTGCGCGCGTGCGCGAGGCCCTGAATCTGGAGGAGAAGACCGAGCGGATTCAGGCGCTGGCCTCGGTGCGCTCCGACATCCTGGACGAATTGAGTGAGGAGTATCCCGACACCGCCGACGACATCCGACGCATCCTGGAGGCGACCGAGTCGGCGACGATGCGCAGCCAGGTGCTGGAGCACGGCGAGCGCGTGGACGGCCGCGATCTGGATACGGTGCGGGCGATCAACAGTGAGGTGGGGTTACTGCCGCGGGCGCATGGGTCCGCGCTGTTCACCCGCGGGCAGACCCAGGCTCTGGTGAGCACGACGCTCGGGACGGTCTCCGACGAGCAGCGGATCGACAACATCGACGTCGCGCAAGAGACGACGAAGAGCTTCATGCTCCATTACAACTTCCCGTCGTTCTCGGTGGGCGAAGTGCGGCCGGTGCGCGGTGTCTCTCGGCGGGAGATCGGGCACGGGAACCTGGCGGAGCGGGCGCTGCAAGCCCTGCTACCCCCGTACGACGAGTTCCCGTACACGATCCGGATCGTGTCCGATATTCTCGAGTCCAACGGCTCATCGTCGATGGCAACGGTGTGCGGCGGCTC
Organism: Gemmatimonadota bacterium; assembly: GCA_039584325.1. Classification (GTDB taxonomy): domain Bacteria; phylum Gemmatimonadota; class Gemmatimonadetes; order Gemmatimonadales; family GWC2-71-9; genus JAOTVV01. The sequence continues at coordinate 21,934 of JBDGYA010000006.1, forward strand.
GCTCGCGCTGATGGATGCCGGCGTCCCGATGAAGGCGGCGTGCGCCGGTGTGGCCATGGGCTTGATCAAGGAGGGCGAGCGAGTGGCCGTCCTCACCGACATCCTCGGGACGGAGGACCATCTTGGCGACATGGACTTCAAGGTCGCCGGGACGCGCGCCGGGATCACGGCGATTCAGATGGACATCAAGATCCAGGGCCTGGATCTCGATATCGTCCGGGAGGCCCTCGAGCGGGCCCGGGCTGCCCGGGTGCACATTCTGGACGTCATGGAGCAGACGCTGGGCGAGCCGCGCAGCCAACTCTCCCAGTACGCGCCACGGATCATCACGATTCAGATCAATCCGGAGCGCATCGGCGACATCATCGGACCCAAGGGCAAGATCATCCGCGGGATTCAGGAGGAAACGGGTGCCGAGATCAACGTGGACGACTCGGGACTCGTTACCATCTCGTCGATCGACGGCGACGCGGGGGAGCGTGCTCGCCAGATGATCGAGGGAATAGTGCAGGAGCCCGAGGTGGGAGCCGTCTACGAAGGTGTCGTGAAGAGCACGACCGCATTTGGCGCGTTCGTCGAGATCATTCCGGGGCGCGAGGGACTACTCCACATCTCCGAATTGCAGCACGAACGGACACGCAAGACCGAGGACGTGGTCCAGAAGGGTGATAGAGTGCGGGTAAAGCTCCTCGAGATCGACGACCGCGGCAAGATGCGGCTCTCCCGGAAGGCCCTGCTCGATAAGCCGGCGGCGGACGGCTCCTGACGGGCGCCGCGATGCAGACGGTCCGGCTGGACGAACGGCTGTACCGGAGTGAGGGGGACAACGGCGTAACCGTGCTCTCCGAGGTGCTCCCGAGCGTTCGGTCCGTAGCCGTGGGCATCTGGGTTCGGGCAGCCTCTGCCCACGAAGAGGCCCCCAAGATGGGGGTCTCTCATCTTTTGGAGCACATGGTGTTCAAGGGAACCGAGCGCCGGTCTGCCCGCGACCTCGCTCTGGAGCTCGAGGGTCGAGGTGGGGCGCTCGATGCCTTCACAGCGCGCGAGTACACTGCGTACCAGGCTCGCGTGCTCGATGAGGACCTGCCGAGGGCACTCGACGTCCTCACCGACCTCGTCCGCCACCCGGTGCTCCGCACGGACGATCTCGAGCTCGAGCGCAAGGTCGTGCTCGAGGAGATCTCGACGGTGGACGACACGCCCGACGATCTCGTGTTCGAGCTCCATTCGCGCACCCTGTGGCCGTCTCACTCCTACGGCTATTCCATCCTCGGTACCCGGGATACGGTCGGGGGGCTCACGGCCGAGGATCTGCGAGGGCTGCACCAGCGCGCCTATCATCCCCGCCACGTCATCATCACGGCCACTGGGAGCGTAGACCACGATCTCCTGCTCAAGCTGGCCGCCAAGAGCGGGTGGATCACCTACGCCCCCGGTCCCGGGCCGCCGGACGTGTCCGAGCCACCAGCAGCCGAGCGGACGTTCCGCCGGGTCGACCGTGACTCCGCCCAGACGCACATTGTGTTGGGCAGCGACACCTTTCCCTACGGTGACCGCCGCAAGGACGCGTTGCTGCTCCTGAACACCGTGCTCGGGAGCGGCATGTCGAGCCGGCTGTTCCAGCGCGTGCGCGAGGAGCTGGGTCTGGCGTACTCGGTGTTTACGCATCAATCCTTCTACCGGAAGACGGGTCTGACCGGCGTGTACGTGGGCACACATCCCTCCACGGCTCAGCAGGCCATGGACGCGATTCTCGAGGAGTTTCGAACGGTGGCACAGGAGGGGTTGTCCACCGCCGATCTGGCGGGAGCCAAGCAACAGCTGAAGGGACAGGTGACCCTCTCGCTGGAGAGCCCGACCGCCCGGATGTACCGGCTGGCGACGATTGAGCTGTACCAGGAGCCGTACCGGACGATCGACCAGGTGCTGGCCGACATCAACGCGGTGACCATGGACGAGGTTGCGGAGGTTGCAGGGGAGTTCTTCGACCCCGATCGCCAGACGACTGTCTGGCTCGGGCCGAACGAGTAGCGTCACCCACAGCGTGTCGAGGTGAAGCGATGATCATTGGTGTCCCGAAGGAGATCAAGACCGCCGAGAACCGGATCGCACTCGTTCCGGCCGGCGCCGAGGCTCTCCGGGCCCGCGGGCATACCGTGCTGGTCGAGGGAGGGGCGGGGGAGGGAAGTGGATTCGGCGACGAGCTCTACGAGGCCGCCGGGGCCACCATCGCTCCCAAGGCGAAGGACGTGTGGACGAAGGCCGACATGATCGTGAAGGTGAAGGAGCCCATCGCGTCTGAGTGGCCGATGATGCGGCAGGACCAGGTGATCTTCACCTACTTCCACTTCGCAGCGAGCGAGGAGCTGACGCGTGCGGTGATGGACTCTGGCTGCGTGGCGATCGCGTACGAGACCGTGCAGCTCGCCTCCAGCGAGCTGCCGCTGCTCACGCCGATGAGCGAGGTGGCCGGCAGAATGGCGGTGCAGGAAGGCGCCAAGTACCTTGAGCGCTTCTACGGCGGGAGTGGCATCCTGCTGGGCGGTGTGCCGGGCGTGCAGCCGGCCGAGGTCGTGATCCTGGGAGGCGGGGTCGTCGGCACCAACGCCGCGAAGATGGCGGCGGGGCTCGGCGCCCACGTTACCATCCTCGACCTGTCGCTGGAACGGCTGCGCTACCTGTCGGACGTGATGCCGGCAAACGTCGATCTCGTCTACTCCAACCGGCACACCCTGCTCGAGCAGATCGCCAAGGCGGATCTGCTGGTTGGGGCCGTGCTGCTTCCGGGCGCCAAGGCGCCGAGTCTAGTCACCCGTGAGGACCTCGAGGTCATGAAGAACGGCTCCGTCATCGTGGACGTGGCCGTGGACCAGGGCGGCTGTGTCGAAACCATCAAGCCCACGACACACGAGCACCCGACCTACATCGTAGACGGTGTGGTGCACTACGGCGTCGCCAACATGCCGGGCGGGGTGCCACGCACGTCGACCCTCGCGCTGACGAACGCCACGTTCCCATACGTGGTGCGGCTCGCGAAGAAGGGGTGGCGCGACGCCTGCCGCTCGGACCGGGCGCTGTTCCTTGGGCTCAATGTGATCGGGGGCAAGGTGGTGTACCCGGGTGTGGCCGAGGCCTTCGGGCTCGATCTGGTGGATCCGGCGACGCTGGTGTAGCAGGGCCGCAGCATCCCTGCCGGTCTGAGGGTGGTAAGTCCAGTACTTGTTATGACTTAGCGTTGCCGTTAACTTAGGGCGCTTCCGCCACTGCGGGGGCGCCCAAGGTCTCGAACGCCGGGCTCCCCAACTCAAGAGAGCGATGCCGATCAATTGGGGCATGTTCCGTCTAGGAAACATCCTGCCGGCAAATGAGATTGCCGTCGACCTCGGAACGTCGAACACGCTGATCTACGTCCGTGGCGAAGGGATCGTGCTGAACGAACCCTCCGTCGTCGCGGTCGAGAAGGCGACGGGAAAGGTGAAGGGCATCGGGCTCGAGGCGAAGCGCATGCTTGGGCGGACGCCCGAGGGCATTCTCGCCGTGCGTCCCCTCAAGGACGGAGTGATCGCCGACTTCGACGTCACCGAGAAGATGTTGCGGTACTTCCTATCCACGATCATCCAGAAGCACGTCTTCCGGGTGAAGCCCCGCGTGATCGTCTGCGTGCCGAGCGGTATCACGGAGGTGGAGAAGCGTGCGGTGCGGGATAGCGCACACTCGGCGGGCGCCAAAGAGGTCTACATGGTCGCCGAACCGATGGCCGCGGCTATCGGAGTGGGCCTGCCGGTGGAGACGCCCACGGGCAACATGGCGATCGACATTGGCGGCGGGACCACCGAGATCGCCGTCATCGCGCTCTCGGGGATCGTCAGCGACACGTCGATCCGGACGGGTGGAGACGAGATGGATCAGGCCATCGTCCAGTTCATGCGGAAGAACTACAACCTGCTGATCGGAGAGCCGACGGCCGAGGCGATCAAGATCCAGGTTGGATCCGCCGTGCCCACGCAGGACGAGCAGGACATGGAGGCCAAGGGCAGGGATCTGGTGTCGGGCATTCCGAAGGTTGTGCGCGTGCACTCCTCGGAGGTCCGGGAAGCCATGCAGGAGCCGATCCAGCAGATCATCGACGCGGTCCGGCGCGCACTGGAGATTACTCCGCCGGAACTGGCCAGCGACATCGTCGACCGCGGCATCGTCATGGCCGGCGGTGGCTCGCTGATCCGCGGGCTCGACGTGATGCTCTCACAGGAGACGGGCCTCCCGGTGCGCGTGGACGAAGATCCGTTGACCTGCGTGGTGCGCGGGACTGGCCGCATTCTCGAGGACCCCGAGAGGTACCGCTCGGTTCTCTCGACGTAACGTGCCGTGACTCCCGCGCCGGATACGTTTGCGTCACGCCGCGACACCCTGGCCTTCGTCATCTGCCTGCTGCTCGCCTTCACGGCGCGAGTCGCGCCACCCACCGCCCAATCGGCAGCCTCCGACGCCATCGTCCACACCGTCCTTGCTCCGTTTCTGTACCTGCAAGAGCAGGTGGAGGTGATCCGCGCCTCGCGCAGCCGATATCTGGCGACGGTCGGGCTGCGGGACTCGGTGCTCGCGCGCGCGATGGCGGTGGAGGGGCTGGAGCTCGAGAACGAGCAGCTTCGCCGGCAGTTGGAGCTCTCGCGGCGGCTGAACGTGCGGCACGTGTCCGCGGAGGTCCTGCAGCAGGCTCTCCCCACGGCGGGCTTCATGGCCCGACTCTCGGCGGGTCGCGACGATGGGGTGCGGCCAGGGTCACCGGTCATCACGCCGCAGGGACTATTTGGGGTCGTGCAGTCGGTATCGTCCGGGCAATCGGTGGCGCTCCTCTGGACACATGGGGACTTCCGGGTCAGCGCGATGACGTTGGATGGCTCCGTGTTTGGCATCGTGGCTCCCCGTGGAGGGGGCGGCCCGAACACCATGCTGCTCGAACTGCGCGGCGTTCCGTACCAGCAGGAGGTGCCGGTCGAGACGATGATTTACACCTCGGGATTGGGCGGCACGAGCGGCGTGTACCCTCGGGGGATTCCGATAGGGACGATCGTTGGGGTGGGTGAGGAGCAGGAGGGCTGGTCCCGTACGTATGTGGCGCGGGCGGCGGTAGCGCCGGCTTCGGTGTCCCACGTGGTTGTGCTCACTGGTCCCGCGTTGGACGTGCAGCAGGCCTTCGCCGAAACGCCGAGCGGCCCGTAATGCTGCGCCTCGACTACCGCCTCGCTGGCGTGCTCCTCGTGCTGGTTGTGCTGCATTTCGTCCTGCGCCCTTTCATGGGCGATCTGCGCGTGGCCCCCGACCTGCTCCTGCTGGCGCTCCTCGTGTACGCGATTCAGGCCCGGCCCGGTGATGCGGCGATTGCCGGTTTCGTCATTGGGCTGGTGGCGGACGCGCTCACTCCCGTGGCGTTCGGCGCCGGCGCCCTAGCTCACACCTGTGTCGGCTACCTCGCGGCGTGGGGGAAGGCGGTGTTCTTCGCGGAGAGCGTTCCAGTGAGCGCAGGCTTCTTCTTCGCCGGGACGTGGCTCCGGGATCTGCTTGTCCTCGTTGCGGGGCGACACCTCGGCGACCGCACGCTGCTGTGGCAACTCGCCGTCTGGTCGCCGCTCAAGGCCCTGACGACGGCCGTGGCTGGGGTCCTCGCACTCATGCTGTTCCGCCGCTGGCTCGACGAGAGGGCCCGCGCGTGAGACTGCAGAATCGGCGCGAGATCGCGCGGAGGGCGACCGCGGCGCGGTCGGTCGTCTTCCTCGCCTTTGGTGCTTTGGCGGTGGCGTTCTTCCGCGTTCAAGTGGTGCGGTCACACCGCTACCAGGTGCTGTCGAAGGACAACCGCCTGCGTCATGTCGTGCTGCCGGCCCCGAGAGGGCTCGTTACCGATCGTACCGGCGTCGTGCTAGCGGAGAACGTGCCAGGATACTCCGTTCTGCTGCACGCCGAGACCACCGAGTCGCTCATTGCCACCCTGGACCGGCTCGCCTACATCCTCCCGACCGATTCGCTGAAACGTTTGGAGATCCTGCGCCGCTACGCGGCCGCTCCCTCGGAGCCGGTCCTGATCGAGCGCGACGTGCCCTTCAATGCGGTGTCCGCTCTGGAGGAGCAACGACCGTGGAATCCCGGTCTCACCGTGCAGAGCGATCCGAAGCGGCGGTATCCCTTCGGTCCGACGGTGGCACATGTCGTCGGATACGTCGGCGAGATCAACGAGGATGAGCTGGGCTCCGGTCGCTTTGCTAACATCCGCGCCGGGACCCTGATCGGTCGTGCCGGGATCGAGCAGCAGTACGACGAGAACCTGCGGGGGAAGCCAGGCCAGAAGTATGCGGAGGTGGACGCGTTGGGCCGGACGGTTCGGGACGAGGTCATGGACGACCGACTCAATCCGGAGCCGGGCACGACCATCCGCACCACCCTGGACCTCGCCCTGCAGCAGTTCGTCGAGGCCGATTTCCCGGAGGGGCGGCGCGGCGCGGTCGTTGCCATGGATCCGAGCACCGGTGAGGTGCTCGCGCTCTACTCCGCGCCCAGTTACGACCCAAACGCCTTCATCGGAGGCATCGATCCTGAGACGTGGAGGCAACTGGTTGGCAGTCGCGACTTTCCGCTGTTCAATCGTGCCATCCAGGCCCGATACCCGCCCGCCTCGCCCTTCAAGTTGGCGATCGCGGCGATGGCGCTCGAGCGAGGCGAGGTCGACATCACTAGCCACATGGCCATTCCGTGCCGGGGTGGCCTGCAGTACTACACGCGGTACTTCCGCTGCTGGCGGGTGGAGGGGCATGGTGATCTGGCGTTGCGCGAGGCGATCCAGTTCTCCTGTGACGTGTACTTCTACCAGCTCGGCCTGAAGCTCGGACTCGAATCGCTGCTGCGGGATGGGGCTGGAATGGGGTTTGCGGAAGCGACCGGGATCGATCTGCCCAATGAGAAAGAACCGATTTTCCCGCCGTCCACGGAGTACTACGATCGCCGGTACGGTCCGCGAGGTTGGACGAACGCAGTGACGCTGAACCTCAGCATCGGGCAGGGAGAGAATACGCAGACGCTGATCAACATGGTGCGGTTCTACGCCATGTTGGCGAATCCCGATGGAGCGACGGTGGAGCCGCATCTCGTCGCCGGCGCGCAGGGGCGGCGCTGGTCGCTGGGCCTCTCGGACTCGGACCTGCGGGATCTGCGACAGGCGCTCATCGCCGTGGTCGACCGCGGGACCGCAACCGGGGCGCAGATCGCCGACTTGCGCATCGCCGGGAAGACCGGCACGGCACAAAACGCTCAGGGAGAGGACCACGGCTGGTTTATCGGCTTCGCGCCAGCGGAGGAGCCGCAGATCGTGGTGGGCGCCATCGTCGAGTTCGCGGAGCACGGCTCGTCGGTGGCGCCGCTGGTGACACGGATCATGGCGCGGTACCTCTTGGGTGCCGATGCCCTCCAGCCGGGTGGCGGCCGGCTCCGGCTCGATCTGCCGGCAGACTCCGCTCCCGAACCGCTGCCGATCCTCCCCGACACAGCACTCATCAGCAACTCTGGCCTGGACTCGGCGCGTGCCACGCCGCAGCGGAACCGATAGCCTGCTGCTGGGCAGCGTCGCGCTGCTCGTCACGATTGGGTTGCTGGTCCTGTACTCCGCAGGTGAGACGGACGTCCCATCGGCGGCGGCGAACATCTGGAAGCGGCAACTGGTGTGGCTGCTGCTGGGTACCGCGGCGGGCCTGCTGGCGTATCGTGTGTCGCCGCGGATCCTCGAATGGGTCACACCGGTTGTGTACGTCGGCGCGCTCGCCCTGCTGGCCCTCACCCTCGCGATCGGGACCGGTGCGGGCACGGCGATCGGCTCCAAGTCGTGGCTCGCGTTCGGCGGCGTGCGCCTGGGGCAGCCGGCGGAGCTGGCGAAGCTCGCGACGATCCTCATGCTGGCGCGTCATCTCGGTGGCTCACGCGAGGCTCCGCTCACGATGACGCAGCTGCTTCCCAGTCTTGCCATTGTGGGAGTCCCGTTCGTCCTCGTTGGGCTGCAACCGGATCTCGGTAGCGCGCTGGTGTTCGTCGGCATTCTCTTCGCCGCCCTGTTTTGGGCCGGCGTCAACCCCTTGTTACTGCTGATGCTGGCGTCGCCCCTCTTCTCTCTGCTGTTCGCGTTCTCGACGCCGATCTGGGGAGCGTGGATCCTTCTGCTCACGGTCCTGCTGCTGTGGGTTCGGCCGTACGTTGCCGAAGGCCTCGCGGTTTGGTTCGGAAACGTCGTGATGGGGGTGGTCGTCCTGGATTTGTGGAATCGCCTCGCCCCCTATCAGCAGAACCGCCTGCTCTCGTTTCTCAACCCCGAGATCGATCCACGCGCCACGGGATGGCACATCATTCAGTCGAAAGTGGCTATCGGCTCGGGCGGTGTGCTCGGGAAGGGTTTCACCGAGGGCTCGCAGAAACGGCTGGCCTTCCTGCCGGAGCAGCACACGGACTTCATTTTCTCCGTGCTGGGCGAGGAGTTCGGCTTCGTGGGTGTGCTCGGAGTGTTGCTGCTATTTGCCGGCCTCCTGTATGCGCTGGTCCGCGTTGCCAGCAGAGCGCCGGACGGATTCTCCTCGCTCGTGGCAACTGGAGTCGCGGGTATGATGCTCACCCACGTATTCGTCAATATCGGGATGACCGTGGGCCTCATGCCGATCGTCGGGATTCCGCTGCCGTTCTTCTCGTACGGGGGATCGTTTCTCCTCACCTGTTGCATTGCCACGGGAATCGTGGCGCGAATCGCCCGGGAGGGGCGGGTGTCCGGCTACGTGCCGATGTGAGCGGTCGTCCCCTGTGGGGCTGGCGTTCGGCGAGGGGACCGGCGACATTCTTAGCGGCTCAGGCGACGTCGTCCGCGTTCGGGCGACGCCGACGCTTTCCAGGGAAGGCGCATGGCGTGGTTTCGTAAAGACAAGCGAGCACGTGCACCGCAGCGTGAGAAGCTGGAGATTCCGCCGGATGCGTGGGACAAGTGCGAGCAATGCGGGCACGTCGACATCACCGAGAAGTTCGAGCGTGCGTTGCAGGTCTGCCAGCAGTGTGGGTACCACCGGCGGATCCCGGCGCGGAGATACATCGAGTTGCTGTCGGACCCCGGCAGCTTCCGCGAGTTGTACGGCGATCTTCGGTCGGTCGATGCGTTGGGGTTCGAAGGCTACAGCGGACGACTCGACGCGGCGCACCGCAAAGCGGGGACCCACGACGGGATGGTGGCGGGCTACGGCTCCCTCACTGGCATCGAGGTCGACATCGGGGTCATGGACTTCAGGTTCATGGGCGGCTCGATGGGGTCAGTGGTCGGGGAGAAAGTCGCTCGCCTCCTCGAACGCTCCATCGAGCGCCGAGCGCCGCTGATCCTCGTGTCGGCATCGGGGGGGGCCAGGATGCAGGAAGGCGTGCTGAGCCTGATGCAAATGGCCAAGACCTCTGCCCTGATGGCGGAACTGCACCGAGAAGGGTTGCCCTACATCTCGGTTCTCACGAATCCCACGACCGGGGGCGTCTCTGCATCGTACGCGATGCAGGGCGACGTGAACATTGCGGAGCCAGGGGCAGTTGTCGGGTTTGCTGGTCCGCGGGTGATCAAGCAGACCATCGGCCAGGATCTGCCCGAAGGCTTCCAGACAGCCGAATTCCTCGAGCAGCACGGCATGGTGGACATCGTGGTGCCGCGCCCACAGCTCCGGGAGACGGTGGCACGCCTCATCCGCATGATGACGAGTGCGGGGCCGACGGAGGGGGGCGACTGACCCTCACCTTCGAGGAGGCACAAGCCTTCCTCTATCCCCGAACGAATGGCGGAACGAAATGGTCGCTCGGGCCAACGCGGGCGTTGCTTGCTCGACTGGGCAACCCCGAGCGACAATACTCCTCCATCCACATCGGTGGCACCAACGGAAAGGGATCGGTGGCGACACTCGTTGCCGAAGCGCTCCGGCGCTCGGGGCATCGGGTCGCGTTGTACACGTCACCGCACTTGGTTGACGTGCGGGAGCGCATGGTGGTTGCCGGGCGGCCCATTACGCCGGAGGCCTTCGCCGCATGGACGTCTGAGCTGCGCCCCGTGATCGAGCAGGAGGGGGCCAGTTTTTTCGAGGCCACGACGGCGATCGCGTTCGCCGATTTCGCCGCTCGCCGCGCCGACGTGGCCGTGATCGAAGTGGGGCTGGGTGGACGGCTAGACTGCACGAACGTGGTCACGCCCCTCGCAAGCGCGGTGACCGGTGTGGCGATGGACCACACGGAGTATCTCGGTGACTCGCTCGACCAGATTGCCCGGGAGAAAGCCGGGATCGCAAAGCCACGCCGTCCGTTCGTGATCGGCGAGCGGGATCCGACGCTGGCGGATCTGCTCGCCTCTCTTGCGCGGGACGCGTCGGCGATTCCGGTCGTTGTGCCGCCAGATCGCGAGTATGGCGGCAAGCTGAGATTGGCCGGGCCCCACCAGCGACGCAATGCTGCCATCGCGGCGTGCGTGCTGGATGCACTCCCCGACGGCCTGCGGCCTTCGGCGCACGACCGGTCCGTTGCGTTCGGCTCGAGCGCTCTCCCGGGTCGGTTCGACCGCCGGGGCAGATGGCTGTTCGACGTCGCGCACAATACCGCGGGTGTCGAGACGCTGCTGAGGGGTCTCGACGCGAGCCCGCTGCCGCGTCCGCTGCATGCCCTGGTAGGCATCTTGGGGGATAAGGACTGGCGTTCGATGCTCTCGCAGCTGGTGCGCTCGGTCGACCGACTATGGGCAACTGTACCTCCGACGGCTCCCCTCGATCGGCGCTGGTCACTTGCTGAGGTCGCTGCGGCCTTCCCCGGTGCCACCGTCGAGCCGCGGTTCGAGAGGGCGCTCGAGGACGTCCAGTCGGGAGCGGCGAGCGTGGTGGTGACCGGATCGTTCCACACCGTCGGCGACGCGATGGCGCGGTTGCCCGGCTTCGCGCCCCTCGGATAGATTGCTCCGATGCACACGCAGGCCCTACCGGGATTTCGCGACTTCTTTCCAGACGAGGCTGCGCTGCGCAACCGGATCTTCGCCGTCTGGCGAGAGGTTGCCGCCTGGTACGGATTCGAGGAGTATGACGGTCCGCCGCTCGAGCCCCTCGAGCTGTACACGCAGAAGAGCGGTCAGGAGATCGTCGGCCAGCTGTACGCCTTCGAGGACAAGGGTGGCCGACAGGTTGCGCTGCGGCCCGAGATGACGCCGACGCTAGCCCGCATGGTGGCGCAGCGGGCGCGGGCGCTCAAGAAGCCCATCCGGTGGTTCGCCATCCCGCAGTTGTTTCGCTACGAGCGGCAGCAGCGGGGTCGCCTGCGCGAGCATTTCCAGCTCAACATGGACTTGATCGGCGAGCCCGGACCCCTGGCCGACGCGGAGCTCATCGCGGCAGCCATCGACATCGTCAGGGCCTTCGGGCTGTCCGAACGGGACTTTCAGGTCAGGATCTCCGATCGGCGCGTGGCGCACGCGCTCCTGACAGCGCAGGGGCTGGAGGATCAACAGATCGCCGCTACGTATACCCAGATCGACAAGCTGGAGCGTGAGGCGAAGGACGGGCTGATTCAAGACTTGATGCGCGGCACGGGCCTCGCGGAGGATGCCGCGGCGCAGGCGCTCGCCATCGGCGAGATCCGCTCCATCGACGGCGTTCGCCAGGCGGCTCGAGCGTCGCAGCTCGGCGAAGTCGTCGTCGAGCCGCTCATCGAATGCGTCTCGGCACTCGATGCAATGGGACTGGGGGGGTACTTGGAGGTCGACCTCTCGGTCGTGCGCGGCCTCGCCTACTACACGGGGATCGTGTTCGAGCTGTTCGATGCCCGACGAACCCTGCGTGCGATTTGCGGGGGCGGTCGCTACGACGGACTGCTACTCGCCCTTGGCGGCGTCGATCTGCCCGCGGTCGGTTTCGGGATGGGTGACGTCGTGCTGGGGGAGCTGATTCGCGAGCGAGCGGCTGAGATATCCGAGGGCGGTCTCGACGTGTTCCTCGTTGCCGTGACAGGGGAGGACGTGGATCCCGTGCTCGATCTCGCCCACACGATGCGCGAGGCGGGGCTCCGCGTCGAATATGCGCTCAAGTACCAGTCCGTCGGAAAGCAGCTGAAGCTAGCGGCGGCCCGATCGGCGACCCGGGCCGTGCTGATCGGTCCGGATGAGCGCGAGCAGGGGAGGGTTATCGTCCGGATGCTCGACCGCGGGACGGAAGAGCTCGTCCCGCTGACCGATGTCACGGCGCGCCTCGCCGGGCAGGAGAGCGGTTGACACCACGGCGGCAGACTGCCGTGATCCATGCATTGTCGTGAAGCAACGCCGGTTCGGCGCGCGGCAACGTGACACCCGAGACCGACAGCCAATTGTACGATGGCCGACGAACAGCGTATTACCCCACGATCGGACGACTTCAGCGCCTGGTACAACGACGTCATCATGCGGGCGCAATTGGCGGACTACTCGCCAGTGCGCGGCTGCATGGTGATCCGTCCGCGTGGCTATCGCATCTGGGAGCTCATGCAGGGAGCGCTCGATGCGATGTTCAAGGAGACGGGACACGAGAACGCATACTTCCCGCTCTTCATCCCGCAGAGCTTTCTCGCCAGGGAGGCCGAGCACGTCGAGGGCTTCGCACCACAGACGGCCGTGGTGACCCACGGCGGCGGGAAGGAGCTCGAGGAGCCGCTGGTGGTCCGCCCAACCTCGGAGACGATCATCTACGCGATGCTCTCCAAGTGGATCCAGAGCTACCGGGATCTGCCGGTGCTGCTCAATCAGTGGGCGAACATCGTCCGGTGGGAGATGCGCACGAGGCTGTTCCTGCGGACCACCGAGTTCCTGTGGCAGGAGGGGCACACGGCTCACGCCAGTGCCGAGGAGGCGGAGGAGGAGACGCTTCGTATCCTGGGGCTGTACCGGCGGTTCATGGAAGAGTGGATGGCGATGCCCGTCGTAACTGGTGTCAAGACGGAGTCGGAGAAGTTCGCGGGTGCCGTCCGCACCTACGCGCTGGAATCCCTAATGCAGGACAACCGGGCTCTGCAGGCTGGCACGTCGCACTTCCTCGGCCAGAATTTCGCCCGGGCCTTTGGGACGCAGTATCAGACCGCCGATGGCGGGCTCGACCACGTGTGGAGCACGTCCTGGGGCGTGTCGACCCGCCTCATCGGCGGCCTGATCATGACCCACAGCGACGACGTCGGCTTGATCTGTCCGCCGCGACTGGCTCCGACGCAGGTGGTCGTGGTACCGATTTTCCGCTCCGATGCTGAGCGCGCGACGGTCCTCGAAGTGGGAGCCCGGGTGCACGAATCCTTGCGGGAGCACGGCGTTCGGGTCGAGCTGGACGACCGCGAGGGGATGAAGCCGGGCGCGAAGTACTTCGAGTGGGAGGCACGGGGCGTTCCCCTCCGACTCGAGATCGGACCGCGGGACGTGAAGCAGGACCAGGCGGTCATGGCCCGCCGCACAGGAGGGAAGCAGCCGGTGGCCATTGGCGGGATCGGTGACGCTGTGCGGACGACGCTCGACGAGGTGCAGACTGGGCTTCTCACGGCCGCTCGGGAGCGGCGCGAAGCCAACTCGCTCAGGGGCGTCACCAAGGAGCAGCTGATCGAGCTGACCGAAGGGCAGGGGGGCTTCGCCTACGGCGGCTATTGTGGCGACGAAGCATGCGAGCAGGCCATCCAGGAGCGGACCAAGGCCACGACGCGAGTGCTCCCCGACGAAGAGTTCCGCACGGAGCCGGCGCCAACGACCTGCGTGTGGTGCGGGAAGGCGGCGGTCGCGGAGGGTCTATGGGCGCGCGCGTACTGAGCGAAGCGGGCGACCTCCTCGATCCAATTGCACGGCGGGTCGGCACGCCGCTCTACGTGTACGATGCCGATCGCATCCGGTCCCAACATCACGCGTTGAGTGCGGCACTGGCGCCTCTGCGACACCGGCTCTACTACTCGGTCAAGGCCAATAGCAGCATCGCCATCCTCGGCATCCTGCGGAAGCTCGGTGCGGGGGTGGACGTGGTGTCCGTGGGAGAGATGGCACGGGCGTTTCGCGCAGGGTATCGGGCTAGCGATATCATCTTCAGCGGCGTTGGCAAGCGACCGGACGAGCTGGAACAGGCGGTCACGCAGCACATCAAGCTGGTAAACGTCGAGTCGACGGCCGAGTTCGATCTGGTCCGGTCGGTGGCCGAGCGCCAGGAGTGCGAAGTCCGCATAGGCATCCGCGTGAATCCCGATGTCGAGACTGCGACCCACCCGTACACGCAAACTGGTGAGGCCGGGATGAAGTTCGGCGTTCCGCTCGACGAAGTCGTGCGCATCGCGGAACGCGCGGTTCCCATTCCATCAGTTCGGCTCACGTCGATCGGCATGCATATTGGCTCCCAGATCTTCGACCCGTCGCACTTTGGCGAGGGAGCGGCAAAGCTACTCGAGCTCGTTCTTCAGCTCCAAGACATGGGCGTTGACACGCTCGAAGCCGTCGACGTCGGCGGCGGGCTCGGCATCCGCTACACGAACGAAACGCCGCTCGATCTGGCCCGGTACGCAGACGCCATCCGTCCCCTGGTGGAGGGCTCGGGGCTGTCGCTCGCGGTGGAGCCGGGGCGGTTTCTGGTCGGCAACGCAGGCCTCCTCCTCACCCGGTGCCTCTATCGCAAACGGTCGGGTGGCAAGACCTTCGTGGTGGTCGATGCCGGGATGAACGATCTCGTCCGGCCGAGTCTGTATCGAGCGGTTCACGACGTCTCCGTGGTGCGTGCAGGGGAGCCCGGGGAGGCCGGTGAGACCCAGGTCGACGTCGTCGGTCCCGTCTGCGAGACCGGGGATTTCCTGGCGAAGGATCGCTACCTCCCGGGAGCGACCCCGGGTGCCCTGCTTGCCGTGGGGAGTGCAGGCGCGTACGGATTCACTATGAGTTCCTCTTACAACTCGCGGCCGCGCGCCGCAGAGGTGCTGATCGACGGGGCCCAGTGGGCCGTCATCCGCGAGCGGGAGTCCCTCGATGATCTCATGCGCGGTGAACGGACGCTCGATCAGCTCGACGCCGCCAAGGCATGGAATCGGGTGTCCGGCGCCGAGATGCGCGTATCATGACATCGCTCAAGAACGGCATTCTCATCCTCGACTTCGGGTCGCAGTACACGCAGCTGATCGCGCGACGAGTGCGTGAGAGCCACGTCTACTGCGAGATTCACCCCCCACTCACGGCGGCTGAGATCCGTCAGCGCAGCCCGCGCGGCATCATCCTGTCCGGTGGGCCGAACTCGGTCTACGATGAGGGTGCACCCCAGCTGGATACCGCCACCGTCGAGCTCGATGCGCCCATGCTCGGGGTATGCTACGGCATGTATCTCGTCGCGCTCGCTGGGGGAGGTACCGTGGAGGCCGCCGGAGAGCGGGAATACGGGCGTGCGGATCTCGAAGTGCGAGAGGCCGCGGGCTTGTTCGCCGGGTTCGAGCCCGGGGAGCGGATCACCGTCTGGATGAGCCACGGAGACCGCGTCACCAGCTTGCCTGGCGGTTTCTCTCTCGCCGGCTCGAGCCGGAACAGCCCGATCGCGGCGTTCGCCGATCCCGAGCGACGGCTCTACGGCGTGCAGTTTCATCCCGAGGTCGCCCACACCCCGCGCGGTGGGGAAATCCTCCGCAACTTCCTGTTCGACATCTGCCGGTGCGAGCCGGACTGGACGGCGGGACACTTCATCGCCGAGCAGATCGAGGTGATCCAGGAGCGGGTCGGGCCGACAGCGCGGGCGATTTGCGGACTCTCCGGGGGTGTGGATTCGGCGGTCGCCGCGGTGCTGGTGCACCGTGCGCTCGGGGAGCGGCTCACCTGCATTTTCGTCGATCACGGTCTGTTGCGGCTGCACGAGCGCGAACAGGTGGAGCGTGTCTTCAGCTCCCATCTCGGCATCGACCTCCGCGTGGTCGATGCGACGGACCTCTTCATCGACCGGCTTGCGCGGGTAGAGGATCCCGAAGAGAAGCGGCGCATCATCGGTCACACGTTCATCGACGTGTTCGAGCATGCAGCCCAGGACGTCGGGGACGACGTCGGGTTTCTGGTGCAGGGGACGCTGTATCCGGACGTCATCGAGTCGTTCTCCCCGCGCGGTGGGCCGTCGGTGACCATCAAGACGCACCACAACGTGGGTGGGCTCCGGCCCGACCTCCCGTTTGAGCTGATCGAGCCCTTGCGTGAGCTGTTCAAGGATGAGGTGCGGCAGGTCGGGCGGGAGTTGGGTCTGTCCGAGGAAATCGTCGGCCGGCACCCGTTCCCCGGTCCCGGTCTGGCGGTGCGCATCCTGGGGCCGGTCACCCGCGAGTCGCTCCGCGTGTTGCAGGAAGCGGATGCGATCTACCTCGAGGAGATCCGGGAATCAGGCGTGTATGACGACATCTGGCAGGCCTTCGCCGTGCTGCTGCCCGTGCAGGCCGTGGGCGTCATGGGGGATTCCCGGACATACGAGAATGTCGTCGCCCTGCGTGCCGTGACATCCACGGACGGCATGACCGCTGACTGGTACCCGTTCCAGCCGGACCTGCTGGGCCGGATCGCCAACCGGATCATCAATGAAGTGGACGGCGTCAATCGGGTGGCCTATGATGTGAGCTCCAAGCCACCCGCGACCATCGAATGGGAGTAGTGCCGCCCCGGCCCGGTCCTAGATCCCCTTGTCGTCCAGCAGCCGTAAGAACCCCTCCGGCGAGTCAAGGTGCTCGAGTCGCTGCGGAACGTCCGGCTCCTTGGCAAACTGGGCGATCTTTCCGAGGACGGGGAGGTACTGGTTCGACACCTCCAGTGGAGGAGCCACGATCAAGAAGAAGTTGTGGGCCGGCTTGTCGTCGATCGCCTTGAAATCCACTCCTTCGGGCTTCCGTCCGTAGGCGACCCGGAGCCGCTTCACCACGAGCGACCGGCAGTGAGGAATCGCGACGCCGCGGCCGATCCCGGTGGAACCGAGATTCTCGCGCCGCTTCACGGTCTTGTAGAGCTGGGCCTCGGACTTCTCGTCCAGCTTCAAGAGCCCGATGAGCTCCTTGAGGATCGTGTCCTTGTCGCTGCCCGCGAGACTCAAGGACATCGCGTCGGCGGAGAAGAACTCTCTGAGATGCATGACGCAGTCACTTGTCCATAAAGGTGTGAAAAGCAAAGGATTAACGTAATGGCAACCTGTTCAGGCTGTCAAACGATTTTGGTTGTCCTGCGCATCCGCGCCGGTTAAGTTCGCTGCCATGGACTTTCCCTTCCGCGTGGCACAGCAGGTACCGCTGTTCCTCGCCCCCATGGCAGGCGTCTCGGAACCGCCGTTTCGCCGGCTCTGCCGCTCCTTTGGGGCGGATGTCGTGGTGTCCGAGTTCCTGTCTGGGGAGGGGTTGCGGCGGGGGATCAGGAGCGTCCACGATGGGGCGTTCTTCACGCCGGACGAGCGCCCGATCGGTATCCAGCTCTTTGGCGCCGATCCGCAGGCGATGGCTGAGGCCGCCGAACTGGTCGCGCAACATTACGGGCCTGACTTCATCGACATCAACTTTGGCTGTCCGGTCAAGAAGGTCGTGCGCCGAAACGGCGGTTCGGGATGTCTCAGGGATCTCGGCCGGGTGCGAGGAATCATCCGCGCCGTCAGACAGGCCGTCGACACTCCGGTCACGGTGAAGACGCGGTCGGGCTGGGACCACACCTCGCGAGATCCCGTGGAGATTGCCCTGCGGTGCCAGGATGCTGGGGCGGAGATGCTTACGCTCCATCCCCGAACCCGTACCCAGATGTACTCGGGGCGTGCGCGCTGGGACGAGATCGCTCGTGTCAAAGAGGCGCTTGAGATCCCCGTCGTGGGGAACGGAGACGTCAAGTCGGCCGAGGACGCGCTGCGCATGCGGCGTGAAACGGGCTGCGACGGCATCATGATCGCTCGAGGCTCGTTCGGCAACCCGTGGGTCTTCCAGCAGGCGCGGGCCCTGCTGGACGGGAAGACGCCCAGAGGGACTCCGCATGCCCCCGAGCGGCTTGCCGTCGCACTTCGACATGCCGAGTTGCAGGTGGCCATCCAGGGAGACTCCCGCCGGACCGCGGTGGAATTCCGGAAGCACCTCGGGTGGTACGTACGGGGGCTGCCTGGGGCAGCAGCACTCCGTGAGCGGTTGCACCGGATCGACGCCATGTCGGAGGTAGAGCGGACGTTTCGGGAGTATCTACGTCCCCAGCAGGCGGTGGGATGACCGAGGAGCGTCTCACTGAACTCCTCGCCGAGGTAGCGGCCGGGACTCTGCCGCCGGCGGCGGCGATGGAGCGGCTGCGTGGATATCCCGTCGAGGAGTTGGCGTACGCCCAGGTGGACCACCTCCGCCCACTGTCTCAGGGATATCCCGAGGTCGTGTTCTGCCAGGGGAAGTCCACGGAGCAGGTGGTGGGGATCTGTGCCAGCCTCGAGCGGGCGGGCGGGACCTTCCTGGCCACGCGGGCGGACGAGGGCGTCCGGCGAGCGCTGAGTAAGCGCTTTCCGGGTGCTGCCGTGAACGACAGGGCGCGGCTGGTGCACCTGGCGCCCGATCCGGTCCCTGAACCGCGGGGCAGGGGCACGATCCTGGTGGTAACGGCGGGAACCAGCGATCTGCCAGTCGCTGAGGAGGCGGCGGCTGTGGCAGCGGCAATGGGGAACCGCGTCGAGCTGCTGGTCGATGTGGGGGTCGCCGGAATCCACCGGATTCTCAGGCACTCAGAGGAACTCCGTCGGGCCTCGGTCGTGATCGTGGTCGCGGGCATGGACGGGGCGCTTCCATCGGTTGTCGGGGGGCTCGTCAAGGTCCCCGTGATAGCCGTTCCGACGTCGGTGGGCTACGGCGCGTCGTTCGGTGGCGTGGCGGCGCTGCTCGCGATGCTGAACTCTTGTGCTGCCGGCGTGGTCGTCGTGAATATCGACAACGGTTTCGGCGCCGCGGCAGCCGCCGCCCGCATCAACCGTCAGGCAGATCCTTCCCAGAACGCCTGAGACGGATTCGCAACCTCGCGTGCCGTCGGAGTGGTTGCCGCTAACCTACTGTTGGAGTTAGAATTAGAAGTGCTCATTGACAATTGAGGGGGCGACTGGATTCGACGGGTCTGGTGAAAGACTCGAGGCGTGCCCAGGTTCCCGGTACCCTGGATAAACCACTGGGAAACTGTACAACTGCCAATACTGACTTGGCTCTGGCTGCCTAAGCTTCGCGCTTAGCGCACCTGCCCGCGTAGGAGCCCGGCCCAAGGCGCCGCGCGGGTATCGCAAAATCGGGCTGGCCAAGCGCATCGCATTCGGGCGTGCGGCGAGACACTGAACGGATGCTCGTCCGCGGCACGGGTGGCTGCGACCCGCGCAGCGGAGACCACAATCGCAGCCTACGCACGTAGGCTCGGGTTTGGATCGAGGCTCGGACCGGGGTTCGATTCCCCGCGCCTCCACTCAGATCGATCAGAGGGCTCGCCCCCGAGCTGCGGGGCGGGCCCGTTTGTGTCTGTCGCAATGGCGGGGGCAAGCCGGCTGCCTCGGCCGCAGCGCCCGAATCATGACAAACGGGCCCCGCCGCAGGCACCAGTTGTGAAGAAACACGGCAAGCTACTTCAAGGTCAGACGATCCAGTGTCGCAAAGATGATAGGATGTTTGATTGCAGTGACTTACCTGAGTGCATATGATAATACACATTACATGTGGACAACGCTCTGTCGCTCGGCCGCACGCAGCAGCCGGTTTCAGGTATCCTCAAGGGTCATGCTCGGACCCGGCGATGTTCCAATGGCAGGCACCTCAGCCCCGCGGGTAGGAGTGGGGAGCTGTGGCTGGCATCGCCATGACGGTGCGTGGCCCCCGTCGGGGCCCGGGTTTCGGCTTCCCTTCACCATCCATTACACCTGCGCCTGGCTTCCGAGCGCGACGTGGCCTGCGCAGCTGATCTCCACTCCGCCAGTGCCGCGGTTGATCCGGCGATCGTCCTCAGATCAGGGTGCCTGTGTGCCACGAAGCCTGGGCCAGCGCCCCTGACCCGGAGGTCAGGGGCGCTGAACTGCATAGGTCGCGGAGCGGAGAGGGTCAGTCTGTAGACGTAGTCTCACGGGCTCCAACGGCCGCCTGGGCCGCGGCAAGGCGCGCGATGGGCACCCGGAAGGGCGAACAGGAGACGTAGTTCAACTCCGCCCGGTGGCAGAAGGCTACGGATCGCGGGTCGCCGCCGTGCTCCCCGCAGATCCCGATCTTCAGGTCAGGGCTCGTTGCCCGTCCACCCTCGACCGCAACGAGGACCAGAGCGCCCACGCCCTCAGGATCCAGCGTCTGGAAGGGATCGTCGCTCAGGATGCCCCGCTCGACATACTGCGGCAGAAAGCGGCCGGCGTCGTCGCGGGAGATGCCGAACGTCGTCTGCGTCAGGTCGTTCGTGCCGAACGAGAAGAACTCTGCGACGTCGGCGATCCGGTGTGCCGTCACGCACGCGCGTGGGATCTCGATCATCGTCCCGACGAGGTAATCCACCGACCGGCCGTACTCCTCGAACACCTGGGCAGCGACCCGCCGGACGATCTCAGCCTGGTGACGTAGCTCCTCCACGTGGGACACGAGCGGGACCATGACCTCCGGGTGCACCTCGATCCCATCGGCGTCCACGGTGCAGGCGGCCTCGAAGATCGCACGTGCCTGCATCTCGGTGATCTCCGGGTACGTGAGTCCCAGCCTGCATCCCCGGTGCCCGAGCATGGGGTTGCTCTCCGATCGCGTCTCCAATGCGCGACGGAGCACCTTCTCCTCCACGTGTAGCCGGGAGGCGACCTCTGCGATCTCGCTTTCCCCGTGGGGGAGGAATTCGTGGAGGGGGGGATCCAGCAGCCGGATGGTCACGGGGAACCCATCCATTGCCCTGAAGATTCCCACGAAGTCGTCCCGCTGCATCGGCAGCAGGGTGCTCAGCGCCTGGCGCCGCTCGTCCTCGGTGTCGGCCAGGATCATCTCTCGCATCGAGAAAATCCGTTCACCCTCGAAGAACATGTGCTCGGTCCGACAGAGACCGATTCCCTCCGCGCCGAACTCCCGCGCGCGAGCCGCGTCCTTCGGCGTGTCCGCATTGGTGCGAACACGCAGGCGCCGCCGCTCGTCCGCCCACTGCATGAGACGCTCGAACGCGGGTCCCGGAGAGGGCTCGACCAGCTCGGTTCGTCCCACGATGACCTGGCCGGCGGTTCCGTCCAGCGTGAGCCAGTCACCCTCCCGCACCGTCGTCCCATTCACCTCGAACAGCCGGTCGCCTGCGTCGACCGCAATCTCCTTCGCCCCCGCCACACAGCACTTACCCATGCCTCTCGCCACGACAGCCGCATGGCTGGTCATGCCGCCCCGGGCGGTCAGGATCCCCACAGCGGCGACCATCCCGTGAAAGTCGTCGGGACTCGTCTCGCGCCGCACCAGGATTATGTCCTCTCCCTCGGCTCCAAGCTCTGCAGCCCGGTCCGCGTCGAAGACCGCCTTGCCCACAGCCGCGCCGGGAGAGGCGGGCAGGCCCGTCGCGATCACCGCCAGCTTGGCGTCGGGATCGATCGTGGGATGCAGCAGCTGATTGAGCTGGTCGGGCTCAACGCGCCACAAGGCGGCATCGGGTTCGAGAATGCCCTCGTCGACCATATCGACGGCCACTTGCACGGCCGCCGCCGCCGTGCGCTTGCCTCGACGCGTCTGCAGCACGTAGAGTGTGCCGCGCTCCACGGTGAATTCCACGTCCTGCATGTCCTCGTAGTGCGCTTCGAGCTTGTGGCAGTACTCCACGAACTCGGTGTGCATCTCGGGCAGCCACTCGGTCATCTTGTCGAGCGGCTCTGGGTCGCGAATGCCGGCGACGACATCCTCGCCCTGCGCGTTCACGAGAAACTCGCCGAAGACCTTGCGCTCTCCGGTGGACGGGTTGCGCGTGAACGCCACGCCGGTGCCGGAATCCTCGCTCACGTTTCCGAAGACCATGGCCATGACGTTCACGGCCGTGCCGAGATCGTCGGGAATGCGATGGACACGGCGGTAGTCCCGAGCGCGCCGGCCGTTCCAGCTGCGGAACACCGCTTCGATGGCTCCCCACAGCTGGACCCGGGGATCCTCGGGGAATGGGTGTCCCGTCTCGCGCTGCACAATCTCCTTGAACTGACCCACCAGAGACTTGAGGTCGTCTGCCGACAGGTCGATGTCTCGCTCCACCCCGCGCGACGCCCGCATCGTCTCGAGCGCCTCTTCGAAGGGATCGCCCGATTCGCTCTTGATGCCGTGTACGACGTTCCCGTACATCTGGACGAACCGCCGATACGAGTCGTAGGCGAACCGCTCGTTGCCGGCATCGGCCGCGAGCGTCGCGGCGGTCCCGTCGTTCAGCCCGAGGTTGAGGATGGTGTCCATCATCCCGGGCATGGAGAACTTCGCCCCGGAGCGGACGGACAGCAGCAGCGGGCGGTGTTCGCCGCTGAAGGTACGGTCGGTCAGCTCCTCGATCCGCTCGAGGGCGGATGTGACTTCCGCGCCGAGGCTCTTGGGTAGCTCGCCCGTCTTCATGTAGGTGGTGCAGAGCTCGGCGGAGATCGTGAATCCCGGCGGGACTGGAATGCCGAGTCTGGTCATCTCGGCGAGATTCGCTCCCTTGCCCCCGAGGATGTCTGCCATGCCCGCATGGCCATCCGCTGCGCCCCCTCCAAACCCGTACACGTGTCCCATGGATATGCCTACTTGCAGAGGTGTGACTTGGAATGTGGACCGATGAAGTGAATTTCCAATGAAGATTCAGTCAATCAGAGCTGTAACTCGCGGTGTCTGACCGGACTTGCGCTTCTCACCGAACTCCTCCGGGAGCGCGGTCGGGTAGCGACCGGAGAAGCAGGCGTGGCAGAAGGACTCCGGGTCCCCACGGGCTGCCCGGAGCGTGCCGTCGAGGGACAGGTACCCGAGCGAGTCCACGCCGAGCTGCTCACGGATCGCGTCAACAGACATGTTGGCGGCGATCAGCTCGCTCCGGGTCGGTGTGTCAATGCCGTAGATGCAGGGGCCGGTGATCGGTGGAGATGCGAGTCGAAGATGGACGGCCCGCGCGCCCGCCTGACGGATCATCTGGATCAACGCCCGGGACGTGGTGCCTCGCACGAGCGAGTCATCGACCACCACGACTTCTTTGCCCTCGATGACCTCCCGGACCGGATTGAACTTGATTCGGACTTTGGTGGTGCGGGTGTCCTGGGTCGGGCTGATGAACGTCCTGCCGACATAGTGGTTTCGGATGAGCCCGTGCTCGAGCTTGAGATCACTCTCCTCTGAGTACCCCAGTGCCATCGCGTTCGACGAGTCGGGCACGGAGAAGACACAATCGGCGGTCGGTGCGGGGTGCTCCCGGGCGAGCTGACGGCCCAGCTCCCGTCGAACGTGGTCCACGGAACGCTCGAACACCACGCTGTCGGGTCGGGAAAAGTAGATCAGCTCGAAAACGCACCGCCGGTGCTGCTTCGGGGGCAGCGGTGGCAGCTCGATCACGCTACTGTCCTCGATCTTGAGCCACTCGCCCGGCCTCAGCTCCCGCACGGGTGTTGCGCCGACGATGTCGAGTCCGCAGGTCTCCGATGCGAGCACCCACCCCTCACCCAGCTTCCCCAGCACCAGGGGGCGGAACCCCCGCGCGTCGACCACGGCGTAGAGCGTCCGCCCGACGGTGAGGAGCAGGGTGTACGCTCCCTCCGCGCGATCTAAGGCGTCGAGGATCTGGTGTTCTACTTCCCGTGCATCGGACCGGGCCATGAGATGGATCAGGGCTTCGGAGTCGGACGAGGACTGGAAGATCGATCCGGTACGGACCAGGTCCTCCCGTAGCTCCGCGGCGTTGGTGAGGTTGCCGTTGTGGGCCAGCGCGAGCACACCGTCGTGGTAGTCGACCACCAGCGGCTGCGCGTTGCTCAAGGCGCTGGTTCCACTCGTGGAGTACCGCGTATGGCCGATGGCGATGTCACCGGTGAGCGACTGCAGTGCCCTGGGCGGGAAGACATCCTGGACCAGACCCATGCCACGATGGATCCGGGCGCTGCCATTCGCGTCGAGGCAGACGATTCCGGCCGACTCCTGCCCGCGGTGCTGGAGGGCGTACAGGCCGAGATAGGTCAGTTCTGCCGCGTTCTGGATGCCGTGTACGCCGAAGATTCCGCACATGCGACTTCCTAGCTCAAATGCGTCGGCCGGGCCTCCGACTCCACCTCTCGGTCAAATGCCCGGCCGGGGTACGCCGTCGGCTCCTGACGACGGTTGTGCGCTACCGGCTGACTCCCTTCATGATCGACCGGAAGATGTTGATGACTCCCTCATCTTCCCGCCGCAGGAGGTCCTCCGCCTCCCCCCCGTCGAGCCACATGCCGTGGCAGTCCGGGCACCGGTCGATCTCGATGCCGTGATACTCTTCGGTCGTCAGATCGCTGCCACACTTGGGGCACTTCATGTGGTGCACCCGGCGGGCCGCCTCCTGGTGCTCCCGTGCCGCCGCCTCCTGCCGAATCTTGATCAGATCCGCCGACTGCTTCACGAAGTACTCGTCTTCGTTCTTGCTCGGCTTGTCGGGCATGGTCCGTACCTCAGGTAGTGCGGATCGGCAGTGTCGGCAACCCCTGGCTCCCAGTGGGTGACGACGAAGTGCCGGCGTAGGTGTGGCCTCGGCCGCGAACGATCGCGTCGACGACCTGCCCGCCCTCGAAGAACACAACGTCGAACGTGCCGCAGGTGACTTCACAGCCGTTTCGGTAGTACAGGTAGGCGCGACCGTCCGCGGTCCGTTCGGTCACGGGCTCGCCCCAGACTTCGATGACTTCGGCCCGACTCATCCCCGGACTCACAGTCCCGGTGTGCACCGGCTCCCAGGGCTCGTCAGCGGCCATGCGCTGCACCTGCGGCGGAGTCGCCGGAGGAGGCGCTGCTTCCGGTGTGGCAGTCGCCGGCTGACCGGTTCCCGGGGTCACTTCCGCTGCGGGGGTGTCTTCCGCGACCACCTCCGCCGGCTCACCAGCGGGGGGCTCGGCTTCCTCCTCGCCACCGCCGAACGGCAGGCGGTCGCAGCCCGTCAAGGTCACCGCCACCAGGGCGGCAAGAGCCAACCGCGGCCATTTCATGGGACTCCTCCTCCGAAGCGGGTCGGCCTGCATCTCATCGCGTACACGAAAGATAGCATAGTCCATGGCCCCTCACCTAGTTAGTGAGCCTGCTCACTTGTGTCCTTCTGCCGCTCCGCCCGGGCGGAGCGGCGCTGCTCCGCGCGGGCCTTGCGGCGCTTGCGGTGCTCCCGGGCCCGGATGACGAACGGGATGAACGCTCCCTTGGCCTGCCGGCCCTCGCTCCCGTTACTGCGTTCGAGAAAACCCACGACTGCGGCCCGAGCCATCCCGTAGGACAGATAGGCGATGCCGAGCGGGAAGAAGAAGATGTCGCGAGACCAGATCCCGAAGGCGAGGACCGTGAGGTTTACCACGAGCCCCAACACGCCCCGCGCCGTCCTCACGCCCATGCGCGGAAGCTTGGCGTACTGGACGTTGCTCACCATCGCGAGGCTCAACGCGATCACGAGGAAGACGAGGATCTGGTTCCAGGGCCACTGCGTGAGG
The DNA here is from genome assembly GCA_039584325.1 of Gemmatimonadota bacterium. Lineage (GTDB taxonomy): Bacteria > Gemmatimonadota > Gemmatimonadetes > Gemmatimonadales > GWC2-71-9 > JAOTVV01. The sequence continues at coordinate 47,574 of JBDGYA010000006.1, forward strand.
GCGGCCCGGTAGAACTCGGTCTGGGTGAACGGATAGTACGTCGCGAGGGTCATGCCGGCGGCCGGAGACGGCAGCCCGGTGAACCCCGCCTTGCGGGTGTCGTCGGCTGGCTCGAGATTGTAGCGCGCCAGGCGGAGTGCGACGCAGACCACGAACCCGTAGCCGAAGATCCAGGCAAACGGCCCTTGTGTCGAGAAGTGCAGGTAATACAGCAGCATGGACGGTGCAACACCGAAGCTCACTAGGTCGGTCAGCGAGTCGAGCTCCGCACCGAACTGCGTGCCCGAGTTACTCATACGCGCGAACAGGCCATCCATGAGGTCGAGCACACCCGCGATCACGATCCACCAGCTCGCGAGGTAATACTCGCCCTGGGCTGCCAGGACGATCGACCAGATGCCGAAGAACAGGTTGGCCAGCGTGAAGATGCTCGGCACGATGATCACCGCGCGCCGCATCCTCCGCCTTCTAGGAGTGCGGTTCATGCTGCCACTTCGCTATCACGGTCACCCCGGCCACTGACCGTTCGCCCTCCCGAACCAGGACACTGACGGCTCGAGGGAGAAACGTGTCGACTCTCGAGCCGAATCGGATGAGCCCCAGCCGCTCTCCTTGCCGGACACGCTCGTCGATCTCGGCGTCGGTCACGATACGGCGCGCCACCAGACCCGCGATCTGCCGGACCAATACGCCACGGTTGCCGTGACGTACACCCAGCGACATGTGCTCGTTGAGCTCGCTCGCCTTGTCCAGCGTGGCGTTGACGAAACGGCCGGGTCGGTAGTCCCGCATCACGACCGTCCCGCTCACGGGATACCGGTTGACGTGAACGTCGAACACGTTCATGAAGACGGAGATCCGGACCGCTGGTCCTCCGACCACCGTGGGCTCGTCGATCTCGGCGACGCTCACGACCCTGCCGTCGGCCGGCGCGATCACGAGGTCCTCGCCCCGCGGTCCCGATCGTTCTGGATCCCGGAAGAACCACGGTACCCAGAGGGCGATCGGTATCCAGACTACCGCCGGCACCCACCACCAGCCCCCGAGCGTGAGGCCGGGGAGTGCCAAGGCGATCAGGAGTCCCCACGCGCCGAGCACGACGGGGCGTCCTTCCGGGGCGAGTCTCACGTATCGGCACGCAGCTCGTGGCCGGTCACCCGCCGATAGGCGTCTCTATACCGGGTGCTCGTCGCCGCTACGACTTCGGCGGGCAGCGGCGGCGGTGGGGCATCGCCATCCCAGACGTCCTGGCGCTTGAGGTCGTCCAGATAGTCCCGCAGTGGCTGTTTGTCGAAGCTCGGTTGACCTTGGCCCGGGGCGTACTGATCTGCCGGCCAGAACCTGGACGAGTCGGGCGTCAGGATCTCGTCGATCACGAGCAGTGTGCCGTCGGTGGTCTGGCCGAACTCGAACTTCGTATCCGCGATGATGATGCCACGCTCGATGGTGCGCTCGGCCGCCGTGGTGTACAGGGCGAGGCTAAGGTCGCGCAGCCGGTCAGCGAGTTCGCTATCGAGGGCTTCGTGCATGCTGGCGAACGTAATGTTCTCGTCGTGTCCCGTCTCGGCCTTGGTGGCCGGCGAGAAGATCGGCGGCGTCAGTTGCTGGCTCTCGACGAGCCCCTTGGCGAGGGGCTCGCCCGCAAGGGTGCCGGATTGCCGGTACTCCTTCCACGCCGAGCCAGAGAGATAGCCACGCACGACGCACTCGAAGAGCACCGGGCTCGTTCGACGTACGAGCATAGCGCGGCCGCGAAGTACGTCGCGGTACGGGATCAGCACCGGGATCCGCTCCGCGATCTCCCGAGCGTCGGCCGTCAGGAAGTGGCTCGGCACCACGCCTGACAGCTCTCGAAACCAGTGGGCGCTCATCTGGGTGAGAACCGCCCCTTTGTCAGGGATCGGCTCCCGCATGACCACATCGAACGCGCTCACTCGGTCGCTGGCGACCAGCAGCAGCGTGTCCCCGTCGATCTCGTAGACTTCGCGGACCTTGCCCTTGCGCAACAGGGGCAGGGGCAGGTCACTCTCTCGCATTGTCTCGGTCATACCGTCACACCCGCCGCGTCAACGGTTTCGAAGGACGCAATTGCGTGGAGCATCGCGGTCACGGGACCCTCGAGGAACTCCTGGACCTGTTCGGGCGACCGGCCCACGTACCGAGCGGGGTCCAGCTCGGCGTGGAGTGCCGCACGATCGACGGCGGCGAACGCTGGATCGGCGCTCAGTCGGTCGATGAGGTCGTTGTTCGCACCTCTCGCCACGGCGTCGCTCACGGCCCACGCGTGACTGCGAATCACCGCGTGGAGCGCCTGCCGGTCGCCGCCCGCCTTCACGCCGAGCATCAGCCAGCGTTCGGTCGCCATGAACGGCATCACGCGCTCGACATTGCGCCGGACGACTGGCTCGACCACCTCGATGCCAGCCGCAACGTTCGTGGCGAGAACGAGGATCGCGTCGGCGGCGAGGAAGGTCTCGGGTATGCTGAGGCGTCGGATCGCCGAGTCGTCGAGCGTGCGCTCGAGCCACTGCGTGGCGGCGGTGTGTTGGGGGCTGGCCTGCTGCGACAGCACGTGCCGCGCGAGAGAGCAAATCCGTTCGGCGCGCATCGGGTTGCGCTTGTACGGCATTGCGCTCGATCCGACCTGTTCCTTCTCCGCCGGCTCGAGCAGTTCCCCCTCGTGCTGGAGCAGGCGCAGGTCCGTCGCGAACTTCGATGCGGATTGCGCGATGCCGCCGAGCGCGTCCAGCACCCAGCTGTCGATCTTCCTCGTGTACGTTTGGCCGCTCACCGCGACGGACCGGCGAAAGCCGAAGGCGTCGGCGACGCGCTGGTCGAGGGCCCGGACCTTCCCGTGGTCACCCCCGAACAGGTCCAGGTAGCTGGCCTGCGTCCCCGTGGTGCCCTTGCAGCCCCGGAACGGAAGGTCTTCGGTCAGCCGGTGCATGCGCTCAGCGTCGAGCAAGAAATCCTGAAGCCACAGGGTGGCCCGCTTCCCGACGGTCGTCAGCTGGGCCGGCTGGAAATGTGTGTAGGCCACCGTGGGAAGCGAGCGGTGCCGCTGCGCGAACCGCTCGAGCGCCCGCATGACTAGAGCCAGCCGGCCTAGCAGCATCCCCAGCGCCTCGCGCATGAGCAGGAGGTCGGCGTTGTCCGTCACGAAGGCGCTTGTGGCGCCGAGGTGCAGAAACGGGCGGGCGGCGGGCGCCTGATCGCCATAGTGATGGATGTGCGCCATCACGTCGTGCCGAAACCGGGTCTCGTAACGCCGGACTTCGTCCAGGTCGGCATCGTCGAGGTGGGCCTGCATCTCCTGGATCGCCGCATCGGGAATCTCGAGTCCCAGGGCGCGTTCGGCCTCGGCGAGGGCGAGCCAGATGCGTCGCCACGTGGCTGCACGGCTCCGTGTGCTCCACAGCCGCTGCATTGCGGCCGACGCGTAGCGCGCTCCCAGGGGTGACTGATAGCTGGCCGATTCGGTCATCGCACGTAGAACTCGGTCCAACCGATGCCACCGCCCCGTTCGACGTAGACGCGGATGGCGCCGAGACCTTGTACCTGGCGGAAGATCTCCTGCACCTGCTCGGCCCCGGTGACGGCTGTTCGGTTGATTTGAATGATGATGTCGCCTTCTCTGAGCCCCGTGCTGCGCTGCGTGCTGCCGCCGATGTCGAAGATCAGCGCCCCAGCTTCGGACTGGATCCCGCGCTCCTGACGGATTGCGGGACTGACCGTGATCAATTCCATGTCTCCCAGCACCGAGATGCGCTCGGCGAGGGTCGTCGGGAGGGCGTTCACGATGGCGAGGACCCGCCGCTGCCGGTCGCCGCGCTGGACCTGCAGGTCCAGCGTGTCCCCCGGGCTGACGTCCAGCTTGACCGCTTCCCAATCGAGGAACGTGCGAATGGACCGCCCGAAAGCGGACAGGATCACGTCCCCCGGCTCAAGCCCGGCCTCGTCAGCTGGTCCGTTTGGCGCCACCTCGGTCACCGTCAAGCCACCGGTGCGTTTCCACTCCCGCATGCGATCCGAGCCTGCCACACTCAGCCCGATCCAGGACCTCCGCACGGACCCGTAACGCTCCAGTTCGGCGGCAACTCTCAGCGCGCGCTCGATCGGGATCGCGAACCCGATGCCCACCGACTCCCCGCTCCGCGAGAAGATGGAGCTGTTCACGCCGACGACATCACCAAGCGCGTTGATCAGCGGCCCTCCGGAGTTTCCGGGGTTGATCGCGGCGTCAGTCTGAATCATCCCGACGTAGACGGTCTGGTCCTCTCCCGATGGTATCAGATTGCGACCGACAGCGCTCACGACGCCCGCCGTGACCGACGGCTCGGTGTTTCCGAGGAGGTAGCCGAAGGGGTTACCGATGGCGACCACCCATTCGCCGATCAGGAGGCCGGTGCTGCGGCCCACGGGAACGGTGGGAAGGTCGCCGTCCGCCTCGATCTGCAGGACGGCGATGTCCGTGTAGGGGTCCTCGCCGAGGAGCCTGGCTGGATAGTCCACGCCGTCCCGCGTCGTGACGACGATCTCCGTTGCACCGGCGGTGACGTGCTGGTTGGTGATCACGAGACCTTGGGACGAGACGATGAATCCCGATCCCAGGCCCTGCACCTCGCGTTCGTATCCGCGCGGCATGAAGAACCAGTCGAACATGCTCCGGCCCGCCCGCACCTGGCGCCTGGTCACGTTGACACTCACGACCGCCGGAGCCACCCGGTCGGCCGCCGTCACGATCGCCGTGCTGCGGGATGCGTCGAGGTCGTTGGACGCCTGGACCCGGGCCGGAGGCGAGGTGGGCTCCTGGAGCAGCGCCTCGATCGCCGAGGAGTCCTCTCGCGGCTGGGCCGCAGCGTGCGCCTCCGGAGTGGACTCGCCGCAGGCCACGAGCGCCAGGAGGCTCAGCATGACGAGTGGCTTCACGCGCTACCCTTCGAGCGGGCCACCAGTTTGCTCCAGTCATTCAAGAACTGGTCAAGGCCCCGGTCGGTCAGCGGGTGCAAGAGCATCTTGCGCAGCACCGCGGTCGGTACCGTCGCAACGTCCGCTCCTAGCAGCGCCGCCTCGGCCACGTGCCGGGGGTGCCGGATAGACGCCGCGAGAATCTCGGTCTCATATTCGTAGTTGTCGAAGATCAGCCGGGTCTCGCGAACGATGTCCATGGCGTCATGGCCGATATCGTCGATCCGGCCGAGGAACGGCGAGACGTAGGTTGCCCCGGCCTTGGCCGCGAGCAGACACTGTACCGAACTGAACGCCAACGTCAGGTTGACCTTGATGCCATCGGCCACGAGCCGGCGGGTCGCCACCAGTCCGTCTTCGATCATCGGGATCTTGACCACGATGTTCTCGGCGATCTTCGCGAGCTGGCGGCCTTCCTCGTACATGCCCGGCGCGTCGACCGCCACGACTTCGGCACTGACAGGGCCTTCGACAGTCGCGCAGATCTCCTTGAGCACGTCCGTCGGCTCTGTACCGCCGGCGTGCTTGGCCATCAGCGTCGGGTTGGTGGTAACGCCGTCGATCAGTCCCGCCTGGGCAGCCCACTGGATGTCGGCGAGCGCGGCGGTGTCGAGGAAGAATTTCATCGCGATGGTACCTCGTCGAGTTCGGGGTAGCGCACGTGTGTCAAGTACAAACCCTGCGGCGGCGCCGGAGGGCTCGCCTCGCGGTTGTCGGTGCTCCGCAGCAAGCGGGAGACGTCGTCCAGTGGCCGTCGTCCCCGCGCCACATCCACCATGGTGCCGACGAGAAACCGCACCATCCGGTGGAGGAATCGATCCGCCTCAATCGTAAAGATAAATCCCTCGCCCTCGGGGCGGGGCACCCACTCCGCCCTGGTCACCTTGCATCGGTAATGGCGCTTCTCCTGGCCCACCGCCGAGAAGGCGCGGAAGTCGTGTGCACCGGTCACGAGACGAGCGGCAGCTGCGAGGGCGGGCAGCTGGAGCTCGCCACCCAGGTCCCATTCGTACGGCCGCCGGAATGGAGACGCGGCGGCCGGATCACAGCCGACCACGTAGCGGTACTGCCGGGAGAGGGCGCTGCGTCGGGCGTGGAAGCCCTCGGGCGCGCACCCGGCCCGGACGATCCATATGTCGTCGGGGGTGAGTGCCCGAAGCGCCCGGATCAGGTCCACCGCCTCCCACGCGCGCGGCAGCTGGAAACTCACGACCTGGCCCAACGCGTGCACGCCAGCGTCGGTCCGCCCTGCAGCAGTGCAGCCGATGCGACTGCCTGCGATGCGCTCGAGCGCCACCTCGAACTCCGACTGGACCGTGCGCGCGTCAGGCTGGCGCTGCCAGCCGGCGAAACAGCCCCCGTCGTACTGCAGGATGGCGAAGAAGTACGGACCCGGCATGCGCGGCAAGATAGAGAGCGGGAGGGGGTGACAGAAGGGGAACGGTAGGACGAGGACCGGTGGGCCGGGACGGCCCGTCGAGGTATGCCGATCGCGGCACTGCCGGGCGCCGCCCCCGAAGGGAATCAGTACTTGCGCATCACCCCAACGACGACGCCCTGAATGAGAACGTTGTCCTCGTGCACCCGGATCGGTCGCATACTCTCGTTGGCGGGCTGCAGACGGATCCAACCGCCAGGCTCACGGTAGTAGCGCTTGACGGTGGCCGACGTTCCGTCGACGAGCGCGACCACCATCTCGCCGCTGTCCGCGTCCTCCCGGCCCTGCACCACGACGAAATCGCCGTGTTGGATGTGCTCATCGATCATCGAGTCGCCCCGCACCCGCAGGACATAACATGAGCCCCGCCGCGGGATCAGATCGGTGGGAATCGCGATCGACTCGGGATGCGCGACGGCCTCGATCGGTTCGCCTGCCGCAACCTGTCCCAGCAGTGGTAGTTCGACGGCAGAGGCCTGACCCGGCAGGGGCATCACTTCGATTGCCCTACTCTCGTTGTGTGCCCGATGGATGTAGCCCTTGCGCTCGAGATTCGACAGATGCTCGTGCACGGTGGCGAGAGAACGGAAGTCGAAATGCCCGGCGATCTCCTCGAACGACGGCGCATATCCGCGCTCGAGAATATAAGCCTGCAGGAAATCGAGGATCTGCTTCTGGCGGCGCGTGAGCGGCATTGATGCCCCCGGGCACGAGTTCCCGAATAAACTCCGAATCAATGTACCCGAAAAACCCCCGAAGCGCAATGTGGTGCTGCATCGGGGCAACCAGCCCACCGGAGCCGCGTTGACGAATGTCCCGGCGGCCCGGCCCGGTCGTCGAGGGAACACCGACGGCCCTACACCACTTGCGTAAGGCCGCGTCGGTGCCCTAATTCCCGTTGGCAGAATCGGTTGCGAGCCGCCGGACTGAGGGCCCGCAGTCGCGACGGCGTCCCGACCCGACTTCGCTCAGGACAGGAGCGTGACGACTCCGACCCAACCGCCACCGAGCAAGCCGCACCCAGAGGGACTGGAAGAGGTCGCGAGCCTGATGCAGTTGCTCATCAAGGGGCTCCGCGCCACGCAGTTGTATCTGCCCAACAATCCCGTGTACCAGCGAGCGATGGAGAACCTCCGGGCCGCGTTCCAGCCGGTCTGGGAGTACACTAGCGAGCTGGACTTGGCCGTACACGAGACGGAGCTGTCCTGGGACGGAGCCCCAGTGCTCAGCCAGGACAACAAGTCGGATTCCGTGCCGTGGATCCTCTTCAAGGATGGTGTGCGAACCGTCACCCTCCATCAGGGTGCGGAGGATGAGGAGATCCTTCAGTTGCTCGCCGTGCTGCACCAGGCCCGTACGCTGGATGCGGAGGCCGCGGACGACCTGCTGACGCTCCTGTGGGATCAGGACTTCCAGCACATCAAGTACGACTACGTCGAGCTGGGCATGGAAGACGTGCCGCAGCTACAGAAGAGTGAGGAAGAGGCGGCGCCACCGGAGCAAGTCCAGCAGCAGGTGCAGGAGCAAGTGGAGGAGGAGCCGACCCCGACAATCGTTTCGCTGGACGAGACGGAGTCCACGCTGTACTTCCTCGACGAGACGGAGATCCAGTACCTCAAGGAGGAGATCGAGCGGGAGTATCATCAGGACCTGCGGGGCAACGTCCTGGCCATGCTGTTCGACTTGCTCGAGCTGCAGACGTACAGCACGGTGCGGGCCGAGCTGCTCTCGATCATCGAGCACTTCATTCCATACCTTCTCGCCGTCGGCGACTTTCGGTCGGTGGCGTTCATCCTGCGCGAGCTTCGTGTCGTTCTCGAGCGCGCGCGCGAGCTGCTGCCGGAGCATCGGGAGTCCCTCACCGAACTTCCGGGAACGCTCTCCGAGTCGGAGACCCTTGGGCAACTCCTGCAGTCGCTCGATGAGGCTGCCGTCCATCCGACGGAAGAGGAGCTGGGCGAGCTGTTTCGGGAACTTCGGCCACAGGCCCTCGGGACCGTGCTCTCGTGGCTGCCGAGGCTCACCAACGAGCGGGTCAGGTCCCTGCTCTACGGGGCCGCGACGCGGCTTGCACAGGCACATCCGGAGGAAGTTGCGAAGGCCCTCGGCACCAACGATGAAGAGGTCCTCTTGGAGACCGCCCGCCTGGCTGGCCAGCTGAAGCTGCCACCCCTGGTGCCGGCACTCGGCGAGGTGCTGGGGCGGGCGGGGTCGAGGGTGCGTCGGGCTGCCGCTGACGCCCTCACCGCGATGGGTACACCGGGTGCGTTGCAGCAGCTCGAGCAGGCGGTCACCGATGACGATCGTGACGTGCGGATCGCTGCGGTCCGCGCGATGGGTCCGGCCGGCTACCGCGGTGCGATCGAGGCGATCGAGGCGGTGGTCACGGGCCGCAGAATGCGGGACGCCGACTTGACCGAGAAGACTGCGTTCTTCGAGGCCTACGGTCTGCTCGCGGGCGATGCCGGCTTGAAGCGGCTTCGGAGCCTGCTGGAGCCGAAGGGACTGCTGCGGCGTAAGGTCGATCCCGAGATCCGCGCGTGCGCCGCATTGGCACTCGGGAGGATCGACACGGAGGAGTCCAGAGCCGTTCTCGAAAAGGTGTTGCACGACAAGGAGCCGCTGGTGAGGAATGCCGTGAACCGCGCGTTGCAGGGAGGTGGGTTGTGAGCGAGCCGACTGAACAGGGCGCCCACCGCCACTCCATCGCCGATACGTTCCAGAGCACGGAGCGGTTGCTGCGGCAAGGTGGACGGGAGTTCCTCGTTGACTTCTACACGGCGCTGCGCAGCCTCAAGCTGTATCCCGTCGAGAACGAGCAGGTGCAGCGGGCCCTAGACGAGGTGACGGGCTCGGCGGATACGCTGCTCGGTGTCGAAGAAGAGCTGGAGGTGAGGGTTTCTGGTGAGTTCATCTTCGTGAACGCGACGCGGCTGCGGCTCGACCTCGACAACTTCGCATCCTTCAGCCATGTGCTGACCACCCTGCGCCAGTCCGGGGTGGGGATCATCCGTGTCGAGCCGGGAGTCGGACGCCGGGAATGGCAGGTGTTCATCTCCCTGTTGCTTTCGTTCGCAGCGCGCGAGCCGGCCCCGAACAAGCTGTTCGAGCTGCAGGAGCGCCTCACGCAGGGGGGGGTCGGGAGCATCACGGTGCAGCCGCCGGCTGAAACGGACGAGGAACTGGAGGACGAGGAAAAGGCCAAGGAGGTTGCGAAGCGAACGTACGAGCGGACGGTGGCCGTCACGAAGGAAGTCGTGAGCAGTGTCAGGATGGGGCGCAGTGCCAGCGTGAAGAAGGTCAAGCGCGCCGTACAGGGCATCGTAGATCAGGTGTTGAAGAACGAGGTGTCCCTGGTCGGCCTCACCACGATCCGCGACTACGACGAGTACACCTTCGTGCACTCCGTCAACGTGACGATCTTCTCGGTCTCCATCGGCAAGCGATTAGGCCTCACCAAGCTCCAACTCTATGACCTCGGCCTTGCGGCGCTGTTCCACGACGTCGGCAAGAGCCGCGTGCCGCTCGACGTGCTCAACAAGGCGGGACCGTTGGACGATGACGAGTGGCGGATCATGCAGGCGCATCCGTGGCTCGGTGTGCTCACCCTGTTCGGACTGCGCGGCTACGGCGAGATCCCGTACCGCTCAATGATCACCGCCTACGAGCACCACATGAAGGTGGACCTGACCGGATACCCGAAAACGCTCCGTCCACGCCAGCTCTCGGTGTTCTCGAAGATCATTGCCGTCGCGGATTCCTTCGATGCGGCCACGAGCCGTCGGGCGTACCAGACCGTGCCGCTCCAGCCCTCGGACGTGCTGAAGGAGATGTGGGAAAACCCGCGACGGGGTCAGGACACAGTGCTCGTCAAGGCGTTCATCAACCTGACAGGGGTATATCCCGTGGGCACCTGTGTCATCCTGGACACCTACGAGGTCGGTATCGTGCACGCGGCGAGTTCGGACACCAGCCAACTCCACCGCCCTCAGGTGCGCGTCGTGACGGACCCCGAAGGAGTGAGTCTCGGCGAGGGGTTCGTTGCGGACCTCACCGAGACCGATGGCGGAGGCAATTTCGTCCGGTCGATCATCAAGGTTGCCAATCCAGAGCGGCTCGGGCTACGTCCGGCCGACTACTTCGTCTGACCATGCCGACGACTCCGTCGCACGACTGTATCACGCTCAAGGGCATGCGCTTTCATACGCGTGTCGGCCTGTTGCCGCACGAGGAGTCCGTTCCGCAGCCATTGGAGCTCGACGTGTCCGTCTGGCTGTCCCTGCGCGACGTGGGCGCCTCGGACTCGCCGAGTGACTTGCTCGACTATCGTGACCTGTACGCCATCGTCGCGGGAACGGTGGGGAAGAGCCATCACCGTCTCCTCGAGGCGCTCTGCGAGCGGATCGCAGACGCGGTTCTCGGACATGACACCGTCGATCGGGTTCGCGTCGCGGCGCGCAAGCCGCATGTGCCGATTGAGGGGCCGCTGGATTACGTCGAGGTCGTGATCGCACGGGACCGTGCCGGCGCGTGAACTGGCGTTCGTCGCGCTTGGCTCGAACCTCGGAGATCGTGACGCCGCCCTCAGACTCGCTCGGGACCGTCTCGGCGCGCTGCCCCAGACGACCCTGGTCGCAGCGAGTCGCGTGGAGGAAACGGCACCGCTCGGACCCATCCGTCAGGGACGGTTCCTGAACCAGATGGTCATGCTCTCGACGGCACTCACGCCGCGCGAGCTGCTGGATCACTGCCTCGCGATCGAGGAGGAGGCCGGCAGGACGCGCGAGGCACGCTGGGGGCCGAGGACGCTCGACCTGGACATCGTGAGATTCGGCGACCGGGAGGTCGATGAAGCGGGGCTTACGGTGCCCCATCCGGAGCTCATCAACCGAGCATTCTGGCAACGCGAGCTTGCTGAGCTGGAGCAGGCCCGGTCGGGAGGTGAAGCCCCGACCGACGAGATCGCGACCGCGTGATGCCCCCTCGTCCAGAAGGGGTGTCCGCACTCGAGCTGCCCTCATGGGCCCGCGTTTCCCCACAGCGGCGGGCGCACATTCACGGCGTCTCGAACCTCCTGATGACCTGGGCGAGGCGGTTCGGCGTCTCCGAGGTGGAGCGGGACCGCTGGCGCCGGGCCGCGCTCATGCACGACGCCGTGAAGGACGCGCCGACGGCCGAGCTGGAGGCGCTCGCCGACATCCGCTGGGGGCCGAAGAACCTCTTGCACGGTCCCGCTGCCGCGCGGCTCGCCGAGCAGCACGGCGAGACCGATCCCGGGGTGTTGAGTGCCATCCGGTACCATTCGGTGGGATACGCGGGTTGGGATGAGGTGGGCCGCATGCTCTATGTCGCGGACTACCTCGAGCCCGGCCGAGCGGGGTTGCCGGCGGAGGTCGCGGAGATGCGTGCCCGGGTCCCGGACGATCCGGACGGCGCCCTGCGCGACGTCGCCGGTTTGCGCATCGGCCGTCACGTCGCGCGGGCCCACCCGCTGCTCGCTGAGACGGTGGCGTTCTGGAACGGGCTGCTATGAGACGGATACTGCTGGCAACCGCCGCCGTCACACTGGTGGCGGTCACCGGCTGGTGGGCGATCGGTCTCCGGAGGGCCGAGGGCGGGCAATACCCGATTCCTGGCGAGCGCTACCAGGTCGCGGTCGAAGTGTTGAACGCTATCGGGGTGGATGGCCTCGCCCGCGACGCAACCATGCGGCTCAGGGAGCGGGGGCTCGACGTGGTGTCGTTCGGGAATGCGGGATTCGACACGCTGTCGCTGACGCGGGTGGTAGCGCGGCGCGGTGACACGACGGTCGCACGGCACGTGCAGGGGGCCTTGGGGGTCGGGGTGGTCGTGGACGACGAAGACCCGCGTCGGCTTCTCGACGTGTCAATCTATCTGGGACGCGACGCCCTTCCCGCACTCGGTCGCAGTCCGTAGCTGTCCACACGCCGCCGCAATGTCGAGGCCGCGGCTCCTGCGGACGGTGACCGACGCTCCGCCGGAACGCACCAGCTCGGCGAATCGCTCGATCTCGGCGTGTGCGGTGGGCGCAAGCCCGGGGGCGCCGCCTGCGTGTAGAGGCAGGAGATTGATAAGGGCGCCAAGGGGGCGGGCGAGCAGGGCCAGAGCCTTGGCGTCGGCGTCACTGTCGTTGACCCCCCGTATCATGACGTACTCGAGCGTGATCCGACTGGCGAACCGGCGCAGGGCCTCGAGGACGGCGTCCAGCGGATAGCGCCGTTCGACGGGCATGAGCGCCCGCCGCTGCTGGCTGGTGGGAGCGTGCAGCGACAGGGCCACGCGGAACTGCTCGGGGCGGGCGGCGAGTGCTTCCAGACCGGGGAGGATGCCGACGGTGCTCACCGTGATGTGCCGGGCCCCGATGCCGAGCCCACTCGGTTCGTTGAGGATCGTCAGCGACCGGTCCACCGCCCTCCAGTTGTGCAGCGGCTCACCCATCCCCATGAACACGACGTTGCTGGGTTGGCCGATCTCGGGATCCAGCATCAGCTCGCGTACCTGCGCGACGATCTCCCACGGCTGCAGGTGGCGCTGGAATCCCATGCGTCCGGTGGCGCAGAACACGCAGCCGTAGGCACAGCCCGACTGTGACGAGATGCACACGGTGCGCCGGCGACCTTCAGGAATCAGCACCGACTCGACGGCGTGCCCATCCGGGAATTCCCACAGAAACTTGATGGTGCCGTCGGCCGAGACCTTACGCGTCCGCTCGGTCGGCCGGGGTAGGGGGAAGGCGTCGTCCAGGGCGCTCCGCAGGTCGACGGGCAGGTCGCTGGCATCGGCCCACCGCCGCACGGGTCGCCGCCACAGCCGCGGGACTATCTGCCGCTCCCGGTATGAGGGCTCGCCCCGGCGGCGGAGCCAAATGGCGACTTCGGCGGCGGCATGCGAGGGTACGAGCTCGAGGAGGTTCACGGCCGGAACTCGACGTCGATCCCCACGCGGAAAGTCCCGCCGACTTCGTTTGCCCCGAGGCCGTGCGCCAGGGCGATCGTGTACCCGCCGAACCGCAGACCCAGTGACACGCTTGGGCGCCACGTGCGCTCCACCACACCCGACTCGCTCGCGAGGGCGGCGTCGACGGTCAGGCGGTCGTGGACTTCGGCACCCAGCCCCATGAGGTGCTCCCAGCCCCCGTCGGTCTGATGGGTGACACCGTACCGCACCAGGGCGCGAGCCCGAAGACCCTCCTCGCCGCGTCGTTCCCACGCCGTGAATTGTGCACCAGCGACGTACTCCGTCCCCGAGTTCGTCGAGAAATCGATGGGTAAGAGGTGCGTACTCGCGGCGAGAATGAGGCGGTCGAGGGGACGGACGCGCACGCCGGCGTCCAACGTTACGCCGTTCGTTTTCTCGAGGTCGAACCGAGACTCGTGCAGGTGCAGTCCGGCGCCCACCGCGAGCCAGGCGCTGGAGAAGGCAAGCGTCCCGCCCGCGAACTGCTCGTATACCGAGATGGAGCCGCCCGTGTTGTCGGGGGAAGTGGTAGTCCGCACCAGGTCGCGAATGTCGACTCGACCGATCAGGATGCCAACCCTGAGCGGTCCCGGGAGCGGCAGACTGCCCCCGGCCATGAACCCGGAGAGGCCCAGGGTGGCTGACGTATGAACCGCGTGCGCTCCGATCGCCAGCCCCGAGGAAGTCCCCACGGCGGCTGGGTTCCAGAAAGCACCGGTGGACCCCTTGAAGAGGCTTGAAGGGGTCGCCAGCGACGTCGCGGCCACCCGCCAGAGGGCAGCGGGAGGAGGTGCCTGGGCAGCGAGAGGAGCTGTGGCGCCTGAGGCGCAGAGGGCAACTAATATGACGACCGGTCGCACGCCGAAGCTTCACGCGGTCCTCGACGGGTGTCAAGCCAGCTTGTGGCCCCCTCCCGTCGACGTTATGTTCAACCGTCACTGAGACTTGAGTGGTCCGCGAGCCATCGAGGATGGAGCCATCTGGCCCCACTTGGAGCAGGCGCTCCCGTTGAGACGAGGTCTCGTCCGATCGGAAGGGCGCGGTCCAACGATCTTCCCCCCGCCCCAATCTCCGAGTCGATCACCGAGCCGCTTCCACGGCACGGCCGATTGGACGGGTCGTCAGGGATCGCTCGCGGCCGTACTAGCCGTACTATCGGAAGGGGTATGACGGCAACGACAATGCGAACGCACCGCTGCGGAGCCCTCCGCGCGGAACACGTGGGTGCCCAGGTGCGGCTGGGTGGCTGGATTCACCGCCGCCGGGATCTTGGCGGGCTCATCTTCCTCGATGTACGGGACCGCGACGGACTCGCGCAGGTCGCCTTCGAGCCGGGCCGCACGCCGGAGGACGTGATCGCCGTCGCCGCAGAGTGCGTGACGGAGTCCGTCGTTCTGGTTGAAGGTGAGGTTCGCTATCGGCCTGACGATGCCAGAAATCCCCAGATGCCGACTGGAGAGGTCGAGGTTCTCGCGTCGCGCATCGAGGTCGTGGGACCGGCCGCGATCGATGCGCTTCCCATTCCGGTCTGGCGCACCAAGGGCGAGAACCTCCCCGAGGAGGAACTGCGTTTGTTGCATCGCCACCTCGATCTCCGCCGACCGGAGCTGCAGCGCAATCTGGCCCTGAGACACCGGCTCTTGCAGCGGGCCCGGGCAACCATGAGCGCGCTCGACTTCCATGAAATCGAGACGCCGATCCTGACGAAACCCACTCCGGAGGGAGCACGGGACTACCTGGTGCCCTCCCGAGTGCACCCGGGCCAGTTCTTTGCTCTCCCGCAGAGCCCACAGCTGTATAAGCAGTTGCTCATGGTCTCCGGCTTTGATCGCTACTTCCAGATTGCCCGGTGTTTCCGCGATGAGGACCTCCGTGCGGACCGTCAGCCGGAGTTCACGCAGATCGATGTCGAGGCGTCGTTCGTGTCGCCGGCGGACATCTACGCGGTGTTGGAGACCCTGTTCGTGGCCCTGTGGGCGGAGGCGGGGTTCAGCGTCGAGGCACCGTTCCGGCGGCTCCCGTACGCGGACGCGATGGAACGGTATGGGACTGACAAGCCGGACCTGCGGTTCGGGCTGGAGATCGTCGATCTCACCCCGGTGCTCTCTGATCGCGGCTTCACGGTGTTCGAGCAGGCCGTTGCCGAGGGTGGTCGGGTGCGGGGCATTCGGATACCGGGAGGAGCGAAGCTGTCGCGCAGGAACATCGATGAGCTCACCGATGCGATCCGGGGTGCAGGCCTCGGAGGCCTTGCGACGCTGAAGCACCGGGATGGCGTGCTGACGGGACCGCTGGCCAAGCTGGACGGCGTCACGGCGGAGCGAGTGCGACTCGAGGAGGGCGGGTTGCTGGTGGTGGTGGCCGGTCCTGACCATGTCACCGGGGGCGCGCTCGATATCGTGCGACGTCGGGTCGCGCGAATGCTCGATCTGGTGCCGGCCGACGCGCATGCCTTCACGTGGGTCGACGAGTTCCCGTTGTTCGAGCACGATACGGACACGGGGGAGTGGATGGTTGCCCACCATCCGTTCACCTCTCCGCGTCCGGGGGATCGTGAGCGACTGCTGGCCGGCGAGCGGGAGGGGATCCTGGCGCAGCACTACGACCTGGTCTTCAACGGCAACGAGCTCGGGAGTGGATCCATCCGTATCACGGATCCGACCATGCAGCTAGCGGTGTTCGACCTCCTCGGCATTTCCGCCAACGAGGCCGAGCGCCGGTTCGGCTTCCTGTTGCGCGCACTGCGTGCGGGGGCGCCACCACATGGCGGCTTCGCCGTGGGGTTCGATCGGGTGGTGATGCTCCTCGCCGGGGTGGAGAGCCTGCGGGACGTCATCGCCTTTCCCAAGACCACGGCAGCGCGTGCGCTGTTCGAGGATGCGCCGACGGTCATCGCGCAGCGGGAGCTGGACGAGCTCGCCCTCAAGGTTCACCACGCATGACCGAACGGGTCACGCATCGGATTTCCATCGAAGGCGCCGATCCCCTGGCGCTTGCGGGCGTCAACGACGCCAATCTGGTCGCGCTCGAGGATGGCACGGGGGCCCGGACGACACTCCGCGGTGAACAGCTGACCATCGTGGGCGAGCTGGAAGCCGTGGAGCATGCGACCCGCATTTCGGCTGCGATGGTCGAGATGGTGCGACTCGGGGAGGTTCTTGACCGGACCGACGTCGAGCGGCTGCTGAGTAACGGCGCGGACGTCGGGGCGCAGGTAGCCAACGGCGAGCTGAAGATCGTGCTTCCGGGCATGCGCCGGATCATCCAACCGAAATCGGCGGGACAGCGTCAGTACGTACAGGCAATGCGGGACAACGAGATCGTCATCGGCATTGGACCGGCAGGCACGGGCAAAACGTACCTCGCGGTGGCCCTCGGGGTCGAGGCGCTCACCCGGAAGCGGGTGCGGCGTCTCGTGCTCGCGCGCCCGGCTGTCGAGGCCGGAGAGCGGCTCGGCTTCCTCCCCGGGGACTTGCAGGCCAAGGTCGATCCGTACCTGCGTCCGCTGTACGATGCGCTCGAGGACATGATGCCCTTCGACCGAATCCAGCGGGCGTTGGAGACGCGGACCATAGAAATCGCTCCGCTCGGCTACATGCGGGGCCGCACGCTGCAGGACGCCTTCGTGATCCTCGACGAAGCCCAGAACGTGACTGGCATGCAGATGAAGATGTTCCTCACTCGACTCGGCTTGAACTCGCGTGCGGTGGTGGTCGGTGACAAGACGCAGATCGACCTGCCGGCGCGGGAGGATTCCGGCCTGGTTCAGGTCGAACGGGTTCTTCCCGACGTCGATGGCGTGGCATTCTGCTACTTCGAGGACGGGGATGTCGTGCGCCATCGGCTCGTGCGGGAGATCATTCGCGCATACGCGGAGGATCAGGGCGCATGACCAGCGGACAGCGTCGCTCGCTCAATCTCGAGCTGATGCCCAGCCAGCTGCCCGGCACCGTGGCGTTCCATGCGACGCGGTGGGGACTGCTGCTCGGGCTCGCGCTCCTCACCTACCTGCTCTTTCCGGTCGCCGGCGGCTTCGAGACGGAGATGCTCGAAGCAGGCGATGTGGCGTCCGAGGAAATCATCGCACCGTTCGACTTCTACGTCGCGAAGTCGGATGCCGAGATCGCTGCGGAGGCACAGCGCTTGGAGGGGAGTGCCCTGCCGGTCTTCGATGTCCGCACGGATCGGGTCGATTCCGTACTGGCGGACACCGACTCCCTGCTCGCCGCACTGGCGCGCGCCCGATCACCGCAGGAGCGGATCGCGGTTTCTGCCCAGACGTACGGTATGTCGCTCACGCCTGAGGAGGCGGAGCACCTCGACGACGAGCGCTCGCGGAACGAGTACGTCCGGACGCTGAAGCGGATGCTCGCTCGGGAGTTGGGACGAGGGGTGGTGTCGGCGCAGGAGGCGGAGCAGCTGCGCACCCGCCCGTACATCCGCCTGCGCCGGAACGGCTCGGACATGACGGTGGTGTCGACCGACACGATTCGCTCGGTACCCCAGATCATCGATCGCCGCACGGAGTACTTCGCCGATCCCAGCCACGACGTGTTGATCACCAAGCTGCTGTATGCCCTGGCCGAGCCGACGTGGGTAGCGAACGATTCGGCCTACGCCGCGATCCGGGCTGAACTGCGCGCCACTGTGAGCCCGTACAAGGATACTGTCAGGGCGAATGAACGGATCATCGACGCCAACGAGCTCGTGAGCCCGGCGGCGGCTGAGCGGCTCTACGGGTTGCGGCAGCAGTTGATCGAGCGGGGGGGCGAGAGTGAGGGACGGCTCGCCGGGATCGTCGGACAGGTGTTGATGAACGCCTTGTTGCTTGCGGTATTCTGGGTGCTCCTGCAGCTCTACCGACCGATGATCTACGAGAATCTGCGTCAGATGCTCTTGCTGGCACTCCTGTTCGCGCTCGTCATCGTCGGTGCCAAGGTGACCTCGGAGTTCATCTCCGCCGCGCCTGAGCTGATCCCGATTCCGTTTGCGGCGATGCTCATGACCGCCATGTTCCGCGGGCGCGTCGCTATGGTGGGGGCGATGGTGATGGCGATCCTCCTGGGGTCGCAGGCCGTGTACTCGGGGGTGGAGTCGGTCATTCTCGCCCTCTTCGGTGGGGTCGCGGCCGCCGTGAGCGTGCGGAACGTGCGGCGGCGTGACCACTTCCTGCTGGCTGCCGCGGTGGTGGCGGCGGCGTACGTTCTGGCCGGCCTCGCACTCAAGCTGAGGGTCGAGGCGTCCCTGGTGGAGGTCGGCTACATCGGGATCCGCGGTGGGCTCAACGCGGTTGCGTCCGCGGCACTCGTATCGACGCTCCTGCCGCTGTTCGAGTGGATCGGCGGCGTCACGACCGATCTG
Organism: Gemmatimonadota bacterium; assembly: GCA_039584325.1. Classification (GTDB taxonomy): domain Bacteria; phylum Gemmatimonadota; class Gemmatimonadetes; order Gemmatimonadales; family GWC2-71-9; genus JAOTVV01. Next base: position 66,319 of record JBDGYA010000006.1, read on the forward strand.
TCGTTGCTGGAGCTGTCCGATCCGGATCGGCCCCTCATCAGGCGCCTGGCGATCGAGGCGCCGGGGACCTATGCGCACAGTATTGCCATGGCCAACCTGTGCGAAGCGGCCTGCAAGGCCGTCGGTGGGCACGGGCTGCTGGCGCGCGTCGGATGCTACTACCACGATGTCGGCAAGGTCCGCAAACCGCAGTATTTCGTCGAGAACCAGGGTGGTGGCGCCAATCCCCACGACAAACTGAAGCCCGAGGTGTCCGCGGGCATTGTGCGGAACCACGTACGTGACGGGCTCCAGCTCGCCGACGAGCACAATCTGCCCGACGTCATCAAGGCGTTCGTCGCGGAGCACCACGGGACGATGGAGATCTCGTACTTCCTCGACCGGGCGCGCAACCGGGACGGAGACGGGGAAGTGGACGCAAAGGAGTTCCGGTACCCGGGGCCCAAGCCGCGCTCGCTCGAGACGGCCGTGGCAATGCTGGCCGATGGCGTGGAGGCTGCGGTGCGCGTGCTGGACGATCCCGACCCCGAGCGGCTACGCGATGTGATCGGCCATCTGGTGAAGCAGCGCGTGGATGCGGGGCAGTTGGAGGACGCACCGCTCACGATGGCGCAGCTCACCATGGTGCGGGAGGAGTTCGCGCGGGTCCTCGGTGGGACCATGCACAACCGCATCGACTACCCCGCGACCTCTGGCGGCATCGCCGCTGATTGGGAAGCACGTTCGGATGCATGACGTTCGGGTAACTGACGCTGCAGGCTCCTTCCCGCTCGATGCCGACGATGTTGCCAGCTGGGCTGGGGCGGTGCTGGAGGGGGAGACGGAGGAGGAGGCCACGCTGTCGATCACCTTTGTCGACACCGACGCCATGCGACGGCTGAACCGGGAAGCGCTGGGGCGCGATCGCCCGACGGACGTGATCGCGTTCCGTCTAGAGGATCCTTCCGGACTTGTGGGTGACGTGTACGTGTGTCCAGCTGTCGCGGGTGAGAATGCCACGGCCGCCGGCGTAGCGACCGCAGAGGAGCTGGTGCGGCTCGTCGTGCATGGCGTTCTGCACGTGCTCGGACACGACCATCCGGAAGAGCCGGGAGACCGGGTGGTGTCCTCGATGTGGCGACTTCAGGAGCGCTACGTGCGCGTCCTCGCGGACGCGGCTCCCGCATGATCGGGATACCAATCGACCTCGTCGCGCGGGTCGCCGCGATCGTTGCGGCAGCCTGGGCAGCGTTGCTCGGACTCGTTCAGGAGGCCCCGACGGTGGCGTCATCGTTGGGCGAGTCTCCTGCTCGACACGGTCAGGCCGTGCCACTCGATCGGGCGCTCCAGATCGGCCGGCTTGCCCTCGTGATCCTCGCGTCGTGCTTCGCCGGACTCGGACTCTCGTGGTGGGGCCGAACCCCGCTGGCCGCGGTGGTGCAGGTCTCGGTGACGGTGCTGTTCCTGCTCCTCTTCTCCGATGTGGTCCCACGGGCACTCGGCGTCCTGTTCCCTCATGTGGCGGCGGCGGGGGTGCCACTCGCGCGACGAAGTCTGCTACCGTTCCGACCGCTGATCGGCCTGATCGGGGCTGCGGAACGGATCGGGTCGGTCCTGCTGCCGCCCGTCGTGCCAACCGCCTCACCGGTACGGGACGAAGAGCGCGACATGCTCGCCGGTGTCGTCTCCCTGCGAGACACGACGGTGGCGGAGGTCATGACGCCGCGCCTCGACATCGAGGCGCTGGAAGCAAGCGCGGAATGGCACGACGTCGTCGATCAGCTTCGGCGATCCGAGCACCATCGCCTGCCGGTCTATGGGGAGGACCTCGACGATCTCCTTGGCATCGTCTACGCCAAGGATCTCACGCCCGTCATCGCGGGCCTCTCGGAACGACCGGACAGTTGGCACGCCCTGATCCGGCCCGCCCAATACCTGCCGGAGTCGAAGCTGCTCGCGAGTCAGTTGCGGGACTTCCAGCGCGGCACCGTCCACCTCGCGATCGTGGTCGACGAGTTCGGAGGGACCTCCGGGCTCATCACGCTCGAGGACGTCCTCGAGGAGGTCGTCGGCGAGATCTACGGCGAGTATGACCGGGAGGAGCTGCCTGACGTCGTGCGGGAAGGGAACGACAGGTTCTGGGTAGATGGGACGGTCACACTCGACACGCTCTCCGAGGCGCTCGGCACGTCGCTGGAGCACGAAGAGGTCGCGACCGTCGGCGGTCTCGTGTACTCGGAGCTCGGCAGGGTCCCGCGACCTGGGGAGGAGCTGCGCATCGGGGAGTTCCGCGTCGTGGTGGAAAAGGTGGTGCGCCGAAGGATTCAGCGAGTCTACTTCGAGCGGGAGCCGCTCGGCTCCGCGGAGAGCGTCGAGTGACGGCCTGGATTCTTGTCCTGGGCGGACTGGTCCTCGCGGGACTGGGCGTGCTCACGGCCGTGGGAGCGTCGGCCATTGGGAGGGTCGAGCTCTACCGATGGGCGGTCGGCGATGCTCCCGGTGCGGGCGCCGCTGATCGACTGCTCCAGGCCCCAAACCGCATCGTGCGTGCCTCCAAGGGGCTGGCAACCGCCGGACTGTCCCTGACCGGTCTGGGCGTCGCGCCACTCGTTGCCCCGCTGCCGCCGGTGCTGCTGCTGGCGGCGGTGGTGCTGGTCGTGGTGCCGGTGGCGCTGTCGTTGGTCTATGCGGGGCCGCGCGCGGCCGGACGCCGGGAGGCGGATCGCGTGGTGCGCGAAATCGTGCCTACGCTCATGCAGTTGACGCCGGTCCTCGCCCCAATCTCCGATCGGCCCACTGTGCGCGCCGACGAGCGGCTGAGTGGGCCCGTAGCGGCGGACCGCGACGAGCTTCCCGCGTTGTCCGGGGTCCTGTCGTTCAGCCACCAGTCGGTCCGCGAGGTGATGACCCCGCGAACCGACATCGTGGCTGTCAAGGAGGGAGCGAGGGTCGAGGAGCTGGGCCGGATCTTCATGGGGTCAGGGTACTCGCGCCTACCCATGTACCGGGAGTCACTCGACGACATCATCGGCATGATCTACGTGTTCGATCTGCTGAAGGTCGCTCCGGGAGCCGAACTGCCGATCCGGGCTGTCATGACCGTGCCCGCATCGAAGCGGGCGGGCGAGACACTGCTTGAGCTGCAGCGGAACCGGCGACAGATCGCCGTGGTGCTCGACGAGTATGGAGGAACAGCGGGGATCGTGACCTTCGAGGACCTGCTCGAGGAGCTCGTCGGGGAGATCTTCGACGAGCACGATGGCAAGGTGCCCCGGTTGCCCACTGGCATCCACCTGATGGAGGTGCAGGGATCGACCCCGGTCGACGAGGTTGCGCAGGCGTTCGAGGTCCGTCTGCCGGAGGCCTCCGAGACCATCGCCGGATTGCTCGCGCGGCAAGCCGGACGCATTCCAATAACGGGGGAGCGGTACGCTCTTGCAGGCCTCGAGTTCGACGTCCTCGCCGCCACGCCCAATCGCCTGGAGCGGATCCTCGTGAGACGGGGACCAGTTCCCGTTGTGTCCCTGAGCAGGGAGTGAACGTGCCGTGAGTTCGGCTCTCCGTAAGCTGCGTCGCTACTTCTTCACCGGCCTGATCGTGATCGCGCCGGTCGGCGTGACGGTCATCGTCCTGATGTGGATGTTCCGCACGATCGATGACATCCTCGGTGAGCCGCTTGGCGCCATTGGCTTCAGGATTCCGGGGCTGGGGTTCGTGCTGTTGGTGCTGGTGGTGACCGGGGTAGGCTGGGCGGTGCGACTCGCCGCGGGGCGGCAGCTGCTGCACTGGTGGAACGAGGCCCTGTCGCGCTTTCCGCTGACCGGCCGGTTCTACACGGCCATCAGCCAGATCGTCCAGTCAGTCGTGGGAGAGCAGCGCCGTCTGTTCCACCGCACCGTCCTGATCCCGTACCCGACGGACGGCATCTGGGCCGTCGCGTTCGTCACCAACGAAGCGGCGCCAGTGATGTCGGCCGTCGTGGGGGAGCCGTGCGTAAGCGTCTTCGTTCCGACGACGCCCAATCCTACGTCCGGATTCATGCTGGTCGTCCCCCGCACGCGCTTGAAAGAAACGACGATCAGCATCGAGGAGGCGATGAAGCTCATTATCTCGGCGGGTTCGGTGAGCCCGGGTGAGCGGGTGAGCGTCGGCCGCGGCGGCCTCGATCTCGAGTCGCTGCTCAAGGATTCGATCGGATGACGGAAGCCAGCGGCAGGTCCGAGGACCTCCGGCGTCTCGCCGAACGCGGTGATATCCGCGGCTTCGCGGAAGTCGCGCAGGACATGCACCCGTCCGACGTGTCGGACGTGCTGGCTGGTCTGGAGGAGGAGCAACGTCTTCGGCTGGTCGAGCGGCTGCCGCCGGAGATCGTCTCGGAGGCGCTGGCTGAGATGGAGGACGAGGAACATCCCGAGGAGCTGTTGGCCGCCCTGATCCCGGAGCGGGCTGCCGACATCCTCGAGGAGCTGGACGACGACGACGCGGCGGACCTGGTGGGAGAGCTTCCGCCGGAGGCCGCCGAGCGGATCCTCTCCGACGTGGACGTCGAGGACCGCGCCGACATCGAGCGGCTACTCGAGTACGAGGAGGACACCGCTGGCGGGCGCATGACCTCCGCCGTCGTGTCGGTGCCCGAAGACGTTTCGGCCGCCCAAGCCATCGAGGAGATCCGGCGGCAGGCGGAGGAGATCGAGGACTTCTATCAGGTCTACTGCTGCGACGCACAGCAACGGCTCGTCGGTGTCCTGCCAGTGCAGCGACTCGTGATTGCCAGACCCACGACGCTGGTGCGGGACATCATGGAGCCCGTGCTCGGCGTGGCGACCACCGACATGGACCAGGAGGAAGTCGCACGGCTGCTGGCGCGCTACAACGTCCCGTCGATCCCGGTCGTGGATGCCGACCAGCGCCTGATCGGTCGCGTCACGTTCGACGACGTGATCGACGTCGTCGAGGCCGAGCAAACGGAAGACCTGCTGAAGTTTGGTGGAGCGGGGGGGGAAGAGGCGCTGGGCGACCAATGGCACGAAGCGGTGCGCCGGCGCCTGCCGTGGTTGTACCTGAACCTCATAACGGCACTGCTGGCGGCCGCCGTGGTGGTGTTCTTCGAGGATACAATCAGTCAGATCGTGGCGCTGGCGGCCGTCATGCCGGTGGTTGCTGGTCTCGGGGGCAGCGCCGGAACGCAGGCTCTGGCCGTCACCATCCGTCGTATCGCGCTCGGTATGACCCCTGCCGGTAGCGGACTGCAGCTGGTCGCCAAGGAGCTCCTGGTGGGGCTGATCAACGGCTTCGCGGTCGGAGTGGTTGTGGGTGCCGTGGCGAGCGTGGGTCTGGGTCACGGCTGGGAGCTGGGGCTGGTCGTCATGCTGGCCATGTGGGGAGCACTGATCGTCGCGGCGACCGTCGGGGCGGCGGTGCCGCTGACACTCCAGCGGGTTGGTGTCGACCCGGCCGTGGCGAGCTCCGGGTTCGTCACCGCCGTGACGGACATCGCGGGCTTCTTCCTGCTGCTCGGGCTCGCCGCATGGTTGCTGCTGTGACGGCGTGGCACGCTACCTTTGGATAGGACGGCATGAACGGCACCGATCTCGTCGCCGGCATTCGAGCCGGCAAGGTCCCCGCCCTGGCACGGGCCATCTCCATGGTGGAGAACGGACGGGACGGCTTCGAGGATGTCCTGTCGGCGCTGCATCCCGATGTCGGCAGGGCGCATCGCATCGGGATCACCGGCCCTCCCGGAGCCGGCAAGTCCACCCTGATCGAGCGGCTGGTCCACGCGTACCGGCAGCGAGAGGTCACAGTGGCGGTCGTGGCGGTGGACCCCACGAGTCCGTTCTCCGGCGGTGCCTTGCTGGGCGACCGGATCCGGATGGAGTCATTGACGCTCGATCCCGGCGTGTACATTCGTTCGATGGCGTCCCGCGGCGCGACCGGAGGGCTCGCCATGACCACCCGAGAGGTCTGCGACGTGCTCGATGCCTTCGGCTTCGCGCGGATCATCATCGAAACGGTCGGCGTCGGGCAGTCGGAGCTGGACATTGCGGGTTCGGCCGATACCACGACCCTCGTCCTCGTGCCGGAGTCGGGTGACGGTGTGCAGGTGCTGAAGGCCGGGGTCATGGAGATCGCGGATCTGTATGTGGTCAACAAGGCGGACCGACCCGGGGCGGATCGGCTGGTGCAGGAGGTCGAAGTGATGCTCGGGATCCGGCGGGGAAATGCCTACCGGCACGTCGGGCCGCATCACGGGGGACTGCGCAGTGAGCGCCAGCGCTCGCGTGAGCCGGCGCAGGAGGCAGGTACCTGGACACCGCCGGTGCTGCTGAGCGCGGCAACGAAGGACGAAGGAGTGGAGAACCTCGTCGACGCCTTCGAACGCCACCGTTCCTTCCTCGAAGCGAGTGACCGCCTCGAGGATCTGCGCCGGGATCGGCTCGCCAGCCACACGCGAGACGTGGTGAACCGCGCGCTGAGCACGCTCGTGTGGGAGCGCTGGGAGGGGGAGCAGCGGTTGTCGGCAGCCCTGGACGACGTCGTTCGGGGCCGGGTGAGTCCGTACAAAGTGGCGGGAGACATCGTCGCCGAACTCCGGGAGGATCTGCGGCATGAAGGATGAGAACGACCGGGACCAGTGGTGTGACCGATTCGCAGCAGCGCCGAAGCGGTCGGACGTGGATTTCGTGTCGCAGAGTTCGGCCGAGGTCGAGCCGCTGTACACCCCGGCTGAGCTGGACGGATTCGACGACGAGGGTCAGCTCGGATATCCCGGGGAGTTCCCGTACACGCGCGGCATCCATCCGACGATGTACCGCGGCCGGCTGTGGACCATGCGTCAGTTCTCCGGCTTTGGGACGGCCCAGGACACGAACCGTCGCTACAAGTTTCTCCTCGAGCGGGGCCAGACGGGATTGTCCATCGCCTTCGATTTCCCAACGCTCATGGGCTATGACTCCGATCACCCCCGCTCCGAGGGTGAAGTGGGGAAGTGCGGGGTGGCAATCTCGTCGCTGGCAGACATGGAGACACTGTTCGACGGGATTCCAATGGAGGATGTCTCGACGTCGATGACGATCAACGGCCCGGCGGCGATGCTGTTCTGTTTCTACGTGGCCGCGGCTGAACGGCAGGGAGCCGACATCACCAAGCTCCGCGGCACGGTGCAGAACGACATCCTGAAGGAGTACATGGCACAGCACGCCTGGGTATACCCGGTCGAGCCTGCCTTGAAGATCATCGTCGACATGTTCGAGTGGGCGTCCGAGCACACGCCGCTCTGGAATACGATCTCCATCTCCGGGTACCACATCCGGGAGGCGGGGGCCACGGCAGTCGAGGAGCTGGCGTTCACCCTCGCCAACGGCTTCGAGTATGTGGAGCACGGCCTCGCCCGCGGCCTGGACGTGGACCGCTTCGCACCCCGGTTGTCGTTCTTCTGGGACGTGCACAACGATTTCTTCGAAGAGATCGCAAAGATGCGGGCGGCACGCCGCATCTGGGCGCGTCACCTGCGCGAGCGCTACGGGGCCCAGGATCCACGGTCCTGGATGATGCGGTTCCACTGCCAGACGGCGGGCGTCTCGCTCACGGCGCAGCAGCCGATGAACAACGTCGTGCGCGTGGCGTACCAGGCGATGGCGGCGGCGCTCGCCGGCACGCAATCGCTGCACACCAATTCGCTGGACGAGACGCTGGCGCTGCCCACCGAGGATGCCGTCAAGCTGGCGCTGCGCACGCAACAGGTGCTGGCGTACGAGACAGGGGTCGCCAACGTGATCGATCCGCTCGGCGGGTCCTACTACGTCGAGGCGCTCACGGATCGCATGGAGCGCGAGGCCGAAGCGATCTTCGACGAGATCGCAGAGATCGACGGCGTGGTGCGCGGCATCGAGCAGGGTTGGTTCCAGCGCCGGATTCACCAGAGCTCGATGCAGTTTCAGCATGAAGTAGAGCAGCGGCGCCGCTTCATCGTCGGCGTCAACGAGTTCACCGATTCAGACGAGGCAGAGCTCGAGATTCTCAAGGTCACCGAAGAGCCGGAGGCCCTGCAGCGCGCGCGGCTGGGCGAGCTGCGTGCCAAGCGCGACGAGGGTGAGGTCCGGCAGCGGTTGGCCGAGCTGAAGGCTGCGGCCGAGGGAGACCGGAACGTCATTCCGGCGATGCTCGACTGTGCCCGCGCCTACGGCACGCTCTTTGAGATCCGGCACGTCCTCGAGGAGGTCTATGGTGCCTACCGCGAGCCCATCCTATTCTAGTGCATCCGGTTCCATGACTCGTCCCCGCCCCCGGGTGGATGCCGCGCACGTCGAGACGCTGCGCCCACTGGTCGACTGGCTGGCGGACTTCGGCGTGACCGAGCATTGGGTCGTCTCGTGCTACCTGAAGCTCGAGCCGAGAGACCGCACGCGCGGCAAGTACCTCATCAAGCTGAAGAACCGCACGCGCGAGCAGCTCGCGTGGATGGAGCACCGTGCCGCGAGTCGACAGGAGCGTGAGGCGATCGAGCGTGACCTCAACCGCGTGCGCGCGCATCTGGAAGATCCGGGCAACCTCCCGCAGGGGCAGGGCATTGCGATCTTCGCGTGCGAGCCGCTCGGGTTGTTCGAGGCGATCGGGCTGCCGCGCGTGTTCCGCTCGCGCCTGGCCGTCGATCGCTCACCGCTGATCCGGGAGCTTGCAGCTCTCGACGACGAGTTCGGGCGGGTGCTGTGCGCCGCGTATGACCGCACCAGTGCCCGGTTCTTCGAGGTCACCGCAGTCGGCGTGCATGAGCTCACCTCACTGGCCGCCACGGATTCCACGCGAGCGGGCAAGTTCCACGGTCCGCGGAGCCCGACGGGCACGGCCCAGGGATCCGGCTCGGCGGGAGAGCACAATTTCAATCAACGGATCCGTGAGGAGAAGCAGCGGCACTACGCCTCGGTGGCGCAGCGCCTGTTTGAGTTGGGACGCGATCGCCCCCTCCGCGGCGTGGTCCTTGCCGGTATCGGCGATAGCTCCGATGCCGTGCAGCCGCATCTCCACCCGTACCTCTCGCGCATGCTGCTCGGAACCGCTCGGCTGAACCCCAAGGCGGCCAGCCCGGCCGGGATCATGGAGGCAGTCCTGAGCGTGCGCGCGCGGTCCGAGCGCCGCTTCGAGGCGGAACACGTCACGGCACTTCGGGAGGCGGTCGGCACCGGCTGGGGCGTGAACGGAGCGCCGGATGTGCTGCGGGCTCTCCAACGCGGACAGGTGCGCACTCTGCTCGTTGATCCGACGGCCGAACAACCCGGGTACCGCTGCTCGATGACGGGACGGCTGGGAACCACCGAGGAGGCGTGTGAAGCGGAAGGATCGGCGGAGCCGATTCCGGACGTGATCGATGAGGCAATCGAGGAGGCCTTGCGTCAGGGAGGGTACGTCGAAGTAGTCGAGGATGACGGGGCGCGCAAGGACATCGCCGGACTCGCGGCACTGCTCAGGTTCCGGCAGCGCTAGGCGGGCCCCGACGCACGGGGCGGATCTCACCGGAGACGAGGCAGAAGAGGACGATGCAGAACGAGCGGAAAGGCGGTGATCCGGTGCGGTCGGCCAAGCCGATCCGTGTGCTGGTGGCCAAGCCGGGACTGGACGGGCACGACCGCGGCGCAAAGGTGGTGGCGGCGGCACTGCGAGACGCTGGCATGGAGGTGGTCTACACCGGACTCCATCAGACGCCGGAGATGATTGCCACGGCGGCGGTGCAGGAGGATGTGGACGTCGTGGGGCTGTCCGTGCTCTCGGGAGCCCACCTCACGCTCTTCCCCCGCGTGCACCGGCTCCTCGCCGAAGCGGGGCGAGCCGATATGCTCATCCTCGGCGGCGGCATCATCCCAGAGGAGGACGTCGGGAAGCTCGAGGCGGAGGGCGTGGGGAAGGTGTTCGGGCCCGGGACGCCGACCCAGGATATCATTGCGTACATCACGGCGTGGGCCGAGAGCCGCGAACCGTGACCGGGGGCGGTGTCGGTACCGAGCACGGCCGGCTGCGTGAGCTGACCGCGGAGTATCGAGAGCTTGCGTTCAGACTCGAACAGGGCGGAGGGCCGGCGAAGATCCAGCGTGAGCACGATCGCGGGAAGCTCACGGCACGCGAGCGCATTCGGCTGCTCTTCGACCCGGGCAGCCTGTGGCTCGAGATCGGACTGCTCGTCGCATACGATCGGTACGACGGACAGGCACCCGCTGCGGGCGTGATCACGGGCGTGGGGCTGATCGAAGGTCGGCACGTCGTCGTCGTGGCCAATGACGCGACGATCAAGGCGGGGTCCTGGTGGCCGGAGACGATCAAGAAGATCCTCCGGGCGCAGGAGATCGCCATGCGCCAGCGGATCCCCATCGTCTACCTCGTCGACTCCAGCGGAATCAACCTGCCGTATCAGGGTGGGGTCTTCCCGGGCCAGTACGGGGCCGCGCGGATCTTCTACTACAACTCGATCATGCGGCGGTTTCTGCACGTGCGGCAGATCAGCGCGGTCATGGGACCGTGCGTGGCCGGCGGGGCCTACCTGCCCGCTCTGTCCGACGTGATCTTCATGGTCGAGGGTACCTCCTTCATGGGACTGGGCGCGCCGAACCTCGTGAAGGGGGCAACCGGACAGCGTGTCGACGGCGAGATGCTCGGTGGGGCGGTCACGCACACGGCCACGTCGGCGGTGGCGCACTATCGCGCCGCGAACGACCAGGAGTGCGTGGCCCGCATTCGCGAGTATGTCGCGCGACTCCCGGCGTCTGACCACCCTCCGATCGCCACCCGGCCAGCCCGCCCCCCCAAGCGTCCCCCTGCGGAGCTGTACGCGATCCTCCCTCCGAACCACCGCATGGCGTACGACATGCGCGACGTGCTCGAGTGTTTGCTCGACGAAGGAGCGCTGGACGAGTTCCAGCCGGACATCGCCAAGGAGATGATTTGCGGTCACGGGGCAATCGAGGGCATACCGGTGGCGGTGATTGCCAATGAGCGCGGTCTCATCAAGGGAGCCCAAGGCGAGGCGCCGCGCGTTGGGGGGATCGTCTATACCGAGAGTGCCGACAAGGTCGCCTACTTCATCGACAACGCGAGCCGGGAGCGGGTGCCGCTGCTCTTCATTCAGGACGTGAGTGGCTTCATGGTGGGGCCCGAGGCAGAGCACTCCGGGATCATCCGTGCCGGCGCGCGGTTCGTCGAGGCGATGGCGACTGCGGTCGTACCCAAGATCGTCCTCACCGTGAACCACGCCTCCGGCGCGGGCTACTACGCGATGGCCGGACAGGGCTTCGATCCGGACTTCATCTTTTCATGGCCCACCGGACGCATGGGGGTCATGGAAGGCGAGTCGGCGGTGAATGCCGTGTTCGGCGAGCGGGTAGACGACGAGGCCAGCGCGGAGGCAGTGGAGAAGATGCGCGCGGACTACGAGCATCAGCTCGACGCGAAGTTCGCCGGCGCGCGCGGGTATGTCGATGCCATCGTCGTCCCCGAAGACACCCGTGACGTTCTCGCCTTCGCCCTGCTTGCCGCGAGCTACTACCGCGGACCGCACCTGGGCCCGTTCACCCTCCCTCCACTCGATTTCGTCGGATCGTGATGCCGCATCTGCGTCCGTCTCGGAGTGGCATGGCGGTGCTGCTCGCTCTCGTCGGCGCCTGTGCCACGGCGTCCGAGCAGGTGGAGTCTCCCGCACCCGCTGCCTCTGCCCTACAGAGTCCCGAGTTCACGGCGCGCCAGGATCACACGGTCGTGCTGCCGTTGGAGCCGGCGCTGCCTCCCCGCCTGGCGTGGTTCGCCGGTCTCATGCCGCTGCGGAGCATCGGCGCAGACATCTTCCGGGTCGCCAATCCGACGTTCGACGGTCGTGGGGTCCTCATTGCGATCCTCGACTCCGGCATCGATCCGGGCCTGCCCGGCCTCGAGCGCACGTCGACCGGTGAGCGGAAGCTGCTGGACCTGCGGGAGTTCTCCGACGAGGGGCGAGTGCCCCTTCGGCCTGTCGATCCCCGGGGCGGCACCGTGCGGGTGGAGAACCTCGAGCTCGAAGGGCTGGGGGTGGTGGTCGGACGGTCCAGCGGCCCCTACTTCGGGGGGGTGTTCCGCGAGACGACCCTCGGCTCGGTCCCGTCCGGAGACGTGAACGGCGATGGCGATCTCGATGACGCCTACGGTGTCGTGGTCGCGCGTGCCAGCGAAGGGTGGGTCGCGTTCATCGATGCCAGCGGTGACGGGTCGCTGGCGGACGAGCGACCGATGCGTGACTACGCGGTCGCTCCCGAGTCGTTCACGTTCCAAACGCCGGACGGCACGCCCGGGCCTGTGACGGTCGCGATCAACCTCGCCGGCCAGGGCGACGGGCCCCGACTGGATCTCGTGATGGACAACTCCAGCCACGGGAGTCACGTGGCTGGGATTGCCGCCGGCCACGACCTGTTCGGGGTTGAGGGGTTCGACGGTGTCGCGCCCGGTGCGCAACTGCTGGGCCTCAAGATCGCCAACAACACCCGCGGTGGCATCTCGGTCACAGGGAGCATGGTGGAGGCGATGGCGTATGCCGCCGACTACGCCGGCGCGCGAAGCCTGCCGCTGATCATCAACCTGAGTTATGGCGTCGGCAACGAAGTCGAAGGCAGGGCGGTCATCGATTCCCTCATCGACGCGTTCGCCGCTGCGCACCCCGAAGTGCTCGTCGTCATCAGCGCAGGCAACGACGGACCAGGGCTCTCCACCGTCGGATTCCCGGGATCGGCATCCCTGGGCCTCACCGTGTGTGCGCTCTTCCCCGGCGTGTTCGCGGAGCCACCCAAGCCGGATCAGCCACCGCCCAACGACGTGCTCGGCTGGTGGAGTGCCCGGGGAGGAGAAGTGGCGAAGCCGGACGTTTGCGCGCCCGGCGTCGCGTACTCCAACGTCCCGGCATGGCGGACCGGTGAGGAAGTGTCGGGCGGCACGAGCATGGCCGCACCGCAGATCACCGGAGCGAGCGCGCTCCTGCTCTCGGGACTGCGCCAGCTCGGGACGACGGCGCGGGCGGTCGATCTCAAGCGCGCCCTGATCACCACGGCGACGCCCCTCGGCGGGACCTCGGTACTCGACGGGGGCACGGGGGTCGCGAACGTGCCCAGAGCCTTCCAATGGCTGCGCGCCGGGCACCAGAGCGGCGCCTACCAGGTTCGGGCGCTGCCCGACGGGGCGAACACCTCGGCCGGCTCCGCCGCGTTTCGCCGGGCGGGACTCGCGGCACCCGACGATACGGTGCAGACGTTCGTGATCCAGTCGGTGGGAGGACAGCCCGCCGCGCGGTTGTTGCTCCAGCCGGACGTGCCCTGGCTCACGAGCCCTCCCGTGGTTGAGCCAGGCGGCCAGCCGGTGTCGGTACGGCTGACGTACGATGCCGACGCCCTCTCGCAGCCTGGGCTCTACGTTGGGACGGTCTGGGCGCGCCCGGCCACGGACACGATTGGCGGCGCGTCGTTCGGTCTCACCAACACCATCGTCGTTCCGTTCGGGCTCGAGCGGCCGGTCACCGTCAGCGGCATGCTCACGCCGGGAGCCGCGGCGAGGTACTTCCTCCGTGTGATGCCGGGAGCTTCCGGCGTCGAGGTCCGTATCGATCTGGCCGAGCGCACCAGCGGTGCCACCCTGTACCTGTTCGAGCCGAGTGGACGCCCACACCTGGGCGCCAGCAGCGTGCAGGCGGGTCCGGGCCGTCGCACCGCGGAAATCCTGGTGTCGCACGAGGACGTCGTGCCGGGAGTCTACGAGGCTGTGGTCGTCGCGCCGCCGACCGCGTCGGCGTCGTACCGGCTACAGGCCGCCGTGCCGTCGGTCCGGCTGCGGCGCGCGCAGCATTCGCCCACGCTGACCGTCGAGAACGCCGGCTCGCGGACGGTGTCGGGCATGGCTGACGCGCGGCTCATCGGAGCGCGACACGTGCACCGGGTGTCCGCGGAGAACGACGCGCGGAGAGTGGTGCGGATCGTGGTGCCGGACTCGGCTGCCGAGATGAGACTCGAAGTGCGGGTGCCCGAGCCGGTCTGGCGACGTGTGACGGATTTCGGGGTCACGGTGTTCGACGTCGCCGGGCACAAGCTCAGCGACGGACCGCTGCACTACACGATTGGGCGTCAGTCGGTCCCGCTCGACGCAGTGGCGTCGGGTGATACGCTGCTGGTGGAGCTCGCACCGGCATTCGCCGATCCCGCCGGCGACCACACTTGGGAAGGCGAGCTGCTCACCGACTTCCTCCGGGCCGATCCGATCGCACTCGTCGCGTCGAGCACCATCGGGGCGGCCTTTGCGCTGCCGCCCGGCGGAGTGACGGAACACGCGTTTTCGTGGCCGGCGGATTCACTCGCCGCCCGCTGGGATGGTGCTCCCCTCGTCGAACACACGGTGCGCCTGGAGGATGGCTCGCGCGTCCATTCGGTGGCAACGACGGAGCGGCGATGACCGGGACGCGGCGGACCGGGAGCACCGTAGCGGCGCAGACGGTGCGGGTCGCATCGGGGCAGGGATTCTGGGGTGACTGGCTGGAGGCGCCCGTGCGCCAGGTCGAGGCCGGGCCGATCGACTACCTCATGATGGACTACCTGGCCGAGGTCACGATGTCCATCATGCAGAAGCAGCGGGCGCGGGATCCATCCATGGGGTACGCCAAGGACTTCGTGCCCCTCATGGAACGCCTCATGCCCGCACTCGTCGACCGGGGGATCCGCGTCGTCTCGAACGCGGGCGGTGTGAATCCGCGCTCGTGTGCGCGCCACGTCTTCGAGTCGGCCGAGAGCCTGGGCCTCGAGGATCGCATCACGATCGGCGTGGTCTCCGGTGACGACATCCTCGATCGGCTTGGCGATCTGCTGGCCGCGGGGCATGGGCTGCACAACCTGGATACCGGTGAGCCGCTCGAAGCCGTCATCGACCACATCCAGAGCGCCAACGTCTACCTCGGCGCGTGGCCCGTGGTCGACGCCCTGCAACGCGGGGCGAACGTCGTGATCACAGGTCGTGTGACCGACACCGGTCTCACGCTTGCGCCGATGATTCGCGAGTTCGGCTGGAAGCCGGACGCCTGGGATCGACTGGCGGCCGGTACTGTCGCGGGGCACATCAACGAGTGTGGCGCCCAGTCCACCGGGGGCAACTGCCTGATCGACTGGGAGACGATTCCGGATCTGGCCGATCCGGGCTACCCGATCATCGAGGCGGCGGTGGACGGGTCGTTCGTCGTCACCAAACACCCCGGCACGGGAGGGCGTGTTTCGGTTGCCAGCGTCAGCGAGCAGCTGCTCTACGAGATGGGTGACCCGGCCAACTACATCACGCCGGACTGTGTCGTCGACTTCACCAGCGTCACGCTGAATCAGGACGGGCCGGACCGCGTGGCGGTGCAGGGTATCCGCGGCCGCCCCGCGACGGATTCGTTGAAGGTGTCGATCTCGTACCTGTACGGGTACAAGTCCGTGGGCACCCTCGTGTATGCGTGGCCGGACGCGTACCAGAAGGCGCAGAAGGCCGATCAGGTAGTCCGCGAGCGTCTCGAGCGCCTCGGGCTCCGCTTCGAGGAAATGCTCACGGAGTACGTCGGCGTGAACGCCACGCACGGGCCGCTGGCGGGCGAGCCCGATCCGAACATCGCGGAGGTGCAGTTGCGCATCGGCGTCCGGGCGCCGCAGGCCGGTCCGGTCCAGCGGTTCAGTCGCGAGATCGCGCCGCTGATCCTGAACGGTCCCCCGAGTGCCACGGGCTTCGCCGGCGGCCGCCCGAAGGTGGAGGAGATCGTCGCCTACTGGCCGGCGCTGATCCCCAAGACGGAGATCGAGCCGGTCGTGGAGCTGGTGGGGAGGGAAGAATGACGCGCCGTGTTCGTCGCAGCCTGCTAAACTCCCGCCGTCCGACCGTCCTGCCGTTCCGCCGAGCGGAGCTGCGAGGTGTCCCGTGGGCGTGAAGCCGAGGCGGCCGGTCTCTCGGTCTTCGACCAAGCGAGTACGCCTGCTGGACCTCGCCCACGCAAGGAGCGGCGACAAGGGGGACACCGCGAACGTCGGTATCATTGCTCGCGAACCGCGATTCTACTCGCTGCTGGAGCGGGAGGTGACCGCCATACGTGTGGCCGCGCACGTCCGCGGCATGATCACCGGCGACGTGGTGCGCTACGAGCTGCCCAACCTGTACGCGCTGAACTTCCTGCTGCACGGAGCGCTGGGCGGCGGCGGCACGCTCTCGCTCAAGACCGATGCGCAGGGCAAGGTGTTCTCGACGGCCCTGCTGCGCATGGAGATCGATGTGCCGGGAGATCTCGATGTCTGATGAGCGGGTCCTGGTGAGCCTGTCCCAGGGGATCCTCGGGCTCACGCTGAACCGACCGGACAAGCGAAACGCGCTCGACGCGCCGACGGTCGACGGGTTGCGCACGGTGCTCGAGCGTGCGGAACTGGACGCCGACGTGCGGGTGGTTGCGCTGCGCGGCGCGGGGAAGGACTTCTGCGCCGGTGCCGATCTCGCCGAACTCCTGGCCTCGGCGGACAACACGATGGCGCAGAACGTGACGCATGCCATGCACCTCGGTGAGGTGTTCACGGGCATGCGCGAGCTCCCAAAACCGGTCGTCGCCGTGGTGCACGGGCGGGTGCTGGCCGGGGGGTGCGGCCTGGCATCGGCCTGCGACCTCGTGCTGGCGCACAGCGATGCGACCTTCGGCTATCCGGAGGTGCGCCGCGGTTTCGTGCCTGCCATGGTGATGGCGATGCTGCGCCGTGCGGTCGGGGAGAAGGTGGCCGTGGATCTCGTGATGACCGGGCGCCTGCTCTCGGCGGATGAAGCCGCCGCGGTGGGGCTCGTCTCCCGTGTGATCGATGCCGACGGCTTTGAGGACCGGGTGGCCGAGATCCTGCGCCGGCTGGCTGACAGCAGCGCCTCCGCCCTCGCACTCATCAAGCGGCAGCTGTACGAGCTGGACGGTCTGAGCTTCGCGGACGGCATCGCGCTCGGCGCACGCGTCAACGCCACTGCGCGTTCCACTCCCGACTTCGCCGAGGCCATCGCGCGCTTTCTCGACAAGAGATAGGCAGTGCCGCTGCACACGCTCCGGACCCGTCGTCTGGTGCTGCGCCCTCCGCACCCAAACGATGCTGCGGCAATCTACCAGGGGTACGCAACGGACCCTGAGGTCGCGCGATGGGTCATCTGGACCCCGCACGATTCCATCCACGACACAGACGCATTCCTCGCGGAGTTCATCGCCTCCGGACAGGGAGAGCACTCCTACCCGTGGGTCATCACGCTCGGCTCCGACGACACGCTCGTGGGTGCGATGCACCTGCGCCTGCATCCGCCCCGTGCCGAGTTCGGATTCAACATTGCGCGTCCGCATTGGAACCGTGGCTATGCGACGGAGGCGGTGCGGGCCCTCGTTGCGTTTGCCCTGAGCCTTCCGGGCATCGAGCGGGTCCAGGCAGTGTGTCACGTGAACAACGGGGCGTCGTCCCGGGTGCTGCAGAAGGCCGGGATGTGTTGTGAGGGGGTCTTCCACCGGTACATGGTCTTCCCCAACCTCGGCCAGGGAGCCCAAAACGTGTGGATGTACGCAGCGATCGGCGAAAGCTTCGAGGCATGAGCGCCGGCTTGTCGCCCGGGATTGGGGATCGTATTCGCCTTGCAGCTTTGGGGGAACGGCCCCATGTTAGGCCTGGTCAACCATGCCGGTGGCCATCGCGGCTCCGCCGCCCGACAGACGCCGCAGTACGACGCCCGCCTGACGACGAGACCAAGTGGCCGCCCACCGTCATTCTGCGTGCCGCGAGGCGATGACCATGCGTCTCCCAACGATGCCCCCGCCCGCCAGGATCATCCCGCTCATAAGCATCGACGAAGGAACAGTCCGCATGAGATCGGATGATCCCGTGGCACGCATGCCACAGGCCCAGCAGTCCGAGACTCCACCGCCATTGTCCCCCCACCGTCAGGCGGATCGCATCGTGGAGGGAGACGAACGCGACATCCGTTTTCGATTGCCCGCATTGCCCAGACTGAGAGAGTTCGAGCGTCAGTACATCCTGCACGTGCTCGATGCGTGTGGGGGCGACAAGATGGAGGCGGCCCACACGCTGGGGATCGCTCGGTCAACGTTGTATCGGAGGCTCGGGCGAAACCGCCCGTCAGAGCTCGGACTCGATCGGCCCAGCTAGGGTCGCCGCTCGGTTCTCTCTCGGCCCCGTCCGTCACGCGGCGTTCGGGGCCCTTCGCTGTGCTTTGGACCGCGCTACAGTCCTCTGGTATGACGGCCTGCTGTACGTCTCGATTGACGCAATGCGCCGAACGTGATCTGTGTTGCTGCCACGGGACCGACTTCATCCGAGGGACGCAAGCCAGCCTCCCGACCCGATCCGACCGCAGCTGACCGATTCTCCCGTGCCCGGAGCCGCAAGGCCGTTGCATCCCCGCGACTCTTGCGGGGCCGTGCACCGTTCGTCATGTTCGCTGGCATCAATGGACCCGACTCGTTCACCATCGCATGGTTGGGGAGCGGCGTCGTCGCCGCTATACGATGGCGAAGGAAGGGTCCTTAGAGAGTCGCTGCTCAGAGATTCGCGCCGCCCGGCCCCGTGCCGGGCGGTTTCGTTTCCGGCCTCCCGTGAGGCTGGCAGCGATCGCCTCCGGGGTGTCTCGCGTACGCTGCGCTCCGCATGCAAACCCGAGCAGTTTTCTCCTTGGCGCATGGGACGAAGTGTCGCATTTTTAAGGATTAGGTGTCTGTCGGTGGCCTTCGCGGGCACGCCGGGTCTACACGTCCGGAAGAAGCGGTGTGTGACTGCTCGCCCGGTACCATGACGGACAGCCGGACAAGTACAATCGTATGTTTCCAATCGCGACGACAGATACCTCCCACCCAGCGAGAGGAGGGTAGAATGCTGGCTCGAGCAGCGAAGTGGCTAGCGGCGTGCCTTGTGGTAGTTGCGCCTCTTTCATGCAGGAGCCTTCCGCAGGCACGGATCCAAGACGGAGAGGGCACGCTGGCATGGGACACGTTGCCTTCAGCGAATGAAGTACCACTTGAGTGGGGTGAGCTGAAGGCCGTCACCGAGGCTCCTGGGGGCACGAACGTGTCACTCCTGTGGTTTCAGGACGATTCAGGGGCCGTTCGCGTGGTCGGCCTCGAGCACGTACGCAACAACCTGTGGACCGAAGCGCGGCTGGTCCGCCGGAGGTAGGAGGTGAACGATATGGACAAGATACCAAGCCTGGTGAGTCGCGGTCTCTTTGCTGTGGCCTCTGCTCTTGCCGTTCTGGCAGTCTGGGAGAAGTTGGCGAACCTGATGGGGCGCACCCTCGCGTTCCTAGGAGGGTACGGGCCGACGCGACTCCTTGACGCGGCAGTGGTGGCGCTTCTCTTTGTCATCGCCCTTCAGCTTCGGGAGATCAAAGGCCCGACAGCAGGTCGGCACGGGTCGGGTCAGTAGCGAGCTGAGAACCCACTGCGTGTGCCCCGAGCGTCACGCGGCGCTCGGGGCTATCGGTTGCATGCCGTCAATCACGACACAACGACTCGTGTTGTTGCGACTGAGCAACTCTTGCCCTCGCCCTATCCGGCCACAATCATGGGTGGGAAACGAAAGCAGTCCCGTTGCTGGCCTCCCCTCCGGCCACGCCGCTCCAGTGGAGTCTCTCCCCATTGGACGCCACGACCGACGCGACCGCTGAGCCTCGGGCGGTGCATTCGTCTGCTGAAGCTCAGCAGAGCGACAGCTGGACGACCACCGGGCCCCTGACCTCGAGCGTGTCCGGGCAGCGTCACCGCATAGAAGCAAGAGACGAGGAGGCACCATGGACGACTCCACCGCGCCCGATCCTCGACGGCCACGTCCGGCGTCGACGCCCCGGAAGCAGCGACCCTGGACAGCGCCAGCGATCCGCGAGCTGCCCCGCCTGACCGACCTGACCCTGCAGACCGGGGTTCCCATTCCGGGCACGGGCGGCAGCGGCGGCAGCAGCGTGTTCTAGGTGTCCGCACCCCACCAACCGATCTGTCAACGGAGCGACCGATGTCCTGTACATCCTCCGTGCTGCGACGCCGGCCAGCGCTGAAGCTCGCCCTGCTGCTCGTCGGGGCCTGTACCGACGGCCAGCTCCCCACCGCCCCGACCGACACCCCGCCGGACATCGCGCCGCCGCTGCCCCAGGTGATCGCGTGCCGTGCCGACGTGGGCGCGGGCACGGTGGCCTGCAGCCGCCCGCAGGAAGAGCCGGCCCCAGGCCTCTCCCTCCTCATCCTCGGCGGGCAGGGCACCTTCGTGCAGCTCACCTCGACCAACGTGAGCTACGACGGCGGCAGTCAGGTCTTCCAGGCGGATGTCACGGTGCAGAACCTGATCGCGCAGGCGCTCGGCACCACCGACGGCACGACCCTCGATGCGGACGGCGTGCGCGTGTTCTTCCACGCCGGCCCGACGGTGACAGCGGGTACTGGCACTGTGACGGTGGCCAACGCGGATGGCACCGGCACGTTCACCGGCAGCAATCAGCCCTACTTCCAGTACGACGAGCTGCTTGCCACCGGCCTGACGTCCGCCGCCAAGACCTGGCAGTGGTCCCTGCCGCCGACCGTGACCACGTTCACCTTCCAGGTCTACGTGTGGGCCAACGTGCAGCACCCAGACGGTTGGGTGAGCGCGACGCCGGACGCAATCGTCATCCCCAGCGGGGCCACGCAGCAGGTGACGGCTTCGGTGCTGGACAAGGTCGGACGGGAGCAGACAGCAGCGGACAAGAACTACACTCCGACCGACCCGAGCGTAGTGACGGTGTCGGAGACCGGGCTCATCTCGGCGGTGAACGACGGCACGGCGCAGGTGATCGTCACCAGCCCGCCCTGCACCCCGGACACCGTGGCGGTCATCGTCACCTCAGATGGTGTCACGCGGCAGTGGGTGGGCGGCGATGCCGCGGGCCCCACGGATTGGGGGATCGCCACCAACTGGACCCCGGCGGGGACCCCGGCCTTGCCCGACACGGTCATCGTCCCCACGGGCGCGAGCGCGATGCCCGTCTTGGGCGCGAGCACGGCGGTGGGCCGCGTTGAGGTAGAAGACCAAGCGACGTTGAGCCTCGCGGGACACACGCTCACGGTGTGGCGCGACGTGCTGAGCCCCGGACAGGTCGTCGGGCCGGGACTGCTGACGCTTGCCGCGGGCGGGGGGGAATGGGAACTCGCGGGCTCGGTTCCGAGCGTGCTGGTGACGGGCACGTACGAGCTTGTCGGCCCTGTGACGGTGTTGGGCAGCCTCACGGTGCGAGGCGGCTACCTGAATGACAAGGGCTTCCACCTGCTGGTGCGCCAGCCCGCGCCGTGAACGAAACCAGCGACCTCACTGCGGTCGTCCCCGGGCGGCGCAGTGCATCGGATACGTCGGATCCTTGCGTGAGAAACGGAGCGAACCATGCGAACCATGACTCGCGTGTACTGTTGGATAGCCCTTGTAACCGCCGTGGCGGTGTCAGGGCTTGCCGCACCAGCTGTGGGCCAGACCCCGCTGCTTGAACTCGAGAAAAGCGACGGGACCAAGGTGATGCAGGTCGCTGATGACGGTGGATTGGTCGTGTTCGGTGACGAAACGGGCACGCTCCCTGCCAGTGGGGCTGGAAGACGCCTACTGTGGTTTCCGGGGTACGCTGCCTTCCGAGCAGGCACCGCGTTCTCAGACGAGTGGGATGCTGTCTACATCGGCTACTACTCCACAGCGATGGGCGGAGGCGCCACCGCCGACGGCTTTGCCTCCACGGCCTTTGGCTGGCATCCGCGGGCCGAAGCTGACTACTCCACGGCGATGGGTCATTCAACCATTGCCAGCGGCGCCTCCTCCACGGCGATGGGCTACGGAACCACGGCCAGCGGCGATCAGTCCACCTCAATGGGGTACCACAACACGGCCAGCAGCTTTTCCGCCACGGCGATGGGCCATCTCACCACTGCCAGCGGCGGAGCCTCGACTGCCATGGGTGTTCGTACCACCGCCGGCGGCCATTACTCCACGGCGATGGGGGAGGAGACTACCGCTCAGGCTTACGCGTCGCTCGCCCTGGGTCGGTATAATGCGGTCGCAGGTTCCCAGGTGAGCTGGGTCGGTACAGACCCCGTTCTGGTCGTGGGCAATGGGACCTCTGATGCAAATCGTTCGAACGCTCTCACGCTGCTGAAGAACGGCGACCTCACGATCGCGGGTGGGCTGGTGGCCGGGGCGGTATATGGTAGCAGTGCCCCCGGCGACCTCGCCACCGCAATGGGCCAATTTGCCACCGCCAGCGGGGATGCCTCGACGGCGATGGGCGGAGGCACTACCGCGAGCGGGACGGCTTCCTTTGCGATGGGTAGCAGTAGTACCGCAAGCGGTACGGCCTCACTTGCGGTCGGGAGCGGCACCACCGCAAGCGGCACGGCCTCCTTTGCGATGGGGAGTGGCACAACAGCTGGCGGCCCCTACTCCACGGCGCTGGGCGAGAACACCATCGCGAGCGGATGGGCAGCAACCGCAATGGGCAGGGAAACGAGCGCCAGCGGCGAGTTCTCGACCGCCATGGGCAATTACGCTGACACCAACGGTAAGTACGGCGCCTTCGTCTACGGAGACGACTCATCCACATTGACGGTGCAGGCGAGCGCGGACAACCAGTACGTGGTGCGTGCAGCGGGCGGGACCTACTTCTACTCCAACGCGGGCATGACCGCGGGCGTACGATTGTCCGCGGGTGCGGGCTCATGGTCCACGGTCTCGGACGTGAACCGCAAGGAGAACTTCCGCAGCGAGGACGGCGAGGTGGTCCTGGCGAAGATCACAGGGACAGAGGTGACGAGCTGGAACTACAAGGCTCAGGATCCGTCTATCCGACATGTGGGCCCCGCGGCGCAGGATTTCTACGCGGCGTTCGGTCTGGGTGAGAGCGACACGACCATCACGACACTGGACATCTCTGGCATCAACATGCTGGCGATCCAAGCACTGGAGAAGCGCACCAGCGACCTGCGGACCGAGAATGAGCAACTGAAAGCAAGAATCGCTGATCTTGAGTCGGCGATACTGAGGCTGGAGACCGCAGTCTCGGGAAGGGAGCACTGAACGCGCTCACCAGACCGCCAGTGCACGGATCAGCCACGAAAGCAAGAGCATCACCCGGCGCTCGGGGCCTTCACTTATCCGGCTTGCTCGCCGGGCGATTCCTTCATGGGGTTCGTTGAACGCCACGAGCAGCTGCTCCAGCTGCGCCCGCGCCTCAGCCGCATCGTCCCGCATAACTGCCGCCGACGCGCCCACGTGACTCAATGCGTCTGCTGCATGATCGCACCAACGCGCCGGATGAAAATGCTCCTCCCGTTCGGATCTTGATGGGCGCCGCGAGGAGCTGCCCACCACTGTGGTGGGGTGTCCCTGGTCGAAGGCGGTCATGCACACCACACATCGCGGTCCTCGGCAGCTCGGCCTACCGGAGCGACTCTCCGCCGTTGTGCCGGAGCGTTTCCGATGACGATCGGAGATGTCGGACGCGGTGCCTCCGCATCCGAGGCTGGGCATCCCGCGTCGGCCCTCGCCAGTGCCGAGTCGACGTTGGCGGCGACGTGGTCCCACGCGGAGTTCCGCTACCACCAGCGGCGGGTCATCGTTGCGGCGCTGCAGGGGCGGGACTGCCTCGCTGTGCTCCCGACGGGAGGAGGCAAGTCCGTCTGCTATCAGGTACCGGCGCTGCTGAAGTCGGGGCTCAGTCTCGTCGTGTCTCCGCTCATCTCCCTCATGCAGGATCAGGTTACGTCTCTCCAGCGCCGCGGCGTGGCGGCGGCGTATTTGAGCAGCGTCCAGAGCGTTGATGAGCGCCGGGAGATTCTCCGGCGAGCCACAGCTGGTGACCTGAGGCTCCTCTACGTGGCACCCGAGCGGCTGCCACGGCTGACGCGCGAGCTACGAGGCGTGTCGCTCGCACAACTCGCCGTGGACGAGGCACACTGCATCAGCGAGTGGGGCCACGACTTCCGGCCGCACTACCGGGCGGTGGGCAAGTACCGTGCAGCCCTCGGCATGCCGCAGACGGTTGCCTTGACCGGCACCGCAACGCCGACTACGCGGGAGGATATCGTGCGCGTGCTCCGCCTGCGCCGCCCCGTAACGATCGTGCGATCGTTCGACCGCCCCAACTTGTACTTTGCCGCGTCCCGCGTCCGAACGGAGAGTGAGCGACTCGGACAGACGCTCCAGCTGCTGCGTGAGGTTAGGGGTACCGCAATCGTCTACGTGCCGACGCGAAACCGCACCGACGGCGTCACATCCGTTCTGCGGCGCTGGGGAGTCGTCGCATCGCCGTATCACGCGGGTCTGCCGGCCGAGGCCCGCAGTGATCTTCTCGAGCGGTTCTTGAACGGACGCTGTCGCGTGATGGTGGCGACCAATGCCTTCGGGATGGGCATCGACAAGCCCGACGTCCGCCTTGTCATCCATCTGGGCGTACCGCCGCGCCCGGAAGCGTATGTCCAGGAAGCCGGCCGCGCCGGCCGCGACGGCCAGCCGTCCTGGTGTGTCATGTTGTGGACTCCCGGCGATCTCGTGCTCGCGCGGGCGCTGCGCGACGGTAGCAACGGCGGACAGCCGGCCCCACGGCGGGTGCGCGAGGCCGATCGCCGCGGGCTCGAGGCAATGCGGAACTACGTGTTCGCGAGGCGGTGCCGCCGGCGGATACTCCTCGAGTACTTGGGAGAGACGGGGGTCAAGTGTACGGGATGCGACCGATGCAACGGTGGACGCCGCTGATCGGCCCGTGGCACGGAGCCGACACGCGCTATCGGGGGCGGTGCGAGACTCCGTTACCCGTGCGTCAGATCCGGAAGCGACCGCTGCAGCGGTGCTCCACCCGTGTCGGCAGGAGCGGGAGAGGCCTCCTGCGAGACCGGGTTTCCTGCCGCGACGTCAGCCGGCGGCTCCGCGTGCGGGCGTTCCGGTCGAGTCTCCGATGCGGGGACCGGATCGCCGTCAAGGAGGATTGGCCCTTCGAGAATCTGGTGCAGCCTGGTTGCCAGCATAGCACCGTCTCCGCGCTGAATGGGCCGGCAGACTCGTCGTCGGCGGGCGCCCAAGGGGGGAGAAGCGTCGCGCGGCGGCGCAGTCTGTCGCAACATCCTGTGGGACAGATTGACTCTACATTACTGTCGATCTGAGCGGTGTCAACATGTGCCGTTGTAGGGATTGGGCGCGGGACGCCGTGGCCTCCTCGCCGCGGCAGATAGAGTCCGGATTTCTGTGGGCGACCTCAGCCGGATTGGGGCCGGCGCCGTGATCGCCGCTGCCAGATCTCGTACGCGATGAGGAGCAGGGTGTAGCCAAGCAGCACCTGCACGTAGGGGATCCACGGTGTGCGGGCTTCGTACGTGAGCCAGCCCGCCCAGGCGACCTCGCCGAGGAACGGCACGGTCAGCGTGAACAGCCCGGCGAACAATCCCTTGGCCGTCCATGCGATCCAGACCGTCCAGAGATGGATCACGATACCGCCAAGCATGAGGGCCCCACGTGCCAGCGAGTGCATCACGGGCGACGGCCAGTGCACGGGCCGCTGGACGCCTGCCGCCGCCGTCCCCGGATTTCAGCGCTCCGTGTCCACGTTTTCGGACCCCGCGTCCAGAGACATGGTCGAATGCAAGACCGCGCCGCGTGTGTGGATAACTCTAAGTTGCTGTCATGCATTCGGTTAGGGGATTGTGGCAGCGTGGCACGCGACTTTCTACAAAGGGAGATCGGAAAACGCACTGCGGCTTGCTGAGCGTTCTGTCGCCAGACAGAATAATTCTCGTCGGGAGGGGACGAGCGGGACCACGCTAGCCCGAGCTCAGCAGCCGCAGCGGCTTTCCTCCCCCATTCTGTTGCCGTTCCCGTGCAGGCGCAACCACCGTGGAATGATCGAGCTTTCGCTAACCCTTGCGCCCTCCTAACTTTCAACGTGGACAACGTTTTCCAGGGGGACGCGGTGCCTCGTTGGTCGCTGGTCATGGTGGCTGTACTCTCGCTGCTCCCGCCGGGGCGGATGGTGGCTCAGCAGGACCTGGTGTACCGCATCCCCGTCACCGGCACGATCGAGCTGGGGCTCGCGCCGTACATCGAGCGGGTGCTGGGCGAGGCGGAGGAAGCGGGGGCGCTCGTTGCGATCCTCGACGTGAACACGCTGGGCGGTCGCGTGGACGCCGCACTCAACATCGTCGATGCGGTGAGCATGGCCCGCATTCCCGTCTATGCCCTGGTGGACCCGCGGGCGATCTCGGCCGGAGCGCTCATTTCCGTGTCGGCCGATAGCGTGTTCATGGTGCCGGACGGGCTGATGGGAGCGTCCACGGTCGTCACGGGGGGCGGGGAAAAGGCGCCGGAAAAGGCACAAAGCGTGATGCGGGCGCAGTTCCGGACCATTGCCGAACGGAGGGGAATCGATCCGGAGATCGGGATGGCCATGGTCGACGAAGAGATCGCCATCGAGGGCGTGGTCGAGGAGGGCAAGCTGCTGACGCTCACCACCGACGAGGCCGTCCGAGTCGGCTACGCGATCGAAGTGGACGGATTCGACGATCTGCTGGACCGTCTCGGCCTGGCAGACGCGGAAGTGCGGGTACCAGGCGTCAACTGGGCGGAGCGGCTCGTGCGCTTCCTGTCGAACCCTCTGGTGGCACCGCTGCTGCTCTCGATCGGCACACTCGGCATCCTGATCGAGATCAAGACCCCATCGTTCGGGATCGCGGGGACCGTCGGCGTTCTGTCGCTGGCAGCGTTCTTCGGCAGCCACTGGATCATCGGCCTCGCGGGAATGGAGGAGCTCCTCCTGCTCGCGGCCGGGCTCGTCGCACTCGGCATCGAGGTGTTCCTGGTACCGGGATTCGGCATCGCCGGCCTCATCGCATTCCTCTGCATCGGTGCATCGATCTTCATGGCGCTCATCGGCAACCTGCCGACGTGGGGCGACGTCACGCGCGCGAGCGGGATCATCTTCATGGCCGGGCTGATCGTGATCGCGGCGATCTACCTGATCGTGCGGCAGCTGCCGGCGCGAGCGGGGGCCCGGGGCATCTTTCTCAGGACCGCAACGTCCAAGGCGGAGGGATTCGTCTCAGGGACCGCGCGCGAGGATCTCACGGGTCACGAGGGCGTCACGATCACCGATCTCCGCCCCGCCGGGACGATCAAGATCGACGGAGAGCGGCTGGACGTCGTCTCCGAGGTCGGGTTCGTGGCGAAAGGGAAGCGGGTGCGGATCATTCGCAGCGAGAGCTATCGACACGTAGTGGAGCCCGTCGACGAGAGCGCGGGCGCCTAACGAACTCACGAAGGAAGGCTCATGAACGACATCGCGCAGTTCGGTTCCTGGGTTGCGATCATCGCGCTCATCGCCGGTATCGTCATTCTCTGGGCGCTGTTCAGCTTCATCCCGGTCCGCCTGTGGATCGAAGCGCTCGCCGCCGGCGTGCGGATTGGGCTGATGACGCTGGTCGGCATGCGGCTCAGAAAGGTGAATCCGGCGGCCGTGGTCCGTCCGCTGATCAACGCGACCAAGGCAGGCCTCGATCTCAAGGTCGATCTGCTCGAGGCGCACTATCTGGCGGGCGGCAACGTGGACCGGGTGGTGAAAGCGCTCATCTCCGCGGACAAGGCGGGCATCGAGCTGGGATTTCAGCGGGCGGCGGCGATCGATCTGGCGGGTCGTGACGTGCTCGAGGCCGTACAGGTGTCTGTCAACCCGAAGGTGATCCAGACGCCGAAGGTCGCGGCGATGGCGAAGGACGGGATTCAGCTGATCGCGCTCGCTCGGGTGACGGTCCGGGCCAACATCAACCGTCTCGTCGGCGGTGCCGGCGAAGAGACGATCCTCGCACGCGTCGGCGAGGGCATCGTCTCCACGATCGGGTCGGCGAACTCGCACAAGGCGGTGCTCGAGAACCCGGACAACATCTCCAAGACGGTGCTGGCGAAGGGTCTCGACAGCGGAACGGCCTTCGAGATTCTCTCGATCGACATCGCGGACGTGGACGTCGGCAAGAACATCGGCGCCGAACTCCAGACCGATCAGGCTGAGGCCGACAAGCGCATCGCCCAGGCAAAGGCCGAGGAGCGCCGGGCGATGGCGGTCGCGCACGAGCAGGAGATGAAGGCCACGGTCCAGGAAATGCGTGCGCGGGTCGTGGAGGCCGAGGCGCAGGTGCCGCTGGCATTGGCCGAGGCATTCCGCACAGGCAACCTTGGAGTGATGGATTACGTGAAGTACCGTAACGTCGAGAGCGACACGGAGATGCGCCGCAGCATAGCCAAGGCAGAGGATCAACAGCAGCCGGGCAGTTGACGGTGGAAGATCTCATTCAGGTCGCGGTCATCGTCGCGATCCTGCTGGTCTCGTTACTCGGGGGCGGGAAGAAGAGGAAGAGGGCCCAGGCACAGCGCCAGGCCCAGACGCGAGCCCGGCCCACGCCACCACCGCAGTCGCAGCGGACCACACGACCCCGGGCGCAGCCAGCCGGAAAGCAGCAGGTGGAGCCTCAGCGCCAGCAGGGGTTCGAGGCGATTCTCGACCTCCTCCGCGGGGAGCTTCCGTCCGCCCTCGAGCCCAAACCTCCTCCGCAGGACCTTAGTCCCGCCGTGGCTGAGAGCGTCGACGACGAGGCACGCCCGGTCGAGACGCTCAAGCCACTGGACGAGGAATCGCACGCTGCCTTCCACGAGCGGTATGTGGAGCGCGGCCCCGAGGCGCGGCCTGTCCGGGTGAAGCGGTACCGTCTCACGCCGAAGACGGCTCGGGAAGCGGTCGTCTGGACGGCGATCTTCTCCCCACCCAAGGGATACGAATGAACCGAGCGCCGCGGGACGCGGCGTGCACGGGATAGCTCATGAGCGACATTCCCTACCTGACCGACGTGCACCACCAAACTCGAGAGATGGTTCGCGAGTTTGCCGAGCGCGAAATCCGGCCGATCGCGAGGGAGCACGACCGTGAGGCGAGGTTTCCCTGGACCACGGTCAAGCACATGGCCGAGCTAGGGTTCATGGGAGCGCCGTGGCCGGTCGAGCTGGCAGGCTCGGGGATGGACTACCTGTCCTACATCCTCATCGTCGAGGAGCTGGCCCGCGTGGACGCAAGCCACGCGATCACGGTATCCGCGCACACCACCCTGGGAACATCGCCAATCATCCACTTCGGCACGGATGAGCAGAAACAGCGGTACGTCCCCCTGCTGGCGTCCGGGAGGGTGCTTGGTGGCTTCGGGCTCACGGAGGCTGGGGCCGGGTCGGATGCGGGTGGCACACGCACGACGGCGGTCGACAAAGGCGACCACTATGTCCTCAACGGGGCGAAGATCTTCATCACCCACGCAGGCGTGGGAGAGATATTCGTCGTGACCGCGCGGACCGATCCGGATCCGGCGGCCGGCAGCCGCGGCATCACCTCGTTCATCGTGACCAAGGACACGGTGGATGTCGAGACCTGTGAGGAGGTGGGAGTCGGACACGCCACCGATCTCCCGAAGACTCTGGGTGTGCGAGGTGGCAAGAAGGAGGACAAGCTGGGTTGGCGGGCGTCGGATACGCGCGAGCTGATTCTCGAGGACGCGGAGGTCCCGAAGGAGAACATGCTCGGTGCGGAAGGGAAGGGGTTCGTCAACTTCCTGAAGACGCTGGACGATGGACGCATCGGTGTCGGCGCCCTGTCATTGGGTCTCGCCGAGGGGGCGCTCGATGAATGCGTGAGGTACACGGCCGAACGGGAGCAGTTCGGTCGGCCGATCGGTGCGTTCCAGGCCGTGCACTTCAGCTTGGCCGACATCGCGACCGAGATCGAGGCGGCTCGCCACCTGGTCTATCATGCCGCATGGATGCGCCAGCAGGGCAAGCCGTTCAAGAAGGAAGCGGCGATGGCAAAGCTGTTCGCGTCGGAGCTGGCGACCCGGGCCACGATCAAGGCGGTCCAGCTGCACGGCGGGTACGGCTACACCACGGAGTACCCGGTCGAGCGCATGATGCGGGACGCCAAGGTAGGAGAGATCGGTGAGGGCACCTCCGAGATCCAGCGCATCGTGATCGCGCGGGAGCTGCTGGGCGACGTCGTCGCGGTGACGGGATAGGGGCAGACCGATGACCGCACCGGGAGTCGAGTTCGCGAGCTTCGTGGCCAGCCTTGCCGCCGGGGCCGCGGGGGCGCTTGCGCAGGTGGAGGATCTGCACGCAGGCAAGGCACCGCCCGGGGGCGAGGCCGAAGCGACGCGGTCGCCGCAGGAAGTCCGCGAGCAGGCGGACGCGGCGCTCGCCGCCGCGCGGCAGCTCATTGACACCCTGGTGATGCTCGAGAAGAAGACCGCGGGCAATCTTACCCCTGAGGAGAGCGAAACGCTGCGCACGAGCCTCACCAACCTGCGCATTGCGTTCGTTCGGGTCGCCACCCCGACGAACTGACTCGCACGGCGCATCCTCTTCCGATGAGCGATAGGCGGTCCGCCGCCGGCGACGGCTGACTGCGGCTCGTGGCCGACCGGTTGACCTAAATCACCACCACATATATACTTAGGCAAGTATGTTACGAATCCGGTTCACACCGAGGTCGGCCACGAGCGTCGCGCTCGGGATTTCGGGTGTCGTGGAGGGCCGCCTGGCGCTCGGGACGGCACGCGGGTCCTCGGAACCGGCGGCGTATCACGCACACATCGTCGCGAAGTCTTGGGGCGCCCACGGCTTCGCTGCGTGGAACATTGAGAGGCCCGGGGCCCCCGGGGCCGCGCGCCCATCGAGGGCACACGGCCGCGAGGCACGGGCCGGGGTATTGACGGTTGAAACGCGAAATTCTCATCAACGGTGGTCCGCGCGAAACCCGCGTGGCCATTCTGGAAGACGACCGCCTGGTCGAGGTACTGCATGACCGGCCGGACATCCGGCGCACGGTAGGCAACATCTATTTGGGGAAGGTCGAAGCCGTCCTTCCCGGCATGCAGGCGGCGTTCGTCGACATCGGGTCGGGCAAGAGTGCCTTCCTCCACGCGTCGGACCTCATCGAGCCCGACGAGGACGAGGATGACGAGGGCAGGGGTGCCAAGAATGGCCGCAACGGTCGGCGCCTCCCCAGCATTCAGGAGCATGTCCGGCGCGGTGAGTCGCTCCTCGTCCAAGTGACCAAGGAACCGATCAGCACCAAGGGGCCTCGGGTCACTCGCCAGATTTCGCTGGCCGGACGCTTTCTGGTCTACATGCCCCACGCCTCGAAGGTCGGCGTGAGCCGAAAGATCGAAGCGCGGGACGAGCGTGGCCGGCTTCGTGAGATGGTCGGGAAACTGCTGCCGAAGAACGCCGGTGGCGTGATCGTGCGCACGGTCGCCGAGGATCTAACCGAGGCGAAGGTCAAACGAGAGCTGCGCGCGCTGCTGGACCAGTGGAAGAAGATCAAGCGCAAGGCGCACTTCGTACGTCTCAAGGTGCCGGCCCTGGTGTATCGGGAGACGTCGCTCACCAGCGGCATCATCCGGGATCTCTTCAGCGACAAGGTGGACCGGGTCACGGTGGACCGGAAGGAGCTGCACAAGGAGATCCGCGACTACCTGCGCGAGGTGGAGCCCGAGTTGACCGATCGCGTCTCCCTGTATCGCGATCAGGTCCCCATCTTCGACAAATTCGACATCGAAGGTGAGATCCAGGGCCTGTACGACCGGCGCGTGGACCTGCCGACCGGTGGTTACCTCATCATCGAGCCCACCGAGGCACTGGTGTCGATCGACGTCAACACCGGTCGGTACACCGGGCAGAAGGACCCGGAGAAGACCATCCTGCGCACCAACCTCGAGGCGGCTCGTGAGATCGCCCGGCAGGTGCGCCTCCGAGACCTCGGTGGGATCATCGTCATCGACTTCATCGACATGGAGTCGCAAGGCAATCGCGACAAGGTGCTGCACGAGTTGCGGAGTCATCTGGGGTACGACCGCGCTCGGACACGCGCGTTCCAGGTGTCGGAACTCGGGCTCATCGAGATGACTCGGCAGAGGGTTCGGCCGTCGCTGATGGACACGATGGCCGGACCATGTCCCGCGTGCGGCGGTGAGGGCTACGTGTTCCGACCCGGCGTCGTGGTTCGGAGGCTCGAGCGAGCGCTGCGGCGGGTGGCGGCGGACCAGCAGGATGGCCGGCTCACGGTCCGACTCCATCCGGATGTGGCGCTCTACCTGATGGAGCAGGAGCCCAAGCTCATGAAGGCCCTGGGGAGGGAACTGGGGGTCGACGTGGAATTGCGCGACGATCCGATCATTCGGGCCGACGAGTTCCGGCTGGTGGCGCAGCCGGCGGGGCGGGACGTCACCGAGCGGTACGCGGTGGCTTAGGGCTGCCCTTGACCCAAGTCTTGGCCTCGGTTAGTGTTACCGGCCTATGACGTACGCAATCTTCCGGGCTGGTGGCCAGCAGTTTCGCGGCGAGAAGGGCGTCAGCGTTCGGGTACCCAAGTTGGATGGAGACCCCGGTGCGAAGGTGACGTTCGACGACGTGCTGCTCACATCGGTCGACGACAAGATCAAGGCTGGCCAGCCCAGGGTGAAGGGCGCCAAGGTCACAGCGGAAATCCTCCGTCACGGCCGGGGCCAGAAGATCATCGTGTTCCGGTTCAAGCGGCGGAAGAAGCACCGCAAGAAGACCGGGCACCGCCAGGATTTCACCGAGATTCAGATCACTGACGTGAAGGCGTAGGACCATGGCTCACAAGAAAGGCGTCGGATCCAGCCGCAACGGGCGCGACTCCCAGCCGAAGTACCTGGGTGTCAAGCGCTACGGGGGAGAGAGCGTCCGCGCCGGCAACATTCTCGTGCGGCAGCGTGGCACGAAGTTCCACCCTGGCACCAACGTGCGCCGGGGCAAGGACGACACGTTGTTCGCCCTGGTCGATGGTGTAGTCAAGTTCGAGCGCAAGAACAAGAAGCGTCAGAAGATCAGCGTGCACCCGTTGGAGGTTGCAGCGGCGAGCTGAGCAGCCGCTGGTCTCACGTGTCTGAGAAGGGGCGCCGAGCAAGTGCTCGGCGCCCCTCGCAGCTCTGGTCGGCGGGGGCACTTCCGGCGGGGAGCGGGGTCTAGCCGGAGCTCAGGATCTCTCCGGATCGCCGCGCCTGGCGCAGCTGTTTGAGGTCCTTCTTGGCGAGGCGGGCCTTGCGGGCAAAGAAGCTGAACGGTGCCAGCATGACCCCACCCAATGACGCAGAGATGATGACCTTCGCCAGCTCGGGCGAGCTCGTACCGAAGGCGAGCCAGATGGCGACGAGCTCCGCGGCAACCACGACGCCACCGAATGCATCCCGCACGTACGCCATGTCCTTGCGATAGACGTCGAGCCGACGCTCCGTGTCCGTCTCGATGGCGCCCGCCGCGACGAATTCGCCGGCTGCGGTGTAGATGGCGCCGCACTGGCTGCACATCTTGAGTGGCCCGGTGAACAGGCTCCTGGCTCCCTGCAGCCAATACCGCGTCCATCGCAACTCGCGCAGCGGCTTGCGCAGGATTCTGAGCTCATGCCCGCAGCGGGCGCAGTGATTCGGATCGGTCATGCCATCACTCCCTACGGGAGCCGGCCACCCTCGGTTGCATCAGGCTGCCAGGGCCCGGAAGAGATGCAGCAGACGCTGTGCTGTAGGGCCGGGCGTCCCATTCCCCACGGGGCGGCCATCCACCTGAACGATGGGCATGACCTCCATCGTGGTGCCCGCCAGGAAGAGTTCGTCCGCGCGAGCCAAGTCCTGCACGAAGATGGGGTCGGTGCGGTGCGAAATGCCGTGCTCGACACAGAGATCGAGCACGACCTGCCGTGTGATGCTCGGGAGGATGTAGTTGCTTGCCGGGGCCGTGCGAACCTCTCCGCCGAATACGCCGAAGAAGCTGGTGTGCGTGCCCTCCATGACGACGCCGTCACGCACGAGCAGGGCTTCCGCCACGTTCTTCTCCCGCGCGGCCTGCGCGGCAAGACAGTTGGGGAGCAGCGAGATGGACTTGAGGTCGCATCGCGCCCAGCGTTGGTCGGGAGCAGTAATCACCGCGACGCCGTGACGTGGGTCCCACCTCGCCTTGACCGAGCCGACCATGGCGAAGACCGTTGGCGGAACGCAGGGGTCGGGGAAGAAGTGGGTACGCGGTGCCACGCCACGCGTCACCTGTAGATAGACCATCGCGTCCTTGCCGGCGAAGCCGTTCCGCACCAGAAGCTCGTGGCAGACCTCTGCCATGTCGGACGCGGCGACTCCCTCGATACTGAGGGCCGAGAGTCCCCGCTCCATGCGTTCCAGGTGGGCATCGAGCGCGAAGAACGTCCCCCCATACGCCCGAGCGACTTCGTAAATACCGTCCGAGAAGAGGAATCCCCGATCCTCCGGAGAAATCCAGGCTTCGTCCTTGGGCAGGTACGTACCGTTCAGATAGACGATCGCGCTCATCAGTGCGCCTTTCCCCGTCCGCGCGTTCCCGTCATCGCGTGCCGACCCGCATCGTCAGGCGGGCTCGTTGAGGACACCCCAGACAACCAAGACCCAACCGAGCAGAAAGCACGCCCCGCCGATGGGTGTCACCGCTCCCCACCATCGCGCTCCGGTGAGCGCCAGGATGTAGAGACTGCCCGAGAACACGGCCGTGCCCGCGAGGAACAACCACCCCGCCCAGACGAGCGCGGCGCCACCCCATTTGCCGAGGGCGACGGCCACCAGAATGAGAGCAAGGGCGTGATACATCTGGTATTTGGCCGCGGTCTCGAACACCGCGAGCAGGTCGGACGCCAACCGCGGACGCAGCGCGTGCGTTCCGAACGCTCCCGCCGCCACGCTCATCAGCGCGAGCAACGCCCCCAATGCACCGAACAGTCGATCCGTGCTCACGTCTTCTCCTCCCGGAGCATCACTGCTGCCTCTCACAACCGCCAGAACAACCAGAGCGTAATAATAGCCACCGAGAGCAGGTTGAGTCCTATCCCCGCTCGCGCCATCTCACCAGGCACGATCCGCTGCGAGCCGAACACGATGGCATTGGGTGGCGTAGCCACGGGGAGCATGAACGCCATCGAGGCGGCGAGGGCTGCCGTGATCATGAGCGGCAGCGGGGGAATCCCGAGCCCGTCCGCCACGCCCACCATGAGCGGCATGCCCAGCGCTGCGGTGGCGGCGTTGCTCGTGAGCTCGGTGAGGAACACGAACAGCAGAGCCGTCACCGCGATTACGAGCGGGTCGGGCACGCCCCGTAAGCCCTGCAGCCGTTGCCCGAGCCACTCGGTGAGCCCGCTGACCTCGAACGCGTGGGCGAGCGCGAGACCGCCGCCGAAGAGCAGCAGGATGCCCCACGGCACCCGCCGCGCCGACTCCCAGTCGAGGGCGACCGCGAAGCGCTGGCGGTTGAGTGGTGCGGTGAACAGGATCAGCGCTGCGGCGATCGCGATGGCCGCGTCTGAGATTCCCGGCAGCAGATCGGACAGCCCGGGGATGCGGAACGATCCAATGACTTTGGGAGCCCTGAGGATCCAGGCCGCCGCGGTCGCGGCGAACACCACCAACACGAACCGTTCGCCGCCCCGCATCGGCCCCAGCCGCTCACGCTCGCGTTGCACGAATTCGGCGAGCCCCGGCACCGTGCCCGATACGCGAAACATCACGACCAGCAGCAGCCAGCAGCCGGCCAGCATCGGAAGCGAGACCGGAAGGGCTATCGTCATCCACTCGGCGAAGCCGATATCCGCACCGGCCAGCTCGCGGGCCGCGGCGGCGAAGATGGCGTTTGGCGGCGTTCCGATCAGTGTGGACACCCCACCGATCGAGGCGGCGTACGCGATTCCCAGGAGCAACGCGGTCCCGACCTTGCCGCCGTCCTCCCGCGTGGCACCAATCACCGCCATGGCGATCGGCAGCATCATGATGGTCGTGGCGGTATTCGAGATCCACATGCTGGCAAACGCCGATGCACCCATGAAGGCCAGCAGTACTTTCGGAGCATCCGTCCCGACGGCTCGAACCGCCGCCAGCGCGAAGCGCTTGTGCAGGTCCCACCGCTCCAGTGTCGCCGCCAGGAAGAACCCGCCCAGGAACAGGAAGATCACCGGGTCCGCGTACGCCGCGGTGACCTCAGGGAGCGGGGCCACCCCGAGCACGGGAAGGAGGACCATGGGAAGTAGCGAGGTCGCCTGCAGGGGCACGACGGCTGACAGCCACCAGATTGCCATCCAGCCAGCGAGGCCCGCGACCTTCCACGATTCCGGTTCGAGACTCGACGGCTCCGGGGTCAGCAGCACAAAGAGAAACCACAAGGGACCGGCGCCCAGGGCGATCCGTTTCATCGCGTCGGCATCACGGCCAGGGGTGTGTGTCGCGTGATCCGATCCTTTGCGTCGTCCGGCAGCGGCAGCGACAGGAACTGATCCAGGTTCTCACGCAGGTCCCGCACGCCGGGACTGGGCCAGTCCGTGCCCCAGACCACGCGGTCGACGATCTCCGTGATGCGCGGGAAGTAGTCGAGCAGCTTCTTCGGCGGGATGCCGGACAGCTCCAGATACACGTTCCGATGCCGCCGGAGAATGAAGAACGCCTCATCCATCCAGAGCGGGCGGCCCCCGTGTGCCATGAGGATCGTGAGATCGGGAAAGTCGATGGCGACGTCGTCGAGTTCCATCGGCCGGCCGTACTTGCAGCGGGCGCCGGGGAATATGCTCGTGCCGGTGTGAACCATGATCGGCAGCCCGCGCTCTTCGCAGCGCCGGTAGATCCGGCCGAGTGCCTCCAGCCCCATCGTGTAGGCGTTGGCCGGGAACATCTGGTGTGGCGGATGGATCTTGAGGCAGCGGATGCCGAGCTGGAGCAGCTCCTCGACCTGCGCCTCGGGATCGCTCGTGAACCGGGGGTGCACGCCGCCATACGGCAGGAGGCGCTCCGGTGCCGCCTCGGCATACCGCCCGGCGAAGGTGTTGGTCTCGTCCGTGAAGCCCATCAGGTCGGGGCTGGGGTAGTTGACGAGGCCCACCCGCCAGATGCCGCTCTGGTCGAGGACCTCGAGGAGTGTCTGCGGATCCTCCATGAGGGCCAGCAGGCGCTCCCAGTGGTCGTCCTTCCCGCGGCGCATCACGGCCAGGACCTCGGGCTTCATCTGGCTCCACGGCTGGATGTGCACGTGGAGGTCGGTGACCCCGGGCGTCGCGTCGCTGCCGCTCACTTGCCCCGGAAGTCGGCCTTGCGCTTCTCCAGGAAGGCGTGCACGCCTTCTTCCTTGTCCTCCGTGGAGAAGGCCAGCCCAAACAGCGTCGTCTCCAACCGCACGCCCTCGTCGAGCGGCATGCGCGCACTCGCCTTGACGGCATCTTTGATGAACTGCAGCGCCGCCGGGCTCTTGTCGGCGATGGACGCCGCCAGCTCCTGCGCGCGGGGCATGAGCTGATCGTGCGGCACGACTTCATCGACGAGTCCGATGCGCAGCGCCTCCTCCGCACCGATGATCTCGCCGGTGTAGAGCAGCTTGTAGGCCGTGCCGAGCCCGACGAGCCGCGGCAGGCGTTGCGTGCCACCGCCCCCCGGTAGGATACCGAGGGTGATCTCTGGCTGGCCCAGCTTCGCATTGTCCGAGGCGATGCGTATGTCGCAGGCCATCGCCAACTCGCAGCCGCCGCCCAGTGCGAACCCGTTGACTGCGGCGATAACGGGTTTGGGCGACCGCTCGGGCGCCTCGAAGATCCCGAAGCTCTTGGTCACGAGGAACTGCTCGTAGCCGGAGCGTCCGGCGAACTCCTTGATGTCGGCCCCCGCCACAAACGCCTTGTCACCGGCGCCCGTGACGATCACCACGCGCACGTCGTCGTTGGCGTTCAGGTCGTTCAGTGCCGCGACGAACTCTTGCCGCACAGCGGCGTTCAGCGCGTTGAGCTTGTCGGGGCGGTTGATCGTGATGGTCGCAACGCGACCGTCGATATCGACTACGATGACTGGATCGGCCATTCGTGGAACCCCCTCCCGGATTTCTTCCCCAGCTCACCCGCCTTCACCTTGCGGCGGAGGATTGCGGGTGGCGCGAAGCGCGTGTCGTCTAACGCGCGCTCTAAATATTCGGCGATTGCCAGCCTCACGTCGAGCCCGACCAGGTCGGAGACCTCGAGCGGCCCCATCGGATGGCCATAGCCGAGCTTCATGGCCGTGTCGATGTCCGCCGCGGATGCGACGCCTTCCTCGACCATCCGCATGGCCTCGAGGCCCAGTGCAATGCCGAGCCTTGACGAGGCGAACCCCGGACGATCCTTCACGGTGATAGGCACCTTGTGCAGCCGCACGGCGACCGCTCGAACGGCGTCCAGGGTCGCGGGGGCCGTGCCCTCGTGCACCACCAACTCGACGAGCTTCATGATGTGCACCGGATTGAAGAAGTGCATCCCGAGCACGCGCGCGGGACGGCCCGATGCCTCGGCGATGGCGCCGACCGAGAGGGAGGACGTGTTCGTCGCGAGGATGCACGAGGGCTGGGTCAGGGCATGCAGTTCCCGAAACAGGGCGCGCTTCACATCGAGGTCTTCGATCACCGCTTCGACCACCAGATCGGCGTCCCGGACGGCTTCGTCCACGGCTGTGACTGTGCGGAAGCGATCGAGCGCCGCCTGCATCTCCTCCGCCGTGAGCTTCCCACGCCGCACACCACCGTCGAGGTTGGCCCGGACTCGCTCGAGTGCGGCGGGGAGCGCATCGGGCACGGCGTCGGTGAGCGTGCTCTGGTAACCCGCCAGTGCGGCTACCTGCGCGATGCCGTGGCCCATCGTGCCGGCGCCAATCACGGCGATGTGCTTCATCCGAGGTGCTCCTTGGCCACGTCCGGGCGGTTGGTGCAGATCGCGTCGACGCCGAGGCTTGCCAGGGCCTGCATCCGCACCGGATCGTCCACGGTCCAGGCGACCAGGTGGGCGTTTGCACGGTGGACGGCGTCGATCAGCTTGCTGTCGATCGTCTCCTGCTCCTGCCAGAGCGTAACGGCGCCCGCGTCCGCCAGGGGCACCAGCGGTCGGATCGGGTATGAGGTGCTGAGGATGCCTGCCGGGAGGTCCGGTCGCTGCGTGCGAAGACGCTTCACGATCCGGTGATCGAACGCGTGAACGCGATACCGGGCAGGCGCCGGTCCGTCCGCCAGCACGGCGAGGAGGTGCGGGTCGTCCCGCTCCTGCAGTGCCTTGACCTCGACGTACACGTCGAGGCCGGGATCGATAACGCCCAGGGCCTCAGCGAGTGTGGGGATCGACTCGCCGTTGGGAAGTCGATGATCGGCGAGGGCCGCGTAGGTGAACTGCGAGATGGGGATGCCGTCGACCTGCGGGTCGTGGTGCACGACGGGGACGCCGTCCGCGGTGACGTGGACGTCCAGCTCAATCCCATCGGCACCCATGGCGTGCGCCAGCCGGAAGGCCGACAGGCTGTTCTCTGCCTCGTAAGCAGAGGCGCCACGGTGCGCGATGACAAGTGTCATGCGGCTAGGCGCCCCGGAATTGCGGCGACCGCTTCTCCAGGAATGCCGTGAGTCCCTCGCGGGCGTCGTGAGACTGGAAGCACTCGAGCTGGTGCGCCAGCTCCATGTCGAGCATCTCCTCGAGCGATGCGTCGCCACTGGCGTACACCGCCCGCTTCGCCAGCGCCAGCGCGCGGGGCGGCTTGGCGGCGAGCATCCGGGCGACACCCTCCGTCTCGGCTTCGAGCTGCTCGTGCGGCACCACGCGATCGAACAGTCCGAGGCGCTGTGCCTCGTCCGCCTCGAGCATCTCCGCGCTGAAGATGAGTTGCAGTGCCTTGGAGGCGCCGACGAGGCGGGGGAGGAAATAGGTGCCGCCCCAATCGGGGTGCAGCCCGATCCGGTTGAAGGTCTGGCCGATCGACGCCCGCTCCGAGGCGATGCGCTGGTCGCAAGCGAGCGCGAGATTGGCCCCACCGCCCGCCGCGGGGCCGTTGACCGACGCGATGACGGGCTTGGGAACCGACCGAATCGTGGAGACGACGGATCGTCCGGCCTCGACCAGCGCCGTGAAACCCTCGGTGTCCTGCCGCTCCAACAGATCCTGCATGTACCCGATGTCGGCACCGGCGCAGAAGGCCCGTCCGGCGCCCGTCACGACCAGCACCCGGACCTCCGGATCTTCGGCCATTTCCCGGACGGCGGCCGCGACCTCTTCGCGCATCCGCCCGGCGAAGGCGTTGAGCTTGTCGGGACGGTTGAGCGTGATGGTGCCGATGCCGTCGGACCGCTCGAGCAGGATGCTCTCGTAGCTCACCTGAGGCCCACCCACACGGTCTTGACGTCGGTGTAGCCGTCCAAGGCCTCCCGACCCAGGTCGCGGCCGAAGCCCGACGCCTTGAACCCACCGAACGGTGCCGCCGAGTCGTACAGGTTGTAGGTGTTGACCCACACCGTGCCGGCGCGGACGGCGCGTGCGGCGCGGATGGCCTTGCCGATGTCGCGCGTCCAGATGCCGGCGGCGAGCCCGTAGATGGTCTGGTTCGCCAGGGCGACACCTTCGTCGACGTCGTCGAACGTCATCACGGACAGAACCGGGCCGAAGATCTCCTCGTCCACGATGCTCATGCCGGGCTTGGCACTGGTGAACACGGTCGGTTCGACGAAGAACCCCTTGCCATCCACCTGCACCGCACTGCCACCTGCCACGAGTGTGGCGTCCCGCTTGCCGGCCTCCACGTACGACAGGACCTTCTCGTGCTGCCGCTGCGAGGTGATGGCGCCAATCCGCGTCTTCTGATCGAACGGGTCACCCACCTTCAGGCGGCCGGCCCGCTCGACCAACTGCTCCACGACCTGGTCGTGCACCGATTGTTGCACCAGGAGACGCGAGCCCGCCGCGCACACCTCTCCCTTGCCGTAAAAGATCCCCGTCTGGGCGCCTCGCACCGCTGCCTTGAGATCGGCATCCTCGAAGATGATGTTGGGACTCTTGCCGCCCAGCTCGAGCGTCACGCGCGTGGGACCCTCGGCGGCGTCGCGCATGATGAGCCGCCCGGTCGGCGTCGAGCCCGTGAAGGCGATCTTGTCCACGCCCCGATGCCGCACCAGCGCAGCTCCAGTCGTGGGTCCGTCGCCGGGCACGACGTTGATGCTGCCCGACGGGAAGCCCGCTTCCTGCAATAACTCTGCAAAGGCGAGTGCGGTGAGCGGCGTCTCCGGTGCGGGCTTTAGTACCACCGTGCACCCCGCCGCGAGCGCAGGGGCCACCTTCCAGCTCGCCAGATTGAGCGGGAAGTTCCACGGCACGATGGCGCCGATCACGCCGATGGGCTCGCGCTGGGTGAAGACGAAGTCCCCGTTGTCCACCGGCAGCACGTCACCACCCACCTTGTCCGTCCAGCCGGCGTAGTACTGCAGCGTTTCCACGGTGGACGCGACGTCGATCTTGGACTCGAACAGCGGCTTACCGTTCTGCCGCGTTTCCATCTCGGCGAACTCTGCACGCCGCTCGCGCAGCAGCTCCCCGGCGCGGTGGAGCAGGGCACCGCGCTTGCGCGGCGACATCGCTTGCCACCCATCCGACTCGAAACAGCGCCGACCCGCCTTGACGGCGGCATCGACGTCCTCCGCACCCGCGGTAGCCACCGAAGCGACCGACTCTTCAGTTGCGGGGTTGACCACCTCGAGGTGCTCCCCCGAGGTGGCCTCCCGCCATTCTCCGTCGATGAAGAGCTGGGTGCGCACTACGCGCCCTTGAAGCTGGGGGTGCGCTTCTCGACGTACGCCGCGAGGCCTTCCTTGGCGTCCTCACTCTGGAACAACTGCTGCTGCAGCTCGCGCTCGATGGCCAGGCCGCTCTCGAACGGCACCTCGAGTCCCGAGCAGACGGCCCGCTTGATGTGCCCGACGGCCTTGGCGGCACGGGTCGGTGGGACGAACTGTCTGGCGTAGGCCATCACCTCGTCCCAGAAGCCCTCCCTCGGCAGCACCTTGTTGACGAGGCCCATCTGCTCGGCTTCCTCGAACGAGAACAGCGAACCGGTAGCCATCATCTCGATGGAGCGGGACTTACCGATCAGTCGCGCGAGCCGCTGCGTTCCGCCGGTACCCGGGAGAACACCGAGGCTCACCTCGGGCAGGCCGATCTTCCCGGCGTCCTTGGCGGCAATGCGCAGGTCGCAGGCGAGCGCGATCTCGAGACCGCCACCCACCGTGTGGCCGTTCAGCGCGCCGATCACGAGCTTGGGCGTGTGCTCGAGCCGGTTCAGCGTCTCGTTGGCGTGCAGGCAGAAGAAATACTTGAACCGCGGCGTCACCTCGTTCAGCATCTGGATGTTGGCGCCGGCGGAGAAGAACTTCTCTCCCTTGCCGCGCAGCATGATCACGTGCACGCTGTCGTCCATGCGGGCGGTGAGTACGGCCTGCTCGAGCTGCCGCATCATGTTGTACGTGTAGGTGTTCGCTGGCGGATCGTTCAGCTCCAGGATGGCCACGCCATCTTCCACCCGGTACTCTACCAGCGTCTCGTCGGTGGGTGCGCCCCAGTCGGTCATTGTCGATTCTTCCTCAGTTGAAGGTGGTCCGTGCGATCTGTGTTCGTTTCGTGATTCTTGTGTTTGTCTCGCGATTCGTGCTTGCGAACTTCGTGAAGAGTGAAGAGTGAAGGGGTCGGCACTCGCCACCCTTCACCATTTACTTTTCACTCTTCACTCGTTCTTCAAGAACTCGGGCAGCACCATGAGCGACGTGCCGAAGTCGGACTGCTTCTCCGTGTCCGGGGAATGGCAAAACGGACAGACCGGCTCCGTGGTCATGCCAGCTTGAAGACCTCGTTCTTGGTGCCGCGCAGATGGAACAGGATCTCGTCGTCGGGCCCGCCGCCGGCAATCCGCCGGTTGTCAGCGGCCCAGCCGCCAAGGTCGGAGGGTAGCGCGAGGTCCACGGCAATGCCAACCTCGGCGGCGAGGCCGGACACGTCCTGCACGACGGCCTCGAGCACCGCGGCGTTGGCCGCCGATTTGACGCCGGCCCCCACGAGCGCTGCGTCACCCGGCTCGCTCGCGGGTCCGAGCCATTCGGCAACCGAGGAGAGCGCGTCCAAGGTGCGCCGCTCGAGGGTCGCGCGCTGGTCGTCACGGGCCGCCAGGGTGCGGAACCAGCCGCGTCCGTGGTGCAGGTGATAGCGCTCCTCGTCGAGCATCTTGTCCACGCTCATCCGGATCGGCTTGAACGACGAGCCCTGAAACGCGTGCAGCAGCCGCGTCACGGCGAGGTCCACCACGTAGTTCATGGCCACGAACCCCGTCCAGTCCTCGACGGGATGGTCCAGGAACGCGACGTTGGCGAACGCCTCCGGCGCCCGCGTATCGACGAGCGCATCCGGATCGTCGTCGAAATGCTTCGCAAGTACCGCGTGCAGCAGCCGCACGTGCCCCAGCTCGGCCTGCGCCAGCGAGCAGCTCGCCACGGCGGCCTCCAGCTCCGGCGTGCCGAACGTCCACTCCCCGTAGTGGTAGCCCAGCAGCAGCTTGGTGTCGGCGCAGGCGAGGAGCTGCTGGCGCAGCCCCCGCGCGCACGCATCGGACATGCCGGCGGTGGTCTCGAACTCGGTCGTAGTGTGCTGGCTCATCTGATGTCCCAAGGCGTCCTCGGTCTTCGTGATTGCTCGGCGGAACGGCGGACGAGTGGTCGCCGCGAGCCGCCCCTCCATCCGTCTATCCGTCCATCCGTCAATTTCCCCACACCGGTACCCGCCGCTCGTGCGTGATCGGGATGATCGCGCGGCGCGGGACGACACACATCTCGATCCAGCGCTCCTCGTCGTACAGGGTCCACGCGTAGGCCTTGGCGAGGTCGTCGTCGGTGGCGTTGACCGAGCCGACGTGCTTCAGCTCCTCGTCATGCGCCTTGCGGGCGAACACCTCGTACACCTCCGGTTGACTCATCTCGGCTCTCCTCAGCTCACCACACCGTACACGGCGAGCACCTTGCGCCCGCGCGGGCTGATCCGATCCTTGTTCCAGGGCGGGTCCCACACGATCTCCACCTGCACGTCCTCGACGCCGCGCAGCGCGCCGATGGCGTCCCGCACGTCGGTCACCAGCATCTCGATGGCCGGACATCCGATGGACGTGAACGTCATCGTGACCCTGGCCGTCATCCCATCCATCGCGGCACCGTACACCATGCCGAGGTCTACGATGCTCAGCGGGTACTCGGGGTCGGTGACGGTCCCGAGCGCCTCCCACAGCTGCGTGTCAGTTGGCAACGGCGCTCCCGAACGCGCCCTGCACCATCTCGACGTAGCGCTGGTTCATGGGGCCGCGTGCCTTCCAGCGCTCGAATACCTGATCCCACGTGAGCGGGTCGTCGAACAGCCAGCGCTTGGCGTCGGGGTCGTACTGGCAGGGGAAGGGGAAGTCGATCGCGTACTCCTGCGCTGCCTCGTCGAAGTGCGCGGGCACGTCGATCCCGATGCCCTCGCACAGCGGCACGGTGGCGGACATCCACACCTGGCGCAGCTGATCGTTGGTCTTGCCCTTGAGCCGATAGTCGAGCTGGCCGCTGT
Organism: Gemmatimonadota bacterium; assembly: GCA_039584325.1. Taxonomy (GTDB): domain Bacteria; phylum Gemmatimonadota; class Gemmatimonadetes; order Gemmatimonadales; family GWC2-71-9; genus JAOTVV01. Next base: position 110,812 of record JBDGYA010000006.1, read on the forward strand.
GGCGCTTGAGATCGTCGGGCAGCCCGAACCACTCCAGCGTCATCGGGAACATCCAGTCGACGGCGCGCTGCAGCGCCTCCTTGGCCTCACCGCCG
>JBDGYA010000137.1:0-5070 GCA_039584325.1 Gemmatimonadota bacterium
TCGAGCTGGCCGGCCTGCAGCGCGATCGAGAGGCGGTCGAGCGGGTGCTGGCCGACCGGGCCGACGCCGACTGGAACCCCTTGGACCTGGAGAGCGTCGGTTCGGTGCGGGAGTCGTCGGATCTCAAGCTGGCGCTCGAGGAGCTGACCGAAACGCGTGCCGAGCTGCGATCGCTCCAAACACAGTTCACGGCGGAGCACCCCCAGGTCGTCCGGCTGTCATCCCACCTGCAGACGCTGCAAGGAGAGACGGTGCCGGCGCTTGCCCGGGCGTTGCTCAACGATCTGGAGGCCCGGGAGTCGGATATCGAGCGGCGGCTCAGCTCGGCATCCGGCGAGCTGCGGCAGATCCCGGCCCGGAGCATTCAGGAGGCCCGGCTCGCCCGGGATGTGGAGATCGCCGAGCTGTTGTACACGGAGTTGGAGAGCCGTTTCGAGGAGCTCCGGCTCGCCGAGCTCAGCAGCATCCCTGATGTGAGCATCCTCGACCCCGCCGTCGTGCCGCAGCGACCGGTCAGCGATCAGGGGCAGCGCTTGCTGCTGCTGGGGCTGATGGGAGGCCTGGGCTTCGGGATGGCGGGGGCCATCCTGCTGGATCGCATCGACCGGCGGGTCCGCTACCCGGAGCAGGTGTCCGATCAGCTGGGCCTGCCAATCCTCGGTGTAGTGCCGCATCTGCGCGGTGCCAAGAACGGCGAACGGAGCCGTGACGGCATGCCCGTGGTCGAGGCCTTTCGCGGGATTCGCCTGAACCTGCTGCAGGCGCACGGGACGGGAAAGGTGATATTGACCGTCACGAGCCCGGGCAGCGGCGACGGCAAGTCGTTTGTGGCCTCCAATCTCGCGCTCTCGCTGGCGGACGCCGGGGTGCGGACGGTCCTCGTCGATGCCGACACGCGAAAGGGCGCCCAGCACCGGGTGCTCGGACTTCGCCGCAAGCCGGGGCTCACCGATCACCTGGCGGGCAAGGTGGCACTAGGGGGAGTCGTCCAGGAATCGAGCTACGACAGCCTGCATTTCGTGGGTGGCGGTACCCGTATGGCCGGAGCGCCGGAGCTGCTGACCGGTGCCGGGATGATGGGGCTGCTCACCGAGTTGCGGGCTCGGTACGAGGCCATCATCGTCGACAGTCCGCCACTCGGAGCCGGGGTCGATGCCTACGCACTCGGGTCGGTATCCGGCAACCTGCTGCTCGTGCTTCGCACAGGGAAGACGGACCGGGAGGAGACCGAGACGAAGCTGGACATGCTCGAGCGGTTTCCCATCCGCCTGCTCGGGGCCGTCCTCAACGACGTGAGGCAGGGCGACGCCTACGGCTATCGGTACTACCAGTACTACATGCGGGGGTACGACTACGAGATTGAGCCGGAGGACGAAACGGAGGATGTTGGAGCCCGGACACTCACACAAGGCCCCGGCAACGAGGGCTAGCAGCCCCTATTGGCTCAATGTGAATCCTCGAACGGCTGCATCCACGGCCCGCCGTTCACCCTCGCCTTCCTAAGGGCGATCGTCGCCCGCACGAGGAGTTCACGCGCTTCTGGCGCCGACTCCCGGGCGTCCGCCACGGCATCATAGCCGGCGCGCAGCTCAATTCCGCCGGGGACGGGTCCCGCCTCGGCAATGGCCTGTTTCAGCCGCTCCGCCAGCTTCACTGCCCCCGCTCGGTCGGTGCTCGGAGCGAGAATGGCGATCTCGGTCTTTCCGAGCCGTCCGATCACGTCGGAGATGCGCCCGCTCTGGCGGAACGTACCCGCCACCTGCCTCACCAGATGGGCGACGGCCTGCTCCTCCTCGTCGGCCGTGTCTACCGGTGCGAAGACCACGCAGGACAGCGGGCGGCGCTCACGGTAGGCCCAGGAGCTGAGCTCGGCCATGCGGCGCTCGAGGCCATGCAGATTGTACAGTCCGGTCACGGGGTCGATCAGGCCTTCTTCCCGCAGTCGGTCGGCGGCGAACTTGGCCTGGACGTAGGCGTCCAGCCGCAGCACCAGCTCCTCGCCGTCGATCGGGTACCCCAATATGTCCCAGGCTCCGGCCCGCAGGCTGTCGAGACGGAGGGCACGCGTCGGTCGCTCCGGGGATGTGGTGAAGATGGGGGTCTCGGGACCGATGAGCGCCTCGTCCCTGAGCGTGCGGCACAACTCTAGCCCGCTCCCGTCCGGCAGCGTCACATCCACGAATATCGCATCAGGCAGGTGCGCCAGAGCTCGCTCGAACCCGGACTTGGCATTGTACGCCCGCATGACCGCGAACCCGCTGGGAGCGAGGATGCTCTCCAGCGATCGTGTCGACCATTCCTGGTCATCGACGATCAGAACCACGGGTGGTCGGGAGCGTTGCGTCTCAGCCATAGCGCCACTTACGATGCAATGGAAACTCGGGTGGGGCAATAGCCACTTGACCCGAGTCGTTCGGCTTGCCTCCCCCCGGCGGAGCATATGCCGTGCCCGGGACACCCCATCGCTGGCGGGAGACTGAGGGTCGCCCTGCCGCAAACCTGCAACGCACGGCTGGAACCTGCATGCGAGGGGATGCGTTCGGCCGTGCCCTGCAAGTGCTTGGTAATCATTGGCTTACGGCTCATGTCGGGCGCGGAACCGCCGCTGGCCCTGATCTTGTTCTCAGGCCTGGATAGCGGGGACCGGGTTCCACATAACCGGCGTCCCCCATTCCGGACCGGCCCGCGCGGGTGGCCGAGTTTCCGTACCGACGTCCGTGGGGAGGAACAATCAGTGTTCTGCCCGAGATGTGAGCAAGCGATGGCCTCGACCCGCTCGGTGCACGACGCAGCCGGTCACCTGCCCGACGAAGCGCCCACTGTGCGCCTACTTCTGTGTGAGCGGTGCGGCTGCGTGCTTCCCTCCGAGCAAACGGACGATCGATTGCTGAGGAGGCTCTCCCAAATGGCCCGGTTCGGCATCGGGGCCGGCTCGGGCCCGATTCTCTCGGGCGACCGGCACTAGCCAATGTGCGGCATCGTTGGATACACAGGGCACAGACATGCCGTCCCCATCCTGCTCGAAGGGCTCCGCCGCCTCGAGTATCGGGGCTACGACTCCGCCGGAGTTGCGGTGCAGAACGGCGTTGGTCTCGAAGTGCGGAAGCTCGCGGGGCGGGTCGCCGCACTCGATGAGTTGCTGCAGCAGGCGCCGCTCCATGGTGCGGCCGGCATTGCCCACACGCGGTGGGCGACCCATGGCGCGCCCACCGCGGGCAACGCCCATCCCCACGCCGACTGCTCCAGGACGATCGCCGTCGTACACAACGGCATCATCGAGAATGCGGATGCGCTCCGCCAGAAGCTGACTGCCGCCGGTCACGAGATCTCCACGGATACTGATACGGAGACCCTGGCGCATCTCATCGAAGAAGCGCCCGGTGGCTCCCTGGAATTGCGGGTAATTGCGGCCCTGCACCATGTAGAGGGTGCCTACGGCATTGCGGTCATGTCGGCCGACGAGCCGGGCAAGATCGTGGTGGCCCGGCGTGGATCGCCGGTGTTGCTGGGGATCGGTGACGGCGAGTTCTTCGTCGCGTCCGATGCCGCAGCAGTGCTGGAGCACACCCGGTCGGTGGTGTACCTCGATGACGGTGACATCGCGGTCCTCACCGGCGACGGGTTCAAGGTCATCGATCGGGACGAGCGGGATCTGCAGCGGGACATTGCCGACATCGACTGGGACCTGGAGTCGATCCAACTCGGTGGCTACCCGCACTTCATGCTCAAGGAGATCTGCGAGCAGCCGCACAGTGTGGCGGGGACGCTGCGGGGCCGACTCATCTTCGAGGACGGCACGGCGCGACTGCACGGCCTCAACCTCCCACCGCACGAGGCGGACAAGATCCGCAGGATCGTGATCCTGGCGTGTGGCACCTCGTGGCACGCCGGCCTGGTCGGGCGCAACGTCGTCGAGGCGCTGGCGGCGATCCCGGTCGAGGTGGAGTACGCATCGGAGTACCGCTACCGCACCCAGATCGCGGTGCCCGGTACCCTGACAGTCGCGATTTCACAGTCGGGGGAGACAGCCGATACGCTCGAGGCGATGCGGGTGGCGCGCGCCATGGGCTCCCCCCTCATCGGCATCGTGAACGTTGTAGGGAGCTCCATCGCGCGCGAGTGCGACGGCGGTATCTACCTGCACGCCGGACCGGAGATCGGCGTGGCGTCCACCAAGGCCTTCACCTCCCAGATCACGGCACTCCTGCTGCTCGGACTCTACCTGGGGCGGCGTCGGGGGCTGTCCGTCGCTCAGGGACGTGAGCTGGTGCACCAGCTCGCTCGCCTGCCGGAGCTGCTGAGCCAGACGCTCGAGTTGGAGCCGGTGATCGAGGAGATTGCACGCCATTATGCGGACGAGCGGAACTTCCTGTACCTCGGCCGTGGTGTGAACTTTCCTGTGGCCCTGGAAGGCGCACTCAAGCTGAAGGAGATCAGCTACATTCATGCGGAGGGGTATCCGGCCGCCGAGATGAAGCACGGCCCCATCGCGCTGATTGACGAGAACATGCCGGTCGTGTTCATTGCCCCGCGAGATCACGTGTACCAGAAGGTCCTGGCGAACATGCAGGAAGTGCGGGCGCGGGGCGGCCGGATGATCGCGATCACGACGGAGGGGAACGGTGAAGTGGGAAACCTGGTGGACCATCAACTGCGCGTGCCCAGGACACCTCCGCTGCTCTCGTCTATCGTGACCTCCGTTCCGTTGCAGCTGCTCGCCTATCACATTGCGGTACTGCGCGGCTGCGACGTGGACAAGCCCCGCAACCTGGCCAAAAGCGTAACGGTCGAGTAGCCAATGCAATACAGCAGTCTCCTCGGACTGACGGCCATAACGGCCGCCTTGGCCCTTCAGCCGCGAGGAGCGGCCGCGCAAGAAGGTGCCGCGCCCGAGCAGCTGTACATGTCGCGAACAGAGCTGGCATCCCTGCTGGATTTCTATGAGCAGTCCGCTGCCTCTCCGGCGTACAGCGAGCGCCTGCAAGCGCGTGCCGAGGTCCAGGGCGAGATCGTACGCGCGCGCCTGGAGGAAGGGGACTTCCGGGTTGGAGACCGGATCGTGGTGGTACT
>JBDGYA010000138.1:0-5010 GCA_039584325.1 Gemmatimonadota bacterium
CAAGCGCGGCCCGCAGCTCCGTCCGGGCATGACGCTCGCCATCGAGCCCATGGTGAACGTAGGGCGACCGGAGATCCGCACGCTCAAGGACAAGTGGACCGTCGTCACCGCCGACGGTGCGCTGTCCGCGCACTTCGAACACACCGTCGTGATCGACCCCGCCGGCCCCCGGATCCTCACCGGAGCGACCGTCTCAGCAGCCACCTGATCCCTCGGCAATATCCGAGAGCCAATGGGGGAAGGTCCAATGTCCAAGGGGCGGAGAGTCGGATAGACGGATGGACGGATGGACGGATGGACGGATCGAGGGATCGATCCTACGTCCTACCGCCCTACCGCCGTCACGGCGAGGAGTCCCGGGCTGAGAGCCCGGGCTCGTCCGAGCGCCGGCGTCCTGAAGGACGCGCACGCTTCAGCGTCTGGTTACTGGGCCGAGCCCGCCCTTCAGGGCGGGACACCCGGCGGAAGTACTGCGTTGCCCGATGCCTTCAGGGCGGGACACCGGGAGTCGGATTCCAGGCGAGGAATCGCCACTATCGACGGTCGTTGGGTTGCCTGTGGAGCGGTTGCCATCGGTACTTTCGCAACCGATGCCAATCACCCTCTACGCCTTGCTCACGTGGACGACGCGAGATCGGGCGCCTATCATCGACGCGGCAGGTGCCGCGTTTCTGCGCACCTTTCTGCCCAGGGCAGCCGAGCTGCACCGCGCGCAGGTGATCGGCATGGCGATCGTGCGAGACCACGTCCACCTGCTCCTCTACCTCGACGGCCTCGTCAACATTCCGCAGCTCGTCCAGCGGCTGAAAGGCGCGAGCGCCCGCATCGCCAACCGGGACAGCGTCTTGGGAGACGTTCGACTGCGCTGGGCACGGGGATACGACCTTCGGTCGGTCTCACCCCGGGCCGTTCCGGCCGCGCAGGCGTATCTCGCTCGCCAGGCCGTCAGACACCCCGGGCTTGCGATCCCTGGCACGAACGGCGAGGCGGACCCGACAGACTCCACTCCCGCACCCGGCTCCGTCGTCGGGGGGTGAGGAGTCCCGGGCTGAGAGCCCGGGCTCGGCCGAGCACGGGCGTCCTGAAGGACGCGCACGCTTCAGCGTCTGGTTACTGGGCCGAGCCCGCCCTTCAGGGCGGGACACCAAGCGCATCGTGGCGGACAGGACACCTCGTCCGTCCGATCATGCCGAGCCGGCGTCGCGTGGCCCTGCGATGCGCTGCCGTCGGGTGTGTTCGTGGCAGCTTCCGAGCGCCCCGCTGCAGAGCTAGGGCTCGAGACGCTCGACCGACACCAGTGGCAGGTGCAAGTCGCGCAACGTCTCCAGTACTCTCTCCAAGGCCTCGTGATCGATCTGTTGGCCGGAGATCGTGGTCACCGTGTGGCTCTCGTAGTGGTCGACGGTGACCGCCATTCCCTCCAAGCGCCCTCTCCAGAGCGCGTCCAGCTCCCCGCACACACGAATTCGGTACGTCCCCACCACGGCTCCCCGGTCTCCATGTCGCGCCACACTCGACCGCCGGTGTCCCGAATGGGACGCGGCCGGCGTTGAGCATGCATCCGTTCGGACATGGGGGAAGCTAGCGCGACTCGGGCTCGGTGCTGTAGCTCTTCGCGCCTTTTTTCGGTGCTAATCGCGCCACGTGGTTGTGACGGAGGAGAGGCGATGCGCCGACGACCGGCGGTACTCTCGCGGTGTTTGGCCGGTCCACCGTTTGAAGGATCGGCGGAAGGAGGTCGTGTCCGCGTACCCGAGCAGAAAAGCGATCTCGTCGATCGACAGGCGTTGATCTCCCATGCACGCCGCTGCCATGTCCCTGCGGATGGCGTCGACGACCTCGCTGAAGGACGTGCCCTCAGCGCCCAACTGCCGCTGGAGCGTCCTTGGGCTCGTCCCCAAGGTGGCCGCCACGTCGGCCAGCGTCGGCAGCCCATGGCTCAGGTCGGTCCACACGGCGGCGCGCACCCTCTCCGTCACCGAGCCGGAACCGACCAGCCCCCGCAGCACGCTCTCGGCGTGGTTGTCGAGGTAGCCGACCAGATCTGCATCCGCTCGCAGGACGGGCAACGCTGCATCCTCGGTTCGCAGCACGACCAAGCTCGAAGGCTGATTGAACTCGAGGGGGCAGTGGAAGAAGCGCTCGTGGTGAACGAGTGTCTTCGGTGGGCCGAGTGGGAACGCCACCTTCACCGGCACGATGTCTCGTCCGGTGATCGCACGCGCTGTCGCCACGATCAGGGCCAACCGCGAGTCGAGCGCGCACCGCAGACCGGGGCCAAGATCGTACGGGTCGCTCACGGACAGCGCCACGTGTGGGCCGTGACGCCCCAGTGTCAGCCGCAGCGTCTCGTTGACGATCCGACTGTACCGTACGAGGCGCCTCAGGGCTTGGTCCAGCGTGCTGCTGTAGTACATCGCGTAGCCCACGAGGCCCAGCTTGCGCACTTCGAGCGCCGCACCGAGCCTGATGCCGAACCCCGGGTCCGGAGCATGCTGCGCAATCAGGTGCCACAGCGCGATGTGTTTGGACACCGGCACGCGCGCGTCCGGATCCTGTGTCTCGATTCTGTCGAGACCAGCGAGCCGCACGAGATCGATGCGATCGAGTCCGAGTTCCTCCGCCTGCTCGAGCAGGCCCACGACCACCCGGACCAGGACCGTCTCAGGATTGCGCATGACGTTGCTCCCCGAACATTAAGATGCGCGGGGAGTTCTCCTGTCGGAAGACGGGCTCCCGTATACTACCAAAGTGGAATGGCCTTCTTCTGCACCAGGGAGAAGTTTGATCCGGTTGGACGGGCGCCGATTGATGGGCGAGATTCGCGTCAGTCCCGGAGGCTGGATGTTCCATCCGGTTCTAGTCGAGCCAAAGGGGGGGTGAGGTCGATCCGTGCAGACGGGGGACAGTCGGGGCGATGCGAGCATTGCAGAGTGCGCGGTACCGATCGCGGAGCGTGACATGCTGACGATGGTCATCTGGCGGCGAGTCTCGGCCTGCGTCTTGACAGGCGCGCCGAGGGGCGCCGCCTCGGCAGGCGGAACCGCCGGCGCCACATCGTGATCGAACCATAATGCAAGCCATGACCAAGGTGTCGCGGCAGCGCGTTGCGGCCACGGCCTTGGTGTTCCTGGCAGGCGTCGTGTTGCCGACCTCGACGGCGCGCGGACAGCAAGCGGCCGCACAGGATACGGCCACGGACCGCGCCCGCACGGTGACGTTGAGACCCGGCGGACTGGTGCAAATGCGCTGCAATGTCAATCGCCGGGATCCGGTGTCCGCTGCAAACGAATGGACTAGTGGTTTTCAGGTCACACGCGTCCGACTGATCCTCAGCGCCAGTTACTCGGATCGGGCGGCTCTCATCTTGCGACTCGGCGTCGACGACGGAGGGAACTTCAAAATAGAGCGCGCATTTGCAGATCTCCACTTCGGCACCACGCAACTGCGGATGGGGCAGTTCTATCTGCCCGGCGCAGGCGAGTTGTACCCAGACCCCGAACGGACACTTGCGACCGACTACTCGCCCACCGGCTTCACCTTCGATGTCGGGGCCACGCAAGGTGTGATGGCCGTGTTCAGGCCCGGCCGATGGATGGCTTCGGCGACGCTGCACTCCGGTTTCGCGCAGGCGGGGGCTACGGGCAGGGCCGACGCCGCAGCAACCGTGTACCTCGAGCGCAACCTCATCGGCGACACCTGGACCGGTGGGATCGGGGGAGCCACACACATGATTTCCAGTTTCTGTTGTCTTTCGCTCACGAGAGCTGAGGGGTGCGACTAGGCAGGAGCCTGTTCGCCTTTGTCTGTGGCAGCCTGGTCGGCGCAGTGCCGATGAGTGCGATGGCACAGCAACGGGGCGGGGTACGCCCCGTCATCGACACAATTGTCATCGAAGTGGACAATGTGTTCCGGCCGGAGGAAGCCACGACGCCTGGAAAACGGTTCATGAACACCCTTCACGTGCCCACCAAGCGGCATGTGATTCGGCACCAGCTTCTGCTGCGGGAAGGCGATCCGTACGATTCCCTGCTGGCGGCGGAGAGCGAGCGCAACCTCCGTTTGCTCGGCCTGTTCAGCACCATCGACGTCGACACGGTTCGTCTGGATGGAACCCTCGCCTTGCGAGTGCGAGCACAGGACGGAGTGAGCCTGCTGCCGACCGTGAGCCTTCAAGTCATCGGCTCGACGTTACTGTGGTCACTTGGCGCCACCGAAAAGAACCTGGTCGGTACGGGAAGCATGGTCCGAGGAGCGTACCGACAGGAGGTCGATCGCGGCGGGTGGGACCTCGGGGCACGCTTCGCCTTTGTGGCTGGTACGCAGATCGACATTGACGGCGGGCTAGAACGATGGTCGGACGGCAACGTAGGGTACGCGCTGGTCGGCGATCCCTATCGATCGAACCTCGACCGGAGGGCCATCGTTACCCTCGGGTCAGGTGTTGATCGGCGCGTGTTGCAGTACCGGACGGAAGCAACTGTTGACACGACGACCTATCGCCAAACCGGTTATCTGGGTCGCGCCGACTTCTCGCACGCGCTGGTCGCGGAAGCCACTCACTTCGTTCGCGTGGGTTTCAGCCGACAGATCAGGCGTGAGGAGTTCGTGCTCGTACAGGACACGGGGCAGGCGGTGCCGGATTCACTCACCGGTGCAATCGGCCTGTTCTCCGAATACGAGAGCACGCGGTTCCGTGAGATTGCCCCGCAGTTCAATGGTTCCGGCGTGGCGGAAGACCTCGATGTCAGCCTGCGCGCACGCCTGGGCGTGTGGGTGGCTCACGAGCGTCTCGGGTACGAGCGGTCAGGTATCGGCCTGAGTCTCAGACTGGAAGCGGGAGCCGGTGGGGCCAAGGGGTTTGTGAAGGGTGAGGTCGCCACCAACGGCTTGTTCAGCGGAGGTGGGCTCGATTCAGGCAGGGTGGACGTCAACCTGACGGTGGGATTGCCGATCGCTCCGAGACACTGGGATCTCCTCTATGTGGCTGCGGGGATGCTTGACAACCCG
>JBDGYA010000139.1:0-4999 GCA_039584325.1 Gemmatimonadota bacterium
TCGGTGCCGACCATGGGCACGCTGCAGATCGTCGAGAAGAGCAAGGTGCACCCCCTCGACTCGGGATTCATGGACGCGCTCGGCTGGTACTTCAACTGGGGTGCCGACACGCAAGCGGCACTGGGGTCGCGCAAGCTGGTGGGAACGCTGGGAGACTAGGGCTCGCTCATGCCGTGCGCTGCAGCTCGGACGTGGCGCCATATCGTGGCAGTCGCTGCGCTCGTAGCGGGGCCGGCCACGGCCCAGGAACTCGAGCCCCGCGCCCTCACCAACGTTCCGGTGGGGACCAACTTCGTCGCGCTCGGCTATGCCTTTTCCGTTGGCAACGTCCTGCTGGATCCCGCCATCCCCATCGAGGACCTGGACGCCGACCTCCATACGTTCATCGCCGCGTACGCTCGGGCGATCGATGTCTTCGGCCTGTCCGGCAAGGTCGACGCGATCGTGCCGGCCTCGACCGGACGCTGGACCGGGATACTCGACAACCAGGACACCACGCGCATCGCCAACGGCGTCGGCGATCCACGCGTGCGGCTGTCGGTGAACCTGGTGGGCGCCCCCGCGCTCAGCGCCGAGGAGTTTGCCGACTACGTCCCCGGCACCGTGGTTGGCGCCAGTGTGCAGGTCTGGGTGCCCGTAGGACAGTACGATCGTGAGCGGCTGATCAACCTCGGATCCAATCGCTGGGCGTTCGTGTCACAGGTCGGCGTCTCGCAGCGACTGGGCCCGTGGATCATCGAAGCGTACGCGAACGCCCGGTTCTTCACGACCAACAATGACTTCTTCGGCGGCAACACGCTGGACCAGCGCCCGTTCCTCGCCGCGAGGCTGCACATCGTGCGCACGCTGTCCCAACGATTCTGGGTCACGATTGACGGTGGGATCGGCGCCGGCGCGCGGGGTGTGGTGAACGGCGAGCCCAGCGACAACTACCAGTCGGCGTTCCGCGTCGGGATCACCGCGGCGGGTCGCATTGCCGGTGGGCACTCGCTCAAGTTCGCGGCGGCGACGACACAGCGGATCGATCGGGGGCCGCAGTTCGACGTGATCAGCCTGGCGTACCAGTTCGCCTGGGGAGGGTCGTAACGGCGGGAGGGGGAACACCGGCGCTTCCGCGCCCTCCGCCCGATCAACCCTCGCAGCCTCCCGCAAGTCCCGCCGCCCCGATGCCGCGGGTTTCCGCTCCACGGCGCGTCAGTGTGGTTGTCGGACCGGCAGGCCCGTTCCGTACGCTGACGAAGGTCAAGGGGGCGCCGCGACGCCGATTGGCCTTGCCGGCCGCTTCCATCTGTCGTACACTGTCTTACATGCGTATGACAATCACCATCAGAACGGATGAGGTGCTGCGCGAGGCGCTCGAGCAGCGTGCGGCAGCCGAAGGCAGGAGCCTCTCGGAAGTGGCGCGCGATCTCCTGCGCAATGCCCTGACCGAGCGTCCTTTGCAGAAGCGAGTCGGCCATCTCAGGGGGAGACTGGAGCTGCGGCGTGGGGCACGCCAGGAGTGGAGGGAGAGCCTCCGCGGCCACAACTGGCGGCCGTGACGATCTGGCTGCTCGACACTGGACCGCTGGTCGCCTACCTGGATGCCGGCGATCCCGCGCATGTCGTCGTCGCCGATTGCCTGGATGACTTCACCGGGCAGCTCGTCACCACCGGCGCGGTGATCACCGAGGCGATGTACTTCGTCGCCCCGAGTGCCGAGGGCCCACGTGTGTTCGCCGACTTTATCGCCGAGAGCGCCTTGCAGGTCTACGACCTGTGTCAGCCGCCGGAACTCAGCGAAGCCGCCAGGCTGATGGAGAAGTACGGCGACACCCCGATGGACCTCGCCGACGCGACCTTGGTGCTCCTTGCGGAAGCATTGTCGGCGCACGAGATCCTCACGCTCGATCGGCGCGGCTTTGCGACCTACCGGACGCGCCGGCGCCGGCACTTCCGGCTCGTTCTCGACAATTGGCCCTGACGCCGGCGTCAGTCCAGCGATTCCAGCCTCTCCCGCGCCTCCCGCGCCTTGCACGCTCCACCTCCTCGGCACGAACGGTATATTCTGCGCATGCGCAGAGACGATGTGGAGCGTTCGCTCCGGGTCTGCTTTCGCGAGATGCAGGTGGCGGACCTCGTTGCCGTATACCTCTTCGGGAGCGTTGCGCGGGAGGAGAGTCGGGCGGATAGCGACATCGATGTCGCAGTGCTGCTGGCGACTTCCCCGGCGAAGACGATTGCCCACCCGTCCGTCGGTCTCTCGGTGGAGCTGGAGGCCCGCCTTGGGCGACCCGTGCAGGTCGTCGTGTTGAACGAGGCACCGCCGGATCTCGTGCATCGCGTCCTCCGTGACGGACGCTTACTCGTCGATCACGATCCGTCACTGCGCATCCAGTTCGAGGTGAGGGCGCGGAACGAGTACTTCGACCTTCTTCCGATGCTCCGCAGGTACCGCAAGCTCGAGGGCCGGCCGACATGACCGATCCGGAGCTGATCGCGAAGAAACTGGCGGTGATAGAAACCGCTGTTCAACAGCTCCGGAGTCTGGCGCGGCCGGAGCACCTTGCGGATGACATTCGTGAGCAGCGGTTTGTCGAGCACACCCTGCAGATTGCCATCCAGGCAGCATTGGACGCTGCCTCTCACATTGTCTCGGATCGGCGGCTCGGCGAGCCGGCGAGCAACCGAGCCCTCTTCGATCTGTTGGCACGAGACGGCTGGATCGGCGACGATCTGCGCCGCGAACTCAGCGCAATGGCAGGCTTCAGGAACATCCTCGTCCATGGGTATACCGAAGTGGACGTTGCAATCGTGCGGGATGTCCTCGAGCACCGGCTCGACGACCTGCTGCGGTACGCAGCGTCGATCCGAGCGCGCTTGTAACCTACTCAATAGCCCCTGGCCCCGGTCCCTCCCCAAGCGATGGTCAGTCGGCCATCCGAGAATCGTGGTCGACATGCTCGAGAAGCGTTACCCTAGACTCAGTCGCACTCAGCGATTATCCTCCTCCGCTTGCCGCAGCACCCTGTGAGACCGGAATCAGCCGTCCAAAACGCATCCCGGAGGTGGGCATGAGAGCACTCGTACGAGTGTGCATCGTCGTGGTACTACTGGCCGCGAGCTGGAGCGGGAAAGCAATTGCCCAGGATCCCGTGGGGCTGCCGCCGCCGCCCCCCGAGACCATCGAGGATGCGTTCAAGTCGCAGAAGCACTACTCGCCCTACGCCGGCCGCAACTTCCCCACCGCGGTCTACTGGGGTGACACGCACCTGCACACCGGCATGTCGATGGACGCTGGCGCGTTCGGCGCGCGGCTCACGCCCGAGGACGCGTACCGGTTCGCCCTCGGCGAGGAGCTCACCTCGTCGACCGGCCTGCAGGTCAAGCTGTCGCGGCCGCTCGACTTCCTGGTCGTGGCCGACCACTCGGACAACATGGGGTTCTTCCCGCGGCTCTACGCCGGCGACCCGGACATGCTCGCCGATTCCACTGGGAAGCGGTGGTACGAGATGATCCAGGAGGGCGGTCAGACCGCCGTGCAGGTCGCGGTCGAGGTGATCGTGGCCTTCTCGCAGGGGACCTTCCCCGAGGCGCTGGCATCCCTGCCCGGCGATGAGGCCTACCGTGCCGCGTGGGAGGAGGCCATCGACGCGGCCGAGGCGTACAACGACCCAGGCGAGTTCACGGCGTTCATCGGGTACGAGTGGACGTCCAACACCGGCGGCATGAACCTGCACCGGGTCGTGGTCATGCGGGACGGTGGCGACAAGGCCAGCATGGTGGAGCCGTACACCACCCTCAAACCGTTGGGCAGCGACAACCCGCGCGATCTGTGGAACTGGCTCCAGATGTATCAGGACAAGACCGGAGGCAGGGTGATCGCGCTGGCCCACAACGGGAACCTGAGTAACGGCATCATGTTCCCGACGGTCGACAGCTTCACCGGCACGCCGTTCGACCGTGCGTACGCCGAGACGCGCGCCAAGTGGGAGCCGCTGTACGAGGTCACCCAGATCAAGGGTGACGGCGAAGCCCATCCGTTCCTCTCGCCGAACGACGAGTTCGCCGACTACGAGACGTGGGACCAGGGCAATCTCGACTTGAGCGCCGCAAAAGAGAACGACATGCTGCAATACGAGTACGCCCGCTCGGCACTTCAGATCGGTCTGCAGCTCGAGCAGCAGCTCGGCGTGAACCCCTACAAGTTCGGCATGGTCGGCTCCACCGATTCGCACACCGGCCTCGCGACCGCCCAGGAGGACAACTTCTTCGGCAAGCACTCCGGTGCGGAGCCGAGCCCTGAGCGGTGGGAGCACCCGATGGCCCAGTTGGGCGACGCCAAGTACGAAGGGTGGTCCATGGTCGGGTCCGGCCTGGCCGCCGTGTGGGCGCGGGAGAACACCCGCGAGGCGTTGTTCGATGCGATGCGGCGCAAGGAGACCTACGCGACGACGGGCTCGCGCATGCTGGTGCGGTTCTTCGGCGGCTGGGAGTTCACCGAGGCCGACGCCATGAACCGGCTGCCGGCGGATGTCGGGTACACCAAGGGTGTCCCGATGGGCGGTGACCTGACGAACCGTCCGGGCGGCCGCTCACCGACGTTCCTCGTCGGGGCCCTCAAGGACCCGCTGTCGGGCAACCTGGACCGGATTCAGATCGTCAAGGGTTGGCTGGACGCAGCCGGTGAGCGGCAGGAGCGGATCTACAACGTGGCATGGTCCGGCATCCGGCAGCTCGGCAGCGACGGATCGCTGCCGCCGGTGGGCAACACGGTGGACGTGGCCAACGCGACCTGGACCAACACCATCGGAGCCCCCGAGCTGCTCACGGTGTGGACCGATCCGGACTTCGATCCCGATCTGCCCGCGGTGTACTACGCTCGCGTGATCGAGATCCCGACCCCGCGGTGGACCGCATACGAGGCCAAGCGCTTCGGCGTCACGATGTCGTCAGAGGTACCGATGATCACGCGGGAGAGGGCGTACACGAGCCCGATCTGGTACACGCCGGAGAACTA
>JBDGYA010000059.1:0-16977 GCA_039584325.1 Gemmatimonadota bacterium
GGCTGCGACCAAGCAGGCGGCGGGCAAGAAGGTCGCGGCTGCGAAGAAGGCGACCCAGAAGAAGGTCAAGCAAATGAAGCGGGCCGCCGCGAAGGCGGCTGCCAAACCGGGCACGAAGCGGGCGCTCAAGACCACGGGAAAGGCGGTGGCGGTTGCAGGGGTGGCCGTGGCCGCTGGCCTGGCGGCGCGCAAGGTGGGCGCCGGCAAGGGTAAGAAGACGAGCAAGAGCAGAAGGAAGAGCGCGAGCAGGCGCAAGAAGAAGTAGCGCGCTCGCCCGCTGGGACGACGCAGAGCACAACGGCGGTGAGGCCTCGAGACCTCACCGCCGTTTGCGTCCCGGCCTGCCGGCTGCCCTACGGCATCGCGACCTGCGGGTTCGGCAAGACGAGGCGAGAGACGATGGCGGCATGGTCCGACGACCACACGCCGTACTTCTTCAGGTCACCCACCTGGTCGTTGAGCAGCTGCGATTGCCAAAGGGTCTTCCCGGACGGCTGCATCAGGCCCGCGAGGTTCTTAGCGAAGATCAGATCGATCCGCTGCGCGAACTGGGGCCTCGTGTTGGAGAGGTCATCTGCGTGGCAGCAGCTGTTTCCACGCGCCGACGGGGCCGACGGGTGCGTCCAGACGTCGGTGTATCCCGCGTCCAGCATGAGATCGTACGCGGGGTACTCGCCCTCACCGAGCGGACGCCCCGGTCCCGAGTTGAAGTCACCGACCACGATGAGGGGCAGCGTCTCTCCCATCATCACCTGCGTGAGCTCGAAGGCCTGTCCGGTCCGGATTTGGTGGAGCGGCCCCCGATCCTCGGACTCCAGGTGGGTGTTTGCGAAGCGGACGTCGATGCCGCTGACCGTCGCGGTCACGGCCGTCCAGCCGCGCAGCACGTCGATCGCGATCGGGATCGTGGGGTCGTAGCTCGGGCCGAGGAACACGCTGTATAAGCTGGACATCGCATTCGACCATGCGACGTCGGACCGTACCAGGATCACGTCCCGGTCCGTCAGCCGAACACCGCTCAGGATCGGCTGCCCGCCGGGAGTGACTCCCTCGAGCTTCGGCAGCTCGATGTCGGTGGTGGTCTGGCTCACGGCCACCTCGTAGTACGCTCCCACGTCGGCGAGCTCGTCCACGAGGATCGTGAGGAAGTCGAGGAACTCGGTCTCGGCGGGCGTCGACGGGTCGAATACCGGCTCGGTACGCAGCAGCGCCGCTTCCTGCAAGCCAATGAGGTGCGGACGGTGCTTGGCGAGCTGCGCGGCGGACGCACGTGCGCGCGCGGGGAAGTCGGTCTGGATTAGAATGGCCCACGCTTCGGCGACTGCCGCCGGCACTTCCTCCGCCGGCGCGTCGATGATCTGGTCGACAGGTGCGCCGAAGTACATGTTGACCGACGCGACCGTGAGGTCGCCCGCGGCGACCGCTGCGCGGGCGTCGAGCTGTGCGGATTCGAACCCGGCAACGCCGTGCGCCGGGCCGGCGACCGGGCGCTCGGCGCAGGCGCTTAGGGCGAGCGCGGGAATGACGAGCAGTGACAGACGATGCATGACAGCCTCCCGGGGCAATCGGGGCGAACCGTAGTAGTCCGCCCTCGCCGCCACCACAATTCATCGCAGCCCTGTTGCACGTCAATGGGCACCCGGTGTGGCCGCACCGCAACACGCGAGCGGCTGGGGCGTGTCGCTCAGGGTTCCGGCGGCGCTGGCGCAGAATCCGCAGAGCTCCCGAGGCTTTGAAACACGGCAGCGAGCGAGGTCCGTGCGAGCGTCTCGCGACGAGGCGGGCCACCGTGCTTTGTCTCCCACTTCACGAGTCGGATCTCACCGTCGGTCAGCTCGATACCGGTAATGTCACTGTCCGCGAACGAACAGCAGCCGGTGTTGAAGTAGCAGGGCCGCGAGCGGTCGACGCCGTCTTCGGATATCGAGGCACAAGCTTCGTCCTGCCGTTGGATCTTCTCTTCCAGCTCGTGCAGCTGCTCGAGCCGGGCCTGCAACCGGACATCCTCGGCCAGATCGTCCATTCGCTCCAGTGCCCGTCGCTCTTCGCGCACCTGCTGCAGATGGGTCTTCGAGCTGAAGACCGGGCGATGCGTATGTCCTGCGATCAGCACCAGACCCGGGTGCCTGCTCGCCCACGCGTACATCATGCGATCGTGCTCGGCGCGCAAGCAGGCGTCCGTGGCAGGTGTCGTCGATCCCTTGCGGATGATCCGCTGAATCGTCCGCCAGACGAAGCGCACGGCGATCTTGGCGAGTCCGGCCAGGCGGTCGCTGAACAGCGTACCCTGATGTCCGTGCAGCAGCAGCAAGGTACCGAGCCGCTCACCCCGATCCATCACGGCGAACCGGAGACCTTCAACCACCTGGATCGGTCCGAAGACCGTGGGCAAGTGCTTATCGACCCGACGTGGCGCCTCCCACTCGTCGTCGTGGTTGCCCCATACCTTCACGAACCGGTCGGCGTGAAACCGACGCTCGGTCGCGAGTACGTTGCCATATGCCTCGAGCACGGGCTCCACGCGATTCTCCCACAGCTCCTCGGCATCGCCCAGCACGATGAGCGTGGCACCCTGCTCCAGATAGTGGTCGAGCGCAGCGAGATAGGCCGGCTCGCACACGGCGAAGTCGTCAGCACCGTCGCGTTGGCCCTTGTGATGATCCGAGAAGATGACGTAGCTGTCGCCCTCGATATCCAGCGGTCGCTCGGCAGGTGCGGACTCGGCGAGGACTCGGTCGAGGGCCCGGGTGATAGCGGAGGGTGAGGGCATGGCGGCGCCTCGGGTCGGGGGGGCATTGGGTAAGATAGGCGGAGGGACGGATGGACGGATGGATACGTGCGACGTGCAACGTACAAGGGGAAGCGTGAATCGTGAAACGGGAAACGTGAAACAGAGACCAGAGAAACGTTAGACTACGAGCATCGTTTCACGCTTCACCCATCACGTTTCACGTAGTCCGCCGTCCCTCAGGAACCCGCCCTTGTACGCTCCTCCCGGGCTTCCCACCAAGCCCGTGCGTCCTCGTCCGTCCACCCCTGCTCCAGGGCCAGTGCCGCGAGCCGTTGTGCGAGTACGCGTGCGTCTTGGGGGCGGCGGCTCGGCTCCTTGGCCAGGCACTGCATGATGACGGTCTGGAGGCCGTCCGGGATGGGCTGGTCAGTGCGGTCCGAGGGTGGCACGGGGTCCTGGTGCGCGTGCGCGGCCATGACCGCCATCGGGTTGATGCCGGTGAATACCATCTCTCCCGTCAGCAGCCAGTAGCCAATGCAGCCCAGGGCGTAGAGATCGGCGCGGCCGTCCACTGTGCCGTCCCCCAGCACCATCTCCGGCGGCATGTAGGCTGGCGTGCCGGTGAACGCCCCTGCCGCGGTGAGCTGGGCTTCCTTCTCGTCGCCGAACGAGCGGTGCTTCACGATGCCGAAGTCGAGCACCTTGGTGAAGTCGTCGTCGGCACCGTAACGGCACAGGAAGATGTTGGCCGGCTTGACATCGCGGTGTACCATCCCAGCCTCGTGCGCCTCGGCCAGCGAGTGGCAGGCCTGCCGCAGGATCCTCACCACCCGTCCGGGCGGCTGGTGACCGTGCCGCTCCACCAGGCTCTGCAGGTCGACGCCGTCGAGCAGCTCCATCACGTAGTAGAACGTGCCGCCCTGGGAGATCCCGAAGTCGTACAGCTCGATCGTGTGTGGTGAGCGGAGCGTCGCCGTGCTCTGGGCCTCTCGCTCGAACCGCTTGAGCGCACGCGTGATGCCCTCCGGATCATCGGTGCCGAGGGCTTCGGAGCGAATCAGCTTGACGGCCGCCGGTCGCGCGAGCATCCGGTGGGTGGCCTTCCACACCTCGCCCATGCCGCCCTTGCCTAACAGGCTCTCCAAGTGGTAGCTGCCGAGCTGCCGCGCCTCGGACACCTGCTCGCCCAGCCGGTACACGATCCGTGACACGCCAATGGCCAGCACGGCGGCCACGAGGTTGGGCCATAGCTTCTTGAAGAACGCCGCCGTTGTCGGAAGGTCCGACCAGGCGAGCACCAGGACGGCCAAGGGCTCCATGAGCACGGCAGTGAAGGACGCGATGGCGGTCTTGCGAGTCGTGTTGGGAACGATGATCGGGTAGATCAGCACCCACACGGCGATCGGCGACCAGCCCATGAACGATGCCGGGTCGTCTGTGAGCCAGCGGATCTGGGCGCCTGTAAAGGAGAAACTCAGCGCGATCAGAACCTCGTACACGAGCCCGAGGTCCAGGAGCAGGCCCGGCCGGATCCGAGACCACCGTGCCAGTCCAAACATCACGAGGCTCAGCGTCCACTCGATAGCGAGCGAACCGTAGACAACCTCTTTGTCCTGGGAGAACCCAGTCAGTTCACTGACGAGCGTGCTGAGGCCGGTCGCGACGATGACGACCATCGCGGCGATCTGCAGCCTGGTCCGCACGGCCTGGAGCAGGTCGAGTGGCAGCGACGGACCCCTACGCGCACCAGTCGTTGCGAAGTCGAAGGCCTCGGCGGTGGGTGTGCGCGATTCGAACGTCATCAGTTGCCCCTTCTGATCTGCCGCGTGCGACAGAATCTACACGCCGATGACCTGCGGCGGGATGCCGGGCCGCCGATGAACAACCGCGCCGTGCGACGTCGTCGCACGGCGCGGCTCAACGCGTTCAGATGAACCCGGTCCGACTAGCTTGGCGGGAAACGGTCCAGGATCTTGCCCACGGCTTCGTTCACGCGCTGCTGCCGCTTCTCCGGGTTCATTTCCCTCTGCACCTCCGCCTCGGCGGTGCCGCGCCAGACCAGCTCCTTCACCTGCGCATCGACAATGTCGATCAGCAGGGTGCCCTGGTCGTAGTAGCGGACCTGCGTGTCCTGGTAGCTTGGACCGTAGTACCAGGGACCCCAGCCATACCCGTAATACGAGTTGACGGAGGTCACGTCCATTTGACCTTCGATGCTGAGATGGTAGCCCACCCAGAAGGTCGCCTGGTCGGCGGCTACCTGGCGATAGCCTCTCTCGGCTAGCGTCTGATCGACCGCCGTCTTGATCCTGCCCTCGAGGATCGCGTTGTCCACCCGCGGGTCGCCGGTCTGCGGTGCGGGTAGCCAGGCATAGGTCGAATACCGCGAGAAATCCGCCTGCGGGTTGTAATCCGACCGAATGCTCATGCCGGAACAGCCAGCGAGCGAGACCGTCACGGCCGCCGCAGCGGCCCAGCTCAGGGGTTTCATGTGTGCCTCCCTTGCTCGCGTCAGTTCGATGCGATGCCGACGTTGAACGAAACGTACTGCTGCGTCGGGCTACCGGTCATGTAGTGATAGCGAGCGCTCAGGAACCCGCGGACGTACCAGCCCAGCGGGATGACGACCCCGGCCTCAGGTGCCACGGCGAAGCGCCACTTGTCCTCGGTGAAGGCGACCTGTCCGACCTCGGCGCGCTGCTCGTAGATCGACGTACCGACATTCGCGCCCAGGAAGGGGCGAATGCCGCCGGGCTGTCCGAGGTAGTAGTGCGCGTTCACGAACAGCGGGAACGAATTCGTGTACGTGTAGAAGGTCCCTGAGAGGGCGGCGTTGTCCAGATCGAGCGTGCCGGTTTGGACGTCGTTCATGACGTGCCAGCCGAACGAGAGCCCGGCCGAGACGTTGTCGTTGAGGAGCTTGCGGCCCTCGATGGTGACCCCCCGCAAGCTGAATGCGCTGTGGAAATCCTTGGTGTTGCCGAGCGGCATCGACATGCTGTACGAGCCGCCCCAGAACCAGTCCTGCGCGCGGGCCTCACCGGTCGCTCCCAGCACCAGCGCGGCCGCCGCAACGATTGCGATCTTCTTCATGATATTTGCTCCAATTCCTCGTTGTGCGGTGCGCTAGTTGGACGACGATCCCGAGAGGTACGGTGACTGCTCGAACATCTGATCGATGCCGCCCAGCAACCGGGTGAAGTTGCTCCCCGTGCTGCTCGACAGCACGCCGTTCATCGCGCCGCCCCAGGCAACCTCGAGGTCGTCGTTCTGGCCGGGAGCGGCAAGGCCCTCCGCGTTTGCGATGACGACGAAGTACGAGCCCGCCCGATAGGTCGTGCTGCCCACCACCGGCGGCCAGTACCAGCCCCAGCACCACCACGGATCCCAACAGCCCGGCGGATAGCTGACCCACCACTGCGTGTTCTCGGTGGCCATGACGAGGTTGCCGACCGCGATGTCGGGAATCTGTCCGCCGTTCTCCACGTCGTCCTCGCTCAGCTCGGTCCAGCCCTGCGCCAGCAGGTTGGAGCGGACCTTGGCGAGGATCTCGTCATCATTGTCGCGACTGATGTCGATCTTGTCGGGATCGTCCTCGTTGATCTGGACGATGGTATCCGGCATGTAGAACGACAACGCCGCCGAGAACGCGAAGTCCGGATTCCGAACCGTCACGACGGCGTCGAACTCGTCTACCGACGTCGGATCGCCGGGATAGCAGCCGACGCCCAAGCCGAGCGCCAGCGCAATAAGACCTAACTTCCTCATGTTCTCACTCCTGTTGCGTTGAGCCTGCTCTTCTCCACCAGCTCGGTGCTGGCGAAGCCCATATATTACTCACACCCATGACAATATGGAATGGACAAGAGAACGCTCCTCTCGAGCCGCTCTATCAACGTTCGCACATATGCGTGAATGTCACTCCGGCTACTCCGCCAATGTGAGATACGCCGTGGGGCGGGACCGGGCTATTACACGTTGGTGGTATGGGTGGGTCGACTGGGCGCGATGCCACCGGTCCGGGATGTGGCACGAGGCATACCAGCCAGCGACGCCACGCGGAGCAATGCATCTCCAATTCCTACAACGCATTACAACCGCGAACGGCGATCCGATTGCGGCCCTGGTGGTGCGAGATTTCGCGTCTGGCGCCACGTCGTGCACTTCCCGTCCGCCCCGCAGCTCGCATCACAACCCGACCACGAGCCCACCCGACACCTGGCCCTGCACGACGGCCGATCCCCCGGTCGTTCCGCACACGCCAATGCCGCAGTAGACGCCCGCCCACTGGAACGGAATCAGCAGGTGAGCCTGGCCGCGAACCCCGATCCGCTCGGTGATGAAGGCCCGAACACCCAGGCCGGCGGCGACGGAGAAGCGCCACTCACTGCCGAAGCCGCTCTCCTTGGGGTTGAAATGGGTGGCGCCCGCCGACAGGGACCCGAAGGGACGGAGCCGGCCGCGCGCCATTTCGTACATACCACCCAGTTGGTAGTAGGCCACCTGGACGGGGAAGACTTCTTCCTTGATCCCGTTCACCGGCTGGAAGAACAACGTCGAGGGCTGGCGGAGGTAGAGGAACTCACCCAGCACGCCCGGGCGCGCCCGGACGGCGAAGGACATGCCGTAGTTCCCGTGGTCGGCGACGTCGAGCCGGCCCGGTGTGCCGCCCACCACCGCGTCCCAGTTGCCGCCGAACTGGTACCCCCCGAACACGGCCACCTCGAAGCGCGGCTCCGGGCGGCTGCTCCGCACCGGCCGTGCGGAGCTGAACTGGGCCTCGACGGCGGAGGTGAGGCCGACGGTCAGGGCGCACGCGGCTACCGCCAACTGCATCAGTCGTGTCATGGGAATCCTGCGCTCCAAGCAGCGTCCGGTTAGATGATTGGCACTATGAACCCGGCAGAGACCAGCAGGTTCCGGTTCCGCACCGAGGCGTCCTGGCCGGACGCCGTGATATCCAGCAGCCCGTAGTCGTACGACACGTCGACGATGAAGCCGCCCAGTCCCCGACCGATCTTGATGCCGGCGCCGACCACGGCGCTGAAGTCGAAGGTCTTGCTGAGGTCCCCGTCGCAATCGGTGAACCCGGTCTGGTCGATCTGGTCGCCCAGGTTGCACGAGGCCCGAATCCCAACCGAGGGGCCGGCGAACACCCGTGCCGCCAGGAGCGAGGGATCCCGCGGGAACGTGAACGTGGCGAGGATGGGAAACTCGAAGTAATCCATCGCCAGGCCGTTGTCGACCCCGGAGCCCGCCGCGCCCGGATCGAAGCCCTTGCCCGTAAAGCGCACCTGGCCCTCGATGGCGAATCCGGAGCCCACCTGAATGCCGATCACCGCGCCGCCGTGATAGGAGGAGCGGGTCCCCGGACTCAGGTCGGTATCCGACACGGTGAGTGAAGCCGTCGCGAAGTTGAGACCGCCCTTCGCGCCGATGGTCATCTGTGCGGTCGCAGGCGCTGCTAGGACGAGGGCCCCGAGGGCAAGAGTGCCCATCAGGCGCCCGGCGTGGCGTTTGGCCCTGGCGGCCGCCGTGGCAAGTGGGGTGCGATCAGTTCGCGCGGTCATCGACGGCATCCTCTTCGTCTTCCTCAGCGTCATCCTCGTCCTCTTCTTCCTCTTCTTCGTCCTCTTCTTCCCAATAGACGGGGGGCCGCCCGATCATGGTCCGGGGTGGGTAGTAGCCTGGATAGGCTCCGTACGGTCCGACCACCCCGACGCCGACGTACACATTCCCGCCACCGGCTCCGCAGGCGGCTGTCAGACTGCTGAGCGCCACCGCTGCTGCACCCAACAGCAGCAACCTGATGCTCCGAACCATCCGACTCATCGCTGCCCCCCTTCCATGCCGGGGATGGGCCATTGCTGGATCACCAAAGGTGCCCCACCCGGGTCGGCGATCAGCGCCACCGTCCCGTTCCGAATGTCCGGGCTCGGTGCGATGAGGACGCGGCCTCCCAGCTCCTCGACCCGCGCGGCAATGGGGCCGGGATCCTCGACCCGGACGTACGGCAGCCAGTGGGCCCGGATCCGCTGCTCCGGCAGGATGATCAGCCCGGCCTGCGGCTCCCCGTCGATCCGGAAGACCTCGTAGTCGCTGGGCAGGCCCGGCTCGTCGACGGTACCGCGCTCGTAGCCGATGACCTCGGCGTAGAATCGGCCGGCCAGATCGGCGTCGTGGGTCCACAGCTCGGTCCATAGCCACTCGCCGGGCTCGGGCCGCATCTCCTCCGGGTCTCCGCCGGTGGCGCGCACGAGCCCGAGCAGCGCGCCCTCGGTATCCTGTATCACGGCGATGCGCCCACGGGCATCGAGATCGCGCGGCTCGCGCAGGATCTCCGCCCCGGCCTGTTCGGCGCGGGTCACCACCGCGTCGACGTCGGGAACCGAGATCCAGCTAATCCACTGGGCGCCCGAGATGTCGTCCTCGAGCCGGTCGATCAAGGCGATGCCGGCGATCGGCCGGCCGCGGTGAATGACCGACACGTAGTCGGGGTCGGCCTCACCGCCGTCATCGAACTCCCAGCCGAACAGCTCGCCATAGAACCGCTCGACCGCCGCTCGGTCGTGGGCCAGCAGGTCGAACCACACGAACGCCCCGGGGCGGTACGAGCCGGTGGGAACTGACGTCAGCGGCGGCACCGACACCGATGCCGCGCAACCCGAGAGGGCCAGAAGCGCGGCAGAGCCGACGGAGGCGCGAAGATAGGTCTGCATAAGATCCCTGTTACCCTGCGGGGCTCGGAAGGTACCACCCGGCTTCGCGGCCTGGTACCCACCTACACATCCTGCGTGGCTCACGCTACGCGGGGGGCAGTCCGCGAGTTTCAGCAGCCCTCGGCGCACGGCTTCCCATCCGGCGGTTTCGCGCTACAATTGCCGCTCTCACGCGGAGGCAAGTGTCGCGCGGTGACTGTCTGGGACGTTGGCATCGTCATCCTCTGCGTCATCGGGATCCTCGGCCTGGGGTGGGCCGTCTCCCGGCGCATCACGAAGTTCCGCGAGGGACGCCCGCCGCGTCTTTCGAGCCCTGACTGAGCGGCCTGAGACGGAGGCCCCCGAGCGGGCCGAAGGGCAGGAGGCCGCCTAGCGGCGAACTCTCTACCGCCCCCGATCCCCGCGCGTTAGCTTAGCGATACGTTCGCCTCGTCGACCCCCGGAACGGGGTGCGGCTGCCCTGCGCGAGGGCACGTCATCGCGTAGCGAGTGCTCGTCGGACGTGCGGCAGGCACGGACTCCGGCGGCACCGCTTCACAGTCTCAGCAGGAGGAGTAGGGGATGTCTACGACCGGCACGGTGAAGTGGTTCAACGACAAGAAGGGCTACGGTTTCATCACCCCCGAGAGCGGCGAGAAGGACTGCTTCGTGCACTTCTCGGCGATCCAGGGGGAGGGCTTCAAGTCGTTGAAGGAAGGGCAACGGGTCGAGTTCGAGATCACCGACGGTGACAAGGGACCCTCGGCGCAGAACGTCACCATCCTCGCCTAGCGACCACTTCGCTCAGGTGCCATGCATGGGGCCGTCTTCGGGCGGCCCCATCGTCGTTTCGGTGGCTGGCTGGTCCGGCGGTCCAGTAGTCGGAGCGTCGGTGGACGGCGGCTGGATCGCGGCGAGCGTCGCCGACACGGCCTCGGGGCTCGGCGGCTTGTGCTTGTGCTTGGCGCGCTCGCGCTTCGCCTCCTCCAGCTCCTCCTTCCGCTCCAACGCGCACTCCACGATCATTGCCAGCGTGTCCTCGAACGTGTACTCCGCCACCTCGGCCGACTCCATGAAGGACACGCCCTCGGTGAGGTCGGGATTGGGGTTGATCTCCAGCACGTAGGGCCGCTCACCCGGCCCGATCCGGATGTCGAGCCTGGCGTAGTCGCGGCAGCCGCAGACCTCGAATGCCTTGACGGCGACGCGCTCGATCTTGCGCAGCACCTTGCGCGAGAGACGGGCGGGACAAATGGAGTGCAGCCGATGGTAGACCTCCGAGAGCGGATTCCACTTCGCGGCGAAGCTGATGATGGGCGGGTGGCCCTCGGGCATCGCCGAGAAGTCCCACTCGATCGGCGGGAGCACCTCGGGCGGATCGTTGCCGAGGAGCGAGACGTGCAGCTCCGGCCCGTCGATGAACTCCTCGACCAGGATAGGCGTGCCGAACTCGTGATCGACGTAGTCGAGCCGGCGCTGCAGCTGTTCCCCGTCGTACACGACGGAACCTTCCTCGACGCCCGAGCTCGCGTCTTCGCGTGCGGGCTTGACGATCATCGGGAAGTGCAGCTTGGGGCGCTTGGGCAGGTGCGGCTCATCGAGCAGCGCAAACTTCGGAGTCGGGACCCCGTTCTGCAGCAGGATTTGCTTGGTGAGCCCCTTCTTGTGGCACAGCGAGAGCGCCAGCGGCGGAGAGCCCGTGTAGGCGACTTGGTGCAGCTCGTACAGTGCCGCGACTGCCGGCTCGAGCTCCGCATCGTCGTGGATGAACTCGACGAGATTGAAGATGACGTCCGGCGGATTGCGGCGCAGTAGGCGCTCGAGCTTGCCAAGGTCTTCGTGGATGTTCACGGCGCGGGCCTTGTAGCCCACGCGGCGCAGCCCGGAGGCCACCGCCTTGTACTCCTCGAGCACGGTGGAGACCTCGATCTCGTACTCGGGCACGAAGTCGAGGGTCTTCGGGTCGACGCCCTTCAGCCGCTCGTACTCGTCCTCGCCGTGGAAGTTGTAGAGGACGACAACCGAGGGCGGGCGGTCCTCGACCGGCCGCTCATCGTGCTCGGTATCCGGTGCGGTCATACATGCAAGCTAGTGCCGAGGCGGCAATGGACGCGAGAATCGCCCTGCGCCAGGCCAGGCTTGCGGTGGGAGACAAGGCGGCGCAAGCACAGGGTGCTGCGGAGCTTGCGTCCCGCTGGGGGATGCGTTTTCATGGGGTGTCTGTGGGGCACCCCTCGCTCCTCGATGACACACTGTTGAGTACTGAGAGAGAGACAGCAGACGGACGTGTCTGACGCCATGCAATCGTGCTCAGCGCAGTGGCGGGGACCATTGCCGCGGCTCGTGGTGCTCGTGCTGGCCGCGTCACTCCTGGGCGCGGGATCGCTCCATGCGCAGAAGACCGATGTCGTCACCATGGTGAACGGCGACGCTGTCACTGGCGAGATCAAGAGCCTCGAGCGCGGCAAGCTCGACTACAGCACCGACGACATGGGCCGGCTCTCGATCCAGTGGACCAAGGTTCTGCGCCTCAGCAGCCGACACTACTTCGAGGTCGAGACGTCCTCCGGCCTCAAGTACTTCGGACGGTTGCTGGCCGCGGACAGGGACGGGCGCGTGGTCGTGGGCTTCGACGATAGCGCCGATTCACTCGAGGTGGCGCGGATCGTGCGCATCGTCCCACTGGAGTCGGATTTCCTGTCGCGGGTGCGGGCGTTCCTCGACGTGGGAATCTCCCTGGCCAAAGCCAACCGCAACTTGACGCTCAACGTCAATACGGATGCCAGCTACCGTGGGCCGAAATGGGGCACCGGCCTGGCGTACACGGGCTACCTGCAGCGACAGCGGGACACGTCGGCGACCACGAGCAACACGGTGACCCTGAACGTCACTCGCTTCCTGCCCGGTCGGTGGGACGTCAACGGCGTGCTGCGGGCCGAACAGAACGACGAGCTGAACCTGGTGTCTCGGTACACCGGCGGTGCCCTCGGTGCGCGCCGGTTCATCCAAACGAACAGTCACGAGGTCCGGACGGCCGCCGGCGCGGTCGTCACGACGGAGCGGTTCTCCAGCACCGACACGACGGCGGTGAACCCTGACACGGCGAAGGTCAACCTGGAGGGTCTGGTACTGTTCGAGTGGGCCTGGTTTCGATTCGACAGCCCGAAGCTCGACATCGGCACGACCATGACGGCCTACCCCAGTATCTCACAGCTCGGCCGTGTCCGCGGCGACGGCAAGCTCCGCGTCAAGTACGAGATCTTCAAAGACTTCTTTGTCGGCTTGAACTTCACCCTGACGTTCGATTCGAAGCCCCCCGACGAAACCGCTGCCAAGAGCGACTATCAGAGCTCAGTCACCATCGGCTGGTCGTACCGCCGATAGCAGTCTCCGGCAGGTGCGGCGCACGGCCCACTCGATTACACTGTCTGGCCACGCCAGGAAGACACGCTTGGCCCGTGCGCGTACGAACATTCGCCCGTACTGATTGAGGAGGATTCGGCATGGCACATCAACCCGAGTGGATCGAGGGCCTGCTCGCGTCCATCGACGGTATGGACGCCGACACGTTCGTCTCGTACCTGACCGACGACGCGATCTTCCGTTACGGCAGCAACCCGCCCACGGAAGGGAAGAAGGCGGTGCACCAGTACGTGGCGAACTTCTTCACGATGTTCAAGGCCCTGCGGCACACACCGCTCGGCGTGTGGGCCCATCCCGACGCGGTCTTCGTGCAGGGTGAGGTCGAGTACACGCGGCACGATGGCGCGACGATCGCCGTGCCCTTCCTCAACTGCTTGAAGATGCAGGACGACAAGGTCAAGGAGTACCTGATCTACATCGATCCGACGCCGTTGGCAGGGTAGGGACGAAAAGGGGGAAAGCGGAAGGGGGAAGAGGGAAAGGTGGTGGCGGTTGGGCTATGCCTCGCCGCGCAGCTGCCGGATTTCTTCGAGGGTCTCGATGTCGGCAGCGTCCTGAAGGCGTCCCGTTCGTTTCGAAGCGATGAGGTGCTCGATCGACGCTGCCGGGATCTTCACGCCCTCGACCTCGAAGACGGTGGCATCTCGGGCCGCCTCCGGGTAGTGCACGCTCCACGCCACCGTCAACACATCGACGCGGGGTACGTCACCGACGACGGTGACCGGCTTCTTGGCGACCTCCTCAGCGAGCCACTCCCGTGCAAGCCCGAAGCCGAGCTGACTCAGAGCGCGCAGGACCCGTTCCGCGTTCGGCACGGTTGCCTCGATCAGGATGTCGACGTCGCGCGTAGCGCGCGTCGACCCCCAGAGCTGCACCGCCATGGCTCCAACCAGAACGTACCGCGCGTCCTCGCTGTTCAACGCCGAGCAGACCTCGGCGAGTGTGGTCTCGAACCGCCGCTCGCTCACCGGACGTCCTGCTTTCGCTTCCACTCGATGTAGTCCTCGGAGGTCTCGAACGTGAGGACTTGGTCGTGTCCGGTGCGCCCTCTCGATGGAACGGCCAGCGCCGTCTGCTGGGCCTCCTTCACCCGCTCTTCCGGCGACAGGCTGAGGTCGGCCTCGAGTTGGACCTGGCGGTACTCGCCGATGCCGGCGCGGTATCTGGCCACCGGCTCCGAGACGATCGCCGGGGCCTGCAGGTAGCGCTGCAGGGCCTCGACGAGCACCCAACTGCGCGATCGGCCGAGGGCCTTGGCCCGCTCGTCCGCCGCCTCGACGAGCTCCCCGGGGATGGTGATCGTGATTCGGCTCTGCATGGTATGACAAGGTATGAGTGTATCATACGCACCGCAAGCCTTGGCCCGGGAGGAAGGGCGAGCCGCCGATTGCGCTACGCGGCGACCGTCGTGCTGACGCGCGAGCACGGTGTCGGGCGGATTTACACGCGCGATACGGGCTTCCACCGCTTTGCGCACACCGAGCCTATCGATCCTACCCGCTCGGGCAGTCTCGGTGGAGTCCACTCGGGGCGAGGCAGGCAGACCGAGCCGCCGGACGGTCTGCTCGACCAGCCGGCATCCGAGTAGAGGAGGCCTCCCAAGCGGGAGTGCCGCAGCAGGCGATCGGGTCGACAACCCCTCCGGCACAGGTGATCTTTCCCCGCGATACGCGAACGCCGAGCACGACAAGACCGATTCAGAGGAGACCTCTCATGAAGCACAGGGCCACCATGACCCGCCTGAGCCTGCCCGCGCTTGCACTGGTAGTCGGTGCGGCCGCTGCGGGCCAGGCGCAGAACGTTCCTCCCAGCACCAACCCGGCACAGCGGGTGGTGTACGCCAGCGAAGGCCAGACCACCGAGCAGCAGATGGCCGACCAGTTGGAGTGCTATAACTACGCCACCGCGCAGACCAACTGGGATCCGCATCAGGCGTACGCCGTGCTCGAACAGGAGCACGGCGCCGCGTTGCAGCAGCAGCAGCAGGCGCAGGGCGGTGCCGTGCGCGGAGCCGCGGGAGGCGCGCTCGTCGGCCTCGCCATCGGTGCCATCGCCGGCGACGCGGGAAAGGGTGCGGCGATCGGGGCCGTGTCCGGTGGTGCTGCGGGTGGAATCCGTTCCCGTCGCCAGCGGCAGGCGGCGGAGGGATCCTTCGAGCAGGCAGCCGAAGCCTTCAAGAGTCAGTTCCAGGTGTGGGATCGGCATTGGGTGGCCTGCATGCAGGGGCGCAAGTACAGCGTCAGCTGATCTCGTGAGGCTCATGCGCTACCGCGTGCGCTCGGCGGTCGGGATCGCGGGTGCGGTCGCCTTCACGGCTTGCGCGGGAGCGGAAGACCAGCGGGCCGGCGGCACCCGCTTCACGGGCGATCTCGACGGTATGCGCTCGCGCGGTGAGCTGCGAATCCTGACACCCCCTGGTGACGACGTCGGCGGCCTGCCACGACGCAGTGCGCCGTTCCGGCTGGAGCGGGTGTTGGCGGAAGCGTTCGCCGGGGAGCTCGGGGTCCAGCCCGTCCCGGTGCGCGTGGACGACTACGGTGAGCTGATCCCGGCGCTGCTCGACGGTCGCGGCGACATCATTGTGGCCGGTCTCACCGCCACCCCCGAACGGGAGCGTGACATCGCGTTCGGCGCACCGATGTGGCAAGTGCGTGAGGTCGTCGTCACCCATCGCGACTCGGCACCGATTACCGCGCCGGCCGACCTGGCCCGACGCACGATCACCGTCCGTCGATCGTCATCTTATTGGACCACGCTCGACGCCCTGCGGCGACGGATGCCGGACCTCACCGTCGTCGCGGCCCCCGAGCACGCGAGCACGGAGGAGCTGCTGCACGATGTGGCGACCGGGCGGCTGGACGTCACCGTCGCCGACGATGTATTGCTGGAATTTGTCCAGTCGTACCGACCGGAGTTGCGGGCCGACATTCCGCTCGCCGGGAACCGCGACCTCGCGTGGGGCGTGCGCAAGGACAACCCCGAGCTGCAGCGAGCCATCGGGGAGTTCCTCGCGGCATTCAATCCGGAGGCCGGCCGTCCGGAGCGCGCTACCGGCGACCTCCCCGCCATCCGGGAGCGCAAGGTGTTGCGCGTGCTGACGCGCAACAACGCCGCGAGCTATTTCGTGTGGCGCGGCGAGATCCTCGGCTTCGACCACGACCTGGCCGTGGAGTTCGCCAAGCGTCTCGGCGTGCAGGTCGAGTTCATCGTCGCACCGACACGCGCCGCACTGTTCGCATGGCTGTTCGAGGGGCGTGGCGACGTGGTCGCAGCGAGCATCACGACCCGGGAGTCCCGGGCCGGGGCGTTTGCCCTCTCGAGATCGTACAACCGAGTGGTCGAGACGGTGGTGACCCGGGCGTCGGACTCACTGATCCGGTCTGTCGACGACCTCGTGGGTCGTACCCTCGCCGTGAGGCGAACCAGTTCCTACTGGAATACTGCCCAGGCGCTGCTGCGCGATGGCGCGACATTCCGGCTCGTGACGGCGCCCGAGCAGATGGAGACCGACGAGATCATCGAGCAAGTGGTGCAAGGAGAGTACGACGTCACGATCGCCGACAGTCACATCCTGGACATCGAGCTGGCATGGCGAGAGGACATCAGGCCGGCCTTCGCGGTGAGCGACACGGTGTCGCACGCCTGGGTCACCCGTGCTACCGATACGCAGCTTCTCGCCGCGATCGACTCTTTCTTCGTCGCCATCGATCGCAGCGCGTTCTACAACATCACGAAGAAGAAGTATTTCGGCAGCCCGAAGGCGGCCCGCACGCGAGCCACGACACGGGCGGCCCGGACGGGGCAGATCTCACCGTTCGACGAGCTGACGCGCCGTTACGCCTCGCGCTACGAGTTCGACTGGCTGACGATCTCGGCACAGATGTACGAGGAGAGCCGGTTCGATCCCGAGGTCGTCTCCTTTGCCGGTGCCGTCGGCCTCATGCAGCTGATGCCGCGGACCGCGCGGGCCTTCGGATTCGATGCCCTGCACGTCCCCGAGACCAACATCCACGCGGGCACGCGCTACCTGCGGCACGTGTATGGCTTGCTGGAGGACGTTCCCGATCCAAGCGAGCGACTCTGGTTCGCATTCGCGTCCTACAACGCCGGCCTCGGTCACATCCG
>JBDGYA010000140.1:0-9460 GCA_039584325.1 Gemmatimonadota bacterium
GCCCTTCGCGTCGCGACCGGTCGCCTGGAGGTGCCCCTGCGGTGTGGGACAGATCCACACGTCAGTCCACGCCGGCGGGATGACCAGCGACCGAATCCGTTCCAGCTCTGCGGCCCCGCGGATGGGCGCGTCGTCCGGACCGACGTAGCTGAATCCCGATCCGGTCCGGCGGCGCCGGATCCCTGGCGCGGAGTCGGAGACATACCTGAGCCCGGCGGCTCTGGCGGCTTCCCGCAAACGACCAGCCTCCTACGAACGAGACACGCGGCCCTCACCTCAGTGGCCGGTACGCGCAAAGATCGCCCCACCCGGGGCGCTTGCGCCACCACGAACGCGCTTCCCATCCTTGCTGGTTGGGTCGCCCTCGCGGCCGTATCGTTGGAGGGCGGGTTCAAAGACCTGCACTCGCACCCGAGCATGACGGACTGCCGGATCGGCACCGAATGACCCGCATGGGTGCGGAAAGGGGGATCGGCACGTGGCGGGGATCATCGGACGGACCTTGCGCCTGATGCTGGGGCTGCTGCTGGGTTGGATGAGCTACACCGTCATGCGGGGAGAAGCCAGCCAGCACAACCTGCGGACGCTTGCGGTTCTTGCGGGCGTGACGGTCTCGTACACGATCCTCCACGTGGCCATCCGCCGATACGGCGGGCGGTTGCATCGCTGGCTCGGCAGCGTGTTGGCGCTGTTGCCGGTTGTGCTCGTATTCGCCCTTGGCGGCCCGCTCGGCAGGCTGACCTCCGTCGCCTTCATCGGCGCCTCCCTGTTGCTCCAGACGATTCGCGGCGATGCCGGCGCGGTGGTCCTGGCGATCCCAGCCTTGCTGACCGGAAAGCCCACCCATCTCGGGGGCATTCTCTTCGCGCCGATCGACTGGATCGAGAAGCACCTCACGGGCCCTGGAGGGCTGCCAGGCTGACGCACTGCGAATGCCAAGCACTCGAAGGTCAGCGCTCGATCACACGAATCTCCCGGCTTGCGGTCTTGCGCCCCTCCACCGGAGTCGGACGGTGCAGATCCCACCACTCACGCGCGCGCTCCGGGCTCCACGGTCGGTCACCCTCGCAGCCGGCGAGCAGCGTATCGAGCTGCCCGGCGCTCTGCGGGCGCCGCCCGGGATCCTTCTCGAGACAGGACAGGATGGTCGTCTCCAACGCCCCTGGTATAGCCAGCTCCGAGCACCGTGAGGGCGGCGTGGGCGGGGTCTGCAGATGGTGCGCCATCATCTCGACCGGGCTCCGGCTGCGGAACACGAGTTGGCCGGTCACCATCCAGTAGGCGACACACCCGACGGCGTAGATGTCTGTCCGCGCGTCGACGGGGTCGCCGGCAGCCTGTTCCGGCGCCATGAACGCAGGCGTCCCGCCGGCCTCGTGCTGGGCGGTCAGCTTGAGGCTGTCCGGATCCAGCTCGCGCCGTGGCTTGACCAGCCCGAAATCCAGCACCTTGATGAAGTCCACCGGACGCCCCTGACGGCACAGATAGACGTTGGCGGGCTTGATGTCGCGATGGATCAGATCGTTTTCGTGCGCCTCTGCGAGTGATTCGCAGACTTGCCGCAGCAGGTACACGGCGCGCTCTGGTGGCAGGGGACCGAAGCGCTCTATCAGCGTCTCGAGATCGAAGCCGTTGAGCAGTTCCATCACGTAGTAGAAGGTCCCGTCATCCGTCATCCCGAAATCATAGACTTCGATCGTATGGGGAGAACGCAGCAGCGCGGTGGTTTGGGCTTCGCGCTCGAAGCGGCGCTGTAGGGTCCGCAGGCTCTCACGACCGTCGCCGCCCAAAATGTCGGGTCGGATCAGCTTGATGGCCGCCGGCCGGGCGAGCAGCCGGTGCTCGGCCCGCCACACCTCACCCATGCCGCCTCCCCCGAGGCGTTCGGTAAGCCGATAGCTGCCCATCTCGCGAGCCTTGGTCACTGCCGTTCCGAGCTTGTAGACCACTCGCGCCCCAATCCAGGCTGTCACCACGATCATGAAGTACGGGACGAGGATAACGCTGACGAAGAGACCCGGCGTCAGCCTGATGGAGGTTCCTCCGTACTGCATGCTGAGCAGGAGGGTGACCGGGACGGCGCTGCCGGCGGCGATCGCCGCGAGCAGTGCCTTCCGGGGCTCGTTCGGCGAGACAATCGTGAAGAACATGATCCAGGGCGCCACGAACGAGAGCCCGAAGATCGCCAAGTGCTCGGGCTCGTACTCGAGCCCCTGATACACTCCCCAATACGTGGCGGCGGCGATCCCGTAGGCCGCCACGACTTCGAAAACCAGCCCGACGTTCATCAGGGCGGCGGGCGGAATGCGCTTGCCCCCGGCCAGAACGGCCACGGCAAGGGCCACCGCGATCGAGATCACACTCGGTCCCCACCCGTAGAAGTGCGCGTATTGCCCTCGCTGGACGGGATCGAACAGCGCGACCGCGACCTCGGCCAGCAGGAATCCGGCGGCGTAGATGAGCGCGATCACGCGAAGGCGCCGTGCCGAGTCTCGCAGGAGATCGTCGGGGAGGCGGGGGGGACGCGTCCGCCGACCGGGGGTCGACGAGCGCTCGAGCCGTGCGACCAGCGGGGTGTCGTCGTTCATCTCACGCCAGTGTGGGGAGTCGACACATTGAGCCTCCGCATTCGCTCGCGCGAGGAGCATTCGCGCGCTCGGGTAAGATGCGCCGCGAAATGGGGCATTGCGAGGGCCCGACCGCGACGTAGATCGCTCGAGGCACACTTCAGAACGCTGTTGGCTGACGGCTGAGGTCTTCGACGTCTCCGGTTTTGAACTGGACGAGCGTGAACTCGAAGCGTATGGTAGCACCTTACGTCAGCGGGATTCGAGCCAGTGGCCGACCTGCTGGATTTTCTCCGGGCCTCGATGGCCGACCGCTATACGTGGAGACTGAAGTTCGCCAGCAGCTGGCCGGTCGAAGTCTGTTCCCGATCACAACGCACGCACTGCCCCAGGCACGCCGCCGAGGCTCCTCACGCTCGGCGGCGCGTTGGGATTGGGCCGTGGGCAGCAGCTGGAGCGCTGGAGAGACCTGTGTCATCTCCTCGGCTGACGGCGGCCAGAACTGGACGGATCGGTCCTCAGGACTGCCGGAGCACCATTGTCCGGTCAAGCGACCGAGTGTCGTTTGCCAGCGCGCTGGTCGGAACCATGGTCGGAGCCAGGATTCACCGCACAAAGGACGGCGGCGTGACGTGGTCCTAAGGCGGTAAGGGGTAGGACGGTACAGGCGCAACCTGGCGGGTGCCGCACGAGTAGTCGGCGAGCCTGAGTGTCAACACGGCGCCGCGTCGCACAACTCGAGCTTCCACAACGCACCGTTCGCACCGCGAGTGGCGAGCACGAGCCAGCTTCGCTGCGGCCAGTATTGGATGGTAACGAATTCTTGATCCGCCTGGGCAACGGTCTCCCACACCGTGAGATCCCGCGTGACCAGGATCTGCCCATCGCTCGACAGAGAATAGAGATGGTCGCCGGCCACCGCGGCCCAGTTCAGGCTCAGTGCGCCTATGGTGAACGGTAGCTCGCGCTCGAACGGGTCCCCCTCCCCGGTCACGACAAGGAGCCCGTGGCGCGTGGCGTCGAGGGCGATGAGCGCGTCACCAAACGACACCAAGCGGTGATAACAGGCAAGTCGCTGGTCGGGGAGCACGGGCATCCAGTCAGCTCCGACGTCCGGTTGCGCCACGAGCGCGCACGAGTTCAGACTGTCGGCGCTCGTGGCGTAGAGCCGACCCCAATGCCCCAGCACATCATACGTGCGATAGTCCCCCACACCGTTCTCATCGTTGGCGATTCGTGCCCAGTGCCCGCCCAGATCTCCGGTCCGCCAGATCTCGCCGACAGAGCCCGTGAAGTCACCGCGGTGCGCGCTGGCGGCGACATAAACCTCGTCCTCCGCAGCGTCGTACCACGCGCCCCAGGCGTGGAGCACATTGGGAAGGGTGCGCCACTTGGTGAGCCCAGCGGAGGCCGCATACGTGTAGAAGTTGCCGGCCTCCCACCCGTCCGGGCAGCAGGGATCCACACCGGGGATGAGCAGCAATCCTCGACCGGTCGCCATGTCGAGCATGCCCTGCTCGTCCAACGCCGCGACCGCCCGAATACCCTCGTCGTCGAACAGGCCCAGGAGGGCGCCGTCAGCGGCCGCCGGCAAGCCCGCACCGAATCCCAGGTACAGTGTGCCCGACAACGGGAGCATCGCGTACGCGGCGAAATCGTCGGGAACCGGGTCGAACCCGGTGTGCTCGGCAAACCAGGATGCATAGGGGAATGCGGGGGCGAGCTCCTCCAGCTGCGGTGGAACGACCTCCTGCGCGGTCTCGCAGTGCAGTACGAGAATGGACGCGCCCAGGAGGATTCCGATGCGCCGTGTGTTCCTCAACCGCGTTCCCTTCGACCCCCCAACAGACGGTAGGACGGTAGGACGGTAGGACGGTACGAAGTGCTGGATGCCTCGTACGCCCATACCGCCCTACCCTCCTTTCAACCTACCGTCTGTCGGGATCGCATCGATACGGGCGTCACATCGGCATCGTCGGGGGGCCGACCGCGTTGAACATGTCGGCGATGACCATCCAGGTACCGTCCAACTGCTTCTTCCACACGGTCAGGTACTTGCCGTCGATGCTCATGGGGCCCTCGGGACCCTCCATCTGCATCTGATAGTTGCCGATGGTGAAGCCGAGATCGCCTCCGCTTCCGACCTCCGCCATGTCCGGCCCCCACGTGACCGAGAACCCCGGCATCGCTTCGAGCTCGCTGATCACGGCGTGAATGGCCTCCGTGCCCTGTGCCAAGGGAGCATCGGGTGGGAGCAGGGTTGCGTCATCGGTGAGCTGCGCGACGAACGCGTCCGCCGGGCTGTCACTGGCGGCGTACGCCTCCGCCCAGGCCCGGTCCGCACTCATGATGGCGTTGCGCTCGGCGTCGAGATCGATCGCCGGCTGCGGAGTGCAGCCAACGACCGTCATGAGCGTGAGCGACGATAGCGCGGTGGTGATTCGCATGACTCTCTCCTTGATACGCCTGGATGGAACTCCCCTTCCCTTGTCAGATTCTGCCGCCTTGGAGCGGATTCGGTCAAGAGCACGGTGGGACGTACGACGATAGGACGGTAGGGCGGTACGGCAGTAGCGCGGCAGAGCAGCGCGATAGCAGGCAGCAGCCGCACCACCTCGGCCGGCGGCGCTTGTTCTCCTGCCGGTCCCGGTCTACTCTTCTCGGGGAAGGCCATCGACTACCTCCTCTGGGTCGGGCGGGGCGTGTACCCCGCGGTTTTTGGTTCCTGCTCCCAGAGAAGCTAGACGATGGCCTTTCTTGTTGGCATCTCGCTGCAACCCACGTCTCGTCATTTACACAAAGATCTGCACACACCTTTCAGACGCCTCGACTGAAGCTTGAGTCAGGCCGCCTGAAGCTTGAGTCAGGCCGCCTGAAGCTTGAATCGGGGCGCCTGAAGCTTGAGGAGGCGCGGATGACGCTTCGCACTGGGGTGTGGAAGCGTGAGACGCGCTGACCGAAGCTTGAAATGCCCTGACCGAAGCTTGGGTCAAGGCGACTGAAGCGTGAGTCAGGGCGCCTCACGCGTGAGTCGGCGCATCTGAAGCGACTCCCGAAGCGCGTAAGCGTCGGTACGCCAAAGGACTGCCCCGACAGGCGGTGGGACGGCGGGGTGGTAGGGCGGTAGGAGGCGACAGCAGTGCGGCGGCGCCCTGGCCCCCTCACGGGCCCGCCCGTAGGTTGCGAAGACATCCGTCTGGAGCCCGGCTCGTGTCTGACCCCTTGGAGCGCCTGAGGACCGCCCTCGCCAAGCTGGGCAGGAGTACGGGGCATCCGACGGGTGAAGACGGCGGGACGGATGCACTCGACCGCCCTCGCACCGCTCTCGCCGACCGCTACACCATCGAGCGCGAAATCGGCAGCGGCGGCATGGCGACGGTCTATCTCGCCGAGGACCTCAAGCACCACCGTCAGGTGGCGATCAAGGTCCTGCGTCCGGATCTCACCGCGACCGTGGGCCCCAAACGGTTCCTCCACGAAATCCGCATCGCCGCACAGCTCAACCACCCACACATCCTGGGGCTCCACGACTCGGGTGAAGCTGAAGGGTTCCTCTATTACGTTATGCCCCTCGTCGAGGGCGAGTCGCTTCGCGCCAAGATCACGAGAGAGAAGCAGCTGTCGATCGACGAGGCGGTGGCGCTCATCCGCCAGGCGGCCTCGGCACTCGACTACGCCCACGAGCAGGGTGTGATCCACCGGGACATCAAACCAGAGAACATCCTGCTCCACCGAGGTCTGGCTGTCGTAGCGGACTTCGGGATTGCGCTGGCGGTCACGGCCGCGGGCGGAGAGCGCCTGACCGATCCTGGTTTGTCCCTGGGCACGCCGTCCTACATGAGCCCCGAGCAGGTGAGCGGTGACAGAGAGATCGACGGCAGGAGCGACATCTACTCGCTGGCATGCGTGCTATACGAAATGCTCGCGGGGGACCCACCATTCGTGGCATCGACTGCCCGTGCCGTGTTGCTGAAGCACGTGACCGATCCCGTTCCACCGATAACGACCGTTCGCACGAGCGTGCCACAGCCGCTGGCTGCCGCCCTCGCCAAGGCGCTCGGCAAGAACCCCGAGGACCGGTTCGATTCGGCAAACGCCTTCGGTGAGGCATTGTCCGCGGAGGCGACGGAGCCGGAGCCGGACGTCAGGTCGATCGTGGTGCTGCCGTTCGAGAATCTGAGCCCCGATCCGGAGAACGAGTACTTTGCCGACGGTCTCACAGAGGAGCTGATCGCCGAGCTTTCCCAGTTGCGGCAGCTTCGCGTCATTTCCCGTACCTCGGCGATGCAGTTCAAGGACACGAGAAAGGGTGTACCGACGATCGCCCGCGAACTGAACGTCCGCTACGCGTTGGAGGGAAGCGTACGC
The DNA here is from genome assembly GCA_039584325.1 of Gemmatimonadota bacterium. Lineage (GTDB taxonomy): Bacteria > Gemmatimonadota > Gemmatimonadetes > Gemmatimonadales > GWC2-71-9 > JAOTVV01. The sequence continues at coordinate 6,936 of JBDGYA010000140.1, forward strand.
CGTGCGGGTGAGAGCGTGAAGATCACCGCGCAGTTGATCGACGCGTCGACCGACTCGCATCTCTGGGCCGACCGGTACACCGGGACGCTCGACGACATCTTCGATCTGCAGGAGCGGCTGTCGCGCCGGATTACGGACGCGCTCCGCGTTGCCTTGACTCCGGACGAAGTCCGCCGCATCGCGTGTTGCCGATTCGATGACTTCCACGCGTACGACGCGTTGCTCCGGGCACGCCAGGAGATGATGAAGCTCTCCACCGAGGGCATCGAACGAGCGATCCATCTCGTCCGCCGGGCCCAAGAGATTGCGGGAGACAACGCGCTGGTGCATGCGACGCTCGCTCGGTGTTACAGTCTTTCGTACGAATTCGGCATCAGCCACGATCGGGAAACCCTGCAGCGAGCCGATCGACATGCATCGCGGGCACTCGAGTTGGCGCCGGACCTCGGGTTGGCGCTGTTTGCCAAGGCGCACGTCTGTCACAAGGAGGGTGATTTCCAGGAGGTGGTGCGACTGCTGAGGCGTGCGCGAGCGACGGACAGAAACACGGACGCCCTCACGTTTCTTGGCATGGTCCTCGCCGAGGTTGGACGACTCGATGAGGCACGGGAAGTGGCTGCCGAGGCCCTCCTGCTGGATCCACTTGACGTGTTCACCCGGGCCGTTCGGGGGTTGGTCGACTTCCTCGATGGGCGGTTTGAAGCCGCCGCGTCACGGTTTCAGGAGCTCGTGGACGATCCGACCGCACGGAGTCCGCACATCGAGTGGATTCTCGCACAAGCGCTGGCCCACTCTGGTCGGCGCGACGAGGCGCGAGCGGTCTTTGCACGCGTTGCCGCGACCGACGCCTCCCCCGTTTCTGATCTGAGCGAACTCTTCTGCCTGGCGACGGATGGTGACAGGGACGCGGTCGCAGCACACCTGTCCGAGAAGCACGTGATGGTGGAAACCGCCAAGACCGACGAGTCGTTTCCGATCTTCATCGCCAATTGTCTCGTCATGGTGGGCGACGAGAATGGTGCCCTCGAATGGCTCGGCCATGCGATCGACTGGGGGTTCTGCAACGATGGGTATCTCTCAGAGCACAATGCCTTCCTCAAACCGTTACACGGCAACCCGCGCTTCCAGCAGCTCATCGATAGGGCTCGGCAGATGCATGACGCGTTCGATGCGTGAGGGCCCCGAAGGGCGGTAGGACGGTAGGACGGTGGAACGGCACGACGGCAGCACACGCGAATGGCTTGACCCAAGGTCAACCCATTCGCTAATCTGTTCGCAAGGAAATTGAGGTGAGCAGTCCTTCCGCTCAGCCAACTACAGAACGCGCACGGTTGATCAGCTACGTCAACCGCTTCAGCGGCCTGTAAGCTCTTCCCGACACCCTCAAGATATCCGTACGCAGCGCGCCGTCGAGGATAGGCGGCACGTGCGGGCAAATCACGACAAACGTTCCGGAGGGTCACATGAACGTAGTCGTCTTGGGAGCTGGATTGGTCGGGGGACCAATGGCCCTGGACTTGGCACAGGATGACGACATGCTCGTGACTGTCGTCGACAAGCGACCGGAAGCGCTCGAGAAGATCGAATCATGCAATCCGCAGATCGCGATCGTGAAGGCGGACCTCTCATCGCCGCAGGCGGTGACCGTGCTGGTATCAGACTTCGATCTCGTGCTGAGCGCCGTGCCGGGACATATGGGATTCGAAACGCTGAAGGCCGTCATCGCCGCAGGCAAGACCGTGGTGGACATCGCGTTCTTTCCCGAGAACCCCTTCGACCTGGACGACCTCGCGAGAGACAACGGCGTCGTAGCCGTTGTCGATTGCGGCGTCGCTCCGGGAATGAGCAACGTACTGATAGGCCACGTGGATCAGATTCTCGACCGCGTACACAGCGTCCTCATCTATGTGGGCGGTTTGCCCGAGGAGTGGCCCTATGAGTACAAGGCTGGATTCTCGCCGATCGATGTGATCGAGGAGTACACTCGACCGGCTCGGTACGTCGAGAACGGTCAGCTGGCCGTCCGTCCCGCACTCTCCGATCCCGAATACATCGAATTCCCGAGAGTAGGAACGCTGGAGGCGTTCAACACCGATGGCCTCCGTACTCTGGCGCGCACGATCGACGCCCCGAACCTCAAGGAGAAGACACTGCGCTACCCCGGTCACATCGAGAAGATGCTGGTGCTACGCGAGACCGGTTTCTTCGGCACTGAGCCGCTCGAGATCGGAGGAAACCGCATTCGTCCCATCGACGTCACAACGAAGCTGTTGTTCCCCAAGTGGAAACTCGGGCCGGGAGACGTAGACATCACGGTATTGAGGGTGATCGTGCAGGGGGAGGCCGCTGGCACACCAAAGCGATACACGTACGAACTCTTTGATCGATACGATGAACACACCGGTGTACATTCGATGGCTCGAACGACCGGGTACACTGCAACCGTTGCCGTGCGTTTGCTTGCCGCAGGACTGTACACGACTCCGGGCATCACGCCACCGGAGTTCCTCGGGCGATACGACGCA
>JBDGYA010000141.1:0-6318 GCA_039584325.1 Gemmatimonadota bacterium
CGTGGACAACGTTGTGGGAGGTAGCAGCGCCGGCGCCGGCAATGTGATCTCTGGCAATGATTGGGTCGGCATCCATATCCACGGCGATGGGGCGCAGTGGAACCGCCTCAGGGGCAACTACATCGGTACGGACGTGACGGGTACCGTGGCGGTCGGGAACCTCCTCCGCGGTGTGCTGATCGAGAACGGGGCATCGAACAACATCGTGGGCGGGAGTGGGGCAGGCGCCCGCAACCTCATCTCAGGTAACGGAGGTGGCGTGGCAATCCAGAACGCCTATTCGAACCGCGTGCTGGGCAACTACATCGGCACCGATGTGACGGGCACGTCCGATCTCGGGAACGGGCGAAGTGGTGTCTTCATTCGGTTTGGTGGTTCGGACAACCGGATCGGTGGATCACGTCCGGGTGCCGGAAACACGGTCGGCTTCAACGGCCGGGCCGGAATACGCGTGCACTTCAACGCCGGCACGGGGAACCAGATACTGGGCAACTCGGTATTCGCCAGCGGCAAGCCAGACAACAGCCTAGGGATCGATATCGGTCCGGGCGGTGTGACGCCCAACGATCCGGGAGACGCCGACACCGGTCCCAACGAGCTGCAGAACTTCCCGGTGATCTTTGCAGCAGGCGGCTCGAGCCTCACGATCTCGGGAATGCTCAACAGCGTTCCGAACACGGAGTTCAGGGTGGAGTTCTTCGCCAACGCAGAATGCGATCCATCGGGCCACGGCGAGGGAGAAACGTTCGTGGGCCACACGATGGTGACCACCGACGGATCTGGTGACGCAAGCTTCACGGTCACCCTACCGACGACGGTACCGGCGGGCACATTCATCACCGCCACGGCGACCGATCCCGGTGGGAACACGTCGGAGTTCTCGGCGTGTGTCCAGAAGGCTTGAGGTGCCATAGCACCGCGAGCCGTATTGCGAACGACGCCGCTGAGCGTCGGTCGTGGTTCAGCCAAGCCCCGAGCGTCACGCGGCGCTCGGGGCCTTCGCCCTACCGTCTTACCGTCCGCCGTCCCAGATCCGGTCGAATCGCGTTGCTACGGTGTCGGCCTCCGCGTTCCGGTGCTGTGCCCGGAGCGCCTGCGTCAGTCCGTGGAGCGACCACCCGTTGTCCGGAAACCGCTCGAGGTCAGCGCGGAACGACTGCTCCGCCTCGGCCGCGCGTCCGGCCGCGAGCAGCACGGCCCCCAGCTCCTGCCGCACCGGCACGGTCCACTCGGGCGGTTCGCCGTAGAGCAGGTTGTCCTCCAGCTCCGCGGCCTGGCGCAGGTGGGCGACGGCGCTGGAGTAGTCACCCTGCGCCGCCGCCACGTGGCCGGCGAGGACCGCTGCGGCGATGCCGAGCACCGCGCCCGAGGTGTTGAACTCCATGCGCAGCGTAGTGCCACATGGCCCGCGCGTGCGGCAGGTCCTCCTCAGGTGCCGGTTCCTCGAGGATCTCGTCCCAACGCGCGAACCGCACCTTGAGCTGCAGGTGCCGGGTCAGGTGGTGTTGCAGGAACGTCATCCCGGGCTCCCGCAGCATCTCCTGCGGAACGATGGACACCATCTTCTCCGTCGCCTCGATGGCCTGCGCGCTCCGGCCGATCATGCTCGCGGCAAAGGCCAGGAAGTCGTAGTTGTGCGGATAGTAGCCCGCTACGTAGATGCCGAACGCCGGGTTCTGGTCGCGGATGTAGGTCTCGTCGGCGTGGACTGCGTGCTCATTCGCCTTGATGACGTCGAGGTAACGGCCCACGCGGACGTAGATGTGCCCGGGCATGTGCACCAGGTGACCCGCACCGGGCATGAGGCCGGCGAGCCGCTCTGCCGCGCCGATGGCGCGCTCCGGATCGACCGGCTCGACCGCGTGGATGTAGAAGTGGTTGGCTCCCGGATGGTCGGGATACGCGGCGGTCACGTGCTCCAGTTGGGCGAGCACCTCGGGCGTGTCTGGCCGCGGCTCGCCGTCACGGGTCCAGTAGTTCCAGGGGCTCAGATCCATGAGCGCTTCCGCGTAGAGCGTGGCCGCCTCCGGGTCGTCGGGGAAGCGGCGGACGACCTCGCCCAGGGCGCGGGCGTAGGCCGAATCGAGGTCGGCCCGGTCGGAGGGCGGCACCGGCACATACCGCACAGCGAGTGCGCCGATCAGTGCCTGCTCCCGAGGGCTCACCGTGTCATCCAGCTCGATCGCCCTTCGGGCGGCCGCATACGCGGCGACACCGGAAGCGGAGTCCATCGGCGCGTTGATGTTGGGCCCGTACGCCAGCGCGATTCCCCAGGAGCACATGGCGCAGTCCGGGTCGAGCCGAACTGCCTCTTGGAACGCCCGGATCGCCTCGGCGTGGTTGAACGCGTAGTACAGCCGCAGCCCCTGGTCGAAGTACCGCTGGGCGAGCGGGACGCTCGTCGCGATGGCGTAGTGGTGCGTCCCGAGGTTGTCGTACAGCGGCACGGCGGAGTCCGAGGTCTGCGCGCGGCCGCCGGTGCCAAGCACGACCAGCAGCGCGAGACCGAGAGCAGGTGGAATCAGGATGCGCCTCATCTCCGTTGGCCTTTCCTCGACGGCGTGCATGTGAACGATGACTCGGTCGTGACGCGCCCGAGTGCACAGGATCACTGGTGTCCTACAAAGAGAGCGCGGGAGCGGCGTAGAAGGGCTCACGGCCTCTGGGCGGCTCCAGCAGGCCGCCGAGTCCGCGTGGCGCTCCGTGGTGACAGCGCCCTTGTCCCTTGGGGCGCGTACCGCCAGCTTTGGGTCAAGTCTTGGAGGAATCGTACGTGCGGCTACTACTCATCAATCCCCGGGTCCCGGAGAGCTTCTGGAGCTTCAAGTGGGCGGTGGATACCGTCCTGCCCGGCCAGCGGGCCTTGAATCCACCGCTGGGCCTGGCCACGATCGCCGCACTGTGCCCGGAAGACTGGGACGTCACCATCGTCGATGAGAACGTCGAGTCCCTCCCCCTCGCACCTGAGGCGGACATCATCGGCCTGTGCGGGATGGGCGTGCAGTTCCAGCGCCAGCAGGAGCTGCTGCGCTACTACCGCAACAGGGGACACTTCGTGGTCGCCGGCGGCAGCTACGCCTCGTTGTGTCCGGAAGCGTATGACGCGATTGCCGACTGCGTGGTGGCGGGGGAGGCGGAGTATACGTGGCGGGAGTTCTGCGACGACTTCGTGGCGGGGAGGGCCAAGACGCTGTACCAGGAGACCGGCGTGGTCTCCATGGCCGATTCACCCATTCCTCGCTTCGACCTGTTGAAGCTGAACAGCTACCGGGCAGTGAGCCTGCAGTTCTCGCGCGGTTGCCCGTACCGCTGCGAGTTCTGCGACATCATCGTGATGTTCGGACGCAGACCACGCACGAAGTCGCCGAGCCAGATAGGCAGTGAGTTGGACGCGCTGAGGAAGCTCGGTGTCCGCAGTGCCTTCTTCGTTGACGACAACCTGATAGGCAACAAGCGGGCCGCCAAGGATCTGCTCCGGTTCCTCGAGGAGTACCAGCGGCAGCATGACTACCGGTTCCGCTTCGGGACCGAAGCGTCGGTGAACCTCGCGCAGGACGACGAGCTGCTTGAGCTGTTTCGTCGAGCCGGGTTCACGTGGGTGTTCCTGGGGATCGAGTCGCCGGATGCCGCGAGCCTGCTCGAGACCAAGAAGTTCCAGAACACGCGACAGGACATGTTGGTCGCGGTGCGCCGCATCTACGCCGCCGGCATCGAGGTGCTCGGCGGATTCATCGTCGGCTTCGACAACGACACGGCCGATACGTTCGAGCAGCAGTACCACTTCATTACCGAGTCGGGCATCCAGGGCGCTATGGTCGGTCTGCTGACCGCGTTGCCGAAGACGCCGCTGTACTACCGCCTGGAGCAGGAAGGGAGGCTGCTCGCCGGCGCCAACGATACCGACAACACCAAACAGGGCACGAACGTCGTGCCGCTGCGCATGAAGTATGAGGAGATGATCGAGCGGTATCGCGGGCTCTACACGCGTCTACTGGCCCATCGCAACATTGCGGATCGGATCAAGAACAAGGTGCGATTCATCCGTACCCCACCTGCAATGCGCGACGATTCGTGGATCGCCCGAATCCGGATCCTCCGCCGCCTGCTGTTCCGGGGTCTGCTTCCCGGGGGCGTGCCGCGGATGTTCCACTTCCTGCGATCGATGCCGTTCCACAGGCCCAGGTTCATTCCCATTGCGGTGCAGGACTGGATCGTCGGGCTGTCGATGCGAGACTATGTGGAACGGCACTATGGCGAACGCATGGGCGAGCTTCGCACGGTCGCACGCCGCCGCATGGATCGGATCGAGAAATCGTTCCGTCGCTACGTGCAGCGGGGAGCCCTGGAGGTGTCGTTGGTGGAGGCAAAGGACGCTGTGTCGAACCTCTCGGTCTCCATGCGGGGGTGGCTCGATCGCCGCTTCTTCCACCACGCCGGCCGGCACTTCACAAAGGTCCTGGAACACCCTCGGACGTCGATCACCATCCGGATCGAGGCGTTCAACCACGCGCACCGGCAGCATCTGCGACGCTTGTTGAAGCGACTGGCCCGATACGGGGACCGCGTCTCCATCGCCGTGCATGGTGAGCTACGGGACAGCATCGAGATCGACTCGTCCGTCTTCAACGTCGTCTTGGAGACCTGAACGATCACTCGGGGTAGGGCTCCGGCGATCTTCACTGTTCCTCCGAGGTCGCTGGCGCATGGCCGGACGACGCGGGAGATAGTAGTGTCCTAGGAGCGACGAACAGGAGAGACTCGGCGATGATCGTGATCCAGGTGGTCCCGCGCGCGGGCAACGACGCCTACGCGCTGCTCCGATCGAAGGTCCTCCACGAGGCGACGACCTGGTACTGGAGCAACAAGAAGAAGACCCGCCTGCGGCACGTGCAGTCCACCGGACATATCGACGTGTACAAGGCCGGCGATGTGCTCGTGGCCAAGGTCCATCCCAAGGAGCGGCGCGATCTCTTCTATCTCGCCGAGAAGTTCATGGGCCGGCTGGTCGCCTGGTTCGAGGAGGAGCTGGCGGCGATCAATGTGCAGCTCCTCGCGGAGGAGGAGTAGGCCAAGCGGAGCCGAGCCGCCGCGTGAGCGGCGCATCGCCGCGGCGGCCCGCCTCTTCCACCTGCGTGTTATCGGACGCACGGCCGCGCCGCATACCCCACGCCACGCACGCAGTCGTCGGTGCACCCGGAGCTCCGCCCGCGACTGTGAACACGGCGCCTTCTTTCCACCGAAGCCGTCATGGCATCCGCGGCGACGTCGCCAGCGGGCAATGACACTGGAGGCCTCATGGCTGCAGGTACATTCCCCACTGACGGCGTCGAGCTGACCCACCTGATTGTGGTGCGCGACCTCGCGGCGTCGCGTCACTTCTATGAGACAGTTCTCGGAGCGACGGTCTACCGGGAGTACGGCGGCACGTCGTGCGTGCTGCAGTTCCAGGGTGCGTGGCTCCTGCTCGTGACCGGCGGCGGGCCCACCGCGGACAAGCCGGGTGTGACGTTCGCGCCGCCCCAAGATCCGAGCGTCGTGAGCCACCAGCTCACGATTCGCGTGCCGGATTGCCGAGCGGCGTGGGAGATCCTCACGGCGCGAGGCGCAGCGTTCCTGACGCCGCCGATGGACCGGGGTGGGGAGATCCGCTGCTTCTTCCGGGACCCGGACGGCAACCTGCTGGAGATCAGCGAGGTGACGGGATGAGCAGGGGGCCGCCCTTCTGGCCACGAGCGCTGCCGCTGTCCGAGCGACGATAAACGAAGGTCAAGAAACAACTTAGGTACGAAGAAGTCACGCTCGCCTGGGTGGCCACACCCGCACGAGTATTGCCGATCATCCCGATCCCACTAATATTGGGACGGTCGTCGCCGCCCTTCGCGACAGCGCTACCTCTTCCGGCACCGGCAGCCCACTGCTGCCGCTCACGATATACCCGGTCACTGCACCGAACGACGCCCCGGTGTATGCGCTGCGAGCGCCCCGCGGTGTCCTCCCACGCTCGGTGCCGAACGCTGGAAAGGGGGCAACCATGCAAGTCGCCGACATTCTCAAGGCCAAGGGCACGGACGTGGTGACGATCGACAGCAGTCGGTCGGTCAACGAGGCCATTCGCCGGCTCAACGAGCACCACATCGGTGCGGTCGTCGTCACGGGTCCGGATGGTAAGGTCCAGGGGATCCTCACTGAGCGCGACATCCTCCGAGAGTGCGGAGAGCGCTGCACGCACCTCGAGGCCCATCTCAATCCCGACGAGCGCACCTGTCCGGCGAGCGTGCGTGACGTCATGACCACCGAGGTGGTGTTCGGAAAGCCCGA
>JBDGYA010000142.1:0-7265 GCA_039584325.1 Gemmatimonadota bacterium
CCGCAGCTCGCCAGTCGACCGCCCCAACGTGCTCATCCTCTTCACCGACGACCAGCGCTACAACACGGTTGCGGCACTCGGCAATGCGGAGATCCGCACACCCAACATGGACCGGCTCGCGGCCATGGGAACCGCGTTCACCCGCGCATTCGTCATGGGTGGTCACCACGGTGCGATCTGCGCGCCGAGCCGCGCATCGCTCATGACCGGACGCGCCCTGTTCGATCTGCTCGAGACCGGCGACGTGATCCCGGAACGGCACACCATGATGCCCAGTGTGTTCGCCGAGGCGAGATACGTCACATTTGCCACCGGCAAGTGGCACAACAACCGCAGCGCCTTCGTTCGGGCGTTCCAACAGGGTGACAACATCTTCTTCGGTGGCATGCACCAGCCACGTATCGGCGGACACGAGGCACCGTGGCTCTACCACTTCGATGCCACCGGTCGCTACCCCGACTCCACGAAGTGGCAGGGTGACAGGTTCTCGAGCGAACTGTACGCAGACGCGGCGATCACCTTCCTCGAGCGTCAGCGCGACAGCGACCATCCGTTTTTCGCCTACGTCGCCTTTACCTCACCGCATGATCCGAGAACCCCGCCGTCTCCGTATCGGGAGTGGTATGCGGCGGATCGCATGTCGTTGCCGCCGAACTACCTGCCGGATCACCCGTTCGACAACGGCGAGCTCCACGTCCGGGATGAGGGACTCTTGCCCCATCCACGCACCGAGGACGCGATCCGTGCGGAGCTGGCCGCGTATTACGGCATGATCAGCGAAGTCGACGCACAGATCGGTCGGATCCTCGATGCACTCGAGGCCAACGGGCAACTCGACAACACGATCATCGTCTTTGCAGGAGACAACGGCTTGGCCGTCGGCAGCCACGGCCTGTTGGGGAAACAGAACCTCTACGAGCACAGCGTGCGCGTGCCGCTGATTCTCGTCGGACCCACGATTCCCCGTGGCGAACGACGAGACGCCCTCGCGTACCTGTTCGACGTGTTTCCCACGCTCACCGAGTTGGCACGCGTGCCGACCCCGCCGACCGTCGGCGGAGCGACGCTGGTCCCGACGATGCGCCGCGCCACTGTCGAAGGACGGGAATTCGCCTACTTCGCCTACCGGGACCTGCAGCGCGCCGTGCGGACCGCGGACGACTGGAAACTCATCGCCTACAACGTGAACGACGACCTGCGCACGCAACTGTTCGACTTGAATGCGGACCCGTTCGAGACACGGAATCTCGTTGATGACCCGGCATTCGCCCACCGGCGGGAGCAACTGGAGGGGCTCCTGGTGACGGGCGGCACGCTGTACAATGACCCGCTCGACGTCTCAGACGCAACGTGGCGGAAACCGGCCGCCGAACAGCCGACCGAGGTTCACCACCTTGCCCGGGGGGCGAGCGTCGCACTCGCGACTCCGTTCAGTTCCCGCTACCCCGGGCAGGGCCCCGCAGGCCTCACCGACGGCATCCGATGCGTGACCGACTTCAGGCGTGACTGTTGGCACGCGCTCGAGCAGGACGACCTCGAGGCCGTCATCGACCTCGGTGCACCGCGCGGAGTGGAGCAGGTCCACGCGACGTTCCTCAGGAACATCCGTTCGTGGATCTTCCTGCCGGTTCGCGTCGAGATCGCGGTGTCATCGGACGGGAGCACGTTCACCACCGTCGGCACGCATGTGAGCTCGCCAGCCGTCGAGGACGAACCGGCTGGCATCGAGGAGGTGGACTTCCGCTTCGACCCCGTGCGAGCCCGTTACGTCCGCATTCGAGCGCTGAGCCAAGGGACGTGTCCCGATTGGCACTCCGGAGCCGGCGGCAAAGCCTGGCTGTTCGTGGACGAAGTCGTCGTACACTGAGGGATCCGGCGTCCCGCTGCTTTAGGCGCTGTTGCCGTCGGCAAATCTGAACACATCACAGTCGGAGAGCCTGTTGGCGAGCTCCTCTGCGCTGCCTGGCCGATCACCTGGCTCCTTCCGCAGGCAGTCCAGGACGACTTCTTCCAGATCCGCGGGAATCTCCATCTCGGTGCGCTTCGAGGGAGGTACGGGGTCCTCCTGCACATGTTTGGCTGCCAGCGCCATGAGATTGTCGGCTTTGAAGACCACTGAGCCGGTCAGCAACCAGTAGGCGACACAACCGAGCGCGTAGAGGTCCGCCCGTCCATCGATCGCCGCGTCAAGCGCCATCTCCGGCGCGACGAACGCCGGCGTGCCGACGAATTGGCCCTTCTGGGTCACGGCCGCATCCTCAACGAGCCTCTGCTTCTTGACCAGACCGAAGTCGAGCACCTTGACGAAGTCGAAGTCACTGCCGTAGCGGCAGACGAAGATATTCGCCGGTTTGATGTCGCGGTGAACCATGCCGGCTGTGTGGGCCTCCCCCAAGGAGTGGCACACCTGGCGCAGGATGTACACCGCTCGCGATGCGGGGATTGGTCCGTGTGTGTCGACGAGTTTCTGGAGATCCAGACCGTCGAGCAATTCCATCACGTAGTAGAAGGAACCATCGCTCGATAGCCCGAAATCGTAGACTTCCACCGTATGCGGCGAGCGAAGCATCGCCGTCGCCTGAACCCAGCTGCTGGGGCGCGATCAGCTTGACCGCGGCGGGCCTCGCCAGCATGCGATGGCTGGCGCGCCAGACTTCCCCCATACCGCCGGCGCCGAGGCGCGACTCGAGCCGGTAGGCACCTAGGAGCCTGGCTCTTGAGACGTCAAGCCCAATGGCGTAGATCATGCGCGCGCCAAAGTAGGCAAGAACGACGGCGAACGCCGGGCTGATCGACACCCCGATGAGCTCGTCCATCGTGAGCGCGTGCTTGCCCATGCGGTCGAGCACGAGCAATGAGACAGGAGAGCTGATCGCTCCCAGAAGCGACGCAACCAGCAGGCGCCCCGGAGGCAATGGGATCACCATCGGGAAGACGACGATGATCATCGAGGTCCACGTGAGCTCCGGCGCGCGGCCAACCAGCCCGATGGCGGCATGCTGTGCCGCGAAGGAAACGACCCAACACAGACAGACTTCGTATACGAGGCCGGCAGTCAACGCAGTGGCATCGGCGATCCGCTTGGACCGCGCCATCACGATGACCACCAGCGCCAGCCCTACCGCTAGCACATGTTGTGGCTGGACCGCAGCATCTACCTCCTCTCTGAATGCCGTGGCGTTCAGGAGTAGCGCGATCAGCGACAGCGCTCCGAGCACGCCCGCGAGCCCGGCGAGCCGCGTGCGAGCCTTTGCCAGCAGGTCCGGGGGCAATCCGTACTTGCTCGGCGAGTCCCCACTCGCTGCCTGACGGAATGTTGTGGGAAGGTCGGACAAGGTTACCCCCATGCCTCTGGGCTGCGTGGTGGCTCGACGCTGCGAGACGCATCGCCGTGCAGCCGCCTAGTGACTCGCGCATGACCTGCGAGCGGCCGTCCCGCCAAGCCTGCGCCTCAGCGGCAACGTCCTGGCGCGATTCCATAGCGCGCCGCAGGTCCCTGCGTTCTCTAGACCGCGTGCTCCGCGGAACGTCGTTGGAACGGCTTCTCCACGAGAAGCAGGTAGCCCGAGGCCAGCGTGAAGAACGCGTACACGACGACGATGCCCCAGCCGAGTGCGTTGAGCACGCCCGCGGTGACGACCGACATCGTGATCACCACGCCGATGGCATCGTAGACGAGAAGGTGGAGCAGGATCGCACCTCTGGCGTCCGATGCCCTGACGTCCTTCGCAAACCACGTGAGCAGCACCATTCCGATCATGGCTGCGCCGTACTCGCGAGCGGTGAAGCTGCCCGCTGCACCGAGCGACGCTCCCAACAGACCGAGCAGCGAGGCCGGCGCGACCAGAAGGTAGACGCCGAACACGAGGCACACGATGGCTTTGATGACGAGAAGCGTTCGGAAGCTCACGGAAGACTCTCCTCTTTCGGTATCATGTGTGCGCGGCCCAACGGCCATGACTAGCGCTCGGCGGCGCGGGGCCGGGCCGTGCAACGTTAGAGCGGGATGCGTCCTGACTACCTGACCAGCCCGCGGCAATCGGCGCGCACTGTGCCGCGCTACGGCTCCGCCCGGCGCAACTCTTCGAAGAAGTTCTCCACCACCACGAGCTCGGTTTCCGCTTCCGGATTCTTGATCATCACGAAGCGCTCGCCGTCCGCAGCAACGTCGTAGCTCCGGTGGACGCTGAACTGGTAGAAATCCCTGAGTGGGAACAGTGCGACCTCGTCGCCTCGGGAGAACGTCCCCTCGGTGTCAACCGCGACCGCCACCTGGTTGCCGCGGCTCTTGTAGAAGAGTTCCCGCCCGCTGTGAGCCCAGACCGGCTCCGTCCCGCCGTCGACGGATACCTGCCACCGGCCGGCCTCCACGTCCGGGAACGCGCGTACCCAGACCTCCGGCCGTCCGGTCTCGTTGGACACGTAGGCGATGAAGCGACCGTCGGGCGAGAGCGCCGGGGCGACCTCCTCGACGCCCGCCACGGTCGAGACCGGGACAAGGTCGTTGGGGTCCGTCCCGGCCCGCCAGGCAACGATGTCGCGTTCCTCCCCCGACATTCCGGTGCGCAGAATCAGCCACTCGCCATCTTCCGACCAGAACCCCTCGTCGATGGTAACCGGAAGATCAAGCACCACGCGGGCTGACCCGGAACCACCGGCCCGTTTGCTATAGAGGTCGCGTCCCCCCCCGGCGCGATCCGAGATGAACGTGACGGAGCGGCCATCCGGCGTCCAAGCCGGTCGGCGGTTGAGGCCGTCGGTGACCGTGAGGAGGGACCGGAGTCGGGATTCCCGATCGAGCGGTTTGATCCAGACGTCCGTGTCGAACTGCGCTCCGATCGTCACCGCCATCCTCGTCCCATCGGGCGACAGGGCGACCCCCTCGAACTCGGCGGTCCACTCCGGATCGATCTCTGTCACCGCACCATCGCGGGCGACCCAGACCAGCCTCCGCGCGCCAACGTTGATCGGTCGGCCGGCCGTGTAGACGAGCGTCCCGCTTTCCGATACCGCGAGGTCGACGCCGAATCCCGGTCCGTCTCCCTCTCCCACCGCGACGGTGCCGGGCAGCCGGAACGGATCGCCCGTGATCTCGAGGCTCCGCTCATCGAAGCCAACCGCCAGCAAGGCGCCGTCGCGACGGACGTACACGAGGTGTCCGGTCGGAACGTATCGGGCAAAGGCGACACCGCCCTCCAGCACGATGCGGTGCTGGCCGGACTCCAGGTCCAGCACCGCGATGTCGGCGTCCCGGAACTCATACCCACCCTTGTCGACCGTGAACACGACACCGCGCCCTCCCGGCAGGGCTTCCGGAAAGGAATGGTGGGTGCCGGGGTCCGGTACCGTGACCGCCTCGACCGCATTCGCCCCCGCGGCCAGTCGGACGATGTTGTTCCCGTTGCCTCGCAAGTAGAGGCTCCCGTCCGGCCCGGGGCTGGCTCCGAGGTTCCAGAAACCGTCGTCCGCCAGGATCGAGAGCTCCCCGCTTTCCAACGCCACGACGTTGGCCGAAGTCCCCCCGTCTCCACCTCGAAGGAACCCTATCCGACGGCCGTCGGGGTAGAAGAACGGATCGACGGCGCCATCCGTGCCGGGAATCCTGCGGGCGTGCGGTTCCTCGCGCTCCTTGAGCCACAGTGCGCGTTCGTCGCCTTCGCCCGGCCCGACGTAGACGAGGCGAGCACCGTCGGGCGACAGGGCGAGGGAGGACCCCATGGTGGCGATCAAGGCTTCGTCCGGCGACTGGCCGAGCACGTAGCGGGCGATCGGCTGCGAGGCGGGAGGACGCGTCCAACCCCACGCGGCCAGCCCGGAAACCACCGCGAGCATCGCGAGCGCTCCGACCGCCACGTGCCGCCAGCGCCCCGCCGTTGCAGCCCCTGCGTCGTGCACCCCCGGTCCGTAGCGAAAGCTCGCGTCCGTCAGCGCGGCAGCGAAGTCGCTCGTGCTCGCGAACCGATCGACCGGCAACCGCTCCAGCGCCTTCGAGATCGCCGCGTGCACGTTCGGCGGCACGGCGCGTCGCGTGGCGAGCGTGGAGGTCGGCTCGTCGGTGAGCATCTTGGCGAGGATGGCCTGCGGTGTCGGCCCGTCGAACGGAGGTTCCCCGACCAGCATCTCGTACAGGACGCATGCGAGCGAGTAGGTGTCGGTCGCCGGTGTCACGTCCTGCTCGCCCGTGGCTTGTTCGGGGCTCATGTAACACGGCGTGCCAACGCTCATGCCGGTCTCGGTCAGGCGGCCGGCACCGGCGGCGTTGACGACCTTGGCGATCCCGAAGTCCGCGACCAGCGGACGGCCCTCCTGGAGCAGGATGTTGGCCGGTTTGATGTCCCGGTGGATGACCCCCTGTCGATGGGCGTAGTCGAGCGCGCGGGCGACATCGGTCGTGATGCGAACGGCCTCGTCGATGGAAAGCTGCCGCTCACGATGGAGTCGCTGTCGCAGACTCTCCCCCTCCACGTGGGGCATGACGTAGTACAGGAGCCCGTCGGCGTCGCCGGAGTCGTGGAGCGCGAGAATGTTGGGATGTTGCAGGTTCGCCGTCGTCTTGATCTCGGCGAGGAACCGTTCCGGGCCGATCACGGCAGCGAGCCCGGGCCGCAGGACCTTGATCGCGACGCGTCGGTCATGCCGCACGTCGCGCGCGAGGTAGACGGTCGCCATGCCACCCTCGCCGAGGACGCGTTCGACGGCGAAGTGGCCGCGCAAGGCAGTGTTGAGGCGGGCGATCGTCTCGGTCATGTCGACAGAACTTACGCGAAAGACGGTGGCATGGCACGACTCCACGCGTCGCTGCTTCTCGGGATCGACCTCCAGCTCGCTTCGGATCTCCCTGTCCCGCAGAGGCCGTGCGCAACGACCGCCACTTCAGTGCGGGTCGAGTCCGCCCCACCGCAACCGCGCGAGCACGGGCACGTGATCGGACGGCTCGGTCGCACTGGGCAGCGGCGTGGTATCGTCAATCGGCGTCACCGGACACGGCTCCCCCAGCAACGGCGGTTCGTACAAGACGTAGTCGATGAGCTTCGCCAGCCGGTTGGCATTGCAGGTCGGCGCCGGCGCCGCCGCATGGGTGAAGGTGAACCCGGCGGATCGGAGCGCACCGATGACGTCGCTGTCGGGCGTCGCGTTCAGGTCGCCACAGATGATCCACGGGATGCGCTCCTGCCGCCGGTCCCGCTCGGCGAGGAGCGCCTGCACCTGTCGCAGCCCCCTGCGAGCCTCGGCCGGTGCGTACGGGGCGTCCCACATGAGGTGGG
>JBDGYA010000060.1:0-16533 GCA_039584325.1 Gemmatimonadota bacterium
TACCAAGGTCGTGGCGTTCGACGATCCTGAACTGTTCGTGCCCGGCTTTCTGTCCGTGGGACCGGAGCACCTCTATCTCACGATCTCCCAGTACGAGAGTGACATCTGGGTGATGGATCTGGAGTGGTGAGGTTGAAGTAGCTGACGGTTGACCAGCCCCGATCGACAGTTGGCGCTCGGGCCTCTTCCTTGCGCTCACGTTGACGCCTGCTGACCCACGCCGCACTTTGGTGTCGCGTGAGGCGGCTGCATCCCGTAGCCTCTGAGCGCCCCACCATCTCCCGACTAGGTGACCCGATGCATGCACGTCTGCTGACCTGTTTTGCCGCCTCGCTCGTACTTGCGCCCACCCTCACCGCCCAACGCCATCACGAAGAAGACGTTCTTGATGTGATAGCTGTGATGTTCGAGGGTCTTGCTCAGCGCGACACTGCCAAGATGCGCTCGACACTCGAGCCGGGTACACGGCTGGTGCAGACGTTCAGTCGGGAGGGACAAGCGGAATACCGTGTCGTACCGATCAACGACCTACTCGCGAATATCGGCAACCAAGAGGGGCCAGCCATCGAAGAGCGGTATCGCGATCCGAAGGTGCGTGTCCATGACAACCTCGCGACGGTGTGGATCTCCTACACGTTCTACGTGAACGAGGAGATCTCACACTGCGGCGAAGACACGTTTCAACTGGCCCGAGGTGCCGAGGGTTGGAAGATCATTGCGATTGCAGACACCCAGCGCCGAGTCGGCTGTGAAGAGGGAGCTGGAGAGCACGCGAGTGGTGAGGGAGCCGGTGAACATGCGAGGACTGAGGGCCGGGGCGAGCATGATGAGGACGGCGAGCATCACCGCGGTGAAGAGGGTGAGGAGTCGGGCGAGTACATCGGGGCCGCTGAGACGTGGGACAAGACTCGCAAGGGCGCGAGACTGATCCTGTCGTTCGATCCCGCGTCTCATGCCTTCGTGGGGACGGTCGAGAACACGACTGACGCGACGCTATGTGCCGTTCGCGTCGAAGTCCATCTGTCATCCGGCACCGAACTTGGCCCAACCGAGCGAATCGATCTCCTGGCAGGGGAACAGACCACCGTAGAGCTGGCGACCGATGGAGAGGCTTTCGAGACCTGGACAGCCCATCCCGAGGTAGCCCCCTGTACCAGCATGCAGAGGCGGGCGTGAGGTGGAACCGGCCGCCGTCCCAACTGAGGTCAACGCAAGGCCATGTTCCAGACTGACTTTGTTGTCTGGCTCCAGTCGCTCGGCTCGCCGATCCTGACGTGGCTTCTGTCCACGGTCACACTGCTCGGCTACGCACCAGTCTACATCGCACTGATGCTGACGTTGGCCTTCGGCATGCGCCTGCGCCCGAGCCTGGCGGTGCTCCTTGCGCTTCTGGTGGCCGGAATCTCCACAGACGCCCTGAAGACCGGGTTGGCGCTTCCCCGTCCCAGCGACATTGACGCTCGAGTACAAGAGCCGGGTGACGCGACCCCGCCCATACCGGTGGTCCAGCGAGGGGGTGGCGCGAGCTTCTGGACACTGCCGACTGCGGAGGCCATTGCGGCCGTCCGAGCACAACCAGAACCGAGCTACGGATTCCCCTCTGGCCACGTCGCTTTGGCAACAGCCTTCTTCCTCGCCGTGGCGCTGTTCTTTCGGTCCAGGCATGCACTCGTGTTCGGTGCCTTCTGGGCTCCATTGATGGCGGTCTCGAGGATGTATCTGGGGCGCCATTTTCTCGCCGACGTACTCGGAGGTGTCGTCGTCGGTGTCCTCTGCGTCCTGGTGGCTGTGGCACTGCTGCGCCGGCTCGAGCGGGGGGAACTTCCTCAACCACCGGCCGTGGCTTTTGCACCGATTGCTGTGGTCAGCCTGTTGTTATTGGTCCTGACCCCTTTCGTTTCGTTTCTCGATGCTGATAACGTCGGGCGTTTCGTCGGCGTCGTCGTGGCGTACGGTGTCGTGTTCACCATGGGATTTCCGTCCGACCGTGGTTCAATTTGGCAGCGCGGCGGGCGTGTACTCACCGCGGTCGCACTGTACGTAGCGGCGAGTCGACTACTAGACGTCGTGTTCGATGCAACGGGCTGGGAAGACAGCCGTGTTGCTGAGCTGTTGGCAGGGGTGCTCCTCACGGCGATGATCTTGACGGGCACCGTGGCAGTATGTAGACGACTACGATTGTACGTGGCCGCCTAACCGGGGCATCGCGGGAAACCCGCGACGAGCCGGCCATCGCAAAGACTCGGTTGCGGTCTTCGTCTAGATCCGACCAGCCGCCGTACGCGGCCGGCGCTCGCAGGTTCAGGTCACGGCACAATGCTCCCGTGAGGAGCGCCTGAGGAGTCGTGCCGACGCCCGAAACCGCGACCATGTTGGAGAGAGCCCGAGGCTGACAGCCTCGGACCGGCACGCAGCGGAGCCGCGTCTGCGCTAGCCGGGAACGATCTTGAACACCTGGTCGTGCTCGCGGGCGCGCTCGATCACCCGGACCGCCACCTCGTCGCCCACACCCGCCGTGTGCACCTTCTGGTGCTCTACCTCCATCGACGTCACTTCCTCCACAAAGTCACTCGTGTGGCCGAGAATGTGAATCCTGTCGCCCTGGTGCAGCTCGCCCTCCGTGACGTGTACGACGGCGACGCCCGGTCCCTTGAAGTAGTGTGTGACCGCGCCGATCAGTCGCTCTGACATGATCCGCCTCCGCAGCGGGAGAGAAGAGGGGGGCAGATGGGTAGGGTCCCTGAACCCGCCCCCGGTCTGGTGGACCTCAGCCTGCTCACATGTTACGGCCGGAGGTGTCCGATGGGGAAGTCCTCCGCCCACGTGGGACCACACCAGACGTACCCACCAACGTTGGCATGGACGCCGTGACGCAGCGCCTGGCGCTGCCGGCGGCGCCCGCACCGCGGGCGGACGCGTCAAGTCCCGCCGCCCCGCCTTCCGAACCGCGGCAGACGCGATAACTTGAGCCCTCGGCGACGCCCGACCGATCCGACGTGCGCCTGCCTGCGATCGTGCCGTTGCTCGGGCCGTGGCGCCGGCGCACGCCCGGTCCCGCCGGTGCCTCGCAACGCCAACCAGGGCTCACCCGACTGCTTCGAGGTTCGCGGCATGACCGAGCCGTCCCTGCGCTGCACGTTCTGCGACCGGCAGCTGAGTTCCGACGACCTGTTCTGCTCCCGGTGCGGCAGGCCGACTCCCGTCAACGTGGATCCCGACGTGACCCTCGTCGTCGAGTCGGAGGGCGACGGTGCCAGCTCGCCCGGCGCCGACGGCGAAGTGACCATCCGCGACGACCCGCAGCGACCCGCAGCACCACCCGCGGCGCCCAACTTCAAGGCGCGGTTCCAGCACGTGCTCGGCGGAGAATTCCAGCTCCTCGACCGCCTCGGCGAGGGCGGGTTCGCCCGCGTCTACAAGGCGCTGGACCGGCGGCTCGACCGGATCGTGGCGATCAAGGTCATTCAGCCGGAGCTGGTCGGTGCGGAGCTGTTCGTGACGAGCTTCCGCAAGGAAGGCATCGCCCTGGCGAAGCTGCGCCACCCCGGCATCGTCCCGATCTACGACATCCGCGAGCGGGGAGGACTGATCTACTACGTCATGCCGTTCGTGGAAGGAACGACCATCGAGCAACGGATGGCACAGGGGCGCATCCCGCCGTACGAGACGAAGCGCATTCTCAGCGAGCTGGCCAACGTCCTGGCCGCGGCCCACCGGGCCCACATGGTCCACCTGGACATCAAACCCGACAACGTGTTCCTGGAGGGCGATCACCAGAAGGTGCTGCTGGTGGACTTCGGCATCGCTATAGCCGTTAAGCGGCAGGTCCCCGATGCGTCCGACGGCCCGATCGTGGGAACGCCGTCCTACATGTCACCGGAGCAGGCGCAGGGCCTGCCGGAGATCGACCACCGGTCGGACATCTACTCGATGGGCGCCCTGGGCTACTGCATGCTGGCGGGGCGCCCTCCGTTCAGCGGGCAGGACGCGAGAGCGATCCTCCGGAAGCACGTCGAACAGGCGCCGGTGCCGCTGCGCGACATCAATCCCACGGTGCCGAAGGAATTCGCCGACGTGATCATGAAGTGTCTGGCAAAGAACCCGTGGGACCGCTTCGCCGGCGCGAAGCAGGTGGAGGCGGCGCTCGAGGGCGTGACGTTCCACGCCACGCGGGACGTGCCCGCACCGCCCGAGCCCTCCACGGGTGTGCACACCGCCGTCGTGGTCGTCGTCGCCGCCGCAGCGCTCCTGTTCGGGTTGCTGGTCGGCCAGGCGTTGGCTTGAGCCGGCGCCCGCGCCACGGGCCGCAGACGACTCCCGGAACGCGTGATCGCGTCCGTCGCGCGCGCCTTCGACCTCTCGGCCACCTATCCGTTCAGCGCAGGCAAGCGCTGAAGGCAGTCGGTTCGGGTCGGTAGCTCAACGGAAGGGGCTGGTATCTCCTGTCCCGTCTACGCACGGATGAGTTGACAACACCCAACAAAGCACCATAGCAAGAAGAAGAGACTGCCCCCCAACGCGGAAAGCAGCCTCTTGGTATGGACAGCGCTCAGTAGAGCAACTCAGCCCAACGGCCGTCGTCGATCATCATCGCCTTGTGCTGCTGGTACACTTCCGGCAAGCCGACGATCTTCACCAGCGCCTTGTCCAGCTGTTCGCCAATCTGCTTCAGGCCGGCCACGTAGACGTAGGTCTTGGGGTCCTGCAACAAGTACCAGACCTCATCGGCGTTCTGCGCGATGGCCCCTTCCAAGTCGACTGGCACGTCGAAATGGGCACGCGGACTGAGCGCCTCGAACGCCTTGAAGGTTGCTTCGTCGTAATAGTATTCCAGGTCGGCGTTCTGGTCGTTCATGTAGGCCAGCTCGATACCTCTCATGGCGCCGTGGTACAGGCGCACCTTGCCCTCCCAACCACCCAGTTCGCTGTAGATGTGCTTGACGAACGCCCGGAAGGGGGCGATCCCCGTCCCCAGCCCGATCATTAGCAGATTGGCGTCCTTTTCCTTGGGCAGGGTGAACGCGAGATGGTAGGGGCCCACCAACGTGACGGTGTCGCCTTTCTTCAGATCGCACAGATAGTTGGACGCTTTCCCGTCGTAGCGTTCGCCACTGAAATCGTCAACGTAGAAGCAGCGCTTCACACACAGCGAAATCACGGGCTTGAAGTCATCGCCCGTACTGCCGCCGGCAATGGAATAGAGACGCAGGTATTCCTTCTGGCCGAATTCATGGGGACCCGGTACCAAGACACCAACGCTCTGCCCTACCCGATACTCGAAATCGATGCTATCCACGGCGAGGTCGATGTTGCGTAGTTCCGTTTCGCTGTCATCGGGCGTAAGCCGCGTGGAGCTCACGACGGAAGCACTCATCTGACGGGTCGTATCGTAATCTTTCAGCCGCATTCTCTTCTCCTAATACTCCATATTCGGGGGTACCGAATCACATCAGGCCACCTGTCAGTCGCCGTACAGCCGGCCGAACCCATCGAGGCCATGATCCAGCGCACGTGTTGGTTCCATACCTTCAGACCACCATAAAATAGTCCTATGACGTGTTCGAGGGAGGGGTCCGATCGTGGTCAGCCCTTCGCCGCGAGGGGGAATGGCTCCGTCTCTCAGCACATGGATATGGTGAGAGGACAGCAGCGAGGCCGCGACGGACGGTATGAGGGTAGGACGGTAGGCTGGTAGGGTTACCGCCCTACCGTCCTACCGCCTTACCGCCCTTCGTCCTACCGACCTACCGTCCTGCGTCGAACCGATCGGCGTTCATCACCTTGTTCCAGGCCGCCACGAACTCCCGCACGAACTTCTTCCCCGCGTCGGCCTGGGCGTACACCTCCGCGAGCGCCCGGAGCTGGGAGTTCGAGCCGAAGATGAGGTCGACGCGGGTGCCGGTCCACTTCACCTTGCCGGTGGCGCGGTCGCGACCCTCGAACACCTCCTCGTCCTTCGCACTCGGCTTCCACGCCGTCCCCATGCCGAGCAGGTTCACGAAGAAGTCGGTGGTGAGCGCCTCCGGCCGCGTCGTGAACACGCCGTGCTGGGACTGTCCGACGTTGGCGTTCAGGACGCGCATGCCGCCCACGAGCACGGCCATCTCGGGCGCGGTCAGCCCCAGCAGCTGCGCCTTGTCCACCAGCAGTTCCTCCCCCGACACGGCGAACTTGGCCTTCTGGTAGTTGCGGAACCCATCGGCGACCGGCTCGAGCACGGCAAAGGACGCCACGTCCGTCTGCTCCTGCGACGCGTCCGTGCGGCCCGGCGTGAAGGGTACCTTGACGGTCTGCCCGGCGTTCTTCGCCGCCTGCTCGACCGCGGTACACCCGCCGAGCACGATCAGATCGGCAAGCGACACCTTCTTGCCTCCCGTCTGCGCGCCGTTGAACTCCGCCTGGATCCCCTCGAGGGTCTTCAGCACCTTCGCCAGCTGGGCCGGCCGGTTGACCTTCCAGTTCTTCTGCGGCGCGAGGCGGATGCGCGCCCCGTTTGCCCCGCCGCGCTTGTCGGAGCCGCGGAACGTTGACGCCGACGCCCACGCGGTCGAGACCAGTTGGGAGACGGACAGCCCTGAGGCGAGGATCCTGCCCTTGAGGGCCGCGACGTCTTGCTCGTCGATCAGCGGGTGATCGACCGCGGGCACCGGGTCCTGCCAGATCAGCTCCTCCGCCGGGACCTCCGGGCCGAGGTAGCGCGAGCGGGGGCCCATGTCGCGGTGTGTCAGCTTGAACCATGCGCGGGCGAAGGCGTCGGCGAACGCCTCCGGGTCCTCGTGGAACCGCCGCGAGATCTTCTCGTAGATCGGGTCCATCCGCATCGCCATGTCCGCGGTCGTCATGATGGGCGGGCGGCGCTTCGATGCGTCGTGCGCGCCCGGTACCATGTCCTTCTCGGCCACGCCCTTCGCCTCCCACTGCCAGGCGCCGGCGGGGCTCTTGGTCAGCTTCCATTCGTACCTGAACAGCATGTCGAAATAGCCCATGTCCCACGTGGTCGGGTGCGGCGTCCAGGCGCCTTCGATGCCACTGGTGATGGCATCATCCCCCTTGCCACTGCGGTACCTGCTTTTCCAGCCGAGGCCCTGCTCCTCGATCGGGGCGCCCTCCGGCTCGGGGCCGAGGTGGGTGTCACTGGCGGCACCATGGGTCTTGCCGAACGTGTGCCCGCCGGCGGTGAGGGCGACGGTCTCCTCGTCATTCATCGCCATGCGCGCGAAGGTCTCGCGGATGTCGCGGCCCGAGGCGACCGGATCCGGCCTGCCGTTCGGCCCCTCCGGGTTCACGTAGATCAGGCCCATCTGCACGGCGGCGAGCGGGTTCTCCAGCTCACGGTCGCCACTGTAGCGCTGGTCACCGAGCCAGGTGTCCTCGCTGCCCCAGTAAATGTCCTCTTCGGGCTCCCACACGTCCTCGCGCCCGCCGGCGAAGCCGAAGGTCTTGAAGCCCATCGACTCGAGCGCGCAGTTGCCGGCCAGGACCATGAGGTCGGCCCAGGAGATCTTGTTGCCGTATTTCTGCTTGATCGGCCACAGCAGCCGGCGTGCCTTGTCGAGGTTGGCGTTGTCCGGCCAGCTGTTGAGGGGTGCAAAGCGCTGGGTGCCGGACCCCGCGCCCCCGCGGCCGTCGCCGATGCGGTAGGTGCCCGCGCTGTGCCACGCCATCCGGATGAAGAGCCCGCCGTAGTGACCGTAATCGGCCGGCCACCAGTCCTGCGAATCGGTCATCAGCGCATAGAGGTCCTGCTTCAGGGCCTTCAGGTCGAGTTTCTTGAATTCCTCCGCGTAGTTGAACCCCCCGCCCATCGGGTTGCCCTTGGACGAGTGCTGATGGAGGATCTTGAGGTTCAACCGGTTCGGCCACCAGTCCCGGTTCGACGTGCCGCGGCCGGCGGTGGACTTCTTCGTCTTGCCCGTCAGGGGGCGCTTGCCCTTGGCACCCATCTTCTTCTCCTATCGTGCGGTGGATCGTCTCACGGTCCCGTCTGTGGGAACACGAATCGTCCGGCTAGGAACCTGCGTGTGAGCCTGCCAAGCATGGTGGTACGACAGCGAGGCACCCGCGGGATACTGCCAACGTGGGCTGACGCTGGCAAGGCTTCGAGGGGGCAGTCGCGAACGCCTGGCCCCACTTGCCAACGTTCTACTTTGCAATGTAAAGTTGTTTGTAGTTAGCGGAGTGGCCTCCATGATGGAAAGCCACGTGCAGAGGGAGGCAGCAATGAAGCGATGGCTGAGACGCATCCGCGGTGCAATCGGGATAGGCCTGACCTGGGCCGTAGCCTGGTTCGGCGCCGGTATGATCCTGCTGCTGGTGGTCGGCGTCGGCGCCGCCGACGTCCCGTTTCCCCTCTTCTTTGGCCTCCTCGGCTTTCTCGCCGGCGTCACGTTTTCCGGGATCCTCGTACTGATCGAGGGCCGTCGCAGGTTCGATCAGATGTCGCTGCCGCGCTTTGCGTTGTGGGGAGGTGCCGGGGGGCTTCTGCTGTCCGGCGTCTTCGTCCTGGCAGCGGCCCTGGGAGGAGACGTGCTTCTGGTCTTGGGCCCAGTGTTCGCACTGTCGGGTGCGGGTTCCGCTGCGGGTACGCTGGCCCTGGCCAGAATGGCGCAGGCGCGAGATCGGGACGCGTCGGCGCGGGTACCTTCCACGGTCCACCCCGCTGAGTGACTCGCGACCGGTTCGAGGGAACAACCGCCGTGGACGAAGTCGCCCGCGTCAGTTCGGTATAGGAGTCCCAATCGACCCTCTCATGGCGACACACGATGCGGAGTGCTACGGTGATCAACGAAACGGTCCGCACGTTCGACAGCACGCTCGGGTTCATGGAGCAGTCAGTCGCCGGCCTGTCAGAGCAGCAGATGGTCGAGCGGCCGACCGGAGTGCTGAACCACGCGGCGTGGACTTTCGGCCACATCATCGTCAGCTGCCAGGGCATGGCATCCGAGGTGGGTGCGGCGCAGTGGCTGCCGGATGGGGCGATCGCGCTCCCCGCGTCAACCCTCTCCCTCCCAAATCCATCTCAACAACACACGTACTTTCCTCCTCTTCTCGCCTCGAGGGACGCCGCATGCACCGCCGCTTTGTCCACCTGACAATGGCCCGGAGAGCCATCATGACCGCTGCCGTGGCGGCACTGACCACGATCCCGGCGACGGCGCAGCATGCGCCACGCCAGACCATCGACGCCGCCACGCGCGCCTACGTTGCCGGCAGGCTTTACGCCGCGGTCCAGCTCTACTTCGCCCACTGGGACGACGTTCCCAGCCTGGATCTCGACGCCGCGTTTCGCGCGTACCTCGACGAAGCGATGGCGGCACCGGACCGGAAGGGTTTCTCGCTCGCGTCGTTGGCGTTCATGGCGCGATTCGGCAACAGCCACACGGGATTCCGCGATGCCGAGCTCCTCGAGGGTACGGGAGGCGTGCACGGATTCTCGGTCCGGTACCTCGCCGGCGAGTGGGTGGTGGCCGCCTCGGACCGGTCCGACCTGGCCGCCGGCGACGTCATCGCTGCGGTGGACGGCGTGCCGATTGAGACATTCTACGCGGATCATGCACGGTACATCCCGTCCTCCACGGAGCGGTTCCGCCGCCGCCGGCTGTTCGGTCGCTGGTATCGGTTTGTCTTCCCACTGCAATACGAGCTTGCCCTGCGGGACGGCCGCCGGGTGCAGGTCGACCGGCGAAACACGCCGGAGTGGCCGTCGCTCAAGACGGAGGGCCGTTGGCTCGTGGAAGATCGCATCGGATACATCCGGGTCCCCTCGTGGGATGCGCCGCGGTTCGAGCAACGCGCCATGGAGCTGCTCGAAGAGATGCGGGACGCGGACGCACTCGTCGTGGATGTGCGCGGCAACCAGGGTGGCTCCTCACCGATCGCATTCGTCAAAGCGCTCATGGAGCGGCCCTGGCGCTGGTGGGCCGAATCGACGCCGATGCGGATGGCGCTGTTCTCGTACTACGCTGAGCGGGGCCGATCCGGCTTCGGCGATTTCGCTCGGGCCCACATGGCCTGGCCCGCGGAGGTGCAGGCGCCCGATTCCACCTTTATGGGTGCGCTCGTGCTCCTCGTGGACGAGGGATGTCACTCGGCCTGTGAGGACTTCGTCATGCCCTTCAAGGACAACGGCCGTGCGGTGCTGGTTGGTGACTCGACCGCGGGCAGCACGGGCCAGCCGTATGTCACGACCCTCGGCGATGGGATGGGCGTCGCGGTGGGAGCCAAGCGCGAGTACTTCCCCGACGGACGGCGGTTCGAGGGCGTGGGTGTCAGTCCCGACTATCAGAGGGTGCCGACCGCGGCGGATCTCCGCGCGGGACGTGACGTTGAGCTGGAGGCGGCGCTGGAGATCCTGCGGCAACGCTGAAGCCAGCCCTCGGCCTGGGAGCGGACACATTCAACGACGTAAGCGGAAGATACACCCAAGAGTTCCGACAACTGGTTGCGGCTGTTCCGAGAAGATGTCGAGGCGTCTGTGAGTGACTTCGCGAGGACCATGTTTGTTCCAGGCTCTGATTCGGATCTAGGAGAGCATTGACCTTTCCCCCGAAAACGGATCCACGCATTATGACACGCCGTCCCCGTCTGCGTGGCTACCTGCACTACCACATACTTGACAGGCGGGAAAGGAAATTCCTACTCCGAGATGTTCCCTTGTGGGTCCGACACCACGGATCAAGAGGAGAGGAATATGAGAAGGCTGGGACTCATCATGTGTTGTCTGATGTTGGGTGCGGTTGCAGGGTGCAAGGAGTCTGAAGAGCAGACGATTCCCGTAAACCAATCTGGCAAGATCTACGCTGCCAAATACTACATTGCGCCGGGAACGCTCGATTCAGTAGAGGCACAGTTACAGGAAATGGAGTCTCTGGGCGTCACCCATCTCTTCCTGCGGGAACCCTTCTTCGGGAGGGCTCACATCAAGGAGGCACTCTCTCGCACGTCACTGAAAACGTGGATGATCTCCCAGGTGTTCTTCAACGACGGCAATCACCTTTCAGCAACAGAGGACAACCCGCTGTTCGCCATTCGAGCTGACGGCGGCGTGGCCATAGGCGAGCGCCCCGGCAATTGGCTTGAAATGGCCTGTCCCAACAATGGACCCGGATATGACCCCGCCAATCCCACAGAGGGATATCGCGAAAAGACCATTGCGCGCATTGTCGCATCCGTCGAGACGCACAAACCCTATGGCTTGAGCCTCGACTTTGTGCGCTATTTCGCCTTTTGGGAGCGAATGCTCGAAGGAACCGATCCACATGACCTTCCCGATACCTGCTTCTGCTCGAGATGCTTGAGTCTGTTCTCCCAGGCACACGGGGTAGCTATTCCCACCGAGCTCACCGAAACCAGGGATGTGGCTGCTTGGATCCACGCCAACGAACAGGAAGCATGGATTGCCTTCAAGACGAACACCATCACGTCGTTTGTTACGGAGATCGTTGCGGCCGTGAAAGCCGTTGATCCGGAGATCGAAGTCAATCTCCACGGGGTTCCATGGCAACGAGCCGATTTCAACGATGCGGCCAAGCGGATCGCAGGGCAGGATTTCGGCGCTCTCGGTCAAATCGTCGATGTGATTTCACCGATGTGCTACGCCAAGATGTTGCAGCGCGAGCCTGTCTGGATCAACTCCGTCGTTGAGGATATAGCCGCCCAAATCGATACGAGCAGTACGATGATCCTTCCCGCTATTCAAGTGAGAGGCGATATGTATGGGGAAGGACCCGTGACCATTGAGGAGTTCAGTGCCTACATGCAGGAGTCGCTGAAAGGGTCATCGGCAGGCGTGGCCTTTTGGCCGTGGGAACGAATGACTGACGAGCAGAAAGAGGTGATGCGACAGACGCTTCAGTAATCCCTGCTTCTAAACACCTCATCTCGCGCCGCGCCCACGCGTCTGGAGCCCGTACGCGTTGTCCCCGCCGCCCGAGATCACGACGGCGCGGGGGCCGCACCGCCTACAGAAATACGGGCTGGCCAGAAAGGCGGTGACGCCCCTGGAAGTGTGACGCTGCTACCAGTGCAGCCATCTGCTGCAGTTCCGGTGGCCCAAGGATCGGTGATGATGGCCGGTGCGTCACTTGGTGTCGTCAGGTTCAGGGGCGCTGGCGTCCGGTGCAGGCTTGGCTGGCATCACGGTCGCAGATCCGTGAATCCGTGGCGTCGTCAGCCGGATGTTTCCTTCAATACCGATGATCTTGCCGATCCTGCCGATGATCTCGCCAGCTTCATCACGGGTCAGCTTCACCTTCCCGTCCTCTTCCTGCGCCTCCAGGAGAATCGTCGAGAATCGCTTGAGCACGGCTTCCGCGTCCCGGTGCTCTGCCGCGCCTTGCGCCACTGCTTCGTGAAGCCGCTGTTCGGCTTCCGCCAGTCTATCACGAAGATCCCGGTTGCCATCACGAAGATCCCTGCTGCCCCGCAGGTGATAGAGATGCGTCACGAGCCAGGCGATGAATCCACCAATCACCAACGAGCCGACAAGTTCCATTGCGCCCCCGAAGTTCCCTTGCGTGGTTTGTGCAACCTATGTCGGGTTCAAGCAGAACGGTAGGAAATGACGAAGCTGGACAGTGATCGCGCCCGCGAGCCCGACAGCGCAAGGCGGAACAGCGGGTGAAGGGGAGCCTCGACTATCTGGCCCGCAGGTATCCCACGATCATCGACCCCACCTCAGGTACGACAGAGGACGCCCGAAACACCGCATCAATGCTGCAGGTTGTCGTATCTCGCCCATTCGGAGTGCAAAGGGGATTGAGTGCCGCCGTCGCTCCGCTCCGGCATCGCATCAGGGGGTCGTGGGTGGAGCCGTGCTCGCCGGTGGCGATGCTCGCTTTGCTTCGCAACACATCCCGCCGTCCCGACTCAGTAACTGCAAGCCCTTTACGGGGCACCGTCAAGCCGGTGGCAGGCCTAATCCACTATGGGAAACTTCTCCATATGGGGTTTGATGGCCTTGCCCAGCCAGGCGATTGTCTCACCCAGGTTCTTCATGTTCGTCAGACCTTCGGCATCCTGACTGACTTCGCCCGTATCCCTACCGATGCCCAGGTTCCAATAGCTGGAGCCGGGCACGATCATCTGGGACATGAGGAACATGTGGTTGATGGAGTCGAACACATGGGTGGCGCCCGCACGCCGCACGGCCACCACAGCCGCACCAATCTTGCCGCGCAAGGCACGGTCGTTGGCCAACCCGACCATGCCGGAGCGGTCAATAAAGGCCTTCATCTCCGCCGAGACGTCGGTGAAATAGGTGGGCGATCCGTAGATCAGGGCATCGGCCTTGACGACCTTGGCCATGACATCGTTGAAGATGTCCTTCTTTTGGACGCATTCCAGATCCCTCTTGTCCCAACACTTGTAGCACGCCTTGCACCCGTCGATCTTCTTGCCGCCCACCTGAACCAGTTCCGTCTCCCAGCCGGCTGCGGACAAGGGCACCAGAACTGCGTTGAGCAAGGTTTCTGTGTTCCCGCCTTGTCTCGGGCTGCCATTGACTGCCAATGCGTACACGTTGCCCCCTGTGCGGTATTGTCAACTTACCCGATTGGATGTGAGTCAAGGCAGTGGGTGGCGATCGCTGGTGCATGATCTTCAGACGCCCGCCGCGACGTGCAATGCCAACCAGCAGGCGAAGCTGATTGACTACATCTGGTTCGACGATCCGCTTCGCGTCAAGCCCCGAGCGTCAAGCGGCGTTCGGGGCCCTCCACCGTCCACCGTCATCTCCGATAACTCTTCTTTCTCTCACGGGACCCGGGGCGTA
This sequence comes from Gemmatimonadota bacterium, assembly GCA_039584325.1. Taxonomy (GTDB): domain Bacteria; phylum Gemmatimonadota; class Gemmatimonadetes; order Gemmatimonadales; family GWC2-71-9; genus JAOTVV01. The sequence goes on from JBDGYA010000060.1 coordinate 13,772, forward strand.
GGTTGGTGGGAACGACAGACACGGGATCTCTCCAACTTCCTGCCACGGAGACCTGATCATGCACCGCGGATTCGGACTGGCCGTCGTCACGCTGCTCGTGGCTTCGCCCCCCGCTGCCGCCCAACGCTGGACGCTCGACGAGTCGGTGCGGACGCAGATCGACGACATCTTCGGCTTCGTGGACGTGGGTGATCCCGGCTGTGCCCTCGGGGTCGTTCGGGGCGGTCAGATGGCCTTCGCCAAGGGGTACGGGCTCGCAAACCTCGACTGGGGCATTCCGATCTCGTCATCGACCGTCTTCGACATCGGCTCGGTCTCGAAGCAGTTTACCGCAGCCGCCATCGCGCTGCTCGACATCGACGGGGTGCTCTCCATCGACGACGACGTGCGGAAGTGGGTCCCCGAGCTGCCCGAGTACGAGCGCACGATCACGATCCGGCACCTCCTGAACCACACCTCGGGTATCCGGGACTACCTCACGCTCATGAGCCTCGCGGGCACTGAGTTCGACAACGTCTTCGACGAGTTCGACGGCGTGGAGCTCATCACCCGCCAGAAGGCGCTCAACTTCGAGCCCGGCTCCGAGTATCTCTACTCCAACTCCGGCTATCTGCTGCTGGCGAACATCGTGCGACGCGCGACGGACAAGTCGCTTCGCCAGTTCCTCGAGGAGCGCGTGTTCGACCCGCTCGGCATGGCACATACCTCGATCTGGGACGACAACACCGAGGTTCTCCACGAGCGCGCGATCGGCTTCAGCGGCGCGCCCGGCATGTGGTCGATCGATCACGCCTGGAACTTCCAGATGGGCGGTGACGGGCAGGTGATCACGTCCGTCGAGGACCTGGCCAAGTGGGACGCTCACTTCTACGACCCCGTTGTGGGTGGGCAGGGGCTACTCGATCGGCTGCACACTCGGGGAATCCTCAACGACGGCGACACGATCGATTACGCGCTCGGTCTCACGGTGAACGAGTACCGCGGACAGCCGCGAGTCTCACACGGGGGTGCCTGGGCCGGATTCCGGGCCATGCTGACGCGCTTCCCTGAGCAGCACACGAGCATCATCGTCGAATGCAATCGCGGAGATGCCACCGTAGGCGCGTACGTGAACGCCGTAGCAGACCTCGTGTTGGCGGAACACTTGACGGAGGCGGTGGCCGACGAAGCGGAAGAGGAGACAGTGCCGCCCGAGAGGCGCGAGCCGGTCGAGCTCACGCGCGAGCAGCTTGCGCGCTGGGAGGGCGTCTACGTGAGTGACGAGGACCGTCGTGTGCTCGTCTTCGAGCTCCGTGGCGCCAGCCTGTTCGTCCTGGTGCAAGGGGAGACGTTCCCGCTGCAGGCCTTCTCGGAGACCGAGTTCGAGGTGATTGGTGTCGGCATTCCGGTCACGTTTGCCGAGGACGGCGGTGTGGCCACCGCCACCGGCCAAGGCGACACGTACACTCGGCAGGATCGAGCCGAGCTCTCGACCGGGCAGCTCCAGTCCTACGCGGGCCGCTACTGGAGTCCAGAGATCGACGCGGTGTACGAGGTCACCCTCGACGGCGACGACCTCACGCTGCGACGCCCGGGCCGAGACCCGGCGGGTCTCATCCCCCTCACGCTGGTCGACTTCGAGGGCGCGGGGCTCGGCATCACGTTCGTGCGGGAGGGGGGGCGTGTCACCGGCCTTACAGTCGACGCCGGGCGCGTGACTGGTATTGTCTTCGAGCGAGAAGGATCCTGACGGACCGCAAGCCCGAACGGTTCCGTCCGCGGCAGCGAGCGATGGCCAGAGCCCTATGAGGTTCCCACTCGCCGGTGGTGAGGGCGTCGCGGTGCTCCAGTCAGGATCCGACGAAGAAAACTGCCCCGAGCGTCACGCGGCGTGCGGGGCCTTCTTCCTGAGGGCGGGGTGGGGTGTGTTTTGGGGTGTGTTTCTCACGGCATAGTACGATATGAATGTCGTGAAAGTACGGCACCGACGCCTGATTAAGCGATGGACCAGAAGCCGCGCTCGATCGCGTGTGTGAACGAACCCCGGAGGGTCCGATGAAGGTGTTGCAGAGAGCCCAAGAGCACGTCGTGCCTGGTTTGGCAATCATCGTGACGGCAATGACGCCGGCCTGTGGGCAGCCGACAGCCGAGCACGTCGTCGCGATGGCAGCCGATGCCATGATGGGTGCCGGCCAGATCGACGACCTGAAGACGCTACGCGTCAGAATGGTCTATGCCGACCACGAGTACCCCGTGGTCACCGAGATCAGTCGGCCCAACCGGATGCGGACCGAGGGCGTGGGGAGCTATGTCCTGGTGTTCGATGGCGAACGGGGGGCGTTCCTCGAGCAGCCGCCGGCGGAGGACGGCACGCCACAGGGTCCCGCGCGCATCGATGCCAAGTACCTCAAGGATCTCGAGCTCGACATTGCCTTCCTCTTTCCTGCCTTCTTCGATCACCCCTCGGAGTACCTGGGTCGTGAGATGGTCGACGGGACCGACACGCACAAGCTCGGGGTGACACTCCCGTTGGGTGTTCGCACGACGTACTTCATCGACGCAGAGAGTCACCTTCCCGTGAAGGTGGTGGCCGATATCACGGTGGACGGGACGGACTATCACCCTGGCCGGGTCTTCCGTGACTATGAGGACCAGGGGGGGATGATGTATCCACGTACGGTGACGTACTGGTGGATGCCCGACGAGGTGGAAACCGCCGTTGTTGAGCTGGTGGAAGTCAACGTGTCACTTGGGGAGGACCGATTCGGTATCCCCGCAGACAT
>JBDGYA010000061.1:0-15980 GCA_039584325.1 Gemmatimonadota bacterium
TCTGCACCTCCGTGATCGCCGCCGTCAACGTCGTCTTCCCATGATCCACGTGCCCGATCGTCCCCACGTTCACATGCGGCTTCGTCCGCTCAAACTTTGCCTTGGCCATGGCTCAGTTCCCTGTCTGTGTAGAACTCCGGTTGCTGGCTTCGCTGCCGTGTGGCCGTCTTCCGGCGAGATCACGTGCTGCGTTGCCCATCGATGCTACCCCTCCGCCGGCGAGCCGCGCCATGCATTCCCGGTCGCCGTCCCTGCCTTCGAAAGCTCGCGACGGGGCTTGAACCCGTGACCTCGTCCTTACCAAGGACGCGCTCTACCACTGAGCTACGCGAGCGACAAGCGGGCGACGGGACTCGAACCCGCGACCCTCAGCTTGGAAGGCTGATGCTCTACCAACTGAGCTACACCCGCATCGTTCGACGTCCGTGGGTGCCGGCCCTGCCCGCCGCGCTGCCATGGTGGGGGAAGGATTCGAACCTTCGTAGGCGTTCGCCGGCAGATTTACAGTCTGCTCCCTTTGACCGCTCGGGCACCCCACCGTTGCCCGCGACCTCGACGCGACCTCGACCACCCGAACCACGGGGCAGCCACGCACAGCAGGGACGCGGCAGCGTCCCTGCGTACATACTGGAGCTGACGAAGGGACTCGAACCCTTAACCTGCTGATTACAAATCAGCTGCTCTGCCAATTGAGCTACGTCAGCCAAGCCGATTTTCGCGAGACTTGTAGAATAACCAGGGCTGGAGAGTGCGTCAACGCCGCTGGACAGCGGGACTTGGGCCCTCTGGCGATCACCCCTGGCGCTGTCGCCAGCGGGTCCCCTGGGGGGAGTCCTCGAGTTCGATCCCCCGTGCGGCCAGCTCGTCGCGGATCCGGTCGGCAGCGGCGAAATCCCTGGCCTTTCGCGCCGCGACCCGCTCGGCGACCTTCGCCTCGACCCACGAGGCGAGCCCCGACTCCACCTCCCCCTCGCCCGGGACCAGATCGAGCACACCCATCACCCGCTCGAAGGTCGCCCGCGCCGCGCCGACGTCGCCGGTACCCCACTGACCCTCATCCAGCTCCCGGTTGGCCAGCCGGATGAACGAGAACACGGCCCCCAGGGCTTTGGGCGCATTGAGGTCGTCGTCCAGCGCCTCACGGAACTGGGACTCGAACTCCGCCACCGCCGGTGGCGCCGGTCCCCCACCGTCCTCACCGGCCGCCTCGTCCAGGCGCTGCTGGAAATCCCCAATCCGGCGAGCCGCTTCGATCGCACCCTGCAAAGCCTCGTCGGTGAAGTTGAGCTGCTGGCGGTAGTGCGTGGAGAAGACGAGCATCCGAACAGCAGCCGGATCGATCCCTTCCTCCCGCAGATCCCGGGCTGTGAGCGTGTTGCCGAACCGCTTCGACATCTTCGTGCCACGGATGAACAGGAACTCCCCATGGAGCCAGACGCGGGCAAAGGGCTCGCCGGTCGCGCCTTCGGACTGCGCGATCTCGTTCTCGTGGTGGGGGAAGATCAGATCCACACCGCCGGCGTGGATGTCGAGCGTCTCAACACCGAAGCGCTTGCGGATCTCCGTCAGGGACATGGCCGAGCACTCCAGATGCCAGCCAGGACGGCCGCGGCCGAACGGTGCGTCCCACGCCGCCCCCACGCGCTCGTCCCGGTCCTCCGCCGCCTTCCAGAGCGCGAAGTCGCGCACGTCCTCCTTGCTGTACTCGTCGCTCGCGACTCGCGCCCCCGCTTTCAGCTCGCGCCGGTCGAGCTGCGAGAGTCGCCCGTACGTCGGGAAGCGCTCCACTCCGAAGTAGACCGACCCGTCGTCACCCTGATACGCCACACCCCGGTCCAGCAGCCGCTGGACCAGGTCCACCATGGGCTCGACGTAGTCGGTGGCCCGCGGGTAGACGTCCGCCGGCCGGAGGCGCAGGTAGTCCCGATCCTCGAAGAATGCCTGCACGAACGGCGCCGTGTGGTCGTCGAGGGACACCTCGGCCTCCGCCGCCGCCTTGATCGTCCGGTCGTCCACGTCCGTCAGGTTCATGACCAGGAAGACGTCGTAGCCCGTGTACTCCAGGTACCGGCGCAACAGATCGCTGAAAATGAACGTCCGGAAATTGCCGATGTGCGCGTAGCTGTACACGGTGGGCCCGCAGACGTACATGGTGACTCGCGGGGGGGCGAGCGGCTGGAATTCCTCCAGCCGCCGGGTCAGCGTGTTGTACAGGTGCACCGTCATACCGAGCGTGGCGGGATGTGGTGGTCGTGGTCGAGCGTGGCCGGTAAGCTAGCCCGACCGACGGTAGGAGGGTAGGACGGTGGGACGGGACGGCGGGACCCGGAATACCGGAATAGGGGAAGAGGGAAAGGGCACGCTGGTCGTCCCACCTGACTATTAGCCATTGCCCCATTGGCTATTGGGTATTGTCCACCCGTCTATCCGGCCACTCCAAGCACTCCCGCCAGCACGACCGGGCCCAGCAGCCAGGTGGCAAGACCGCCGGCCGCGAGGCAGGCCAGCGGCAGCACCACATGCCACACCTGCAAGCGGTGGTGATCGAGCCGCGACAACCCGAATGCCCACAGGGCCACGCTCCAAGTACTGAAGACGTTCACACGGGCCTCGAGCAGCTCCACCAACGGAGGCGGGTATCCGCCACCTCTCCAAAGGAGCACCGCGCCGGAGGCGAAGCGATGTGGCATCCGCACGATCTCCCCTGGCGACATCCCCGGTGCGGCATCGAGAACCCAGGTCATCACCAGCTCGCCCACGCGCTGGATGAGCAGAGGAGCCATCCCGAGCACGATGATCACGAGCAGCTCCTGCTTGCGGCCGCTTGCCAGCATCAGCACCGGTTCGGCCGCCAGACAGAGGCACCCACCCGCGACGAGCACCGCCGGCATTGGGAGCAGGCGATCCACCACCATCAACCGGGTGAGGCCGGAGGCCAGCGCCTCGGCATGGGGGCTCAGCGCCTCCATTCCCGCGGGCGTCAGTGCCAACTCGAGGAGCGGGAGTTGTCGGGGAAGCGTCGCCAGACCGAGGGCGACCCACGTGAGCGCCAACGTGGCCAGCAGGTGCCAAGGAGCCGGGCTCGCGAGCGCGCGCGCTGCACTCCCCGCGGGATCCACCAGAACGGTGAACGCGGGAGTCCACCCTCTCCGACTGCTCATGCCGGAACACCCTCTCCACCGGCGGTCGCAACCAGAATGTCCTCGAGGGCGCGGTAGCGGACCCGCGACGCGGCGACGGCGATGCGATCCTGTCTCAGCGTCGCGAGGATCTGCTCGACGGTGATACCGCCCGTGAGCGGAATCGAGACACCGTACCCGGTGCGCAGCGCACCCGGATAGCGACGCAGCACCCGCCCGATCCCGGCCAGTCCTCCCCCGCTCAACGTCAGCTCGGCCACACGCTCCGCTGCCAGCGTCGCCATGGGAACGTCGGCCCGGAGATGCCCGCGGGAGAGGACGAGCACCCGGGTGGCGAGCCGTTCTACCGTCGACAGATCGTGCGAGGCGATGACGACGAGGCGACTCGTTTCCGCGAGGCGCAGCACGTGGTCCCGCAGCTTCCGGTGGACCAGCGGATCGATGCCACTCAGAGTCTCGTCGAGCAGAATCACTCGCCGCCCGCAAACGATAGCGGCCGCCAGCGCCAGACGCTGCCCCATGCCACGAGAGTAGCTCGCGATACGGCGCTCTCCGAACTCGTGGAGGTCGGCAGCCTCGACAGCCGACCCGACCAGGCGACGCCGCGCTGCAGTCGTCCGAGCGCGGTGGCACCCCAGAAACTCGAGCCACTCGCTGCCGGTGAGCTCCGGAGGGGCGAGTGGCGGGTCCGGAGCGAATCCCACGATCCGCCGCCCGGCTCGGGTGCCCGCGTGGTGGCCATCGAGGGTGACCGATCCCGAGGAAAGGGCGATCTCTCCGGCCAGGAGGCGCAGCAGGGTCGTCTTGCCCGCACCGTTCGGACCCACCACGCCAACGACCTCTCCGGCGTCCGCCTCGAAGGAACAGTCCGCGAGCGCCGTGCGACGGCGGCAACGGCGGCCGAAGACCCGGGCTGCCCGATTCACCGCCAGGAGACTCACAAACAATCCGCTCCCCTCACACCACGGACGAAGACCCAGTCCACGGCCCAGGCCCCGACCAGCACGCCAGTGACGAGCCACGAGCACAGGACGAGAAGGTCAACGAGACTGCCGTCAACCGCCTGATCGACCCGCCACCCAAGCGGAAGGGTATTCCAGAGGAGCACGGCGGGACGCTGGAGATACACTGATCCGTTCAGCAGCTGATGGACCGCTGACGGAGCGAGGCCGCCGAACCACACGAGGAGCAGCGCGATCGCACCCGCGCCGGCCTCCCCTGCGAGAGGCGCAGCGGCGCTCGAGACCACGATCCAGACGGCGAGGAACAGCAGGGCCACCAACACTGCCCCAGCCGGTGCCCGCCAGTCCGAGCCGCGCGATACTAGGGTGACTCCCCCGAGGAAGACAATGGGGGCCGTCACAGCAAGCGCCCCGAGGAGTCTCCCGACCGGGGGAACCCACCAGTCGGCAGCGGCCCGGCGGATCGCCGATAGCGCGGCACCGGGAGCCGTGAGTCGAATGCCCGATGCCGCGCCGAGCGTCCCGGCCACGACGAAGACCGCGTGACGTTCAACCGTGACGCTGTCGCTAGTCGCGGCAGCCGCGAGGAGCGCAAGCGCCAGCGCTACGGCGAACCGGAACGATCGGTGCCGCACCACGAGGCGCGCGCCAAGCACCACCTCGGCGGTCAGCGCCTGCATCCGCCGACGCGTCCTCCGCGCGGCACCGACGGTGGGGCGGAGGACACGAGGTCCTCCGCCCGGATCCGGTCGATCGGTATGTTGTGTGTGGTTAGCGGGAAGGGCTTGCGTCCGGGTCCATCACGTAGCACATCCCGGTGCGAATCATGTAGCAATAGCCCCGTGCCGCCACTGTATAGGGATCGAATCCCCCAAAATCCCGGTCGCATGATCGAATTGCCTCGAACAGACACTTGTCCAGCTTCTCGGCGGCGTCGGCGGGCCGCGGATTCGGCAGCAGCGCTACCGCCCCAGCGAGCACCGCGCTCGCAATCAACGTCTTCATCGGTACCTCCCCCACGTCAGCTCGTGGATCAGGGGACCGACCGGACGGGACCACGATAGGGGTCAGCGAGGTCGTCGCGCCCACCAGGCGATTGCCGCGCGGAGCAGAACCTTGCGTAGGGGGGTCGGGCGGATGGTCGGATAGGCGGATGGACGGGTAGGCGGATGGACGGACTGATTCTACCGCTGTTCCGCCGCTCCGTCGTTCCGTCGCGCTACCGTCCGACTCGGCTCCAAAACACGAACACCCCGCACTGCGCTCCCGGGCGGTTGAATTCCGCCGGGAGCCGGCCGGGCCCGGCGTAAAACTCGATCGCTTCCGCGGCGGTCGGATCGTACACAGCGTCGATGTCCACCGTCAGCGCGTCACCGAGAAACGCTCCGTCGATGAAGTACAGGGGTGGGCAGTCCTGGGCGTTCGGCGCTCGCGGTGAGTAGACGAGAACGCGGCGCGTATCCCGGCCGGGACTTTGCCCGACGGCGTACCCGAAGGCGGAGCGCCGCGGTTGGAGGGCTCGGCCATAGTTGGGATTCGGTTCGACACGCACACCGGGGAGCCGCCGCAGGATATCGCTCACCTCTCGGGGGTTCCAGCCCTCGATCTCCTCGCGCTCGACGAAGGCACCCAGGCCACCGTCACGCCGCGCGTAGAATCCGACGGACGCAAGACGGGGCAAGATGCCTTCCCCCTCGACCACGACGCCCTCGAGCATCGGTGCGACCGCCTCGAGCGGAATCACCCCCAGGTCGAATTCCTCGTCCGGATCCGCGATCTCCAGCGCGAATCCCACCGGCTCATAACCGATGTGGCGGATCTGCAGCTCGTAGCGGCCGGCCGGGAGCCCCGTGAAGCGGAAGCGGCCGGTGGCGTCGGTCTCGGTCGCGAAGCCGATCGGCAGCAACCGCACGCTCACCCCTTCCAGCGGTTCCTCCGCCACTGTCACCAGCGTGCCGGAGATCGTGACGGCTCGATCGGGTGCCCGGTGCGGCACCGCTCCGCTGACGACGCCAAGGAGGAAGAGTGATGGCAGGACTTCGAGGCCGACGCGCCACCGGCCACGAGGAGTTGGCCCGGATCGGGCTGAGGCGTCGGAGCAGGAACGCATAGGACTCCCTTCCTGCTAGTCGGGCACCACGACCACCTTTCGCTCACCCGTCATCCCGACCAGCACCGCCTTGGTGGACCGTCGGGGATCCTGTTCGTCATACACCTGTCCGAACAGGATGTGACGGGTGAGGACCATGACGGCGGCCAGGGTCGGCACCGCGACGAGCAGGCCGAACACACCGAGCAGTGTCGCCATCACCAGGACGCTGAGGATCGTGAGGACCGGCGGGAGGCTCACGCGCTCCTCGAAGATGAGCGGGGCCACCACGTTGGCTTCGACCAGATGGACGACCACGCCCAGCGCGAGCACGGTCATGGCGTGCACCCAGCTGCTCATGGTGAGGATCAGGAGAGCAGGCAGGATCGTCGAGACTATGGTTCCGAAGAAGGGAACGATCGCGACCACGCCGGTGAACACGCCGAACGCGAGGGCGTAGGGCACCCGCAGCAGCCAGAGTCCGATGCCGGTGAGGACCGCGAGCACCAGCATCGCGAACAGCTGCGCCCAGATCCATGTCTGCATCGTCTCCCGCAGGTCCGCGGCGATCGTACGCGCCAGCTGCCGGTATTTGGGCGGTACCAGCGACAGCACACCCTCCCGGTACACGGCGGGACTGCGGGCCAGGTAGATCGCCATGGCGAGGACGCTGATCAGCTCCACCGCCATCTTGCCGCCGGTGGTGAGATAGGGTAACGCGGACCCCCGCACGAACTCGGAGGCATCAGCGACCAGGCTCTCCACGAAGCCCCCGCCCTGCTCCGAGCCGAGTGCCGTACCCTGCAGCACCGGGTAGCGCTCGGCGAGTTGTATCAGGATCCCCTCGAGGTCTTGTGCGAACTGCGGCAGGCGACCGAGCAGTTCTTGCACCTGCGAGATCACCGGCGGCAGCACCAGGACACCGATACCGATGACCGCCGCGACGGTCCCGAGCACCGCGAAGGTCAGCGCCAGCGCCCGGGGCAGGGCAACGCGAAAAACGAGTATGTCGGTGAGCGCCGAAAAATAGACGCTCACGAGCGCGGCGATGAACAGGAGAATGGCGACCTCGGCGACCTCTCCGAGGAACAGCAGCAGGAGCGCGGCGACGAAGAGCAGGACCAGCGTCGTCGCGACGTTCCGACCGGGAAGGGTCATGGCCCCCGCTCCCTACTGCCCTGGCTTGTCCGGTTCGTCGTCCTCTACGAACTCCGCTTCGCCCTCGTGGATCTCCTGGTCCCGTCCACCGGGCAACTGGGCTCGTTCGCCGCTCTCGCCGGGCGCCAGCACCCCCATCTTCTTCTTGAGCTCCAGCAGCTGGTTGTCGGCGGTCCCCTGGTACTCGAGCGCCTGGAACTGCTGGTTCAGCAGATCGCCCTCCAGCTCGCCGGCCAGCTCCGCCGCGGCCAGGGCCTGGCGCTCCATGTCGTCGATCCGCTCCTCCATGCGCTTGAAGCTCTCGAACGCGCTCTCGTCGGACATCGAGGACATCGTCTTCTGGATCCGACCCTGCGCTTCGGCCCGACGCTGGCGCGCGACCAGCAAGTTCTTCTTGCGCTTGGCATCTTCGATCTTGTCATTCAGCTCGCGCAGCGACGTCTTGAGCGTCTCGACGTCGGCCTTGTGGCGCACCCAGGTCTCGTGGAGCGCCTGTGCATGCTGCATGTGCTCGTTGTGACGGATGAGGGCCTGCTTGGCCAGGTCGTCCCGGCCCTCCTGAACCGCCAGCATCGCGCGCCGCTCCCAGTCTTCGGCGGCCTTCTTTTCCTTCTCGACCTGTGCCTGGAGCTTCTTCTCGTCCGCGATGGCGGTCGCCACTTCCTGCTTGGTCCTGGCGAGCTGGCCGCGCATCTCCAGTAGCAGCTGATCGAGAACCTTTTCGGGATTCTCCGCCTTGCCGATCAGCGCGTTGATCTGCGCCTTGATCACCGTCGTCAGACGCTGCCAGATGCCCATGTCCGCATTCCCCGCTTGAGTCGTGCGCGGCGACGACCCGCTCGTCGCGCGTGGAATCTCCATCCTGAAAACTACATCCTCACCCGGCGTCTGTCCCGAGCTGGCCGGCGCGTGCGCCGCCAGCGCCACCCTGTCCGCGAGCGCCGGACTCCCCGTCCAATAATGGACGCCGGGGCCTTCCCTGTCACGCGTCGTGCCCGGTTGCCCCAGGCAACTGGCCAGGCTGGCGCTGCTGTGTCAGCATCCGCTCGGTGAAATCGAGCTGTTCTCGGATATCCGAGACCTCGGCGCGCAGCGTCTCGATCTCCTCGAGCAGCATGATCTGCGCCTCCCGGATGCTGTTCACCTCCTCCTGGGGCATCGCCTGCACGCGGCGAATCCGGTCGGCGATGGCACGACCGACCGGCGAGATCGCGAGCAGGAACACGGCGCCACCGCCGAACAGAAACGTGATCGCGAGAATGTCTTCCATGCCTGCCGTCGTCCTCTCTCCTACCCCGTCACGGTCCCGCCCCCGGGCTCATCCACCCGGCTGCAATCGCTCCCGGCGCTCGCGCTCCCTGGTGAGCAGCCGCTCGGCGAAGTCCAGCCGCTCCTCGAGATCCCCGAGCCGGAGGGTCAGGTCATCCACCACGCCGGCCTGGCCGCGCAGCTGCTCGACCTCCGTGCGCAGCGCGTCGAGCTCCTGCGGATCTGACTGGCCGTGCCGCCGCTCGAGATAGCGGTTCACCGTCCGCGCGACCTGCCAGACGACGAACGCCCCGAAGGCAAAGGCCAGGATCGGCACCCCGATCTCCTGGAACCAGATCCAGGCCGGTGCCGGCGGAAGCTGCGGTACACCGACACCGATCTGCGCCGTGGCCATCATGGCTTCCCCTGCTCGAGCAGGCCACGGTCGCGCCCCTGTGCGAGCACCCGCTCCGTGAAGTCCACCCGCTCCTCGAGATCCAGCATGCGGCCGGAGAGATCTTCCGCGATGGCAGCCATTCGCTCCTCCAGCTGCGTCACCTGCCCGGTGTCGGCCCCGTCGTTCAGCCGGCGCTTGTGCTCGTAGTGCTTGTCCACCCAGTGGCGGATCGTGTGCGCCACCGCCACCACCATGACCACCCCGCTGGTCATACCCGCGATCGGAATCAGAATCTCGGGATTCATGCTACCCACCATCCTCTCGCGGGAGCCCTATGCCACCTCACCGCGGACCTCACGTGGAGCCGTCGCCAAGCCGGTCGCGATGGGGCGCCTGGGCCAGCACCCGTTCGGTGAAATCCACGCGCTCCTCGAGTTCCTGGAGGCGGTAGCCCAGCTCCTCGAGCTGCTCCACCCGCTCGCGCAGCTGCGTGAGCTCGCCCGGGTTCCCCTGCGACTTCGCCAGTTCGCGCTCGTGATGCCGATCGATCGACTGTTTCGCGATCCGGAATCCGTTGTACAGCACGAATACCCCTATGCCCATCCCGAGAAGGGGGAACACCACTTCCTGAATCCACAGCCACTCCGGCATCGCTCAGCTCCCTGGCCCCAGTCGTTCCGGCTCGCGGTGCTGGGCGAGCACCCGTTCCGCGAAGTCGAGCCGCTCCTCGAGGTCCGTCACCCGGTACCGCAGCTCCTCGACCTCGGCCTGGAGCGCGTCCGACTCCGCGGCCCGCACCCCTGCCGGCACCCGGCCGGCCAGCCGGTCCGCTAGCGCCTTGCCAATCGGCCCGCGCAGGATAGCGACCGCACCGATAGTGAAGAACAGGGCGACGGGAACAATGAATGGAGAGAAGAGCAGTCCCATGATCACTGATCTCCAGGGATCTGCGGCGCGTCCCGCCCGTGCGCCACCACGCGTTCGGTGAAATCCAACCGCTCCTCGACGTCGTGCAGCCGGTATTGCACATCCTCCAACTGCCGCTCCAGCATCTCCGCCCGCGCGTCGTCCCCTGACCCTGCCGAGCGACCCGCGATTCGATCGGCGAGCGCTTTCCCGAATGGGCCTCGGAGGATCACGACAGCCGCTATCGAGACGAACAGCGAGATCGGGATCAGCGGCTCGAGTCCGGTCATGCATCCCCTCCTCCGAGCCGGCCGCTGTCGCGCTGAGACGCGAGGACCCGCTCGGTGAAATCGAGACGTTCGTGGAGGTCGGACACTTCGCCCGCCAGGTGATCGACCGCCGTGCGGAGCTTCTCCGCCTCGGCCTCGGTCATCGCCGGCCGGGGGCGGTCCCACCGCCGAATCAGCCCCCACGCGACGGCTCCCGCGACACTCAGTACGCCGACCGAGCTCATGCCGATAAGAAGGGCGACGGCGATTTCAATTGGATCGGTCATCGCAAGTGCTTCTCCCGGCTACCCATACGGCCATCCGTTTCAATAAGTGTCACCGGTGCTGCATTTGTAAAGCAGGCCAGTACTACAGCATATCCGCCAGGAAAGCCGCCGTATATGAGTCCACGGCCTGAGCCACCGCCTCCGGCGGGCCGACGGCCACCTGGTCCCCGCCCCCGTCGCCACCTTCGGGCCCCAAGTCGATGACCCAGTCCGCCGTCTTCACCACGTCCAGATTGTGCTCGATCACGACCACGGTGTTGCCCTTGTCCACCAGCCGGTGCAGGACGTCGAGGAGCAGCCGGACGTCCTCGAAATGGAGTCCGGTGGTCGGCTCGTCCAACATGTACAGGGTGCGGCCGGTGTCGCGCTTCGACAGCTCGGTCGCGAGCTTGACCCGCTGCGCCTCACCGCCCGACAGGGTCGTGGCGGACTGCCCCAGGTGGATGTAGCCCAGGCCCACATCGTTGAGCAGCTCGAGGCGCGACCGGATCCGTGGCTGCTGGTCGAAGAACTCCAACGCATCGGCGACGGTCATGTCGAGGACGTCCGCGATCGACTTGCCCTTGTAGCGGATGTCCAGGGTCTCGCGGTTGTAGCGGCGTCCCTTGCACACGTCGCAGGGCACGTAGACGTCCGGCAGGAAGTGCATCTCGATCTTCACCAGCCCGTCGCCCTGGCACGACTCGCAGCGACCTCCCTTCACGTTGAAGGAGAAGCGTCCCGGCCCATACCCACGCAGCTTGGATTCGGGGAGCTGGGCATACAGCTCCCGGATGGGGGTGAACAGGCCAGTGTACGTGGCCGGATTCGAGCGGGGCGTGCGGCCGATGGGGCTCTGGTCGATATCGAGCACCTTGTCGATCAGCTCCACACCTTCGATGGCGTCGTGGTCCCCTGGCAGGGTCTTTGCGCGATAGAAGTGCCGCGCGAGGGCGTGATACAGGATGTCGGTGACGAGGGTGGACTTCCCCGAGCCGGACACCCCAGTGATGGCAATGAAGGTCCCGAGCGGCAGTTCGACCGTCAGGTCTCTCAGGTTGTGCTGCCGTGCGCCCACGATCCTGAGCGACCGCAGCGGATCTCTCTCCCGGCGGATCGACGGAACGGGGATGCGCAACTCGCGCCGCAGATACCTGCCGGTGAGCGACTGCTCGTGGCCAACGACGTCGTCCACCGTCCCCTCCACGATGACTTCCCCGCCCTCCCGGCCGGCGCGCGGCCCGAGGTCGATGACGTGATCTGCGGACCGGATCGTCTCCTCGTCGTGCTCCACCACCAGCACCGTGTTCCCGAGGTCACGCAGCCCAAACAGCGTGTTGAGCAGCCGCTGATTGTCACGTGGGTGGAGGCCGATCGACGGCTCGTCGAGTACGTACAGCACCCCGACCAGCCGGCTGCCGATTTGGGTCGCGAGCCGGATCCGCTGCGTCTCGCCACCGGACAGGGAGGACGCCGACCGACCGAGGGTGAGATAGTCCAGTCCCACGTCGGACAGGAAGGTGAGCCGGTCCATCACTTCCTTGAGAATGGGACCCGCGATCTCCGGATCCAGCCCGTCGGTGCCGTCCGAGCGCATGGGCAGCTCGCGAAGGACAGCGAGCGCCCGCTCCACCGGCATGTCTACCACCTCACCGATGCTGCGGCCGCCCACGAGCACACTGAGCGACTCGCTCTTCAGCCGGTGGCCGCCACACTTCTCACACGGCACGTCTACCATGAACGCACTGAGCTGGTGCCGCACGGCATCGGAGCTGGTCTCGTGGTAGCGCCGGGTGACGTTCATGAGGATCCCGTCCCATTCGACCTCGTAGGTGCGCCCGCCGCCCTTTGCCGAGCCGAACGTGAACGTCTGATCGGGAATGCCGTACAGCAAGGCGTGCCGTACCGCGTCCGACAGGGTACCCCACGGAGCGCTCAGCTCGAAGCCGAGTTCCTTGGCAAGCGTCGGAAGCACAACCGTGCGGAGATACCCCTTCGGCTCTCCCCACGGGATCACCACCCCCTCCACGAGCGAGAGCCGGGGATCGGCGAGCACCAGCTCCGGGCTCACCACCCGCGTTTCCCCGAGGCCGCCGCACGCGGGACATGCACCGTACGGGGAGTTGAATGAGAACTGCCGCGGCTCGAGCTCCGGCAGCGAGTACCCGCACTGGGGGCAGGCGAACCGCTCGGAGAACACGGTTGAGCGTGGCTCCTTGCCTTGGCGGACCACCTCCACCATGCCATCCGCCGCGCGCAGGGCAGTCTCAATGGAATCGTGCAATCTGCCGCGATCCGCGCTCCGCACGGAGAGCCGGTCCACCACGAGCCCGATATCGTGGTTCGTCCGCCGGTTGAGCTTGGGCGGCTTGGCGAGGTCATACACCTCACCGTCGACCCGAATCCGGACGAACCCCTGCCGCCGGGCGCTCTCGAACAGATCCTTGAACTCCCCCTTGCGGCCACGCACCAGCGGTGCGACCACCTCGATCTTCGTGCCCCTGCGCCACGACAGCACAATGTCGGTGATCTGGCTCGCGCTCTGGCGGGAGATGGGCGACCCATCGTTCGGGCAGTGCGGGACCCCGACCCGGGCCCACAGGAGCCGGAGATAGTCGTAGATCTCGGTGACGGTGCCAACCGTGGAACGGGGGTTGTGGCCCGGAGATTTCTGCTCGATGGAAATGGCGGGGGAGAGGCCCTCGATGGCGTCGACGTCGGGCTTCTCCATCAATCCCAGGAACTGCCGGGCGTAGGCCGACAGCGATTCCACGTAGCGGCGCTGTCCCTCGGCGTAGATGGTGTCGAACGCGAGTGACGACTTGCCCGACCCTGAGAGCCCCGTGATGACCGTGAGGCGGTTCCGGGGGATCTCGATGTCGATGTTCTTCAGGTTGTGCACCCGCGCGCCGCGGACCACGAGGTTCTGGTTCGGCATAACCTTTGAAGCTAGGCGGCGCCGGGTCCGGGGGTCAATCCGGGGGGTGTGCTCCCGATCCTTGCGGCCTCCCGCGATCAGGGATAGTTTCTCCCCCCCTTCACACCTCAGGAGCCGTGCCGTGCCGCAGGACGGTGCCTCGACCGCTCTCGTCGTGCTAACCACCCTCCCCAACCGGGATGCGGCGGGGTCGCTGGTACGCGAGTTGCTCGATCGGCGGCTGGTGGCGTGCGGAACCATCCTGAATGGCGTCACGTCGGTGTACCGGTGGGAAGGGAACGTGGAGGAGGCACCGGAGACCCAGGTGGTGCTGAAGACGAGCCGCGCGCGGTGGGATGCGCTGCATGAGGCGGTGAAGGCGTTGCACCCCTACGATGTCCCGGAGCTGCTGGCATTGCCTGTCACAACCGGTCTGCCCGCCTATCTTGCATGGGTGGGGAGCGAAACGACGCCGGAGGGAGGGGTCGGATGAGCCGATCGAGACGGCGACGCAGGTCGCGCAAGCGCGCGGCAGTGCATGGGGGACGGTACCAGCCCCAGGAGACGACGCACTCCTCTGCTGGGCCGCCGGGCCCGGTCGACGGCGCGGAGCCGGCAGTCGGCGACCCGCCGGTCGCCGGAGCGGGACCGGACGACGAGCGCGGTGCCGACGTTGACGAGCCGGGAAACGATCGGCACGGCAACGGCCAGACGTACGAAGATCCGGCGCCGAGGCAGCAGGCAGCCGCATGGAAGCCGGAACCTCCTCCTGCTGACACACCACGATCCAGTCCCGTCAATGCGTCGTCCGAGGAGCTGCTCCTCCGGGCCGCCCGGCAAGCCACTGCGAGCGGTGAGGTCGCGCGGGCCATCGGGATCTACCGCGAACTCCTGCAGCGGGGCCCACACAACCTGAAGGCACGGAACAACCTGGCCCTTCTCTACGAGCGCACCGGCGACACGGAGCGAGCGCTGCAGCAGTTCGCCATCTGCCTGGAGCAGGATCCGCACAACAGCCAGGTGCTGGTCAACCGCGGCGCGCTGCTCGGCAGCCTGGCGCGGTTCCAGGAGGCCGAGAACGACCTCCAGGCGGCGCTGCGCAGCGACCCTGGGGCGGTGGACGCCCACTTCAATCTCGGCGTGGTTCTATCCCGCAAGGGACGCTGGCGAGAAGCGTTGCCGTATCTGCGGCGCACCATCGAGCTCGATTCCAGCCGGGCGGCGGCGTACTTCTATCTCGGCGAGGCCCTCAACCACGTCGACGATCTGGAGGGAGCACTGTCATCGTACCAGCGGGCCGTCGAGCTGCGACCCAACGACGCCAAGGCCCTGTATGGTCTTGGCATCGTCCTCGACCGGATGAACCGCCCCGAGGATGCCACCCAGATGTACCGGCGCTCCCGGGAGGTCGGGCGCACGTGATCCGGGTCGTCGTGGACGACCTCGCGTTCGTGGAAGCGGACGCGCTGGTTCGGCCCGCGACGGCCACGCTCGAGCCCGTGTCCGCTGGCCTGCGCCGGCTGGAGCAACTCGGCGGACCCGCCTTTCAGCAACAGATCGCCTCCGCCGCCCGCCTCGCCGTCGGGGCAGCCGTGGTCACCGGCGCCGGCGATCTGACCGCGGAGCTCGTCATCCACGCGGTGATCATGAGTGACGAAGAGCCCGTCACACCGAGTGGCCTCCGCCACACCATCACGAGTATCGTCCAGCGCGCCGTGGACTGGGAGCTGAGCCGCATCGCCACTCCCCTGCTCGGGATCGGCCCCGGCCATCTCACGCTCGAGGACGCCGCCCGTATCCTCGTCGACTCCTTCGCCAGTGACACGCGGCACACCACGTATCCGCGGGAACTGTGTATAGTGGTGGAATCGGACGAGGAGCGGGAGATCGTGGACGCGTGCATCCGGGGGCGCTTGGCGACATGAATCGACGGCAGCTCGCCGTCCTCATTCTGGCAGCATGGATCGGCGTCGTGGTGTGGCTCGTGCGCCGCGAATACTTCCGTCCCCGCTCGGAGCTGCTGGCGGAGGCGGCGCTCAACGTGTCCCCGACAGCGACGTACTACTCGCTGCAGCTGGGCGGCCAGCAAATCGGATTCGCCACGAGCACCGTGGACACGCTCATGGACACGGTCCGGGTCCAGGATCAGATGCTGCTCCGGATCCCCGCGCTCGGCAGTATCCAGCGGGTCGAAGCGCGCACCAACATCAACCTGACTCGCACCCTCCAGCTGAGGAGCTTCGACGCCACGCTTCGGGGTGAGGACGTCCGCTTCGGAGTGCGCGGGATCGTCGAGGGAGACAGCACGCTCTCGGTCGAGATCGAGAGCGCGGAGTCCACGCAGTCGTACGACGTTCCCCTCGACGAGCCCATCGTGCTCCCCGCCCTGCTGCCGCTCAACCTCGCCTTCGGCGGGGACCTCGCCGTCGGCAATACGTACAGCGTCCGCCTGTTCGACCCCCTGCAACTCGCAGAGCGAACCGTCGACGTCACCGTGATCGCCGAGTCGGTCTTCGTCGTCCCCGATTCGGCGGAACTCCAGGGCGACGTCCCGCTCTGGGTACCGGCCCGCTGGGACACGCTCCACGCATGGCAGGTGCGTCAGGAGATGGGAGGCTTCGAGGTCGA
>JBDGYA010000062.1:0-16732 GCA_039584325.1 Gemmatimonadota bacterium
ACTCAACGAGACCTTGGTCGACCGAATTCAGACCTCGGGCGAGACGTTCGTTTCCAACGCCGTACTCGACGGGCGGTACGTCCTGCGCCTCTGCATCGTGAACTTCAACACCCGAGCGGCAGACATCGATGCGCTGCCGGAGATCATCGCGCGGCTCGGACGGGAGACGCACATGGACCTGGGCCGCGAGGCAGGCTGACCGGTATTCAACATCCACTAGCCAGTATGCAACGCCCAATGTCCAACGGTATCGCAGCGTACCCCATACCTTCAGCGTTGGAACTCGTATACTCCTTCGACATTGAGCGTTGAGTATTGGATATTGGATATTGGATAGTCCCATGGGTGAGATCCACGTCATCTTCGGCGCCGGTCAGGTGGGCATGCGGCTGGCGGAGCGGCTGGTCGCGGCCGGCAAGCAAGTGCGGGTGGTGCGCCGCTCCGTGGGCCCGGTCGCCCAGGGCATGAACCCCGGCTACGACTCGGACCTGTGGGCCCGCGTCGTGCCGATGCTCATGGAGAACCTGATCGCCGCCGCGGGCGCCGCCGGTGCCCGGCTGATCGTGCTCGACAATCTCTACATGTACGGCCGCCCGAACGGCCCGATCACCCCGGACACCCCGTTCAAGCCCGAGAGCCGCAAGGGAGAGATCCGCGCGCACGCTTCCGATCTGCTCAGCGCAGCCGAACAACGCGGTGACGTGCGGGCTGCGGCGGGCCGCGCATCGGACTTCTTCGGCCCGGGGGGCGTCGGCACCCACTTCGCCGACCGGTTTTGGAAGCCGGCGCTCGTGGGAAAGAAGGTGCCTCTCCTCTTCGACCCGGACGCTACCCATTCCTACAACTACATTCCCGACGTCGCCGCCGGTCTCGCCGCCCTCGGCCTCGCTGAGGAGGACGTGCTGGGCAGGACCTGGATGCTGCCGGCGTGCGAGGCGACCTCCGCGCGAGAGCTGGCGCGACACTTCTCGATGGCCCTCGGACAGCAGATCGAGCTCGCCAGGACACCACGCGTCTTCGTCAAGGCGCTCGGCCTGGTCACACCGATCGTCAGGGAAGTCGACGAGATGCTGCACCAGTGGGACGTGCCCTTCGTGATCGACGACCTGCCGTTCCGCGAGCGGTTCGAGATGCAGCCCACACCGATGGACCAGGCCGCGCGGGAGACGGTGGCGTGGGCGAAGCAGGAGTATCCGTAGGGAACATCCAATATCCAATGCTCAATGGCGGAATGGAGAAGTAGCGGAAGGACGAGTGGTTGCGACGGAAGGCCTGGATCGCTAAACGACTGACTGATAAAGACTTGCGGCAGAGGTTCACACAAACTCGGCGTTCTCGCTCCCGCAGCATGCACTCGCGCAAGGGCCCGGCCGTACGCTCCTCCATCCAACGCCCGCATCGCACCGACCATGCCCCCAACACCACCGGCCGGCACGTGCTGGACCTGACACGGCGAACAGTTAGATTAGCACATTGATGTTTGCAGGACAGTACGGTTGCGCGAAGCGGCATAAATGACAGACGCTTCTGATCCTCACATGGGACCTACGCTCAATGCGGACCGCTCGCCGATTCCTTTCGGAAGCGGCAACGTTATGTGGTGCGGCTTCTCCCGTGGCCTGCGCGCATGGCTTCGCCGGCTCAAGGATCAGCGCACTGAATCAGGGCAACGTTTTACTTCCACCTGTGGAGGGCAGACGTATGGCGATCGCCCGTAAGTTGGTTCTCACAGTCCTCGTCGGCCTGTTCGGGTCGAGCCAATTGGCTGCCCAGGGCCAGACGGGTACCATTTCCGGAAGCGTGTCGGACGGCGCGACGCAGGAGGTCCTTGTCGGTGCCATCGTCGAGATCGGAGGAACGCCGCGTGGAACGACCACCGGAACCGACGGTTCCTTCCTGCTGACCGACGTTCCGGCGGGCAACTACTTCGTGACGGCGCGTCTGCTCGGGTACGCTCCCCTGACCGAGGAGGTCACGGTCCCAGCGGGGCAGATGGTGACGGTGGAGTTCTCGCTGGTGCGCCAGGCCGTGGTGATGGACGCGTTCGTGGTAACCGGCTACGGTACCCAGCGCCGCGCGGCCATCACCGGATCGATCGCGACCGTCGAGGCGGACCAGGCCAACGTCGGCGTGATCACGAACGCCAACGAGCTGCTCCAGGGCCGGGTCGCCGGCGTGCAAATGACGCAGAACCACGGTGAGCCCGGCGCCGGCCAGCAGATCCGGATCCGCGGTGCCACCTCGATCAGCGCCAGCAACATGCCGCTGTACGTGATCGACGGGGTCGTCGTCGATAACCGGCCCACCGAAGCGGCCGGGATCGGCATCGGTGGCGGAGCCGGTGATGTAGACACCCGTTCGTCAGCTGCGCTGCCGCGCAGCCCGCTGAACCTGATCAACCCGGCGGACATCGAGTCCATCACGGTCCTCAAGGACGCGGCCGCGGCCGCGATCTACGGCACCCGGGGCGCGAACGGCGTCATTCTGATCGAGACGAAACAGGGCCAGCGAGGCCGGACGACCTTCGAGTATGACGGCTATGTGTCCATGGCGAACGCGGCGCAGACTCTGGATCTGCTGAGCGGAGATGAGTTCCGGCAGTTCGTTACGGAGTTTGTACCGGCAAACGTGCCGGCACTCGGGTCGGAGAGCACGGACTGGCAGCGCGAGCTCACCCGCACCGCCGTCACGCAGAACCACAACCTCGCCTTCTCCGGCGGGACAGAGTCCACGCAGTATCGTGCCTCCCTCAATTACATGGACCAGGAGGGGGTGGTGCGCAGCAGCGCTTTCGAGCGCTGGCAGGGGCGGCTCAACGCCACACACTACGCCTGGGAAGACCGGCTACAGCTGCGCCTCAATCTGACGGCCTCTCACATCAGCAACAACTATATACCGTTCGAGAATACGGGGGGCTTCGAAGGGGGCGTGTTCCAGAACATGGTCCAGTTCACCCCGACGCAGCCAGTCACGGTGACCGATCCGGTGACCGGCGACACGACGTTCTTCGAAATCGGAACCGGAACACAGTCTGTGCGCAACCCGGTGGCGATAACGGAGCAGGTCGCCGACCTCGCCGGCACGACCCGAGTGCTCGGTAACCTCAGGGCCCAGTGGGAGTTCTACCGGAACCTCAACTTCCAGTTGATCGTGGGGGCGGACCGGAGCGTGAGCACACGGCGCGAATACTACCCCGCAGCCAGTCCGGTCGGGGCGAATTGGAACGGGCTTGCACGACAACAGAGTCGTGAGGGGACGACCATAACGGTGCAGACCCTCCTGACCTGGAGCGGGCGGTTCGGCGACGGGCACGAGCTCGAAGCCATCGGCGGTTACGAGTTCAATGACTTTACGAGAGATGAGTTCCGGGCCGAGGCCCGTGATTTCTCCACCGACGCGTTCGGTTTCGACAATTTGAGCGGCGGCGCGCAGGCGGTGTCTCCCAACTCCGTAAGAACGGACAACCGGCTCGTCGGGTTCTTTGGCCGGGTCACCTACGGCCTCAAGGACCGCTACTTCCTGACCGGTGTGCTGCGCCGTGACGGGTCGTCCCGGTTCGCAACCGACCACAAGTGGGCCACGTTCCCGGCGGTGTCGGCGTCGTGGCGCATCGGCGAAGAGGCCTTCATGTTCGACGGCCCGTTCTCCGAGCTGCGCCTGCGCGTGGGCTACGGCCTGCAGGGTAATGAGTCCGTCGCACCCTACGCGTCCCTGCCCCTGCTGGAGCCCAGTGACGGCGATAGCTACCCCTTCGGCGATGAGAAGACGGTCGGGGTGGCACCCACGAGGGCTGCCAACCCGGACCTCAAGTGGGAGCAAACGTCGCAATTCAACGTGGGGCTCGACTACGCTTTCGCAGACAACAGGATCTCAGGCACCTTCGAGTACTATGTCAAGAACACGGACGACTTGCTGCTGACGGTTCCCGTGCCACAGCCCGCAGTGCAAGACGACCGGCTGCAAAACATCGGGCAGGTCCGCAACAGCGGTTTCGAGGCCCTACTCGATGCGTTGCTGATCAACAAGCGGAACCTGACCTGGGACGCCGGACTCGTATTCGCGACGGAGAAGAACGAGGTCGTGGATCTGGGCGGCCGCTCGTTCATCACGACCGGGGGCGTGAGCGGTCAGGGGCAGTCCGGGCAGGTCTCCCAGCGCATCCTGCCGGGCCATCCGCTCGGAACATTCTTCGGGCCGGAGTTCGTGGGCATCGACGACGCGGGCGTGCAGGTGTTCAACGACTATGATGCGAATGGCGACCTCGTCGGCACGACGTCGTCGTTGGCCGCAGATGACTTCGTCGTGCTCGGAGACGCCAATCCGGACTTCACCCTCAGCCTGCGCAGCATGCTGACGTGGGGCTCGTTCGACGCGAGCTTCATCTTCCGCTGGGAGCAGGGGCGGAAGGTGTTCAATAACACCGCGTTGGTCCACGGGGCGAAGAGCAACGCGAAGCAGGACAAGAACTTCCTGCGCTCGTCATTGGACGACGCGGACTCGGTCGACGAGCCGGCCATCTTCTCATCCCGCTGGATCGAAGATGCTTCGTTCGGGCGCCTGCAGAATCTCACGGTGGGCTACACGTTCGGACTGCCGGGCTGGTTGTCGGGCGGGGGCAACATGGCGCGGGTCTACGTGGCGGCCGATAACCTGCTCCTGCTGACAGGCTATTCCGGCTACGATCCGGAAGTCTATACGGGTTCCGGGCCGGGCCGTGAGGCGGATGGTCTCGGTCTGACCTCGTTCGGGATCGATTACCTCAGCTATCCGCGCGCGCGCACGTTCACGGCGGGCCTGCGGTTGTCGTTCTGATGCGGCCCCGGCGCAGGCGGGCGCATGCCCCAGACGGCGACGACAGCAAGTGTCAACCCTGTAACGGTCGGGATCTCATGAAGACACCACGGTTCCAGTACTCGGTCAGAGGGGCGAGGCGCTTCGCGCGACTGCTCCTGTCCCCAGTCCTCGCATTGGCACTGCTGCAAGGCTGTACGGACCTGGAGGAAAATCCGACCAGCGTCATCACACCGGACAACTTCTTCGAGACTGAGCAGGAGATACTCAGTAGTCTGGCGTCCGTGTACGCGGGGCTGCGCAATGCTACGACCGAACAATACTACAATATCAGCAACATCAGCTCGGACGAGACGATCGCGCCCACGCGCGGCAGCGACTGGTTCGACAACGGGCGGTGGCTGGAGATTCAGCGGCACACCTGGACACCGGTCAGCCCGTCCGGCATCGACGACATCAACAACATCTGGAACCATGCCTTCAGGGGCGTCGCCCGGGCCAACCTGCTGCTTGTAGCGCTCGAGGAGAAGGGCGTGTCCCTGCCGGAGGTCGTCGCCGAGCTCCGCACGCTGCGGGCCTTCTACTACTACCAGCTGCTGGACATGTTCGGCGGCGTGCCGATCGTCACCGACGCCGAGCTCGGGGAGCGGCCGAAGAACACGCGCGCCGAGGTGTTCCAGTTCGTCACCGACGAGCTGGTGGCGGCCTATGCCGACCTGCCGGACAACTGGCCGGCGGCCAACCACGGACGCATGACGAAGGGGGCTGCCGCTGCCATCCTGGCCAGTACGTATCTCAACGCCGGGGTGTTCACGACGGAGACGCCCAGTGCGACCTCGTACAACTCGTGCACGAGCGTGACCGTGGGGAGCGGGAACGCCTGCGATGCGGCCGTCGCATGGGCGGATAGCATCATCAACTCCGGTCAGTACAGCCTGGCCACCGACTGGCGCTCGAGCTTCGGGCCCGATAACAGCGCATCGCCAGAGAACATCTTCGTCGTCAAGTTCGTAAACGAACCAGGCTTGGGACTCAACTTCGTGATGCGGGTGCTGCACTACCAGCAGTTCACCCCCAGCCCCTGGAACGGCTTCGCGGCCTTGGCAGAGACCTACAACGCCTTCGACGCAGACGACCAGCGTCGGGAGATCTTCCTCGAAGGACCGCAGGTCCATCTGGACACCGGCGAGGACGTTTGTGAACGGCCGGGGTGCGCGCAAGGGGGCGTACCACTGGTCTTCACGGTGGACATCGCTGATCCGACCCAGGCCGGGGAAGGTGAGGGCACCCGTATCATCAAGTGGCCGCCGGATCCGAACCGCTCTGCCCAGGAGAACGGCAACGACGTCGCCCCCTTCCGTCTCGGCGGGATCTATCTGATCAAGGCCGAGGCGTTGAACGAGCTTTCCCCGGGCAGCGGCCAAGCCCTTGCCCTCTTAAATACGCTCCGCGCCCGGGTGTTCGAACCGGACGAGCCGCTGGGCGCCATCGACCGTGACGTGATCCTAGAGGAACGCCTGTTCGAGCTCACCAACGAAGGCAAGCGGCGACAGGATCTGATCCGGCATGGCAAGTATACCCAGGCCTGGTCGTTCAAGGAGGCGGGTGCCCCGCATCTCGTCCTGATGCCGATTCCGCAGACGCAGCTGGACGCCAACCCGGAGCTCACGCAAAACTGCGGGTACGCCGGCGCAGGCTGTTGAGAGACGTCTTTGCCTGATGTGCCGCCATAGCCTGGTCTCGCAGCGAGGCCAGGCTATGGCGCAATAGGCCGCTTGCTTGCATCACACACGTCGCGGTGATTCCGACCCAACGACATGAACATGGTATCAGGCCGCAGGCTTCCGCTCTTGCTTGCTGCGTCGTGCCTCCTCGCCGGCTGCTCCGGCGGGGACCGGTCCGCCGGAGCGGCACGATCAGGTGAAGCCCCCGCGCCGGACGGCCGGCTCTTCACGCCCCTGCCCTCCAGCTACACCGGCGTTCGCTTCGAGAACCGCCTCACCGATACCCGCGAGCTGAACGTCTTCACCTATCGCAACTACTACAACGGCGGCGGGGTGGCGCTGGGCGACCTCACCGGCGACGGACTGCCCGAACTCCTGCTCACGTCCAATCTGGACGCCAACCGGCTGTACCTGAACGACGGAGCGTTCCGCTTTCGCGACGTGACCGACGAGGCCGGCGTCGCCGGGCGGGGGGCGTGGGCGACCGGCGTCACCTTCGCCGACGTCAACGGGGACGGACTCCTCGACATCTACGTGTGCTACGCCGGAGACGTGCCCGGTGAGCGGCGTGCCAACGAGCTCTTCGTCCATCAGGGCCTCAACGCAGACGGGGTGCCCACCTTCGAGGAGATGGCGGCTGCGTACGGCGTCGCGGACGAGGGCTATGCGACGCACGCGGTGTTCTTCGACTACGATCGCGACAACCACCTGGACCTGTACCTGGTGAATAACTCGCCGCGGGCCGTGTCGAGCTTCGGCCTGCGCAACATCCGCCACGAGCGCCATGCGCTCGGGGGGGACCGACTGTATCGCAACGTCGGCGGGCGCTTCGTCGACGTGAGCGAGCGGGCCGGGATCTTTGGGACCGAGATCGCTTTCGGTCTGGGCGTCGCCGTGGGTGACGTAGACCGCGACGGCTGGCCGGACATCTACGTCACGAACGATTTCTTCGAGCGGGACTATCTCTACATCAACAACGGCGACGGGACCTTCGCCGAGCTGCTCGACCGGCAGATGCCCTACATCAGCTTTTCGTCGATGGGACTGGACATTGCCGACATCGACAACGACGGCTGGCTGGACATCTACGTGACCGACATGCTGCCGGAAGACGACTACCGGCTCAAGACCACGTCCACGTTCGAGGACTGGGACAGCTACCGGGCCAAGCTGAGGAACGACTATCACCACCAGTTCATGCGCAGCATGCTCCATCTGAACAACCGCAACGGGACGTTCAGCGAGATCGGGCAGATGGCGGGCGTGGCACGTACGGACTGGACCTGGGGTGCGCTCATCGCGGATCTCGATCAGGACGGTCACAAGGACATCCACGTCACGAATGGCATCTTCGGAGATGTGACTTCGCAGGACTATGTCTCCTTCCTGGCCGACGCGCGGACGATGCGGGCAGCCGTCAGGGGCGAGCGGGTCGACTTCATGGGACTCGTCGAGGCGATGACCTCGACGCCGCTGCCAAACTACGCCTTTCGGAACGCCGGGAATCTGACCTTCTCGAACCCAGGGGCAGCCTGGGGTCTGAACACGCCGGGCTTTTCCAGTGGTGCGGCCTACGGTGATCTGGACGGCGACGGTGCGCCGGATCTGGTCGTCAATAACGTCAATCAGGAAGCCGCCATCTATCGCAACAACGTTCGGACGCTGTCGGACAACCACTATCTCCAGATCGGGCTCGAAGGAGAGGGTCCCAACGCCTTCGGCGTCGGGGCGAAGGTGACGCTCCGGAGCGGAGACCGGTTGCTCTTTCAGGAACTGATGCCGTCGCGCGGCTTCCAGTCGAGTGTGGACTACGTCTTGACGTTCGGCATCGGCGGGCTCGATACGGTCGAGTCGGTGACGGTCCAGTGGCCGGACGGGCGCGTCAGCATGCTCACGGACGTCCCGGCGAACCAGCGTGTCACGGTACGGCAGTCGCAGTCGGGGCCGGCAGAGCCCCTCGCTTCCCCATCGACGACCCCGCTCATGACCGATATCACGGACAGTGTGGCGCTGGGGTTCGTGCACCGGGAGAACGTGTTCGACGATTTCCGCCGGGAACGCCTAATGCCCAAGATGCTCTCGCTGGAGGGGCCGTTCATGGCCGTGGCGGACGTCGACGGTGACGGGCTGGACGACGCTTTTTTCGGGGGCGCGAAGGGGCAGCCGGGGCAACTCCTCATCCAGCAGCCCGCGGGTGGGTTCGTCAGGAGCAACGAGGGGTTGTTCGAGCAGGACGGGATCTCGGAAGATCTGGGTGCCGTGTTCTTCGACGCAAACGGCGACGGTTACGCCGATCTCTACGTCGTCAGTGGCGGCAGCGAGTTCTCGGACATGGCGCCCGCCCTCCAGGATCGCCTGTACCTGAACGATGGCCGAGGCGCCTTCCACAAGGCAGACGGCCACCTGCCAGCTATGAACATCGCCGGATCACGCGCGGCTGCGGCCGATTTCGATGGCGATGGCGACATGGACCTCTTCGTCGGCGGGCGCATCATGCCGTGGCGTTACGGCATCGATCCCGCGAGCGTGCTGCTCGCCAACGACGGCGGGGGCCGCTTCCACGAGGTCACCCAGCAGGCGGCGCCCGATCTGGCGCGCGTGGGCATGGTGACGGACGCGTTGTGGAACGACGTGGACGGTGACGGCCGGGCGGACCTCGTGCTGGTCGGCGAGTGGATGCCGATCACGATCTTCCGCAATACGGGGTCCGGGAAGCTCGAGCCAATGGTTCCACCGGGGCTCGAGCGGAGCCACGGCTGGTGGAATCGGATCGTGGCAGGCGACTTCACGGGTGACGGTCACACCGATTTCGTCCTTGGCAACCTGGGGCTCAATACGCGCCTTCGAGCCTCAGAAGACGAGCCGGTTACCATGTATGTCGGGGATTTCGATCGCAACGGTTTCGTCGAGCAGATCATATCTACGTACAGCGGCGGGGTGAGCTACCCGCTCGTGCTGCGCGACGACCTCCTCAGAGCCCTGCCGTTCCTCGAGGAGCGCTACCCCACATTCGAATCGTATGCCCGGCAGACGGTGGCGGATATCTTCCGGCCCGCCGAGTTGGCCGATGCGGTGCTGAAGCAGGCGTATACGCTCGCCACCACACTGGCGCGGAACAACGGCGACGGGTCGTTCACGCTGGTGCCGCTGCCGCTCGAAGCGCAACTGGCGCCGGTCTACGGCATTCTGGCCGCCGAGCTCGACGGTGACGGAACACTCGACCTGCTACTGGCCGGGAACTTCGACGGCGTCAAGCCGGAGATCGGCCGCATGAGCGCCAGCTACGGCCTGTTGCTGCGCGGGGACCGAGGGGGCACGTTCACGCCGGTGCGCACGGTGGAGAGCGGATTCCTCGTGCCCGGTCAGGCGCGCGACATTCGGCGAATCGGTAGCCGGCAGGGTGACCTGTACGTCGTGACCCGGAACAACGACCGCCCCCTGATCTTCCGCGCCAACCCCAGCAGCCGGACGTTGGCGTTCGCCGATCACTGATCCGGTCGCTTCGTCTTGATGACAATGACCCCGTTGGCGCCCCGCACACCGTACATCGCCGTGCCGGTGGGGTCCGTCACCACCTCGATGGACTCGATGTCGTACGGGTTGATGCCCTGCAGGCTGCCGCCCGGTTCAGCCTCGATAGGGACGCCATCGATCACGTACAGCGGTTCGTTGCTGCCCCGGATCGACGTCCTGCCTCGGATACGTACTATCAGGCCGCCGTCTCGAGCACGTTCCACGCGGACCCCGGGGAATCTGCTCATGAGGACTTCTTCGATGGACTGGCCGGGGGCGCGCTCGATGTCCTCCGCCGTGACCGCCACGCCGCTCGGCGGGCCCTCCTCCGGGGCATCGCGGACTTGCTCCTGGCCCGTGCCGGTGGAACGGGCGCATCCCGCCAGGAGCCCCATGAGCACGCCGGCGGGCAGCAGGACGCGCAATGAGACCATGCTGTAACATACGTGATCCCTGGGGCCGCCGCCCATTTCCGGCACGGGCTTCGCTCCACCTCGGCACGTAACGGGAGACACCACATGGACATGCACCGCACGGCCCGCCTCCTCGCATTGGTGACCTGCGCTACGCTGGTTGCAGCCACCGCCACTGCCCAGGATCAGTTTCGCGTCACGTCGCCCGACGGACGGAACGACGTGACGGTCGGCCTCCGTGCCGGCAGGCTCTACTACAGCCTCGACCGCGACGGACACGCGGTCATGCTCCCCTCCCAGCTCGGCTTCGAGTTCCGGAAGGCGCCGCCCTTGAGTGAAGGACTGCAGGTGGTCGACACGGCTCGCCAGACCGTCGACGAGACATGGATGCAGCCGTGGGGAGAAGTGGCTCGCGTGCGGGATCATCACAACGAGCTGCGCGTGTCCGTTGCGGAGACCGGAGCCCTGGGCCGAACGTTCAGCCTGGTCGTCCGCGCCTTCGACGACGGCATTGGATTTCGGTACGAGCTGCCGGAACAACCGAATCTGCAGGCGTTCGAGATCACCGAAGAGCTGACGGAATTCGCGCTGGCCGTCGACGCCCGGGCGTGGTGGATCCCCGCCAACCGCTCGAACCGCTACGAGTACCTCTACTCCGCCTCGCCGGCGAGCATGCTGGACACCGTGCACACCCCGCTCACGCTGGAAGCCCAGAACGGCGTTCACCTCGTGATTCACGAAGCGAACCTCGTCGACTACGCCGCCATGAACGTGGCCGGTTCCCCGGACCGAAGGCTCCGGGCGACCCTCGCGGAGTGGGTCGATGGGGTGAAGGTGCGCGGCCGTACGCCGTTCGTGACACCCTGGCGTACCATCCAGCTCGCTGACCGCGCGGCGGATCTGGCACCGTCGGTACTGGGTCTGAATCTGAACCCGCCCAATGTCCTGGAAGACACCGACTGGATCCAACCCATGAAGTACGTGGGGATCTGGTGGGGTATGCATATCCAGACGATGACCTGGAACTCCGGACCCAGGCACGGCGCGACGACCGAGAACACCAAGCGGTACATCGACTTTGCGGCGGAGAACGGCTTTGGCGGCGTGCTGGTCGAAGGCTGGAACGTCGGCT
The DNA here is from genome assembly GCA_039584325.1 of Gemmatimonadota bacterium. Lineage (GTDB taxonomy): Bacteria > Gemmatimonadota > Gemmatimonadetes > Gemmatimonadales > GWC2-71-9 > JAOTVV01. Next base: position 11,574 of record JBDGYA010000062.1, read on the forward strand.
GGGACGGGAATTGGATGGCCAATGCCGACCTGTTCTCGTTCACCAAATCGTATCCCGACTACGATCTGCCGGCCCTCGCCGAGTACGCGCGTGAGCGCGGTGTGGGGCTGATCGGCCACAACGAGACGTCCATGGGAGTCGAGAACTACGAGCGGCAGCTCGAGGATGCCTTCGCGCTGTATCAGTCGCTGGGCATCGGCGCCGTGAAGACCGGCTACGTCGGAGACGAGACGCAGGATGGCCATGCCCACCACGGGCAGTACATGGTGCGGCACTGGCGCAATGTGATCGAAACAGGGGCGCGCCACGGCATCATGATCAACGCCCACGAGCCGATCAAGGACACCGGGGAACGCCGGACCTACCCGAACATGATGACGCGGGAAGGCGCGCGCGGCCAGGAGTTCAACGCCTGGGCCGCGGACGGGGGCAATCCGCCCGAGCACGAGACCATCCTCTTCTTCACTCGGATGCTCGCCGGGCCCATGGACTTCACCCCGGGTGTGTTCGATATCCTGATCGCGCAGGCCACTGGGACACCCCGCGCCCCGGAATACCCCCGGGTGCGCACGACGCTGGCGAAGCAGTTGGCGCTCTATGTCGTCCTGTACTCACCGCTCCACATGGCCGCCGACCTGCCCGAGAGCTACGAAGGCCAGCCCGCGTTCCAGTTCATCCGCGACGTGCCGGTCGACTGGGAGAACACGCGCGTCCTCGACGGGAGGATCGGTGACTACGTGGTCGTCGCCCGTCAGGAGCGCGGCGGTGACGAGTGGTACGTCGGCGCCATCACCGACGAGGAAGCCCGCACGATCGAAATCTCACTCGCGTTCCTCACACCGGGGCAGCGCTACGTGGCGCAGATCTACGCGGACGGGCCGGAGGCACACTGGCTCCACAACCCGCTGCCGGTCGAGATGTCACAGCACGATGTCGATGCGAGTGCACGCCTGACCCTCGCGCTGGCAGCCGGAGGCGGGCAGGCGATTCGAATCCGTCCGGCGCGCTAGACGCGTCGGCAACAGAGATCATTCCGGGAACGGGAGATGGGTGAGAGGGAGAGAGGGCTCTGCATGCAATCGGCGACAGCGCACCATTCGGCGCTAGACACCAAGCGCAGCACCGCGAAACCGAGAGCGCGTCTTTCGAGCCGACTGCTCGCCGCCGGCGTGCTGGCGTTGGCCGGCTGCACCGTAGAGCGTTCCGAGCCCCTGTTCGAGTTGCTTCCCGCGGAAACCACCGGGGTGACATTCGCCAACGAGCTGCCGGAGACTCCCGAGCTCAACATCATCAACTACCTGAATTTCTATAACGGCGGGGGCGTGGCTGCCGGTGATGTGGACGGCGACGGCCTGACGGACCTGTACTTCACGTCGAACCTCGGTTCCGACCGGCTCTATCGCAACGCGGGCGACTTCCGGTTCGAGGACATCACCGAGCGAGCCGGCGTCGGTACCGTCACGGGCTGGAAGAGCGGTGTCACGATGGCCGACGTGAACGGCGACGGCCACCTCGATATCTACGTCTCGACGGTCAGCCACCTGACGGCCCGCGGTCGCAACGTCCTCTTCATCAACGACGGTGATGGCACCTTTACCGACCGGACCGCCGAATACGGACTCGAGCACGAGGGATATTCGACCCAGGCCGCCTTCTTCGACTACGACGGAGACGGCGATCTGGACATGTACCTGCTCAACCACTCCACGCACGAGCAGCGCGGCGCCGTTTTCAACACGCAGCGCGCCATCCGCCATCCGCGGGCGGGCGACCGCCTGTTCAGCAACGAAGGCAACCGGTTCGTGGATGTCAGCCAGGCGGCCGGTGTGTTCGGCGGTGTCGACGGATACGGCCTTGGCGTCGTGGCCAGCGACCTGAACCTCGACGGCTGTCCCGATCTGTTCGTCTCCAACGATTTCGACGAGAGTGACTTCGTCTACATCAACAACTGTGACGGCACGTTCACCGAGTCCCTCGAGACGGCGGTGGGTCATACGAGCCGCTCCTCCATGGGCGTCGATGCCGCCGACGTCGACAATGACGGCAGACCGGACGTCGTGGTGCTCGACATGCTGCCGGCACGGGAGGAGATCCTCAAGACGGCCATCCACGCCGACGACTGGACCGTCGATGTTTTGAAACGCCGGGCGGGTTTTCATCCGCAGGTGTCGAAAAACGTCCTGCACCTCAACCGCGGTCAGGGGCGATTCAGCGAGATTGGGTACCTCGCGGGTGTGCACGCGACCGACTGGAGCTGGGCGCCGCTGTTCGCCGACCTGGACAACGACGGCGACAAGGATCTGCTGGTGACGACCGGCATCTACCGTCGGCCGAACGACATGGACTTCTTGACCTTCGTGGCCGACCGTGAGGTCCAGGCATCGATCGCCGACGGGATGACCGACGAGCAGCTCGCCACGCTGCTCGAGCAGATGCCGCACGTGCCGATTCCCAGCTACGCGTATCGCAACGACGGGGACCTCACCTTTACCGACATGGCCGAGCCGTGGGGCCTGGCCCAGCCGGGATTCTCGACCGGCGCCGCGTACGTGGACCTGAACGACGACGGCGCGCTGGATCTGGTGGTGAACAACGTCAACGCACCAGCCGGGATCTACCGCAACCGGTCGCACGAGGTCAACGGCAATCACCATCTGACGGTGCGGCTACAGGGCTCCGGTGCAAACACGGCCGGCGTCGGTGCGAAGGTCGTCATCCGGCACGACGGGACGACGCAACTGCGGGAGCAGATGCCCACCCGCGGCTTCCAATCGTCCGTCGATCCGCGGGTGCACTTCGGGTTGGGAGCCTCCGCGACGATCGACTCGCTCACGGTCATCTGGCCCGATCATCGCTATCAGGTGCTGACGGATGTGGCGGCCGACCGGATCATCATGCTGTCCCAAGAGGACGCCGCGGAACGATACGCGTATCACGAAGCCGCGGCAGAGCCGGGCCTGTTCGCGGACGTGACGACCCAAGTGGCGGTCGAAGTCAGGCACGAGGAGAACACGTTCTTCGACTACAACCGCGAGCCGCTGATCCCCCACCGACTCTCCATCGAGGGGCCTGCGCTCGCCGTCGGCGACGTGAATGGAGATGGGCTGGACGACGTCTACGTCGGCGGCGCCAAGTGGCAGGCGGGACGGCTCCTGGTGCAGCAGCCCGACGGGCGGTTCAGCAGCACGAACGAGGCCGAGTTCCAGGCCGACAGCCTGCACGAGGACGTGGACGCGATGTTCTTCGATGCCGACGGCGATGGCGACGTGGATCTCTACGTCGTGAGCGGTGGGAACGAGTTCTGGACCGAGCACGACGCGTTACTGGACCGCCTCTACCGGAACGACGGGCTGGGCGCGTTGCGGCGATCGGACGACGCGCTCCCGGCCTTCTTCGAGAACGGCGCCTGCGTGGTGCCGGGCGACTTCGACGCCGACGGGCACCTCGACCTCTTCGTGGGCGGTCGTGTCATGTCGCGCGAATACGGGCGCATTCCACGAAGCTACCTGCTGCAGAATGACGGCACGGGACGGTTTCGCGACGTGACGCAGGAGCGGGCGCCGGCGCTGGCCGAGGTCGGGATGGTGACTTCGGGGGCGTGGGTCGACTACGACGATGACGGCCGGCTCGACCTGATCGTCGCCGGAGAATGGATGCCGATCCGGGTGTTCCGGCAGGAGGACGGCCGGTTGGTGGATCGCACCGCGGAGGCCGGCTTCTCGGGCACGAACGGCTGGTGGAACACCGTGGCAGCGGTCGACCTGCGGGGCACCGGGCGTCCGGATCTCATCCTGGGCAACCTCGGGCTGAACTCGCGCATCCGCGCATCAGCGGAGGAACCCGCCCGGCTGTACCTCCACGACTTCTCGCAGAACGGACGGGTGGAGCAGATTCTGACGCTCTACAACAACGGCGTGAGCTATCCGCTCGTGGGCCGCGACGAGCTGCTCCGCACGATACCGCAGCTAGCGACTCGCTACTCGTCCTACGCCGACTTCGGCGCCAGCCGGATGGAAGACATCTTTCCGGCCTCGGTGCTGCGCCAGGCACAGGTCCGGGAAGCCTACCTGTTCGCCAGTGCCGTCGCCCTCAACAATGGGGATGGGTCGTTCGAGCTGCGTCCGTTGCCCACCGAGGCCCAGTTTGCCCCGATCTACGCGGTGTTGCCGGGAGACTTTGACGGTGACGGCCACGCCGATCTGGTGGTGGCAGGCAACTTCCTCGGGGTCCCGCCCATCCGTGGGCGGTACGATGCCAGCTACGGCCTGCTGCTGCGCGGCGACGGAGCGGGCGGTCTGAGGCCGGTGGATCTGACGGAGAGCAATCTCGTGATCCTGGGTGAGGTGCGCGACTTGGAGTTGCTGCGGCACGCCGACGGTGGCCACCTGATCGTCGTGGCGCGCAACAACGACACCCTCCGCATGCTTCGCCCCCTGCGCCTGGGCGTCGATTCCGTCAGCGCGCCTCGAGGGGAGTGATCGGCTCGGGCCGCTCCGTGTCAGGCAGCCTCGCCTTGGTCCGGGACGTCCACCACATCTCGAGCAGCAGCGCGGGCGGTCCCACGAGGAAGAGCGCGTAAAACGGCGCGTAGATCACCTCCAGGAACATCTCCACGAACCCGACCAGGCACGCCACCGCGACCGCGCCCCACGTGGACGAGACGGTCGTCTTCGGGTCCGTGACCATGAACAGCGCGAACAGCTGGTACATGGGGCCCGTGATCGGGGCGATCTCGGTGACGTACGCGCTTCCGGTGATCAGGCTGCGCACGATGGCGAAGGCGAAGAACGACACCACGTAGGCAATCGTGATGTGCGCGCGCCTGGCCTGCCAGATGGTGAAGAGGCCCACTACCCAGATGATCAGCATGGGCCACAGGTCGTTCCCCCACTGCACGCTCAGCGGCGCGACGGCAAAGGGTGCGAGGAACAGGAGGGCGCAGATGCCGAAGTTCGTCGGGTTCCACAGGTGCCGGCCCTTCATGCGCAGGACGTACTTCGACATGATGGAGATCACCCCGCCGAGCGCATAGGGCCACAGCAGGGGTGAGCGCACGAGGATCGAGATGCTGATCCCGGAGATGTAGGCGCTGGCGAACTGCGCTCGCTGGCCCGTGAGGAGTCGGCGCAGCGACAGCTCCGTCGCGACAGTCGAGAACA
>JBDGYA010000143.1:0-4576 GCA_039584325.1 Gemmatimonadota bacterium
TCTCGTCGGTACGTGGCGAGCCACCCAGTTCGTGTTCACGAAGCAGTCCGACCCTTCCAGGTTCTTCGACCTGATTCAGAACAGCGGCGTCGTCACGATCGTGATCGCGGCGAACGGGACGTACAGCGGGCAGCAGAGTGCGTTCGGTGTCACGGAGACCTTCTCGGGCACGATCACCGTGTCCGGCAGCTTCGTGAGCCTCACCGATGACGAGGATCCGGGAGACCCGACGGATTTCGCGGCGTCGCTCACCGGCAACACGCTCACCCTGGCAACGTCGGACGCCGAGTTTGACTTCGACTTCGACGGCACCGACGAGCCGGCGAGCCTCACGGCGGTGTTCCAGCGGGACTAGTCGATCCTGCAGCACACGAGCGTGGGCAACCACCTCGTTCGGACGGGAGCGGACGGGGTGCTGTCGTGCGCTCAGGTGTGGCGCGACGGTGAATGCACGCGCGACGGTCGTCGCATGCTCTCGAGCAGCTCATCTGCGTTGGCAGGGGGTGCCGTGAGCCGGCTCGCGACGATCGTCGCCACCAGTGACAGCGCGAAGGCCGGCACCAGCTCGTACAGCAGCGGCTCCAGAAACGGTGTGTACTGCCACACGATCGTGACCACCGTGCCGGTAACGAGGCCTGCCACCACGCCTTCCCGGGTGGTGCCGCGCCAGTAGAGGGCAAGGATCGAGGTCGGTCCGATCGCGGCCCCCAGCCCGGCCCACGCGAACAGTACCAGCCAGAACACCAGCTCTTGGGCCAGCACGCCGAAACCGAGCGCGGCGATCACCAGCAGCACCACCACCATTCGGCTGTACCGCACCAGAAGCCGCTGGGGCACCGTCTCGTCGCGGTGCAGGATCTTCTCGTACAGGTCCCGCACCACGCTGGACGCGGCGACGAGCAATTGCGAGTCGGCCGTCGAGATGATCGCGGCGAAGATCGACGCGACGACGATGCCGAAGAACACGGGATGCAGATGCTGCGCTGCCAGGAGCGGATAGAGCTGTTCCGTGTCGGCATTCGGGAGCATCGCGACGTCGGGGAAGTACACGCGTCCCGTGAGGCCGATGAACAGAGCGCCCCATGCCATCACCACGTTCCACACGGTGCCGACCACCGCGGAGTAGCGCAGCTGATCGGGGTCTGCAATGGACATGTAGCGCACGATGATGTGCGGGTTGCCGGGCGATCCCAAGCCGATGCCGAGCGCCCCGATGGCCGCACCGATTGTGAGCGCGAATGGGTCGATACTCGTCGGGTCGAAGGTGCCCAGCTGATCGACGACGGGTCCGAGCCCGCCGAAGTCGAGAATGGCGAGGGTGGGCACGAGCACCAGCGCCACGATCATGATGCAGGCCTGGAGCATGTCCGACAGGCTCACCGCGAGGAACCCACCCAGCGTGGTGTAGACCACCACGATCAGGGCGGTGAGTACCACGCCGAGCTGCTGATCGAGGCCGAAGCTCCCGGCGAAAGCCTTGCCACCGCCCACGAACTGGGCGGACACGTAGCCCACCATGAAGAGCAGGATGATCACGATCAGGATCGAGCGGAGCACTCCACTTCGGTCGCCGAACCGCGCGGCGAAGAAGTCGGGCAGCGTCACGCAGTCGTGTGCCTCGGCGAAGTGGCGGATGCGCCGCGCGTAGAACAGGAACAGGAACATCTCGACCGTGATGTAGCCCACGACGGTCCACACCGCCGACGCGCCCATCGTGTAGGCCATGCCCGTCACACCGAGCAGCAGCCACGCGCTCCGTCCGGACACGACGGCCGACAGGGCCACCACGAAGCGGTGCATCTTGCGCCCGCCCACGAAGAACTCGCTCACGCCACCGGACGAGAAGCGGGCGGAGGCGATGCCGATGCCGATGACGATGGCCAGGTACCCGATGAAGCTCGCGACGGCGAACGGGTCGGCGGAGATCTGGACGGCCGCGCTCTCCTGCACCTACCGCTCCCGTCTGGTGAGCAGTCGTGCCAGTACGATCGCGGTGGCGATGATCGCGGCGGGCAGGACGAACATGGTGAGGTAGAAGGCGGTCATGGCATCTCCGATCGAAGCGCTCGCACTCGCGGCAGCCGAGGAAATGTGTGGATGGGTCGTGCCGCGTGCCAGCGCTACGGTGACACCGGCAGCAGTCGCCTGCCGCATGACGGCGACATGACTGCGCCCGACGACAATGGATGCGGCATCGCACGCGGCACATCGCTCACGTGCCAGCGAGCTGGTGACGTGACCGCGACCGACGGGCACATGACGGCGGTATGACTGCGCCCGGCGATGATGCACCAGCGATCGCCAAGGGCGGATCGCCGACAAGAGTGATGGGGAAATGCATGGCGAGACTGATTGCGGCACCGTATGGCAGACGGTAACGTACTAATCCATCCATTCCGTAGGGGGCGGGGGATGGACCTCACCGAGCGGCTGCAGACCCTTCTCGGCAGTCGCTACGCGGTCGAGTGCGAGTTGGGGCACGGCGGGATGGCGGTGGTCTACCTCGCGCACGATGAGCGCTTCGATCGCTCGGTCGCGATCAAGGTGTTGCGCCCTGAGATCGCGGCGTCGCTCGGACCCGAGCGCTTCCTTCGCGAGATCGACATCGCGGCGAAGTTCCAGCACCCCAACATCGTTCCGCTGTTCGATTCGGGATCCACCGACGGCTTGCTGTACTACGTCATGCCGTTCATCGAGGGGGAGAGCCTGGCGGATCGCCTGGACCGGGAGTCGCAACTCAGCTTCTCCGAGGCGTTGGCTGTGGCAAAGGACGTCACTGCCGCGCTGGCCTACTCACACCGGCACGGTGTGGTACACCGCGACATCAAGCCGCACAACATCATGCTCACGGGCGAGCGTGCCGTGGTAACGGACTTCGGCGTGGCACACGCCCTCGAGCAGTCGGGTGGTGAGCGGTTGAGCGAGACGGGGGTCGCGATCGGGACGCCGGAGTACATGAGCCCGGAGCAAGCCGCCGGCGCGACCAAGGTCGACGGCCGCAGCGACATCTACGCGCTCGGCTGCGTGCTGTACGAGATGCTGTCGGGCGACCCTCCCTTCACCGGCCGCACCCCGCAGGCGATTCTCGCGCGCCAGATGCAGGAGCGCACGCCGTCGCTGGAGGTGGTGCGTCCGGAGCTGCCGCTGGCAGTGTTCGATGTGGTTGAGCGCGCGCTCGCCAAGGTGCCGGCGGAGCGGTTCCAATCCGCCGAGGAGTTCACCGAGGCGCTCGATACGGTGCAGCTCGACGCGCGGCTTCGCTTCCGTCCGTCCCGGTGGCGCCGTCGCGTGATCGCGCCGGCGCTGGCGGCCGTGGTCGCGCTCATCGCGTGGTTCGGGTGGGATCTGGTCGATGGACGGAACGTTCCGTTGAGCGAGGCGCGGATGATGGCCTTTCCCATCGAGGTGAGCGGCGCGGCGTCGAACGCCGGTCCGGACCTCGGGGTGGACATCGTCACGGCGATGGCCGGGCTGCTGGACGGGTGGGGCGAGATGCGCTGGCTCGACGCGCGGGACTTTCTGGAGCCGGAGGAGCGTGCCGACGCGAGTCTCATCACTGTGAGAACGAAGCGCCGCGTGGCCCGCGCGCAGGGTGCAGCGTACTTCACGAGCGGTCGCCTCATCGTGGGTGCGGACAGCGCCCGGCTGTTCCTGGACCTGTACCACGTGAACGAGCCGGAGCCGGTCGATCGTACAACGGCCGCCGGACCGCCGGATGATTACCTGCCCCTTGGGCTGGAGGCGGCGCCCGCGTTGCTGCTCTCCCTGCTGCCAGCGGACCAGGCTGCGGACGTGGCGTCGATCCGTGGACGCAGCTCGCCGGCGATCCAGGCGTTCGTGCAAGGCGAGCTCAGCTACCGCCGCGGGCAATACCGCACCGCCATGAATCACTACGAGGCGGCGCTCGAGGAGGACTCGTTGTTTGCGCTCGCGGCCTTCAAGGCGGCGGCGGCGGCGACCCTTACGGACGCACTCGGGGATGCGCCGCGCTTCCTGCGGCAGGCGGTGCTCGGCGTCGAGCGCCTCGCTCCGCGTGACCGATCCATGGTGCTGGGGCTCAGGTACTACCTCGCGGGCGACGCCGACTCTGCCCTGGCGCACCTGAGGGTCGCGCGGGACATGGATGACCGGCGTCCCGATGCCTGGATGGCGATCGGGTTGGTCTACCGACATCTGATCCCGATGGAGCCACACCAGGATTCGTTGGAGCTGGTTGCGATGCAGCGGGCGTATGAGCTGAGCCCCGACTTCGCTCCGGCGCTGCTGTACCTGGGGACGCGCGCCGCGCGGGACGGAGACCTCGCATCTGCCCGGGGCTATCTCGCGGCGGTGCGGCAGGCGGAGCCCCAGCCGTCGGAGCTGGCGAAGCTGGAGCTCCAGGTGCGCTGCGCGTCGCAGTCGCCGGAGGCCATCGACTGGCGGGCCGAGACGCTGAAGAACATGAACGTGGTGTTCCAGATGGCCCGCGACTTCCAGATCGGTGTCTCGCATCCTGCGTGTGCGGAGGCGGGCTGGAGAGCGGTGATCCAACACGACACCACGTCGCTTCAAGCCTTTGGCTTCAGCGCCGCGGTCT
>JBDGYA010000063.1:0-15822 GCA_039584325.1 Gemmatimonadota bacterium
CGTTTGCCGATTTCGCCGCGCCGGCACCACTTGCTCGGTCGACGAACCACGGTAGCCATGAGGCCGAGAACGGGAGACCTGTGCCTCCACCGAGACCGCGGTGCCGAACCCCGCATCCATTAAGGCTTCGGTACCGTCTTACCGTCCTCCCGTCGTACCGCCGTTTGACACCACGGCCGGAAGGATGAACTGCGCCAGCATCTCTTCCGGCACCCGCACCTTGCCGTTCCGGTAGTTCCCGCCGGTAATCACGACCACGAGATCCAGCGACGGGACGATCGAGATGTACTGGCCACCGTTCCCGCGCGCTTCGATGGCGTCGATCACCTGGTCGCCCACCCGATACGGGAAGTGCCACCAGAGGTACCCGTACGCGTGTTCTGCCTGGAATTGCTGGAGGCGGCCGCGGGGTGTCCACGACTCCCGCACCCAGTCCTGCGGCAGGATGCGCTGACCGTCCCACGTCCCACCGTTCAAGTACATCTGCCCGAACGCGAGCATGTCGCGCGGGCGCAGCCGCAGACCGCCCCCCATGTAGGGCACACCGGTGGGGTCCAGCAGGATCTTGTAGTCCGTGATGCCGAGCGGCGCGAAGAGCGTGCGGTCGGCGAACCACTGCACCGGCTCACCCACCGTCTGGTCCAGCACGCCGCCAACGATGAGTGGGTTCGCTCCTCCATAGTAGAAGGGCGGGGTGCCGGGGTCGCCGACCATCGGGGCGTCGAGCGCGAGCTTCACCCAATCCGGCCGGGCGGACTGCGATTGATAGGCCGACTCGGCGGCGGCCGCGTTCGGGTCGTAGTCGTTGGCATCGAGGCCGGAGTTCATGTTCATCAGATCCGCCACAGTAATCCGCGCTTTGCGCGGATCCCAGTGATCGTACGACCGATAGCGGGGCAGCAGGGACAGCACCGGCGTATCCACGCTCGGGATGAGGCCGTCCTCGATCGCCTGTCCGACCAAGGTAGACGCCACCGTCTTGGATGCCGAGCGCATGTCCTGCCACGTGGTGCGGTCGTACCCGTAGAAGTACTCCTCCACGACCAGCGTACCGTGCCGCGCGATCAGGATCGCGTGGGTGAGTCCCAACCGTCCCTCTGCGACCGCCGCAACCAGGGCGCCGATCTGCGCGGTATCGATGCCTACGGTGGACGGTGGTGCGGTGGGCCAGCCGTCCGAGATGGCTTCCGGTGCTCCGGTCAGATAGCCCATGTCGGACGGGCGGGGCGGTGCGGTTGGTGCGTCGGGCAGGGTCGGCGCCTCGTCGGGCGATACTCTGCCGAAGACCACGGGGAACGATCCGCCGAGGCCCGTCACCGTGAGTGCAAGCGAATCGCGACGCGTATCCAGCGTTCCCTCGAACCACAGGCCGAGCGACCGCTCACCCAGGCTCACCTCCTCTCCGGCACACGAGAGACCGTAGCCCCAGAGTCCCGGCATGCGTTGGTCGCGGAAGAACCAGTATCCACCCACGTTGCCGTTGCCGTCGTCCTCGATGTACAGGTCGAGCCGGAGGGACGGATCGCCCACGTCGACCACGCTCCACCGGCCTTCCCAGGCCGGCACTCCACTGGTGGAGGACCGCGTGAGGACGATTCGGGTGGCGGACGCACGGTCGTGGATGAACGCGTCGATGCGGCTGCCGTCACTCGCCACCATGCCGTCGAACGCGATCGGCGCGCCCGAGGGTTGGAATCGCAGGTGGTCACCCTCGTACCAGACCGGCACCGTGTCCGAGCCCGTGGCCGACCGCACCTCCGCGTCGAAGTGCCCGGGCGAGCGCTCGTACACCGTGAATCCGAGCTCGAACAGCGATTGGACCGGTACGTGCCCGCTCCACACGCCCTGCAGCGCCTCGGGGCACCGCTGTCCGTGCGATGCGGTCGCCGCGCCGAGCACCGCGGTAGCGGTGAGGAAGCATCGAGTCCAGAGGCCGGGGTGTCGCGATGTCATGGAGCGCTCCTCGGTTCGGCCGCCAACGGTATCGTATCCTCGCGGGGGGCTGCCGCCGCGTCCACCTAGCGTATCGATTCCAACCCCGTACGACGCGCGGCCAAGAGAGGTTTCCGGCGCACTCTGCCGTCCGTGAGGACTGGGCCCGAAGGGGTCGAGGGTTTCAAACGTGGATCGCGCGGGAAAGCCCCGAGCGCCCCGTGACGCGCGGGACTGTGGTCCGGTGGTCACATCGTCCGACAATCGGTCGCCAGCCGCGACCCGCATTTCGTCAGACGGTCTGGAGGTATTCGTGCACGAGGCTCACAGCCACAGCGCCCTGACCTACAGCCGAAGCCACGCGCCGGATCACACCATGTCGCACATCGCCGGCAGCAAAGATGCCTGGCACGCTCGTCTCTAGCAGGAAGGGATCGCGCCTCAACTTCCAGTTCTTTGGTCGACGTCCGTGGCGGAGCAGATCCTTCCCGGTGTAGATGAATCCGGCATCGTCTCGCTCCACGATACCGGCCACGATGTCGGAATGAGGGACTGCGCCAATGAAGATGAAGATTGCGTCGGCCGGCACTGTTTGGAGGTCACCGGTCTTGTTGTTTGTTATCTCGATGGCCTCAAGATGGTCGGAGCCATGCACAGCGGTTACCTCTGCGTGCACCATCACCGAGATGTTCTCCCTCCCATCTATCTGGTCAATCAGGTATTGCGACATGCTCGTCTGAAGCGAGTCTCCGCGGATCAACACCGTGACCTGGCTGGCAAACCGCGAAAGGAACATCGCACCCTGGCCGGCCGAGTTGGCGCCGCCCACGACGAACACCCTCCCGTCCTTGTAGTGAACGGCTTCGGAGATGGCAGCGCCGTAGTACACTGAGGCCCCGATCAACGGCGCAATACCCGGTACATCGAGCTCGCGCACTTTGACGCCAGTCGAGATCAGGAGAGCATGGCAGCTCAACTCGGTGCCATCTTCCAGTGTCACGAATCGATAAGGACCCTCAACCCTCAACCCGGTGACTTCCTGCGCGGTTATGATCTCGGCTCCCAGCCGCAATGCTTGCGTTGTCGCCCGTCGCGTCAGATCCGCGCCACTCACGCCCTGCGGAAACCCCAGGTAATTCTCAATCCGCGCACTGGTCCCGGCCTGGCCCCCGGCCGCTTCCTTCTCGATAACGACTGTCCGCAGCCCTTCGGAGGCGCCGTATACGGCTCCAGCCAGTCCGGCTGGGCCAGCGCCGATGATGATCAAATCGTAGAAGGGCTGCTTCGCCTGGGTCGTCAGGCCCACCTTACCAGCCAAGGTGCGAAGGTCCGGGTCCACCAAGGTGCTGCCGTCGGGAAAGAACACCACCGGCAGCCGAGGCCGGCCTTCGGACGTCGTCTCGACCAGCGCTCTCGCCTCTGCATCCCTCTCGATATCGAGCCACTGGTACGGAATCTGGCTGCGGGCGAGAAACTCCTTGGCGTTGTGCGAGCTGGCTGACCACAGAGTGCCGGCCACTCGAATGCCGTCGTACGGAAGCGGGATGGTAGCCAGCCAGTCGCTCAGCAGGTCGTTCAGGACCGGATAGAGGCGCTCCTCCGGAGGGTCCCACGGCTTCATGAGGTAGTAGTCGAGTCCGATGGTGTTGATGCTGGTGATGGCCGCGGCCGTGTCGGCGTAGGCTGTGAGCAGCACCCGTTTCGTTTCCGGATAGAGCTTGATGGCTTCTTCCATGAACTCGACTCCGCTCATCGAAGGCATTCGCTGGTCGGCCAGGAAGAGCGCGATTGGATCATTTCGGCGCTTGTACTCCTGGACCGCCTCTAACGCCTCGCCACCCGACCTCGCCTTCACGATCCGATAGTCGCCTTGATACTGCGCCTGCAAATCACGAGCGATAGCGTTGAGCACGTGTGGCTCATCATCGATGGTCATGATGATTGGCTTGGCCACTCTACTCATCTCCTTCCGATCGAATCATTCAGAGGGGCTGAGATCCACCGGGAGTCGCACCGAAAAGCAGGTGCGGCCCGGTTCCGACGTCACGAGAAGCTCGCCCCGGTGTTTCTGCACGACGAGGTTGCGGCTGATATTGAGCCCCAGACCCGTTCCCGCTCCGGGTCCCTTGGTCGTGAAGAAGGGATCGAAGATCTTGGACCGATTCGCCTCAGGAATGCCTGGACCGTCGTCCTCGATCTCGACGACGACCCACCGCTCCTCCTGCCGCGCCCGGAGGATCAGCGTGCCGTTGCCGTCCATTGCGTCGACAGCGTTGTCGATGATGTTCGTCCACACCTGATTCAGCTCGCTGGCGTACGCCTGAATGACTGGCAGGTCTTCGGCATACTCCCGCACCACGGTAACGCCGGTCTTCAGCTTGCTGTGAAGGATGATCAATGTGTTGTCTAGACCCTCTCGCACGTCCACCGATTGAACCGGGGCCTGGTCCATATAGGTGTAGGCCTTGAGGGCCTTGACGAGCTCGACGATGCGACCGGTCCCGAGACCGATCTCGGAGACCAGACTGTAGATCGTGTGCTTGAAACTCAGCCAATCGATCACCACCTCGAACTGTGGTGCAGTGAACACATTTGCCAACTCTTCGAGGTCGCGCTGCTGGTATCCGATGCTCACGAGGGCCGGCACCACCTCCCCGGCGATGTTGCAGCCTCGCTCCTCCAGCCATCGTTCGACTGCGGCTTCTCTGTCGCTTCGGCTGAGCGCATCCAAATCCACGGGCCTCCGGCCGCGTTCCTTGGCTGTCTGATCGAGCTGCAGTACTCGATGCACCTGCTTCTCTTCCAGCTTGAGCTCGGCCATCCGCAGCTGAATAGTCTGCCATTTCGCGAACGTCGTCTGCAGTTGTGCGGCGCCACGTTGTGCGGCGGCTGCGGGGTTGTTCAGCTCGTGCGCCATGCCAGCGCTGAGCTTGCCCAGCGAGGCCATCTTTTCTTGGATAATGAGTTGATCGTGCATCTCGTTGAGCTGGCCGAGAGTTTGTTCCAGCGCGTCATTCTTCTTCTTCAGCTCCTCCGTTCTTTCTCGCAGCGCGGTCTCGCTCTTGCGGAGTGCGTCCTCCGCCTCCTTGCGTTCTCCGATGTCTCGAATGATGCCGGTGTAGTAGCGTTCCTCACGCACGGTCCACGTCGACAAGGAGAGCTCGATCGGCACCTCCTCGCCGCTCTTTTTCCGCGCGGCCAACTCCACGGTGGTGCCAATCGCCCGGCCTTCGCCGGTTCTCGTAAACCGGTCCATGCCGTTGCGGTGTGCTTCGTGAAAACGCTCGGGGATGATCAACTCCAGACGCTGGCCGACCGCCTCCTCTTCGGTGTAGCCGAGGATGCGGGTGGCAGCCTTGTTCCAGCTGACGATGACCCCCAGGTGGTCAGCCGAAATGATCGCGTCGATCGCCGATTCGGTGACGGAGCGAAACTTCTGCTCGGCCTGTTTGCGTTCGCTGATGTCGCGAATGATCCCCGTGTAATAGCGCCTGTCCTCCAAGAACCACGTGGCCAGCGACAGCTCGACGGGAAACTCTGTCCCGTCCTTGCGTAGTGCGGCCAGCTCGACCGTCTTCCCGATGACGTGGCTCGGTCCACCCGAACTGACTCTGCGAATGCCCTGCTGATGACGCTCGCGGTAGCGCTCGGGGATGATCAACTCGATGGGGCGGCCGATGACTTCGGCCTCGGTAAAACCGAAGAGCGCCGTCGCCGCGCTGTTCCACGAGCGAATACTGCCCTCGGCGTCGCCGGAGATGATCGCGTCGATTGCCGACTCCATAACAGACCGGAACTTCGCCTCCGATTCGCGCAAGGCGGTGCGTACCTTGGAGACCGTGACCTGGCGCTCGATCCGCGCCAGGACTTCCCGCGCGTCGAACGGCTTGACGATCAGGTCGTTCCCCGACTCGAGTCCTTTGACCCTGGCCTCGGCGTCGTCGAGGGAGGTCATGAAGATCACGGGAACGTCTCGCGCGTGCTGACTCATTTTCAGCTCGTCGAGCAGCTCGAAGGGATTGGTGTCCGGTAGATTGGTGTCCAGCAGCACCAGGTTGGGTTCGGACCTGGCGATGGCATCGAGTGCGTCCTTGCCACTGGCCGTCTTGTCAACGACATACCCATCGTGTTCCAGCATCTCCTGGAGTATGTCGGCGCTGGATATGTCATGATCGACGATTAGGACAAGTCCACGGTCGGACAAAGCTGCACCCCCACTGAAATGGCTCGAAGATCTGTTATGAAGTAATTCCCCCACGGTCCCGCTGGGCCCTCATCGGGTGGTGTGCCTCATTGGGAACGAGAGCAGTCGGAGGCGGCAGGCGACGTCGTACACCGACCGGTGGGTTGAGTGCGGGCTACCCCGGGCAAGAGCGTTCAACGGCATCGGTAGGCGGGAGAACGATGGAGCTGTACCCATGAGGTGGCAGGCACCTCGGCTGAGTGAAAGCCCGGCAGCGGGCCGTGAACGGAGTACTATACCGCTCCCACTCGATTCAGGCCAGAGATGGTCAATAATGTAAAGTGTCGGACCGATCAGATTCCAAACGGGACAAAGTCAGGTGCAGCCGGGGTCCCACGGCCGCAGCGCAGGGTGGGGACTCGGTGGGGGAAGGGGAAGAGTGCAGATCCCGCCACCGCGACGGCGATCGCGGTACCCACGTAGAGCTGGAGAGGCTCTCGGCCCGCCACGAGACCGTGTACCAGGGTGATCACGATGGTTCCCAACAGCAGTGCTCCCGCGCTCAGGAGGAATCCTGTCATGCGGGCCGGCTCCGGAGCGTCCTCCAGATGCGCGACGTTCTATTGGAACGTCGCGCACACGTCCTCGGTCAACGCTGGTTCGTGTCCTGTCGTGATGTTCCTGTCGTTCGAGACCGATAGGAGTTCGATGCTCCACTGGTGATCGTTGGCTTTGGCATCACAGACGCCGAGCGTCCCGCCACCGAAATTGGAGTCGATCCAGTAGTGGACTTCGTAGTCGACCCCGGCTTCCATGACGGGCCCGGTGCTCCAAGTAAAGGAGGGGTTTTGGGTGGCCGAGACGGCGCCGGTCACCTGGAGCGCCACCGACCCGTTCGATGCACGGACGAGGGCCACGGCGATCGGCTGCCCTCCATGGGCTCCCTGGAATGTGGCGTCCAGATTGAACGTGAGCCGAAAGGGCCCCGTGGGATCGGTGGTTTCGTCGCCGCACGCGGCGCCAACCAATAACGCGAGGACGAGCCCTGCAAAGACGTTCAGGGTACAGCGGCGCGGCCTGGGACGACGGACAGTGTTCAACATGGGAGGTTCCTTTCCACGGTGGGGGCGCGCGACCTAGAGCCGTTCTCCGTCGGCGCTTGGGGTGTTGGACGTCCGTTGGATCTCGCTCGGTATGTTGCCTGCGTACCCCCTGGCCGTCAGGATGTTCTGGGTGTGGTTGAGCCGGACGGTGACTTCGCTCTCGCGGTGAAACCGTTCGGGCCCGAGGGTTGCTGCGAGGTCGGGCCGCAGCACCTTGACAGCGACCTTTCGATGGTGGCGCAGGTCCTCGGCAAGGTAGACCGTGGCCATGCCCCCGATGCCGATCTCGCGCTCGAAGGTGTAGCGGTCGGCGAGGGCCGTCTTCAGGCGGTCGAGCTGATCGGGCATGTGGGAGGATCCTGGGGCTGACGCACTAGATAGGATAGGGATTATCCCGGGATTAGGCCAGGCTCACGAGCTATGGGCCGTCGGCGTGCGGACGCTCGCGCGGCTGAAGGCTGAATCGCTGACGGCTCGGACAGAGGGTCGGGGGCAACGCGACGCGCGCGCGTGGAGTGACGGACTTGCCCCCAACCTTCCCAACACTGTGGAAGGCAATCGCGTAAGTTGAACGGAGGGTGGGATTCGACGCGAAGCACAGGCGAGCGGATCGAGCATCGGCCGCCGCCGATGCGACGGTCAACCCCGAAGGGCTTGCGCCCGGCGGTCCCAAGTTCTTGCCTAGTTTCTGCTTTTCGTTGCTTTCCTCTGCAAATCGTTGCCGTGAAATGCGCTTGAACGCCCGCCCAGTTTCATTCTTTTGCATTCCTTTGCAGCTGGTACCGGCGAAACCTTCACGTGAAGCTTCCCCAAAAGGTCCGCCCGGTCTTCGCCACTTAGTTCCGATTCGGCCGCAACTCGTCCGGGTCGAACACCGACCCACCTTTGATCACTCGCCAGATCGACTGTGTGTTCTTGATGTCCTCCAACGGATTGGCATCGAGCAGAACGATGTCGGCGAGCTTGCCGGCCTCCAGACTGCCGAGGTCATGCTCAGCACCAACCACTGCCGCGGCGTCCAAGGTCGCGATCCGCAAGACCTCGAGCGATGTGAGCCCCGCCCGCACCAATAACTCGAGCTCCCAGTGAAGGGAGGCGCCGATGAAACACTCCGGACAGACTGGGACGTCGGTTCCTGCCAAGAGCTTGACACCGCGCTCGTGCGCCGCTCCAACACCCGCGAGCAACTCGGTGAGCAGTCCGTTCAGGACCTTGTCCGGAACGGATCGCACCGACGATGTGCTCTGGGCCCAGCGGATCCTGCGCTCGATGAAGAAGGCCCGGAATTTCGAGTCCATCAGCCGCTCGGGCTCGCCCCGGATCAGCAGGGCGTTGCCTCCTCGGATTGCGAGCGTCGGAGTCCAGTGTGTGCCAGCCGCGGCGAGTAAGGAATGGACATCATCAAAGAAGCGACTCGACACCGAAGTGTGCTCCAGGGAGAGGTATCCCGCGTTCACGCCCCTGACGATCTCTCCGATATTCGTCCCGTGCGCGACGACAGGGAGCCCCTGGAGCCGAGCCTCCTCGACGGCCGCCGCACGCAGGGGCCACGGTAGGGTGCTGTAGACCTTGATGAAGCGGCTTCCATCCTGCCTCAAACGACTCACGCACTGACGAGCCTGCGAAGGGGTCTTGGCGCATTGCCCTGCCAGAATCTCCCCCGAGTAGAACAGGCGGGGCACGGGTCGGTTCGTGGCTTCACTTCGGTCGGCGAGTGCGCTCAGCCATCGCGCACCGCCGCCGACGTCCCGCACCGATGTGACACCATACGCCACTAACGCGTGGAGCTCCGCTCCAGCGTGCACATGCATGTCGAAGAGCCCGGGGACGGCGAACCGACCAGCCGCGTCGACTGTCACCGCACCGTCGGGCAATTCCCGCTGCCCCAGCGTACCGACCCGCTGGATGCGCCCATTCTCGATGAGAACATCGGTCTCCGCACCGAAAGTCCCGGACTCGAAATCGAGCACACGCACACCCTGGATCACCAGGGGAGGCGCTACGGCGTTGCGGAGGGTCAGCCGGACCGGGAGTTCCTCGGGCGCCCCACCAGCCAAGCGTTGCTGCCAGATACGGTTCCCATCCGCGTACACCACTGACGTCCCGTCACCTGACAGGGAGAAGTCTCCCTCGCCTACCGGGCTTACCTGTCGGACGTCGGTCTCCTGGACTGGGGTGGCTCCGAGTCGAGCGACCCAGATTCCATGGTCGCGGCCAAACACCAGCCACTGACCGTCGGGAGACACGAGTGCCTCGGTCACAGATCCGGTGAGGCGGGTGATCGGTTCGGGTTGGCCGGTTCCTTCGAGCGTGAAACGATAGACGACGGCGTCGTCCGCGGTTCCGTACAGGTACCGTCCGTCGGCGGAGAAGTGGGGTCTGGCCACCAGAGTGTCGGTCAGCTTTTCGGGGTGCGGCTCGGTGATGGAAACCGCTTCCACGCCGTACCGCGCACGGTAGACAACGCTCCGGCCGTCCGGACTCCATGCGGGGTATGAGTAGTATCGGTCAGACTGCAGTGTTTCGACTTCGCCGGTCTCGATGTCGAAGACCTTGAGACTCCGTTCTCCGAGGAGTTCCTGAACGAACGCAACTCGCCGGCCATCTGGCGAGAACGAGGCCAGCCATTCGAAGCCGGGGCCTTCGAGCAGCTGGCGTGCCGGTCCGCCGTCGCCGCGCTGCATCCAGAGGTCGCCCGTCGCCTCGAACACCCGGGTCTTGCCGTCGGGTGACAGAACGGGATCGAGTACGACACGTGGTGGTCGGGATCCTTCGAACGTCGGTGGGCTGAACGCCAGAGGTGAGACCGTCTCCCGGATCTGCATCCTGACCGGCGCGTTGAACGCTACGGTCCTTCGGGCGCCGTTGGAGGACAGGACTTCCCAGAGACGTCCCGCGTCGGCGAGATAGACGGTGCCGCGCGCGTTCACGGCGAATCGGGGACGACCGAACCAGTAGAAGCGGCTGGTTTCGGTCACGGGGACGATTGCGCGCGCTTCCCCGTCCGGCAGCGGTACGAATGTCAGATGGGCGGGCTGCGTAACAGCTAAGTACTCTGCGTACACCTCCTGAACGCGGTGGCAGTAGAGCCCTCTACCGCTGGAAGCGGGTACGATGCGATCGACCAGTCCGTCGATTGTTCGGAGTACTGACACCGTGCCGTCGGGTCCCAGGATCTCGATTTGTGAGCTTCTGCGCCCGGATTCGGACTCCTGCTCGACCACGGACCAGCCGAGGCGACCGTCCGGCAGAAAGAAGGTCGAGCGGAACTGCCGCGGGGGACCGTCGAGCGTCTGGAGGTCGCCGCCGTCCAAGCTGACCCATCGCACTCGAGCTGGTATCGGTGACGGCCAGTCACCTTCCATCGCCTCGCGCAGGACGCTGAGATACGCGAGCATCTGGCCATCCGGCGACCAGGCTGGGCGCGCTGCCCACCGTTCCTGCGATACCTGTGTGATCTCTCTCGTTGCCAGATCGAAGACGAAGATGTTGGCTTCGCTTCCGTCGCGATCGGAAACGAAGGCAAGCCTGTTTCCGTCCGGTGAGAAGACGGGGTCAGCATCGAAGTGGGGACCGAACGTGAGCTGCTCAGCGGTCCCACCTTCTACCGGAAGTCGATAGAGATGACCGAGAATCGAAAACACCAGCCAATCACCGTCTGGGGATACGGTGACGTCGGACTCGGTGACCTGAGAGGTTTGGAACTCGATGGTGCGCCGGTTGGCTTCAGCTGCCGCCGTCACTTGAGCGGAGAGGCGCGGCGAGAAGACGACGAGCGCGACGATGACAGGCAGCGCCAGGGGACGCATCATGGCACCACCTCATCGAACCACTCGATCAACTTCTCGGCGAACAGCTCCGGCTCCTCGAATTGCGGGGTATGCCCGCTTTCTTCGAAGAGATGGAAAGTGGCGTTCGGGAGCTTCTGCAGCTCGGTGTCCCAGAGCGTAGGCGGCACGATGAAGTCGTAGAGCCCCGCGGCGACGAAGACGGGAACCGTGATCGGGCCCGGACCTTGTTCGAGGTCGTACTCGAAGAAGAGCTGTTGGAGGCGCGAGAACACCTCCGGGTTCCCCGGCGGCGCGCCTTCCCACATGGGAGCCCAGTCGAACGCTGCGTCGTGCCAGAAGAAAGGGGTATTGGCCATTAGCGTGGCTTGCGCGGAATCCGCGGGCGACAGCTTCCTGAGGGAGTCGTCAGTCAGTGGTGCCCAATTGCGTTCCAAGATCGCCCGGCGTTCCTCCGAAGCGAGCGACTCCCAGTGCGCATCTTGAGCAGGGAAGAACCCCTGCATGTATCCAATCGGTGGTGTTCCGATCACCACGACGTGCGTAACACGGCTGGGGTGTCTCCTCGCATACTCCAGTGCGAGGTTCCCGTGTATCGAGTGCCCCAGCACCGCAACGGTCTCGAACCCGAAATGCTGGCGGACCTCGTCAATGTCTTGCGTGAAGGTGTCGATGGTGATCGTCTCGACCGGCGGGCCGGAGTCGGAAGGAACGAAGTGTCGCAGGTCGACGAAGTACATCTCGAAGTGGTCCAGGATCGGACCGGTGAACGTTCGTGAACCGTAGGCGGCGTTGCCGATGGCCAGCAACGGCGTGCCACTCCCTCGGATGACGTAGGGCAGATCGAGACCGCCTGCGCGTACAACCCCCTCAGTGATGCGAGCTTCGTCAGCGGTGTCCGCTCCGGGTTGGCAGCCGATAGCCGAAAGCACAAGAGCAGCCACCACGAACTGGGTCTTCGATAGCGTGTTCATGATGTGACTCCGCGTGGCGATGTCGTAGCACGGTTGGCTTGGTGGTTTCTCGGTCTTCGTCGTCGGGCGGGCGTCGGACTGCGGCGTCTGTCGGGCGGCGGAGGCCGGGAGACCACCGACGGGAGTGTTCTTCCTGCCAATTTGTCACGGGAGCGTGAGGGTGCAAGCGTTCAATGCGAGCGTGGCGCTGCGAATTCGACGTCTAGTGCCACGGCCGGTGGGGAGCATTGTCAGTTGCCGGTGCTCAGGTGGCTTGCCCCATTTGCCCAATCGATCACGGCGCGAGGCCGAGCGTCTCCTGAACACCGGCAGCTGAAGGCAGGGACCGTGCCCTACACCTCAAACTGCTGCCACTGTTGCCTCATCCACTGCGCGATCTCCCCAAACCTGCCGTCGTCGCGCAGCGGTGCCAACAGCGGATCGTGGAGTGTGGTGAACGGAAAGTCGACCCACCCCCGAGCCGCCCGGGCCCGAGCCCCGCACGCAGCGTGCGCCGCATGATTGGCCCTCGCCCAGGCGTCGCCGGTCATGAAGAGGGACCGCCACCTCGCCGGAGGTGACGGTCCCAGTCTCCACGAACCGGCAGCTCAGTAATAGACCGCCGGCAGGTCTCGCGGCGGCACCGTGTTTTCATCGGAGACAACGAAAATGACACGATCGAGCAGCCCGTTGAACTCGAAGGGATCGTCATACATGTCCGAAACCTGCGTGCCGGTATCCATGCCGACGTCGAACGTCTCAGCCAGCGAGTACGTGCTGATGTGCATCTGCGGCATTTCGACCTCATCGACTTTCTCGTCGTTGACATAGAGTTCGCCGATGCCGCCGAATGGCTGCGTCTTGATGAAGTTGAACCGCATGGTCGTTCTGCCGGATGGCAACGGTGGCGACTCCAGCACGTAGTGGACGCCGTCGAGGAAGTTGTAGTCGTAGTACAACCTGTTGTTCTTGATGAACATCGTGTATCCGCCCGTCATGCCACCGACCGCGACGATCACACCTGCTTCGCCGCCTTGCAGATCAATCTGCGTTTCAATCGTGTGCGCCCGGTTCTTGACGGGTGCGGACGATTTCTCGGCAATGCGAACGGCACCGGGAGCGTAATACACAAAGTCCTTCTGGTCCCCGAACAGCCGATCCTGTTGCGCCGCGAGTCGTTTGATCATGTCGTCGTACAGCGGGTAGACGTTGTACTTCCATGCCTCCTCGTCGAACATCGCAACGAGCTCTGCCAGCTTGTCCGGGTTGTCGGCAGCGACGTTGGTGCTCTCGGAAAAGTCCTCGGCGACGTGGTACAACTCCCATTCGTCTTCTTCGAACGGCAGGACGACGTTCACGTCCCACGGCATGCGGTTGGCGTGCAGCGTGACGGCCTTCCATCCATCCGCCCATATCGCGCGATTGCCGAACATCTCGTAGTACTGGCGCTGCTTGCGATTGGGAGCATCGGCGTCGTCGAACGAATACATCATCGACACTCCGTCCATCGGCTGCTGCGGCACTCCGTGATACTCCTCCGGTACCTCGATTCCTACAGCCTCCATGATGGTCGGGCCGATGTCGGCGATGTGGTGATACTGTGAGCGGACCTCGCCTGTGGCCTCGATAGCGTTTGGCCAGTGCACCACCAGCGCGTCGTGCTGGCCGCCGCGATGCTCACTCTGTTTGAAGTAGCGGAACGGCGTGTTGCCTGCCATGGCCCAACCGGCATGGTAGTGGGGATAGGTGTTGGCTCGTCCCCAGTCTGCTTGGGCCCTGAGGTTGGCCTCGAGCGGCGTCTGGAGGCCGTTGAGTACGTACGTCTCGTTGAACGTGCCGGCCAAGCCGCCCTCGCCCGAGGCGCCGTTGTCTGCCGTGACGAAGATCAGCGTATTGTCGAGCTCGCCGATGCGCGTCAGCTCGTCGACGATGCGGCCAATCTGCAGGTCGACCCACTCCATCTGCGCCGCGAACACTTCCATCTGGCGCGCGTACAAGGCTTGCTCCTCAGGGGAAAGACTGTCCCATGCTGGTATCTCGGGGATTCTCTCGGTCAGCCCGGTTCCGTCGGGAACGACCCCACGCTCGATCTGACGCTGCAGAATCTGCTCGCGTGCCCGGTCCCATCCCATGTCGAACTTGCCCCGGTACTTGTCGATGTGGCTGTCGGGGGCATGGTGTGGTGAGTGCATGGAGCCTGACGCCCACAGCATCATGAACGGCAGGTCCGGCTTGATCGACTTGTGGCCCGTGATCCAGTCAATCGCTCGATCCGCGAGATCCTGATCGAGATGGACCGACTTGCGGTAGGGCTCGGGCGTGTGGTCGTTCCACATGACGGGCACGAATTGATGTACGTCCGCCGCCATGAACGTGTACGCATGGTCGAACCCTTCACCGCTCGGCCAGCGGTCAAACGGGCCCACCTGCGACACTTCGTACAGCGGCGTGTGGTCCCACTTGCCCAGCGCATAGTTGACGTACCCGTGTTCCTGCAGGTAGTTGGCGACGGATTTCGCCGACGCAGGCATGATCGCGTTGTAGCCCGGGAACCCCATCGCGGTCAGCGCGTGGCTGCCCAGCCCGATGGAATGCGGATTGCGCCCTGCCATCAGGGAGGCTCGGGACGGCGAGCAGAGGGCGGTGGTGTGGAAATTGTTGTAGCGGAGCCCGTTGGCTGCAAGCCTGTCGATGTTCGGTGTTTCGATCAGGCCGCCGAAGCTCCCGACCTGCGCAAACCCGACGTCATCCAGCAGGAAGATGATGACGTTCGGCGCGTCTTCCCTGGGCCGGGCCTCGGGTTCCCACCATTCTTCTGAGTCTTCGTACCGTTCTGCGATGACGCCACCGAACCCTTCAACGGCCTTCTGCTTGACCCCGTCGACAACCGCTATCTCCGAGCGGCGTGAATCGCGCTGCGTGTCGCTGCTACAGCTGCTAAGCAGGCACGCTGCCAAGAGCACGGCGACCGAGTGCTTCGTCATCAAGAGTCTCCTTGTTCGTCTGTATTGGGGGGAGTCGAGACGAAGGGTAACTGATTTGAGCGGTCGAGGCGATCCTGTCCGCAGATCTGGCCTGTGGGCGCTCCCGGCGGTTTTCAAGTTCTTGGCGGGTTCTTCCCATTCGCTGCTTTCCTCTGCGAATCGTTGCCCCTTCATTCCTTTGCCTTCCTTTGCATCAGTTGGCAGTGAAAGCTTCCCAAAGAGCTTCCCAAGGAACCGAAAGCTCCGAGCGCCGCGTGACGCTCGGGTCAGGGACTGCTGGGGTTCAAGACAGATGCAACGACTCACCTGAGAACATGGGCACTGGAGGACGACCGGAAGTGTGGGTCACAGACAGTACGGACCCCGGTTGAGCGCACACCGCAGCTTTGCTCGGAGACCGTGGTACAGCTTCGTGCAGCCCGGCTCACCCTCAACCGATGCCGGTGGCCGCGGGGGTTCGCCAACGTACACCGCGCACGTGACGTTCACGGCCCAGTGGGTCGCTCCAGCACTGAAACGCCAGCCGCTGTCCACGTCCAAGCCCACGCTGACCGTGATGGTCACCCCCTCCGACGGGCGAAAGTAGTTGTCGACTGCACCGGCAGAATCGGCGGAGGACAGCGTGCCTGCGAAATACCGCTCATGATCGATGAAATACGCTTCTTGAGCCGTGACCAGGTTCCTCAGGTCCGTGCGCATCGAGACGATGTAGCTCGGCGCCTTGCCGACTTCACGGGGGCCCGCCACCCAGATCAACACCCACAAGCCACCCAACAGTCCCAGGAACAGTGCGACAACCTTGTGCAGCATCGCAGCACCTCACTTCGCAGCACCCAAACAAGCCAGTCACCACCGAGCACAAATGGTGGCATGCCCGGC
>JBDGYA010000064.1:0-15767 GCA_039584325.1 Gemmatimonadota bacterium
GATGACGATCGAGTTGATCACGCCGATCGCGATGGAAGAGGGGCTGCGGTTCGCGATTCGGGAGGGCGGCCGCACCGTGGGCGCCGGCGTGGTCACCAAGATCCTGCAATAACGGCAGCGAGGAATCGAGGGGCGGGGGATGCCCAGAGACAAGGTCATTCTGGAGTGTACCGACTGTAAGAGTCGGAACTACTTCACGACGAAGAACAAGCGGAAGCACCCCGAGCGGATGGAGACACGCAAGTTCTGTCCCCGGTGCGGTACGCATCGCGGGCATCGGGAGTCGAAGTAGTGACGTCGGTCGCCACGTTCACCCAGCGATCGTCGCAGTTCTTGCGCGACGTGCGCGCGGAGCTGCGGAAGGTCTCCTGGCCGACCTGGGAGGATCTGCGACGGTCGACCATGGTGATCACGATCATCGTGATCCTCATCGGCCTCCTGATCGGAGTGATGGACCTGATGTTCTCGAAGATCCTCATCGACCTCTTCGGCCGGATGTTCGGGTGATTGGAACGGCGATGGAACACCGCTGGTATGCGATCCAGACGACGGCTGGCCACGAGAACAAGGTGCGCGGGCTGATCGACCGGAAGATCACGACGGACGCGCGGACAGAGGAGGAGCGCCCGATCCGGCAGGCGCTGGTTCCGATCCAGCAGGTGGTGGAGATCAAGAACGGGAAGAAAGTCACCGTCGAGCGGAAGGTCTTCCCGGGGTACGTGCTCGTCGAGATGGTCATGAACCAGGAGACGATGCACACGATCAATAGCATCCAGGGCGTGATCAAGTTCGTCGGCCAGGGCTGGACGCCCCAGCCGTTGCGGCAGGAGGAGGTCAACCGCCTGCTCGGTATCGAGGAGGAGGTCGACGAAGAAGAAGTGCGGGAGGAGATCCCGTTCATGGTCGGTCAGGTGGTCGAGATCATGGAGGGACCGTTCTCCGACTTCAGCGGCACCGTCGAGGAAGTGCTCACGGACAAGGGGAAGGTGCGGGTGAGCGTGAGCCTCTTCGGACGGCCGACGACCGTCGAGTTGGACTACCTGCAGCTCAGGGCGCACTAAGGACGGGTAAGAAGGTAAGACGGTACGTAGGACGGTAGGGCGGGACGACTGAGTGGTCGAAGGGAGGGGTGGTGGTTGACGCGGCGCCCGGAGGGGCCGCGATCGGGTGAGGTAACGACTGGGCGCACGGTGCCCACGCAAACCACGGCGTGATGTGGGAGCCCTGGGGGTCTGTCCCCGGCGCGATGAGGAAGACGATGGCAAAACCGACCAAGAAGGTAGCTGCATTCGTCAAGTTGCAGGTGCCCGCCGGACAGGCGACACCGGCACCCCCCGTTGGCACCGCGCTGGGTCCGCACGGCGTCAACATCATGGACTTCTGCAAGCAGTTCAACGCGCAGACCCAGTCGCAGCCGGGCATGATCATTCCGGTGGAGCTCACCGTCTACGCAGACCGGAGCTTCAGCTTCATCACGAAGACGCCGCCTGCGTCGGTGCTGCTCAAGAAGGAAGCGGGGCTCGAGAAGGCGTCGGGCATGCCGAACCGGGAGAAGGTGGGCTCGGTGACGCGCGAGCAGGTGCGCAAGATCGCCGAGACGAAGATGCCGGATCTCAACGCGGGTGACGTCGAGGCGGCCATGCGGATCGTCGCGGGAACGGCGCGCTCGATGGGGATCGAGGTGGAGGACTGATGCCGGCGACGGGCAAGAAGTTCCGGGCGGCGGTCGCGAAGGTCGAGCGCGGACGGCTGTACGATCCGGCCGACGCGCTCGACACGGTCAAAGCCGCCGCGTTCGCGAAGTTCGATGAGTCGGTGGATGTCGCCGTGCACCTTGGCGTCGACCCGCGCCACGCCGACCAGATCGTGCGGGGCACGGTGGTGCTGCCGCATGGGACCGGCAAGTCCATCCGGGTCCTGGTCATCGCCCAGGGCGACAAGGCCAAGGAGGCCGAGGGGGCCGGAGCGGACTTCGTCGGGGCCGAGTACGTCGAGAAGATCAAGGGCGGGTGGCTGGACGTCGATGTGGTGATCGCGACGCCGGATATGATGGGGCAGGTCGGGCAGCTCGGTCGGATCCTGGGGCCCCGCGGGCTGATGCCCAATCCGAAGTCCGGGACGGTGACGATGGACGTCGACCGGGCGGTCCGGGAGGTGAAGGCGGGAAAGATCGAGTTTCGCGTGGACAAGACGGGGAACCTGCACGCCCCGGTCGGGAAGGTGTCGTTCCCGGTCGCGAGCCTGCGGGAGAACATGAACACGTTCATGGATGCGGTCGTCCGGGCGAAGCCCTCGGCGGCGAAAGGGACCTACATCCGCTCGGTCACGGTGTCGAGCTCGATGGGGCCCGGCATCGGGGTCGATCCGGCGGGGTACCGATGAACCAGGAGACCAAACGGGACGTCGTGGCGCAGCTGACGGAGCGGCTGCAGCGCTCGCCCAACGTGTACCTGACCGACTTCCATGGCGTGGCGGTCAAGCCGATGACGGATCTACGGCGGAAGCTCCGGAATGCCGGCGTGGAGTACGTCGTGGTGAAGAACACACTGGCCCTGCGCGCGATGGAATCGGCGTCGGTGACAGGTCTCGAGTCCGATGTGACCGGTCCGACCGCGCTGGTGTTCGCGGGCGCGGAGCCCGTGGCGACCGCGAAGGTGCTCGCCACGTTCCAGAGAGAGCACGACGCGCTGACCCTCAAGGCGGGTCTCGTGGAAGGCCGGCGGCTGGGGCCGGAGGAGATCAAGCGATTGGCCACCCTGCCGTCTCGGGAAGAGCTGCTTGGGCAGCTCGCCGGCGCGATGCAGGCGCCGATGCAGGGCTTCGCCGGCGCGGTCAGCTCGTTGCTTTACCAGTTCGTTGGTGCGGTTGAGGCGCTGCGCGCCCAACGCGCCGGTGCCTGAGTTCCCACGGAGCAGAAGAGAGATACAGCATGGCTACCAAGACCCTGAGTAAGGACGAGATCCTCGAGGCCATCGGCAACATGTCCGTCACGGACCTGGCCGATCTGGTCGAGGCGTTCAAGGAGAAGTTCAACGTCACCATTGCCGCGGCGCCGGTCGCTGCTGCCGCCGCTGGCGGTGGTGATGCCGGTGGTGCGGAGGCGGCCGTGGAGCAGACCGAGTTCACGGTCGTGCTTGCGGCTGCGGGCTCGAAGAAGATCCAGGTCATCAAGGTCGTGCGCGAGCTGACGTCGCTCGGCCTCAAGGAGGCCAAGGACCTGGTCGACGGCGCGCCCAAGCCGGTGAAGGAAGCCGTCTCCAAGGAGGAGGCGGAGGCCGCGAAGGCCAAGCTCGAGGAGCAGGGAGCGACCGTTGAGCTGAAGTAGTTGGCCCGCCACCCGCCGCCGGCGGGACCGGACGGACGCCACGACTTCAGCTGAGACGGTATGAATCAACGATACGCCGACAACCCTGCTCGCCAACGAGCCCCGATCTCGCCGCCGAACCCGCGGGGGTCCGCCGGCGCGGGGCCGTTTGCGCTGCGCGAGGAATTGTGATGACACAGCCGTTGCCGACCATCTCGTTTTCGAAGCTGCAGGCGGGCATGCCCATGCCCCATCTGCTGGACATTCAGACGCGCTCGTTCGACGCGTTCCTGCGTCCGGTAGAGGAGTCCGAGCACGCTGACATGTCGCTCGAACGCGTGTTCCAGGAGGTCTTCCCGATCGCCGACGTGAACGGGAACTACTCCCTGGAGTTCGTCAAGTACTCCCTCGGCGATCCCAAGTACTCCGTCGAGGAGTGCATCGAGCGGGACATGACGTACTCGGCGTCACTGAAGGCCACCCTGCGCCTCATCATCAACGAGACGCTCGAAGGGGGCGGCCAGCGGCCGAAGAACATCATCGAGAAGGAAGTCTACCTCGGTGAGCTACCGATCCTGACGCCGCTCGGGACGTTCGTCATCAATGGCGCGGAACGAGTCGTCGTCTCCCAGCTGCACCGGTCACCCGGTGTGGTGTTCGAGGAGACCGTCCACCCTAATGGACAGCGGCTGAATAGCGCGCGGATCATCCCGTTTCGGGGGTCCTGGGTCGAGTTCACGGTCGACATCCACGATGTCGTGTTCGTGCATATCGACAAGCGGAAGAAGTTCCCGGCAACCGCCTTGCTCAGGGCGCTCGGGTACGGTACGAACTCCGACGTCCTGCACCTGTTCTACGCGACCAAGGATCTCGACCTGACGACGAAGCGCGATGAGCGCGCCTTCCGTCGGGAGGTGCTGTCGGCGCTCCTCGCTGAGGAGGTGCCGAACCCCGAGGACGCGGAGGACGACCCCCTCGGCCGCGAGGGAGACGAGATCACGCCGGAGCGGTACAACGCGCTCCGGAAGGCCGGCATCAAGACGGTTCGGGTCTTTGCGCGGTACTCGATCGTGGATCTGCGCGACGACGACCGTCCGACCACCGTGCGGGAGCATCCGGAGAAGCTGGTGCTCGCCTTCGACGTGGCCGATCCGGACACGGGGGAGATTGTCGCCGAGGCCGGCAAGGAGATCTCCGAGACCCTGCGGAAAAAGCTGATCAAGGCGGGAGCCCACAAGGTGGATGTGATCATCACATCCGCACGGGGTGAGTCGCCGATCATCAAGAATACCTTGGCCAAAGACCCAACCACGTCGGAGGCCGACGCGCTCGAGCAGATCTACTCACTGCTGCGACCGGGAGAGGCACCGAATCTGGAGACGGCCCGGCAGGCGCTCGAGCGGTTGTTCTTCAATCCCAAGCGCTACGACCTCGGCCGCGTGGGCCGCTACAAGATCAACCAGCGGCTGAAGGTCAATATCCCGCGCGAGCACACGGTCCTGACCAAGGACGACTTCGTCGCCATCGTCCGCTATCTCCTGGAGCTGTCGGAGGGCCGGGGCTACACCGACGACATCGACCACCTTGGCAACCGACGGGTGCGGACGGTTGGCGAGCTGATCGCGAACCAGTTCTCGGTCGGCCTCTCGCGCATGGCGCGGCTCATCAAGGAGCGGATGAGCATCAACAACGACCCGGAAAAGATCACGCTCGACGACCTCGTGAATGCGAGGACCGTCAGCGCGGTGATCCAGGCGTTCTTCGGCAGCTCGCAGCTGTCGCAGTTCATGGATCAGACCAACCCACTGGCCGAACTGACGCACAAGCGGCGGCTGAGCGCCCTGGGACCGGGCGGGCTGACTCGCGAGCGAGCCGGGTTCGAAGTGCGGGACGTCCACTACTCGCAGTACGGCCGGATGTGCCCCATCGAGACGCCGGAAGGTCCCAACATCGGCCTCATTACCAGCCTCTCGACGTACGCGCAGGTGAACCCGTTGGGCTTCATCGAGACGCCGTACCGCTCCGTGAAGAGCGGCGCCGCCACCAGCGACATCCGGTGGCTCTCGGCGTCCGAGGAGGAGGAGTTTGCCGTCGCGCAGGCGAACGCGCCGCTGGACGAGAAAGGGTCGTTCGTCAACGAGACGGCCTTGTGCCGCAAGCGGGACGACTA
Organism: Gemmatimonadota bacterium; assembly: GCA_039584325.1. GTDB lineage: Bacteria > Gemmatimonadota > Gemmatimonadetes > Gemmatimonadales > GWC2-71-9 > JAOTVV01. The sequence continues at coordinate 5,475 of JBDGYA010000064.1, forward strand.
CCCGCTGCTGCCGACCAGTCGCATCGACTTCATGGATGTTGCCCCCGAGCAGCTGGTGTCGATCGCGGCGGCGCTCATCCCGTTCCTCGAACACGACGACGCCAACCGCGCGCTGATGGGGAGCAACATGCAGCGGCAGGCCGTGCCGTTGCTCTTCCCCCGGGCTCCGTTGGTCGGCACCGGTCTCGAGCGGAAGGTGGCGTCGGATTCCGGCGCCGTCGTGGTGGCGCGCCGTGGAGGAATGGTCAGCAAGGTCACCGCCGACGAGATCATCATCGACACCGGCAAGCAGTCGCGGCAAGGGTCCGGCAACGCCCCTCTGGCACGGTTGCTCCAGCACGATCGCTACCGCCTCAAGAAGTTCTGGCGCACCAACCAGGACACGGCGATCAACCAGCGTCCGCTGGTGCAGGTCGGCGACGCGGTGGATGCCGGTCAGGTGATCGCGGACGGACCGAGCACCGACGGCGGAACGCTGTCGCTGGGAGCGAACGTGACCGTGGCGTTCATGCCCTGGTACGGCCACAACTTCGAGGACGCCATCGTGATCTCGGAGCGGCTGGTGAAGGACGACACGTACTCGTCGATCCACATCCAGGAGCTCGAGCTCCACGTCCGGGACACGAAGCGCGGCCAGGAAGAGATCACCCGTGAGATCCCGAACGTTTCGGAGGAAGCACTGGTCGATCTGGACGAGCGCGGGATCGTGCGCATCGGCGCGCACGTGAAGCCGGGGGACATCTTGGTCGGCAAGATCACGCCGAAGGGTGAGACGGAACTGTCGCCCGAGGAAAAGCTGCTCACGGCGATCTTCGGCGAGAAGGCCAAGGACGTGAAGGACTCGTCGCTCAAGGTGCCGCCGGGCATGGAGGGCGTGGTCATCGATGTGAAGATCTTCTCCCGCGTCGAGGACCAGGTGGTCGAGAAGGACCGCGGCGAGCGGATCGGTGAAGTCCGGCGCCTCGAGCACGAGGAGAAAGCGCGTATCACTACGGCCCTGTTCGAAGAGCTGCACGACCTGCTCCAGGGGCAGGAAGTGGCCGTGATGCTCAAGGAGGGCACCGTCGAGCAGTACTTCGAGGAGGGTACCAAGCTCGCGAAGCCCGTGCTCGAGGACGTGGACTTCTCGGAGGTCGATCTCAAGACACTGCGGGTACAAGCGCAGAAGACGAACGAGCGCGTGCGAGCGGCCATCGATGCCGCGAACCGCGAACGGGCGCGAATCGAGGAGAAGGCCGAGGATCAGATCGACAAGATCCTGCAGCCGGACGAGTTGCCGCCGGGCGTGATCCAGCTGGTCAAGGTGTACCTGGCCGAGAAGCGCAAGATCGCCGTTGGCGACAAGATGGCGGGCCGTCACGGTAACAAAGGCATCATCGCGAGGATCGTGCCCGAAGAGGACATGCCGTTTCTGCCCGACGGTGCGGCGGTCGACATCGTGCTCAATCCGCTCGGCGTGCCGAGCCGGATGAACGTGGGTCAGATCCTGGAGACCCACCTGGGGTGGTGCGCCAACATTCTCGGATTCCTGGCGGAGACGCCGGTCTTCCAGGGTGCCAACGAGGCGGAGATCGGGTTCCTCCTCCGCGTGGCGGGGCTCAAGTGGACCGCGAACGCGCTACGCCTCGAGACCCCATTCCCGGAGCTGAGTACGCAGGAGGTCGCGCGGCTGATCGCCGATCTGCGCAGGCTTCCGAGCGACAACGGGCACGCGCCCGATCTGACGACTGTCGCGCTCGACGCGCTTTCGAGCCGGGCGCTCTCGCAGGAATCGCGAGACCTGTTCCACGCGATCCGAGATTTCGTGGAGCGGGCCGCCAAGGAGATGGCCGACCGCAGCAGGCTAGAACTGGAGCGGCAGCGGCTGCACCACACGGCGCTGCTCGAGGCCGAGGACGACGAAGAGCCGTCCAAGGCTGAGAAGGGCGCCTGCAAGGCCCGCATCAAGGAGATCGACAAGCTGCTCAAGCTCGACGCCGGCGCGATGCTGGACAACGCCGGGCTCCCGGGGCTCGGCACGGCGCTCGGGCCCAAGAGCGAGATGCAGGTCGAGCACGCGGCAGAGGAGCTGTTCCGGCTCGCCGGGCTCCGACCCGCAGGCAAGGCCCAACTGCGCGATGGGCGCACCGGTGAGTGGTTCGCCTCCGAGGTCACGGTGGGGTCCATCTACATGATGAAGCTGTCCCACCTGGTGGACGACAAGATCCACGCGCGGTCCATCGGCCCGTACAGCCTGGTCACCCAGCAGCCGCTCGCGGGCAAGGCGCAGTTCGGCGGCCAGCGTTTCGGTGAGATGGAGGTGTGGGCGCTCGAGGCCTACGGCGCGGCGCACACGCTGCAGGAAATGCTGACGGTGAAGTCCGACGACGTGAACGGACGGAGCCGCGTCTACGAGGCCGTCGTGAAAGGACAGAATCTCCCCGAACCGGGTACGCCGGAATCGTTCAACGTGCTGGTGAAGGAGCTGCAGGCGTTGGGACTCAAGGTCACGCTCGGCGTCACCGAAGAAGGCGAGGAGTAGGACATGATCGATTTTCGCAGCACGCGTGATGCACGGGGCTCCAGCTTCGACTTCATCCAGATCCGGATCGCGAGCCCCGAGGAGATCCGAGGCCCGAAGGACGGCAAGGAGCGGGAGCGCCTCGCGCTGCAGGGCCAGCGCGACTGGTGGTCCTGGGGCGAGGTGACCAAGCCCGAGACCATCAACTACCGCTCGTTCAAGCCGGAGAAGGACGGACTCTTCTGCGAGCGCATCTTCGGCCCGGTGAAGGACTGGGAGTGCCACTGCGGGAAGTACAAGCGGATCCGGTACCGCGGGGTCGTGTGCGACCGCTGCGGCGTCGAGGTGACGCTGTCCAAGGTGCGCCGTGAGCGGATGGGACACATCGAGCTCGCGGTGCCGGTGGCCCATATCTGGTTCTTCAAGACTCTGCCGAGTCCGATGGGGAACCTGCTCGATCTCACGTTGCGGGATCTCGAGCGGGTGATCTACTACACGAACTACGTCGTGATCGAACCCGGCGAGCAGGAGGTCAAGCCGCAGGAACTGCTGGATGAGGAGACCTACCTGGGGCTGCGGCGCAAGGCGAAAGAAGAGGGCGACAAGGCGTTCCACGCCGACATCGGGGCGCCGGCGGTCCGGGAGCTGCTGAACCGGTTGGACGTCGACAAGGTGTCCGACGAGCTCCGTGGCGGCATTGAGCAGGAAACCAGCCAGCACCGCAAGAAGCAGATGCTGAAGCGGCTCAAGATCGTCGACGCGTTCCGCAACTCGGGCGTGGGCGGCGAGGAGCGCAACACACCGGCCTGGATGATCCTGGACGTCGTGCCGGTCATCCCACCCGACCTCAGGCCCCTCGTGCCGCTGGACGGCGGTCGGTTCGCGACCAGCGACCTGAACGACCTGTATCGTCGCGTCATCAACCGGAACAACCGGCTGCAGAAGCTGATTCAGCACCGTGCGCCCGAGGTCATCCTCCGCAACGAGAAGCGGATGCTGCAGGAAGCGGTGGACGCGCTGTTCGACAACGGTCGTCGGAGCAAGGCGATTCGGGGGCGTGGGAAGCGGCCGCTCAAGTCCCTGTCCGACATGCTGAAGGGCAAGCAGGGGCGGTTCCGCCAGAATCTGCTCGGCAAGCGCGTGGACTACTCCGGCCGGTCGGTGATCGTCGTCGGGCCGGAACTGCGGTTGCACCAGTGCGGCCTGCCGAAGACGATGGCGGTCGAGCTGTTCAAGCCGTTCATCATCCACAAGCTCGTGGAGAAAGGGATCGCGGAGACCGTCAAGCGGGCGAAGAAGATCGTGGAGCGGGAGAGCCCCGAGGTCTACGAGATCCTGGAAGAGATCATTCAGGACCACCCGGTGCTGCTCAACCGGGCGCCGACGCTCCACAGGCTGGGCATCCAGGCCTTCGAGCCGGTGCTGGTCGAGGGCAAGGCGATCCGGATCCACCCGCTGGTCTGCGCCGCGTTCAACGCGGACTTCGACGGCGACCAGATGGCGGTACACGTGCCGCTGTCGTTCGAGTCCCAGCTGGAGGCACGGGTGCTCATGATCGCGAGCAACAACGTGCTGAAGCCGTCCGACGGGCGGCCGGTGGCCGAGCCCAGCCAGGACATGGTGCTGGGGTGCTACTTCCTCACGAAGCCCCCGGCGGACGTCGCCGAGCAGATGGAGCGCGCGCCGTACCTGGGTGCGCTGGCGGAAGTCGAGTCCGGGATCGCAGTCGGCCGGTTCTCGTATCACACACCGATCAAGTTCCTGCTCCCGCCAGAGATTCTAGCGGCGACGCCGGAGCGCGAGGGGCGGGAGGGACCCTGGATCGCCACCACGGCGGGCCGGGTGATCTTCAACAGCATTCTGCCACCCACGCTCGTCGGCGAGATCGGTTTCCAGAACCAGGTGATGCGCAAGAAGGCGCTCTCGGAGCTGGTCTTCGAGTCGTACCGGCGCGCCGGGCTCGCCGAGACCGTCGTCTTCCTCGATCGGCTCAAGGAGTTCGGCTTCCGGCACGCGACAGTGGGTGGCGTCTCCATCGGTGTTGAGGATCTCGAGATTCCGGCGGAGAAGGAACAGATCATCAGCGATGCTGGCGACCGTGTCGACCGGTTCCAGCGCGCCTATCAGGCGGGACAGATCACGTTCGGTGAGCGGTACAACAAGGTGATCGACGCCTGGACCCACGCGAACAGCGACGTGGCCGAAGCCATGGTCCGGAACCTGTCCCGCACGAAGGGCGGCTTCAATCCGGTCTACATGATGTTCGACTCCGGGTCTCGGGGGAGCCGCGATCAGATCCGTCAGTTGGCGGGCATGCGTGGCCTCATGGCGAAGCCGCAGAAGAAGCTCACCGGCGGCATCGGCGAGGTGATCGAGAGCCCGATCAAGTCGAATTTCCGTGAGGGCCTGACGGTGCTCGAGTACTTCATCTCGACGCATGGCGCGCGGAAGGGTCTGGCCGATACGGCGCTGAAGACGGCAGATGCCGGCTACCTCACCCGACGGCTGGTGGACGTCGCGCAGGACGTCACGATCACGGAGGAGGATTGCGGTACGATCCTGGGCCTCGAGATGTCGGCCCTCAAGGAGGGTGAGGACATCATCGAGCCGCTGCGAGAGCGTCTCGTTGGCAACGTGGTCGCCCTGGACGTGTTCGACCCGCACGAGCGGGACGAGCATGGCGACCCGATGCTGCTGGCTGCCGCGGGTGAGTTGCTCGATGAGGAATCCGCCACCGCGATCGAGGACTCCGGGATCGAGAAGGTCAAGATCCGCTCGGTGCTCACCTGCGAGGCACGGCGCGGCGTCTGCCGGATGTGCTACGGCCGCAACCTGGCCACCAATCAGATGGTCGACCTGGGCGAGGCGGTCGGCATCCTCGCCGCGCAGTCCATCGGTGAGCCCGGCACGCAGCTCACGCTGCGGACGTTCCACATCGGCGGAACAGCTGCGCGGATCGCCGAGGAGACCACCCGGAAGACGAAGCTGGAGGGCACGCTCGAGTTCAGCGACCGGCTCTCGGTGGTAGAGACCTCCGAGGCGGCCCGCATCGTGACCGGGTACGATGGCGAGCTGATCCTGAAGGACGACGACGACCAGGTCCGGTCGCGGTTCCACGTGCCCCTGGGCGCGCGGCTCGCGGTGACCGACGGGCAGCCGGTCAAGAAGGACGACCTTCTGTTCGCCTGGGACCCGTATGCCAACCCGATCATCGTGGACGTCGGCGGGAAAGTACGGTTCGTGGACATCGTGGAGGATGAGACGGTCCGCGAGTCGCTGGACGAGATGACGGGACTCCGCCAGCGGGTGATCACGGAGGACCGGGAGAAGAAGCTTCACCCACACATCGAGATCGTGCAAAAGATCAAGGGCGGCAAGGAGCGGCGCGTCCGCAACTATGTCGTCCCCGAAGGCGCGCAGCTCACCATCGAGGACGGCGAGGACGTGACGGCCGGGACCGTGCTGGCGAAGATCTCGCGGGAGGCGTACCGCACCCGCGACATCACCGGCGGCCTGCCTCGGGTGGCGGAGTTGTTCGAGGCACGTCGGCCCAAGGATCCGGCGACCATCTCCGAGATCGATGGCGCGGTGCGCTTCGGCGACATCAAGCGCGGCAAGCGCGAGATCTTCGTGCAGCCCGAGACCGGCGAGGCGCAGGTGTACGACGTCCCGGCCGGGAAGCACCTTCGGGTGCACGAGGGCGACCGGGTCTTTGCCGGCGACCGGCTGACCGAGGGTCCGGTGAATCCGCACGACATTCTGCGGATCAAGGGGCCACGCGCCGTGCAGGAGTACCTGCTGAACGAGGTGCAGGAGGTGTACCGACTGCAGGGCGTGAAGATCAACGACAAGCACATCGGCGTCATCGTCCGGCAGATGCTGCAGAAGGTGAAGGTCATCGACCCGGGCGAGACCGACTTCCTCGAGGGCGAGCACGTGGACAAGGTCGTCTTCCGGGAGCGAAACGACCGGGTGCTCAAGAAGGACGGCCGGCCGGCGACCAGTGAGCCGCTGCTGCTGGGCATCACCAAGGCGTCCCTCACTACGCAGTCGTTCATCTCGGCGGCGTCGTTCCAGGAGACCACACGGGTGCTGACCGACGCGGCCATCCGTGGCGCGAAGGACGATCTCCTGGGCCTGAAAGAGAACATCATCATCGGGCATCTCATCCCGGCCGGGACCGGCATCTACCGGTACTCGGAGCTCGAGATCGAGACGCCCGAGGGCTTCGAGCCCCCGCCCCCGCCACCGGTGGAGGGGGAGGAGGTGGCGGGTGCTGCCGCGAGCCCGTTCCTGCCCGCGGGCGCCGAGCAGGCCTCGCGGACAGCAGAGGCGCCGCAACAATAGGCAGGAGCCGGGGAGGTGGGCCCATGGGGCCCGCCTTCCCGGTCCGTAACTGCCCTCCCCTCCTTGACCTAGCCCAAGCCCCTGTCTAAATTTTAAGTTCTGTCGCCGAATTGGATAATTGGACTGGCGAAGGGACTTCGGTCACCAAGACACTGCAGGTTCATGCCGACGATCAATCAGTTGGTCCGCCAAGGGCGGGCGAGAGTCTCGAAGACGGACAAGGCGCCGGCGCTCCGGGGAAACCCGCAGAAACGTGGCGTGTGCACGCGCGTCTACACGACGACGCCGAAAAAGCCGAACTCGGCGCTCCGAAAAGTGGCGCGAGTGCGGCTCACGAACGGCTTCGAGGTGTCGAGTTACATCCCCGGTGAGGGGCACAACCTGCAGGAGCATAGCATCGTGCTCATCCGGGGCGGCCGAGTGAAGGACCTGCCGGGCGTGCGCTACCACATCATCCGTGGCACGCTGGACGCCGCGGGTGTGAACGACCGGCGGCAGGGGCGCTCCAAGTACGGTGCGAAGAGGCCCAAGTGAGCCGGCGCAAGCGAGCGGTCAAGCGCACAGCCCCGGCCGATCCGCGGTACGATAGCCAGACGGTCACGAAGTTCGTGAATCGTCTGATGCGGGACGGCGGCAAGTCGGTGGCCGAGCGCGTGTTCTACGACTCGATGGACCTCATCGAGCAGCGCACCGGCCAGCCCGGTGTACAGGTGTTCAAGCAGGCGCTGAACAACGTGAAGCCGGCCGTCGAGGTGAAGAGTCGCAGGGTGGGTGGTGCCACGTACCAGGTGCCGATCGAGGTGCGGCCGGACCGGCGCACTGCGCTGGCGATGCGGTGGATCGTTCAGTACGCCCGCGGCCGCGGTGAGCGCTCGATGGCCGAGCGGCTTGCGGGGGAGCTGATCGCCGCCAGCAAGGGTGACGGTAGCTCGGTGAAGAAGCGAGAGGATACCCACCGGATGGCGGAGGCGAACCGAGCCTTCGCGCACTACCGGTGGTAGGACGGACGCGCGGCCGCATGGCGGCTGCCGTCCACTAGAGGACCTTCCGGGACCCGGCTTCCGGGGACCCGGCGGCGCAGGGAGGCAACTCCCGGCCGGACGCGGAGCGAGACCTGTCCGCCACGACGGACGACGGTCGCCCCGTTTTTTCGCTGCCCCTGGGCGGCGGGCGGGGTGGCGGATCGCGCTAGAGCGAACTGATGATTATGGGGCGAGCGAGATCACTCGAGAAGACTCGGAATATCGGCATCATGGCCCACATCGATGCCGGTAAGACGACTACGACCGAGCGCATCCTGTACTATACCGGCCGCACGTACAAGATCGGTGAGGTCCATGACGGCACGGCCACCATGGACTGGATGGAACAGGAGCAGGAGCGCGGTATCACGATCACGTCCGCCGCGACCTTCTGCGAGTGGAAGCGCTTCGACGAGCTGTTCCAGATCAACATCATCGATACACCGGGGCACGTCGACTTCACGGTCGAGGTGGAGCGCTCGCTGCGCGTGCTGGACGGGGCGGTGACGGTGCTCGATGCCGTCGCCGGCGTGGAGCCGCAGACCGAGACCGTGTGGCGGCAGGCGGACCGGTACGGCGTGCCCCGCATCGCCTTCGTGAACAAGATGGACCGGGTCGGGGCCGACTTCGACCGCTGTGTGTCGATGATGCGCGAGCGGCTCGGCGTGAAGGCCGTCCCGGTGCAGTATCCGCTGGGTGGCGGGGAGCTGTTCACCGGCCTGATCGACGTAGTCCGTCAGGTCGAGGTCGTGTACGATGAGGGCTCCCTCGGCGTCAACTGGGTGGAAGGACCGGTGCCCGAGGTCTTCAAGGAGAAGGTCGCCGAGCTGCGCCACGAGCTGATCGAAGCCGCCGTCGAGCACGACGAGGATCTGCTGCACAAGTACCTGGATGGTGAGGAGCTGACGGAGGACGAGATCCGACGGGCCGTGCGGAAGGCGACGCTGGCGAATGCCGTGGTCCCCGTCTTCTGCGGCGCCGCCTTCAAGAACAAAGGGGTGCAGCGGCTGCTGGACGGCATCACCGACTATCTGCCCAGCCCGCTCGATGTACCCGCCATGACGGGGCATCTGCCGCACCACGACGAGACCTTCGTCGAGCGGGTGGCGAGCGACGACGCGCCATTCAGCGCGCTGGCGTTCAAGATCGCGACCGACCCGTATGTCGGGAAGCTGACCTTTTTCAGGGTCTACTCGGGCATGCTCGATTCGGGCTCGTACGTCCACAACAGCACGAAGGACGGCCGGGAGCGGATCGGTCGCCTGCTGCAGATGCACGCGAACAAGCGGGAGGAGCTGGAGCAGGTGCGGGCGGGTGACATCGCCGCCGCGATCGGCCTGAAGCACACCCGCACCGGCGATACCCTGTGTGATCCCGACGATCCGGTCATTCTGGAGGCGATGCGGTTCCCCGAGCCGGTGATCTCCGTGGCGATCGAGCCCAAGACCAAGGCCGATCAGGACAAGCTGGCGACGGCGCTCCAGAAGCTCTCGGAGGAGGACCCGACCTTCCAGGTGCGGACGGATCAGGAGACGGGTCAGACGATCATCTCGGGCATGGGCGAGCTGCATCTCGAGATCCTCGTCGACCGGATGAAGCGCGAGTTCAAGGTCGAGGCGAATGTCGGCCGGCCGCAGGTCGCGTACCGCGAGACCGTCCGCGAGCGTGTGGAGTATGTGGAAGGCAAGTTCGTGCGGCAGACCGGCGGCCGGGGCCAGTATGGGCACGTCGTGATCCACCTCGAGCCGGTGGAGCCGGGGCAGGGGTTCTTGTTCGAGGACCGGATCGTGGGCGGCGCCATCCCTCGCGAGTACATCGGGCCCGTCGAGCAGGGTGTGAAGGGAGCACTCGAGAACGGCGTGATCGCCGGGTATCCCGTCGTGGACGTTCGGGTCGAGCTGGTCGACGGGAGCTTCCACGACGTGGACTCCAGTGAGATGGCGTTCAAGATCGCCGGCTCGATGGCGTTCAAGGAGGCGGCGCAGAAGGCCAAGCCGATCCTGCTCGAGCCCATCATGGATGTGGAGGTCATCACGCCGTCCGACTACATGGGCGACGTGATCGGTGATCTCAACAGCCGCCGAGGCAAGATCGGCGGCATGACCCAGCGCGGAAAAGCGCAGGTCATCGGGGCCAGCGTGCCCCTCGCGGAGATGTTCGGCTATTCGACGACACTCCGCTCGGTGAGTCAGGGGCGTGCCGTGTACTCCATGCAGTTCTCGCACTACGCGGAGGCCCCCAAGAGCATGGTCGAGGAAATCACGAGTCGCTGAGCGCGACACTCAGCGCGAGCCACCAGCACGGGAAGCGGAGCCATGGCCAAGGCAAAGTTTGAGCGGACGAAGCCGCATGTGAACGTGGGGACGATCGGGCACGTGGATCATGGGAAGACGACGTTGACGGCGGCGATCACGGAGGTGCAGA
>JBDGYA010000144.1:0-4744 GCA_039584325.1 Gemmatimonadota bacterium
CATTGCGCAATATTCCCCACTGCTGCCTCCCGTAGGAGTCTGGGCCGTATCTCAGTCCCAATGTGGCTGATCATCCTCTCAGACCAGCTACCCGTCGTCGCCTTGGTGAGCCGTTACCTCACCAACAAGCTGATAGGTCGCGAGCTCCTCTTCCGGCGCGAGCTTGCGCCCGCTTTCACCCCAAACCCATGCGAGTTCGAGGTCGTACGCGGTATTACCCGGCCGTTAGGCCGGCTATCCCCCACCGAAAGGCAGATTGCTCACGTGTTACGCACCCGTTCGCCACTACCACCGAAAGGCAGATTGCTCACGTGTTACGCACCCGTTCGCCACTAACGATGAAGAGCAAGCTCTCCATCATTCGTGCGACTTGCATGTGTTAAGCACGCCGCCAGCGTTCGTCCTGAGCCAGGATCAAACTCTCCAAGAGAAAAGCTCGATTAGCTCTCATCCGAACGATCGTCGTCGTCGGAATCAATGATCGGATTTTGGTCCCCTCGGTCGCGGGCGTCCGACCGCCCATCGACCTCAAATGGGGCCGCACTCCTCATGATCCCCAAACCGTCAGTTGTCAAAGAGCAGCACGCCGAAACCGAAAAGATCTCGGCAAGCACAGAAGAGTAGATGGGAGAGTGCTTCCCGTCAAGGGGAAGTCGCTCAGTAATGTTAGGGCCGCGCATCCACCCAGCCACGGCCCCGCCCTCTATACAGTATACTCGCTTTACCGAAGCGTGCCAGTACCCCATGCCGGACAGGACGTCTAATGGCCATCATCCCGCTCGCCATTCCCCGCTTTGCCCGCCGTGTCGCGTTCGGGGCGCTCGCCCTCACCGGCGCCTGCGCCCTCGCGCAGCAGTTCACCTTCGCGGAGCCGGACGTCGCCCTCTCGGCCGTGCGGGTGACCGGCCTCGATCTGGCCGGTGGCAGCCTCGAGATCGTGCTCGACGTGCACAACCCCAATGCCTACCGCATTCAGGGCCGGCAGATCGCAGCGGAGGTGGAGTTGGAGGATGTGCGATTCGGCGAGGTGGCGCGCGACACGCCGTGGGCGCTGCCGGCGCAAGCCGACACGTCGCTCGCCCTGCGACTGGAGTTCGGGTGGGCCGCCGTCGGCGCCGCCGCGCGCAGCCTGCTGGACAGGAGGGCCGTCGGCTACACCCTCACCGGCCGCGTGCTGGTGGGGACCCCTGTGGACGAGCGGTGGGTCAGCCTGTCCCGAAGCGGCGAGGTGCCGCTGGAGCGCGTGCTCCGCTGAGCATCCCCTAGAACTCCTCCTCGACGACCTTGGCCGAGCTGAACAGGATCCCCAGTGCGAGCACCAACTGGTTGTTCGTGCCCTCGAAGATGGCGTACTTGGCCTCGAAGAACGGCCGCACCGCGCGTACCACCGGAAGCTGCGCGCCCACGATCAGATTCAGGCCGAAGCTGTCGTCGGTCGGATCGGCACCGCCGCTGGTGCTGAAGCGGAAGCGTTGATACGCACCCCCGACACCCGCATAGCCGAGGAGCGGCTCCCCGAGCTTGCGCGTGCCCACGAGGTTGACCTGCCCGTGCCAGGCATAGCAGCTGACGTCCGGCAGAGCGCAGCTCGCGAAGAAGTAGTCGAACTGGCCGTCCGCCCTCACGGCGAAGTCGCCGGTGCGGAACACGTAGGCGCCCACGCGGCCGCCGATACCGAGCGTGGCCTCGCCGGACACGAGTCCGGAGTTCATCGCACCGTGCACGCCGCCCTCGACCTGCGCGCGGAGCGGCGGCCCGAGGACCGTGACGAGAGCGAACATGGCGGCGACGCGTCCGACCATCATGGAGTTCTCCGGCGGTTCGAGGTAATGTGTTTGGGGTCCACAAAGATGCGCACCGCGCGCCGGTGCCCGTCAACCCCCCGCCTGCCGTCCGGGAGGATCTCCGATGACTCGGATTGCTCAGCTTCTGGTTCTGAGCGCCACCGCCGCGGCCCTGGGCCCCACGGCGGCGCAGGCGCAGCGCGTCGAGATCGGACCGTTCGCGGGGTGGCAGTTCGGCGGCACCCTGAACACCGATGCGGGCCGGCTCGGCTTCGAGCCCGCGCTCGCGTGGGGCGGGTTGCTCGACGTCTGGGTCCGGGGCGACGGCCTCGCCGAGATCCTGTACAGCCGTCAGACGACGACCGTCACGCTGTCGCAACCGTCGCTACCGGCGGACAGCTTGCTCGACGTCACCGCGCAGTACCTGCACCTCGGCGGTCTGTACGAACCGGCCACCGGCACGGTGCGTCCGTTTGGCGGTGCCACCGCCGGCATCACCTTCTTCGATCCCACGGACACCGAGCTGTCCGGCGTGACCCGCTTCTCACTCTCGTTCGTGGGCGGCGGCAAGGCGTACTTCGCGCGCCGCTTCGGTCTCCGGGCGGACGCGCGACTGTTCTTCACGCTCTTCTCCGACGAGACCGAGGTGTTCTGCCGCCTCCCCGGCGCCTGCGTCGTGAGCGTGAGCGGGCAACTCATGTCGCAGGCCGCCGTCTCGGCTGCGGCGTTCGTGGCGTTCTAGTGCTCGAGCGCGCTAGCGCCGCGGGTTGGGTCCGCTGAGCTCGAGCCGCTTTCCGTCTCTGAGCACCGTCATCTGCACCGGCAGCCCCGGTGGGACGATCGCCACGGCATCGCGGATCCGGCCGACGTTCTCGAACTCGGGCCCGAGCGGGATGCCCTGCACCGCGATGATGATGTCACCGCCGAGCAGGATCTCCTCTCCGGCGATCGTGGCCGGGATCGTTCCGGGCCGAACGTCGAGCACGTCCGCGACAGACCCCTGGGCGACGCGCTGAACCAGGACGCCGCCCGTCGCCGGCGGAACGTTGAGCAGCTCTCCCAGGAGGCCCGCGGTGGGCAGCGACTCGATGCCGGTCCAGAAGCTGGGCTCCTCGAGCAGCACCCCGCGCGCGAGGTTCGACGTCACCGCGAAGCCGAGTCCCTGGAAGCCGCCCGACTGGGTGATGATGTAGCTGACGATGCCAACGACCTCACCGCGCAGGTTGAACATCGGCCCGCCGGAGTTGCCCTGGTTGATGGCGGCGTCGGTCTGCAGCAGCTCGATCGATCCGACCCCGCCGAACATCCCCGGCGCAGTGCGTCGGGCGCTGACGTGGCCCACGGTGAGCGTGTGACTCACACCGAAGGGTGCGCCGACGACGAACACCTGCTCCCCCACCACCACGCTGTCGGAATCGCCGAGGGGCGCCGGGGTGACGCCCCTCGGGGCGCGCGCGAGCTCGAGGAGGGCGACGTCCTGCATCGTGCGCGAGGAGACCACGCGCGCGCCGATCCGCTCGCCGGAGGGGAAGACCACTTCAACTTCGTCCGCTGCCTGCACCACGTGCGCGGCAGTGAAGACCTGCGTCGGGGCGATCAGCACTCCCGAGCCCAGGCCGCCCACACTCACCGGTGCCACGGGGCTGCCGGTCGGATACTCGGTTTGCGAGGTTTGCACGACCACGACCGCGTCGCTCACGGACGGGAACACGTCGGCCACGGTTTGCGCGGCGGCGGGCGTTGCGGGCAGCACCCCCAGAACGGCCGCCAGCACCAGGGACAGGCGCGGGGGCGTGCCCCGGTGATGACGACAGGGTCGCTCGAGCATGGGACCTCCCTCAGCGCTGTTCAGGATCGGTGCTCTGGTCCGGATCAGTAGGCTCCTCCGGCGCAGTCGGCTCCGACGCGTGCACCCACGTCCGCAGTACCTCGAGATCGGCATTGGTGAGCCGCGCGTTGGAGTGCAGCCACACGTACTTGTCGAGGGGCATCTTCCCTTCGTCCACCTCCTCCCAGATCTCCTCGAGCTTCTCCGCGCGCTCTTCCGCATCGTACTGGCTCCAGGCTGAGAAGTTGAGGTGCTCCCTGCCCTCGTCCACGTCGTGCGCGACGAGCCACGAGACGGGTGCGACGTAGGCATACCAGGGCCACCGCGTTTCGTGCGAATGGCAGTCGTAGCACGACTCTTCCAGGACGGCCACGACCTCGGCCGGCGCGTCGACCTCACCCATGGCAGGAGGGTTGGTGCGACTGACGGGAACGAGCTGGATGCCGATCAGGAGGACGCCGAGGGCGAGGAGGAAGATGCGGAACTTGGTCATGCCGACCCTGTGTAATGAAGGGAAAGCCGACGAGTGGCTGGGAATTGTAGCCGAGTCCGAGTCGATTGCAAAGACCGAGACCGTGAGGAACGAGGCTCAAGGCCGGCGGGATGTCGTTTCAGACGCCTCGCCTGAAGCTCGAGTCGGGCCCCCTGAAGCGTGAGTCGCGGCGCCTGAAGCGTGAGGCAGGCTCCCTGAAGCGTAAGGCAGGCTCCCTGAAGCGTGAGGCAGGCTCCCTGAAGCGTGAGGCAGGTTCTCTGAAGCGTGAGGCAAGCACCCTGAAGCGTGAGGCAGGCTCCCTGAAGCGTGAGGGAGGCTCCCCGAAGCGTGAGGGAGGCCGCCTGAGGCGTGAGTCGGGGCGCTTGAAGCGTGAGATGGCGCGGCTGAAGCAACGGCAGACGCGCGTAACCGCTTGTGAGGGAATGGGATGACCTCGCTGTGGCCTCTGTGGTCCGCGCGCCCGAGGCAAACACCGCCCGGCACGGGCCGGGCGGGACGATGTGCCAACGTGAGTTGCTCCGCGCTCACTGCTTCTGGAGCACCCAGGTCACGCTGTCCGGGCCGGTGAGGGACATTTGGTCGCCTTCGACCGGGCCCTCCGCGGTATACGTACCGTTGACAATGGAGACGGTCCCCTGC